>CAZVYN010000006.1:14685-31938 GCA_964631125.1 uncultured bacterium | reverse complement strand
CGGCGCCTGCCGAGTCGTCTGGGGCGACGCGATGCCGATGGCGGCGGTCTTCGACACCAGCTTTCATGCGCAGCTCCCGCCGCGCGCCTTCACCTACGCGATCCCGAAGGATCTCGCGGCGCGACATCAGATTCGCCGGTACGGTTTCCACGGCATCGCGCATCAGTATCTCGTCGAGCGTCACGCGACCCTGCGTGGCGTCGCGCCGAGCGAAGTCACCGCGGTCTCACTGCAACTCGGCAACGGCTGTTCGATCACCGCCGTCGAACGCGGTCGTTCGGTCGACACATCGATGGGTTTCACACCGTTGGAGGGACTGGTCATGGGGACACGCTCGGGAGATCTCGACCCAGCGATCGTCAGCTATCTCGCGGGAACCGAGAGGATCGACGCGAGCGCCGTCGTCCGCCTGCTCGAACGCGACTCCGGTCTGCTCGGCCTGACGGGTCGGTCGTCCGACACGCGCGAGGTCCTGGCCGCGGCGCACGCAGGTGACGCGGACGCCGAACTCGCGCTCGATCTCTTCTGCTACCGCGCGCGGAAGTATCTCGTCGCGTACATGGGCGTGTTGGGCGGTCCCTGCCCGGTCCTCTTCGGCGGCGGGATCGGGGAGCACGCGCCCGAGATCCGCGCTCGCATCTGCGCGGGACTCGAGTGGACGGGGCTCGTCCTCGATCCGCTGCTCAACGAGGGCGCGGTCGCGGCGGAAGCGACGATCTCTTCGGATCGATCCCGCGTCCCGGTGCAGGTCCTCCCGGTGCGGGAGGATTGGATGATCGCGCGCGAGACCGCGCGGGTGCTCGAGTGGAGCGGGCGCGACGAGGCGACGCGATGAGCGGGGATCTCGGTCACTCCGGCGATCTCGCGGATCTCGCGGCGCTCGACGCGCACTGGCGAGCGGCGAACTACCTCTCGGTCGGGCAGATCTACCTGGTGGACAACCCGCTCCTGCGCGAGCCGCTCCTCCCCGAACATGTGAAAGCGCGGCTGCTCGGCCACTGGGGCACCACGCCGGGGTTGAACTTCGTCTACACGCATCTCAATCGCATCGTCCGCGCGCGCGAGCTGGACATGCTGTTCGTCTGCGGACCCGGGCATGGCGGACCGGCGGTGGTGGCGTGCACCTATCTGGAAGGGAGCTACTCGGAGCTGTATCCGGAGATCACGCGCGACGCCGCCGGGCTGCAGCGACTGTTCAAACAGTTCTCGTTTCCCGGTGGAATTCCGAGCCACGCCGCGGTCGAGACGCCCGGTTCGATCAACGAGGGGGGCGAACTCGGCTATTGCCTCGCGCATGCCTACGGCGCCGTCTTCGACCACCCGGATCTCGTCGCCGCCTGCGTGATCGGCGACGGTGAAGCGGAGACGGGGCCGCTGGCGACCGCGTGGCACTCGAACAAGTTCCTCGATCCCGTCAAGGACGGCGCGGTGCTCCCGATCCTCCATCTGAACGGCTACAAGATCGCGAATCCGACGGTGCTCAGCAGGATCCCGCGGAGCGAACTCACCCGTTTGCTCGAGGGATACGGGCACCGTCCGTACTTCGTGGAGGGGGACGATCCCGCCTCGATGCACGCGCTGATGCGCCGGACGTTCGATGTCGTCTTCGATGAGATCGCGTCGATTCAGCGACGCGCGCGCGGCGGCGGCTCGACCGAGCGCCCGTGCTGGCCGGTCATCGTGTTGATCACGCCGAAGGGCTGGACCGGACCGCACGTCGTTGACGGGCGTCAGGTCGAAGGAACGTGGCGTTCTCACCAGGTGCCGTTGGCGAACGTGAAGAAGGACCCCGAGCATCTGAAGCTGCTCGAGGCCTGGATGCAGAGCTATCGCCCGGAAGAACTGTTCGACGAACGCGGCGCACCGAGGCCGCTGGTCACCGAGCTGGCGCCGGCGGGGGATCGCCGCATGGGCGCGAGCCCGTACGCCAACGGCGGACGTCTGTGGCAGGCGCTCGAGTTGCCGGAAGTCCACGCCAGCGCCGTTGACGTGCCAAAGCCCGGTGTCGTGATGCACGAGAGCACGGCGGCGCTCGGGAGCTTCTTGCGCGGCGCCATGGAGCTCAGTGCGTCCACGCGCAACTTCCGCGTCTTCTCACCCGACGAATTGACCTCGAATCGCCTGGGCGCGGTGCTCGAGGTGACGGATCGCGCCTGGAACGCGGAGGTGCGGCCGGGCGACGATCACCTGGCCCCGGGCGGCCGCGCGATGGAGATCTTGAGTGAGCACACCTGCCAAGGGTGGATGGAAGGGTATCTGCTGACCGGACGCCACGGGGTGTTCGCCACGTATGAAGCGTTCGTCCATGTCGTCGATTCGATGTTCAATCAACACGCCAAGTGGCTCGACCGATCTCGCGAAATCCCGTGGCGAGAACCGATCGCCTCGTTCAACTACCTGCTCTCCTCGCACGTCTGGAGGCAGGATCACAACGGATTCAGTCACCAGGATCCAGGTTTCATCGACCTCGCCGTGAACAAGAGCCCGGAAGTCGTCCGCGTCTATCTTCCGCCGGACGCGAACACGCTGGTCTCCGTCATGGATCACTGCTTGCGGAGCAAGGATTACATCAACATCGTCGTCGCCGGGAAACAGCCGGCGCTACAGTACCTGCCGATGGACACCGCGGTGAAGCACCGCCAAGCCGGCATCGGCATCTGGAAGTGGGCGAGCAGCGACGGCGGCGGCGAACCCGATGTCGTCATGGCCTGCGCCGGCGACGTGCCGACGCTGGAGACGCTGGCGGCGGTGGATCTGCTCCGGCGGGAGCTGCCGGAGCTGCGCATCCGCGTCGTCAACGTCATCGATCTGATGCGTCTCCCGCCGCAGGATCTGCACGACCACGGCCTTTCCGACGGCGCGTTCGATGATCTCTTCACCGCCGACCGGCCGATCATCTTCGCGTACCACGGTTATCCGTGGCTGATCCACCGGCTCACCTACCGGCGCCGCAACCACGCCAATCTCCACGTCCACGGTTTCAAGGAAAAGGGCACGACGACAACCCCGTTCGACATGGTCGTCCTCAATCAGATTGACCGGTATCACCTGGCGATGAACGCGATCCGCCGAGTCGGGACGCTCGGAGCACAGGGGGAGAGAGTCGCGAGGAAATGCGAAGAGAAGCTGGCCGAGCACAGCCGCTACATCAGGGAGTACGGCGAGGACCAGCCGGAGATCCGGAATTGGACGTGGCCCGGCTAAATCGACCGCAGTGCGAATCCGATCATCTTGTACAGCAGCCGCGCCGCAACATTCGCATCCCATTCCGAGACGCCGGCGGGATCGGGCGCAACTTCGCATAGATCGAACCCGACGATCCGGCGGCCCGACTCCGCCACGTGTCGAACGAGCGAGACGGTTTCCGCGAACGACAATCCCCCGGGCACCGGCGTGCCCGTATGCGGACAGAGCACCGGATCGAGACCGTCGATGTCGAAGGAGAGATAGACGTCGCGCGGCAGCCGCGCGACGATCTCCTTCACCAGCGCCGTCCAGGTCTCGCCGTCTTGCTGCCGACGTTTGATGTCCGCATCGAAGAACACCTCGATGCGCCCCTTCGAAGCGTTGACATAGGCGTCTTCGCGCGATCCGTAGTCGCGGATCGCAACCTGCACGAGCTTGCCCACGCCGTCGATCTGCTCGCACACGTTGTGGAAGATCGACGCGTGCGACCAGCGGAATCCCTCGTAGGCATCGCGCAGATCGCAATGCGCATCGAGGTGCAAGATGCCGAGGCCTGGGTGGCGGCGCGCGTGCGCGCGGATGGCGCCGAACGGAACCGCGTGGTCACCGCCGACGACGCCGACCAGACGTCCCTGGTCGAGCCAATGTTCGACGGTCGATTCGACCCAGTCATTCATGCGGACGCCGAGGGCGTCGACTTTGGAAACGCGATGCTCGAGGTCGCTGCGGAGTCGGGCGACCTTGGGGTCGCCCGACGACACGACGTCGAGTCCGCCCACCTCGATCACCGCCGTAGCGGCGTCGCGCGCAGCGTCGCTCCAGCCGCGAACCTCCTCGGGGATCTCCAGCATGGCGATGCCCCGCTCGTACGGCCGGCCCGTCTCACGATCAAAGAGATCGACCTGACGACTCGCCGCGAGGATCGCCGCCGGCCCGTTCGCCGTCCCCGCGCCGTAGGAAACGGTCGCTTCCCACGGAACGGGAACGAGCACGACCGCGGCCTCTTCTGGGGTGTGAGGGAGTCCGTAGACGCCATCGCCCACGGCGGGAGCGTCGGGATCGAACGGGACCGGCAAATCGCGAGGATGGATGGTCATGGGGCGTAGTCTACCCGCAGTCGCGATCGAAGGGGACCGTCCAGCCGGGTGAAATCTAGAGTGAGGGGCATGGCGTCGAGCGCAAACGGTCGTGGAGCCTGGCTGCTCCTGATTCTCGGCGTCAGTTGCTGGCTGCGCATCGCCGTCGGGTTCGGGCTCCTCGAGCATCCGGAGAGAGCGCAGCGCAACGACAGCGCAGGGTATTCGAGCATCGCCGAGAATCTGTCGAACGGGAACGGATACAGCGCAGATCTCGCGCCGCCACGGACGCCGGCGGTCGGGCGGACCCCCGTCTATTCCGTCTTCCTCGGCGCGGTCCTGTCCGTCGGTCGAGATGTGAAGTGGATCTGGCTCGCCCAAGTCGCGCTGGATCTCTGCACCGCATTGCTCGTCTACGGAATCGCGCGGCGGATGGTCGCCGGTCGATTCGCCTTGCTCGCCTGCGCCTGCTACGGCGTCGGGATGTCGGGCGCGGTTGCTACCGCGTTCGTCATGCCGGAAGTGCTGTTCACGTTTCTCGTCACCGCCTTCGTCTATGCGACGCTCCGCGCCGTCGACGGGATCCGCCGGCCGTTCGGTGAGCGCCCGCGAACGTCATGGTTGGCGCTCGCCGCCGCGCTCCTGGCTGCTGCCATCCTCTGCCGACCGATCGGAGTCGCGCTCGTTCCGGTCGTCTGCCTCTTCCTGCTCTTCGGCGCGCGCGCTTCCCGGAGACGTCGCGCGATCGACCTACTCGTGGTCGGAGTGACACTCGCAGCGCTCGTCGGACCGTGGATGTACCGGAACTGGGAGGTCACCGGCCACCTGACGATCTCCACGATCGGCGACTACAACTTGCTCGCGTACAACGCCGCCGCCCTTCTCTCCGCGGAGTCCGGAAGACTCGAGAGTGACGTGCGTACTGAGTTGGAGGCGACGCTCCAGAGCGAACCCGGAGACTGGAGTTGGATACCCCGCGCTCGTTCCCAGGCGCGGTCCATCCTCCTGGAGCGGTGGCCTCGGTACCTCTGGCTCCATGCGCGGCGCTCTGTTCTGGGTGTCGCTCCCGACCTCTCCGGCCTCCTCGAACTCCAGGGCGTGACGCGGGGCAATCGCGACACGATGAGCGTCCTGCGACGGGACGGAGTCGTCGCGGCCTCGCGTCACTACCTCGACGGGGTGCAGGGGCGGAGGACGTTGTTCCTGACGCTTCCTTGGCTGGTCATCCTGGGAATGGTGTGGGCCGCGGCTCTTGTCGGCGCGATCGTCGGAGTCATTCGAAAAGACCCGCGGATCGGCTTCCTGTCGCTGTGGGTCGTGGCGCTCCTGTTCGCGGCCGGCCCGGCGTCGCATCCCCGATTCGGAGTTCCTATCTTCCCTGCGGTGGCCATCTTGGCTGGTGTCGGTGCGGCCGGGTCCCATCGAGTGCGGATCGCCCGCTTGCGTTCCCGGGAATTCGACGCGCCATCACGGCCGTGAATCGGGCACACTACCGCGCCATGGATCCGATCTTCTTCGAGACCGAGCCGGCGCGGTACCGGCACTGGAAACTGAGTTTCGACGGCGCGGTCGCCACTCTCGCCCTGGACGTCCAGGACGACCAAGGGCTCCGTCCGGGGTACATCCTCAAGCTCAACTCGTACGACCTGGGGGTCGACATCGAGTTGGCCGACGCAATCCAGCGGATTCGCTTCGAGCACCCCGACGTGAAAGCATTGGTGGTGACGAGCGCGAAGGACCGTGTCTTCTCGGCCGGCGCGAACATCCCGATGCTGGGCGGCTCGTCCCACCCGTTCAAAGTGAACTTCTGCAAGTTCACCAACGAGACGCGGCTCTATCTGGAAGACCTGGCGGAGCGGACCGGCGTGCGCACGATCGCCGCGGTGAACGGCGCCTGCGCCGGCGGCGGCTACGAATTGGCGTTGGCCTGCGAGCGGATTCTCCTGATCGATGACGGCAGCGCGGCGGTCTCGTTGCCCGAGACTCCGCTCCTGGGCGTGCTGCCCGGCACCGGCGGACTCACGCGCGTGATCGACAAGCGGAAGGTGCGGCGCGATCGCGCGGATGTCTTCTCCACGGTCGCGGAGGGGATTCGCGGCAAGCGCGCCGAAGAGTGGAATCTCGTCGATCGCGTGATCCCGCGCAGCTCGTGGACGCAGCAGGTGGCCGAAGATGTGCAGCGCGCGGTGACCACTTCGCCGCGCCGCGGCGAAGGTCTACCGGTCGCGCTCCCGGCGTTGGGCGGCGTCTACAAGCCCGGCAAGATCGAGCATCGCTACGTCAGTTGTGCGATCGATGCGGCGACACGCGTCGCGCGGATCACGCTGCGCGGCCCGTCCGATCCCGCCGACGCTCCCGTCGAACCGAGCGCCGCGGCCACCGCCGCGATGAATGCGCGCGGGGCCGAGCTCTGGTCGCTGCGTGTCTTCCGCGAGTTGGACGACGTGCTCCTGCGACTCCGCTTCGAGCACGAGAACGTCGGCGTTCTCACGATCGAGACCGAAGGCGATCCCGAAGCGGTGCTCCGCTCGGACCGCGCGTTGGTCGCCGGCCAGGTCGAGAGCGCGTTCCTCGGCGAAGTGGTGCTGCTGATGCGCCGCGTGCTCAAGCGTCTCGATGTCACGGCGCGCTCGTCGTTCGCGCTCATCCGGCCCGGGTCCTGTTTCGTCGGTTCACTCTTCGAGCTGACCCTGGCGGCCGATCGGAGCTATGCGCTGAACGAACCGGACCAGCCGATCGCCCTGGGGCTCTCGCCGCTGAACGACGGGCTGCTGCCGATGGCCAGCGGTCTCGCCCGTTTGGACGCCCGGTTCTACGGCGAGCCCGCCTTGGCCACCACCGCGCGACGCCACGACGAAATGTTCGACGCGGAGGCGGCGCTCGCCGCCGGCCTCGTCACCTTCGCGCCCGATGAGATCGATTGGGACGACGAAGTCCGCATCGCCATCGAGGAGCGAGTCGGCATGAGCCCCGATGCGCTCACCGCGATGGAAGCCAACCTTCGCTGCCCCGGTCCCGAAACGATGGAGTCGCGCATCTTCGGCCGACTCTCCGCGTGGCAGAACTGGATCTTCACCCGTCCCAATTCGACGGGCGAGAAGGGCGCGCTCACGCTCTACGGCAAGCCGGCGCGCCCGGAGTTCGACTGGCGGAGGACCTGAGCGCGCTTCACGCCACGAAGTCGAGCACCATCGGATCGAGGGTGTGCAGCGGCAGCGCGCTGGTGATCTCGTCGACGTAGCGCCCATCGACGCCACGCTCTGACAGATCGAGTTCGCCGATCGGGCCGGGCGGGAGCGTCACGACGATCGGGTGGAACGAGAGGGAGGCGTCCTCGGGGATGCGCTTGACGATGGCGGTGCGTCCGCTGGCGAGCTGCACTTCGGAGCCGATGGGGTAGACACCGACCATGTTCACGAACAGGCGCAGCAGGCGCGGATCGAACTTCGACTCGCCCTGTCCCAGCAGATAGGCGAGGGCGTCGGCGCGCGGCGGGCGCTCCTTCATGTAGACCCGCTTGGTCGAGAGGGCGTCGAAACAGTCGGCGATCGCGACGATGCGACCGAAGAGACTCGGCCGGTGGCCGCTCGACACGCGCGGGTAGCCGCTGGCGCCGTCGAACCAGAGGTGGTGCTCGAAGCAACCGAGCAGCGCGGCGTGCGCGAGCGGTGTGAGTCCCATCATGCGGAGCAGTTCACGCGCGCCGGTCAGGGGATGCCGCTCGACGATGGCGCGCTCCTCCGGAGTGAAAGCGCCTTTCTTCCGCAGGATCTCGGGCGGCACATGCGCCTTGCCGAGATCGTGGAAGAGCGCGGCGACGCCCAGCTCCGCCAGCCGCTCGCGCGGCAGCCCGAGACGCTTGCCGAGCGCGATCGAGAGCACACAGACGTTCACGCCGTGGTGGAATGTGTAGTTGTCGGCCGAGCGCAGGGCGGCGAGCCCGAGCACGGCGGAGTCGTCATCGAGGATGCGGTCGACGAGCGACTGCACCGCGCGCTTCCCGTGGCGCATCTCGATCCGTTCTCCCGCGAACGCGCTCTGGAGATAGACCTGACTCACAGCGAGCGCCGTGGAGAGCGCCTGTTCGGTGCGCGCGCGTTTCGGTGAAGCGCGCCGCAGCGCGGCGCGCGGTTTGACGGCATCCTCCGCGTCGAGTTCTTCGTCGTTCGAACCGGCGCCTCCACTCCCACCTGCGCCCGCGCCCGTTCCCGCGCCGCCGCCCGGTGACCCCGCGGACGCGCTTTCCGGGGTCGTCGGCTTCACTCCGACCAGCCGGAAACCGACTGGCAACTGCAGCATCGTCGAGCGCTCCCCTCGCTCTCCAGGAGTCGACGCGATCTCGCTCGGCTCCTCGAGTTGGAACGGGTTGCCGCGCGCCTGCAGCCGCTCCGAGAGGCGATCGAGGGCGCCCTTGGAGCGACCGTCGTCCTGCGCCAAGGTCTCCAGCAGTGTCGCGGCCGCGTTGAGATCGATGACAGCGCCGAGAGAGAGGCGGCCGATGCCGCGTTGCGCGAGTTCACGGGTCGCGGCGGCGACGATGGCCGCATCCGATCTCGGCGGGCGCAGACGCGTGTCGGAGAAGTAGAGGAACTCCTCGACCACGCGGATGTCGAGCGAACCGTCGGTTAGCACGATCGCGTTGCACGCGTTCACGAAACCGTCCAGCGCCTGCGCGCCGACGTCGTTCGTTCGTCCGTGCGTGCGCAGCGTGCGATAGGCGAGCAAGAATGCGCGCACCCACTCGCGGGCGCGCTCATGGATGGCGGCGGAGTCGATTTGATGCTGCGGATCGCTCATGCGGCGGCCTCCGGTGTTTCCCGCGCGAGGCGAGCGAGGGCGGAACGGGCGGCGCTGCGGATGGTGGGCGAGCGATCGTGCGACTGCGCGAGCAAGGTCGATTCGGCCCGAGCGCCGCCCGCCGCCGCCAGCGCATCGAAGAGCGCGGCGCGGAGCGGTTCGGGGGGCTTGGCGCGGAAAAGTCCGCGCGGTTCGAGCAGCGATTCGAGCAACGGAACGGCCGCGTCGCGCGCCGCCCGTCCGTACGCCTCCAGGAACGCCGCGCGTTCTCCCATCTCCCGGGTCGCGAACTCGTGCGCCCGAATCGCAGCCTCCAGGTGAGGCGTCGCGCGGCCGCCGAAGGCCACGCAGGTGTGTGCGGCCCAGCGGCGCAGCGAGGTGTCCGGGTCACGCAGTGTGGAGAAGACGATCCCCTCGGCGCCGGCGCCGTCGACTCCCGAGATCGCGCGGAGCGCCTCCTTGCGCACGCGGGATTCGGGATGGCGGAGCACCATCTGCAGCGCCTCGAACGCTCGCGGCTCGCCGCTGCGTCCCAGGAGCAGCGCGACATTGCGCACCAGGTACCAACGCCGATCGCGAAGGAACGGCTCGAACAGTTCAGGGCGGCTGCTGGCGTACGGCGCGAGCGCCTCCAACAACCGACGGCGCGCGGTCGGTGTCTGCAGCCGACCGAGCACCTCGCACCAAGTCGGCGTCGACTCCGCCGTGAGCGACGCGATGAGTTCAGCGACGTAAGCGAGCGCGGCGCTGCTCGGCTGCTCGAGCAGTTCGACCAGCGTGTCTATGTCCCTGTCCTCCAACGGAAGCCGCAGGGGGGCGGCCAACGCCGCGCGGGTGGGCGCGTCGAGGTCAGGGCGCGACTCCGCGTTCTCGCGGAGCAGCGCGGCAACCTCTCGCGCCGCCGCGAGGTCTCCCTCCACGATGAAGCGACGGAGCCCGTTGCCCAGGATGCGCGCTAGTTCGCTCAGGCCGGTCGCGTCGGTCTCGGCGGCGACGATCGCGCGCACCAGTTCGATCAGCTCCAGCCTGGCCTGCGCTGGACCTTCGGCGCCGTGTAGCTCGGCCAGCAGAAACGCGCGTTCGTCGGAGCTCACCTGGAAGACCTCGAGGTTCGAGTCCTCGACTGTGGTGCGGAGATCGTCGAGGAAGGCGCGCCCGGCCGCCGCGGCCGCCTGCGGGTCGACCGATTCGTGCATCTGCACATCGACCTGATCGAACGAGGGCGACCCCAACTCCTCGGGGATCGAGAGCGGATCGAAGGTCAGGTCGGTTCCGACCAGCGCGTCGAGCGCCACATGCTCGATGTGGGGAAACCGACGCGCCCAGAGGAGCGTCGCCAGGTCGTCCTGCTCGCTGCCGGTCGACGGACTTCCGATCAACTCCAGAAATTCGGTCAGCTCCGCTTCATCGAGCCCGGGCACGAAACAGAGCTCGCGCACTCCGTCCCAATAGAGACGTCCGGGGACCGGCTCGTCGCGGCCGTCATGCTGGAGCACGACCTCCTGGTCGACGAGGACCTGTCCCTTGCCGAAGGTCAGACGGATCGGTCCGATCTGCTCGAACAACTCCTCGAACGCCGCCATCAGGTCGCGGACGAACCGGGTGCGGACGTCGCTGCCGGCGGGATAGAGGCGCACCGATTTGGCGGCGCGCGCCAGGATGAGCACCGCGCGGCGCAGTTCGGGCGACGCGAATTCGTCGAGAGCATCTCGATGGGGAAGGTCAGAGGGGGGCATCGACACCTCGGAGACGCATAAGGGCTTCTCCTCCAGTTCGACAGTTCTGCGGCGGGTCTTGACCCGCGAGACATGGAGTAAGATCGGCCGGCTGCCCGTTCCGGCGTCCGCTGGGTGAAAACGAGGCGGTGCGCGACCTCGAGGCAGGGAGACCCAGAGTGAGCCACGTCAATCAGTACGACACCATCCCCAACAACGTCGGCCTCTCGGACGACAAGCGCCTGCAGCGGGCGTTGGAGAAGTGGCAACCGAGCTTTCTGCGCTGGTGGATGGACATGGGGCCCGAGGGGTTCCAGCTCGATCAGATCTACCTGCGGACCGCGATTTCGGCCGATGTCGCCGGCTGGGCGCACTTCGACTACGTGAAGATGCCGGACTATCGCTGGGGGATCTTCCTCGCCGACCAGGATCCCGACCGCACCGTCGGATTCGGCGATCACTACGGAGAGCCGGTCTGGCAGCAGGTGCCGGGCGAACTGCGCACCCATCTGAAGCGGCTCATCGTGACCCAAGGCGACACCGAGCCGGCCAGCGTCGAGCAGCAACGGTTGCTCGGCCAGACCGCGCCGTCGCTCTATGACCTGCGCAATCTCTTCCAGGTGAACGTCGAAGAGGGCCGGCACCTCTGGGCGATGGTCTATCTGCTGCACTCGCATTTCGGCAGCGACGGTCGCGAAGAGGCCGAGGGGCTGTTGGAGCGGCGCAGCGGCAATCCCGACAAGCCGAGGATCCTGGGCGCCTTCAACGAGCCGATCTCCGATTGGCTCTCGTTCTTCATGTTCACCTACTTCACCGATCGCGACGGGAAGTACCAGCTCCTCTCGCTGGCCGAGTCGTCCTTCGATCCGCTGGCGCGCACCTGCCGCTTCATGCTGACCGAGGAGGCGCACCACATGTTCGTCGGCGAGACCGGCGTGCTGCGCGTCGTGCAGCGCGCCTGCGAGCTGATGAAGGAGACGCCGGGAGGCGACGTGCGTCGCGCCGGGGGGATGGACCTGCCGCTGGTGCAGCGGTATCTCAATCGCTGGTACTCCGTCTCGCTCGATCTCTTCGGCAGTGAACTCTCCAGCAACGCCGCGCACTACTTCGCTTCGGGCTTGAAGGGCCGCGCGAACGAGGCGCGCTACGAAGATCACGTCGCTTTGGAACCCGTTTATAGCGTGGCGCAGCCGCGCGACGGCCAATTGGTGGCGGAAGAAGCGCCGATGCGCAACGCCATGAACTCCGTCTTGCGCGACGCCTACGCCGAGGATTGCAAGCGCGGCGTGGACAAGTGGAACGCGGCGATCCAAGCGGCGGGGATCGACTTCGAGTTGCGCCTGCCGGTCATGAGCTTCAATCGCCGCATCGGGATCTACGCCGATCTCCCGATCGATCCAACCGGACGTTTCCTGACGCCGGACGAGTGGGAACGGCGCCTGCCCGAGTTCCTGCCGACGGCCGAGGACGAAGCGCACGTTGCTTCGCTCATGCACGCGGTGGTCGAGCCGGGCAAGATCGCCAACTGGATCGCGCCGCCGTCCAAGGGGATCAAGGGGCTGTCGTTCGAGTTCGAGTACGTGCGGCGCGAGGCGCAGGCGTAGCGCTGCGCGTCGGGATCAGCGCCTGCCTCTTGGGTCGCCCTGTCCGGTATGACGGCGACCACCGCGACGCGGCGTGGCTGCGGCGGTCGTGGCTCGGACCGGTGGAGTGGATTGCGGTCTGTCCCGAAGTCGAAGTCGGTATGGGAACGCCGCGCGAGACGGTCCGCTTGGAGGGGGATCGCGCCGCGCCACGCATGATCGCCACCCAGTCAGGACGCGACTGGACCGAGCTGATGACGCAGTTCTCGGCGCGGCGGTTGGAGGATCTTCGCCGCGGTGGAATTCGTGGACTCATCCTGAAGGCGCGCTCGCCGAGCTGCGGTCCCCGCACGACCCGAGGGCGCGGCGCCGGTCTCTTCGCCCGGGCGGCTGCGCGCTCGCTCCCCTGGCTGCCGCTGGCCGACGAGGACTCTCTGCGGCGGCCGGGCGCGCTCGCGCGGTTCGCCGCGCGTGTGACGGCCTGCGATGTCTGGTGGTCGTTCGTGGAGAGCGGGCCGAGCTGGCCGGGTCTCTTGGCTCTCCACCGGCAGCGCCGCCGACGCCTCTCGCGCCGCCATGGTCGGATCCGCGCAGTTCTGGATGACGGGATCGAACGCGAGGCGGCGGTTCGAGCGGCCGATCTAGCCGAAGGGACGCCGTCGGCTGCATTCCTCGCCTGGTACGGGGAGCGTTTCGTGACCGGGTATGCTCCGCCCCAATCGATGCGTCAGCCGATGCGTCAGCCGATGCGTCAGGGAGCGCGCCAGGGAAGTCGCGCGACGAAAGGGAGTCGAGGATGAACGCGGAACGATCGTCACGGCCGCCGATGCGAGAGGAGCCGCCCGTGGAAACCGAGCCGCTCGAACTCCCGCCGGTCGACGGCGTGCTCGAGTTTCGTCGACGGGTTCTTGCGGTCGGCTTCGGACTCGTCGTGCTCACCATCTTCGGCGTCCTGGCTGCGATCTACCTGCAGTTCTTCCATCCCATCGTCTGGGCCGCGTCCTTGGCGGTCCTGTTCTATCCGCTGCACCGAAAGATCCTGCGGCTCGTCCGCGGTCACTCCACCGTAGCCGCAGTCTTCAGTACCACCGTCTCGATCCTCGTCGTCTTCGTGCCGGCCGGACTCGTCGTGTTCAATCTCTTCGCCGAGCTGCGCGAGTTCTGGCCGACGCTGCAACGAAGTCTGAGCCCCGAGACATTCTCGCGGCTGTCGAACTGGCTCGACGAGTCGCCGTTCCGCGCCGCCGCGCGCATCGCCCTCGGCGCGCGAGGTGAGAGTGTCGGCTCGCTCGAGTTGGTCCTCCAAGACAGCGCACTCGGGCTCCAGGAGTGGTTCCTCGACAAGTTGCGCGGCGCGACGCGGAGTCTGCCCGCCGCGCTCGTGCAGGGCGGCATCACCATCCTGGCGTTCTTCTTCTTTCTCCGGCACGGGCCGGGCTGGATCGAGAAGGTCGAGACGTTCCTCCCGCTCGACCGCGCCTACTCGACGCGCCTCATCCAGATCGCCGGCCGCACCATCAGCGCCGTCTTCCGCGGCGTGCTCTTGACCGCGGCGGCGCAGGCCGTTCTCGCCGGCGTGGGCTTCGCGGTGGCCGGCGCGCCTTTTCCGGTGCTCCTCGCCTGTGTCACCTTCGTCGCCGCCCTCGTCCCGTTCGTCGGTCCCGTCGCCATCTGGCTGCCGACCGCCATCGGCCTCTACTTAGACGGCCACCACGGCGCCGCGATCGGACTCGCGCTCTGGGGGACTTTCGTGGTCAGCCTCATCGACAACATCCTCCGGCCGTATCTCATCGGCCGGGACATGAAGTTGCCGCTCCTGTGGCTCTTCCTCTCGATGTTGGGCGGGCTGAAGCTGATGGGTCTCCTCGGGGTCGTCGTGGGGCCGGCTGCTTTGTCGCTTGCCATTGCGTGCTGGCGGATCTATCGAGAGGGACGCGAGACGTTGCCGAGCGCGGCGGTGAACAGTTCGGCGCAGACGGCGGCGCACCCAGCGGCGCACAGTGGGACGGCGGCGGATCTGCCGTGACGTGAATCCGATATCGAACACGTTTCAAGACGTGCTACGGAACGTGCTACGGAACGTGCTACGGAACTCGGGGAGAAACCAGAGGAGAAACGAATGTCCGACTCGCTGACGCCTCCGCCCGATCAGATCTCGCCGAGCACCGCCAAGGACCCGGTGTTGTTGCTGGTGTTGGCGTTCCTCCTCGGCGGACTCGCCTACTTCGTGCTCGGCCAGTGGCAGAAGGGACTCGCGGCCAGTGCGCTCTGGGTCTGCAGCCTGGCCTTCGCGATCATCACCTGCGGAATCGGGAGCACGGTCTTCTTCCCGGTCTGGCTCCTGACCGTCGTCGATGTCTACATGCAGGCGAAGGTCCTGAAGGACGGCCGCCCCATCGGACAGTGGACGTTCTTTTCTCAGCCGCAGTGAGGCGAGGGGACGGGGCACGCTGAACGACTGGGGTCACGCCGCGACTCACGCTCGAGTGAATCTGATAGTTGGAGTGATCCTCGCGAGCGCACTCGCCGTAGGATTCGCGCTCCAAGTCAGCGACGACGGGCGTCACCTCTTGACGCCGGGCGGCCGCGCCGCGCCGGATCTCTGCCTCTCGGTGGTGATGTTCGGCGTCGAGTGCCCGTCGTGCGGGCTCGGGCGGAGCGTGGTCTACGCGCTCGACGCCCAGGCAGAACAGAGTCGACTCGCGCATCCCGGCGGTCTCGTCCTCTTCGGATGGGTCGTCGCACAACTGGCCGCACGGGTCGCGTTCGCCTTCCGGCGCGCGCGACGGGCGGTCGCGTTGGCGGATCTGGCGCAGCTACCGCTGACGTTCCTCGTCGCGGTTGTGCTGATCCTTCGGCTGGGCGCGGCGCGTTAGCCGACCGGCTTCCCCGGCAGCGCATGCCCCTCGATCCGCTCGAACGTCTTCCGTAGCTCGTCGGGGAACGGGATGGCGGCGTTCTGCTCGTAGTCGTAGGTGACCTGCACGCTCTTCGCCTCGACGATGAGTCGCTCGGTGTCGCGCTCGCGGATCTCGTAGTCGGTTCCGAAGGAGCGGCGACCGATCCACGACATGCGGATGAAGGCGCGGAGCGTTTCGCCCACGAGCGCCGGGCTGCGGAAGTCGATCTCGATGCGGGCAAGAATGAACGGGACGTGCTCGTAGGCGAGGGTGGGATCGACCCGCTTCCAGTAGGCCTGGCGCGCGACTTCGGCGTAGCTCGCGTAGACCGCGTTGTTGACGTGATTCATCGCGTCGGTGTCGCGGAAGCGGATCTCGATGTCGGCCCAGACTGGGAAGTTGCTGCTCATCTCTCGGATTCCTTCCTCGGCGCTAGAGCGTGCTGCGCATCCGCCGAGTCTCGCCATTGGAATGTGCGGCGATGCGCCGGGCAGGGCCCGTGCTCGCGCAGGGCGGTGAGATGCTCGGGCGTGCCGTACCCCTTGTGGCGCGCGAAGCCGTACGACGGATACCGCGCGTCGAGGCGTCGCATGAGTCGATCGCGATGCACCTTGGCAAGGATCGACGCGCAGGCGACCGCGTGCCAGTGGGCGTCGGCTTGGATCCGCTGCTCTTGCGGCCACGGGAGATCGGGGACGGCGCGCGCGTCGACCAAGACATGTTCGGGGACGGGGTCGAGTGCGAGGAGCGCGCGACGCATCGCCACGAGGCCGGCCACGCGGATGTTCCAACGGTCGACTTCGCGCGCGGAGGCGATACCGATCGACCAGGCGATGGCGACGCCTCGGATCTCCGCGGAGAGCGCCTCGCGGCGACGGGCGGTCAGTTTCTTCGAATCGTCGGCGCCCATGATTCCGCGGTCCATGGGCAAGACGACGGCGGCGGCGACGACGGGACCGGCCAACGGGCCCATGCCGGCCTCGTCGACTCCCGCGATCCGCGTCAGACCGCGCAGATAGAGCGAGCGTTCGTAGGCGAGGAGTCGCTCCAGCCGCTCGGTGTCGGTGTCCGGGACGCTCGGCTCGGCGACGTTCATCCTCGAAACGACCGGATCAGAAGCGCGCGAGGACGAGCGAGGCGCGCCATTCGCCGGTGCGCGGGTCGAGCGCGAGCGGCGGCGTGACCGGTTCGGAGTGCTGCGCGCTCTCGCCGTCGCCGCCGCCGAAGACGAACTGTTGCAGCAGGAACAACCCGAAGAGACCGCCGCCGACCAGGGCGAAGGTCTGCGCCTTGCTGTCGTGGTCCTCGGCTTCTTCGAACTTCACCTCGGCGTCTTCGAGTTCGTCGGCGCGGGTCAGCGCCTTGTACTCGTCGTAGGCGTCGTTCCCCTTGCCGCGTTCGGCGAAGGCCAGCCCGCCCATCGCGGCGCCGCCGAGCAAGCATCCCCACTTGAAGATGCCGCCCAACGCCGATCCGCCGCCGTCTCGGTCCTCGACCTGGGAACGGCGCGTCTCCTCGCGGGGATTCTCGCGTTCCTCGCGCTCTTCACGGCGCGGAGGGGGCGCGTCTTGGTCTTCTGTCGCTTCGACGAACTCGAGGAACTTGGACGAGGCCCATCCCTCGCGGTTGTCGCTCAGGCGAACCTTGATCCAGTCGCCGTCCTGCTGCAGGAAGACGAGCAACGTTCCCTTGCTCACTGCCGACAGGACGCTCTGGTCGGTGCCTGGGCCGCTGCGGATGTTGAGGGTCGTGCCGGTCACGCGGACCTGCTGCTCTCGCTCGGCGGCAAGGGCCAGCACGGGCCAGAGGCTCTGAGTGAGGAGGAGAAGCACGAGGGAGAAAACGAGGATCTTGCGCATCGGTGGGACAGGCTCCTTCGTCAGGGGCGCCGGCGGCGCTTCGAGATAGAGATTCGGCTCGGGACTGTCGCTCGACGGGCCGACCGGAAGCAAGTCCCGACTTCGCGCAGACTTCGCGCAGACTTCGCGCAGACTTC
>CAZVYN010000006.1:0-14585 GCA_964631125.1 uncultured bacterium | reverse complement strand
CGCGCCGGATCGCCGGGTGCGCCGCCTACAATGATCGGCAGTCGCTTTCCACATCCAGCAGGAGACTTCCCATGGCGTCCCGCCCCTCGGTTCGTTCGACTTCCTTCGGTTCGCGTCTCCGGGCGTGGCGTTTGACCCCACAAATCGGAGTCGGTCTCGTGAGCCTGCTGGCCCCGATCGTGCTGTTCAGTCTACTGACGCGCGAATCGAGTGGGCCGGAAGCGATGGCGACGGCCAGCGAGGGTGCGAAGCCGGAGTGGGCGAGGACGGGCAAGCGCCCGGGCCTGGTCCCGAACGATTGGTTCCACCTGCAGCGAGCGTTTCCGGGGACGGAGATCGCGCCCGACGCGCGAAGGGAAGCGGTCGAGGCAGCACGGGCGATGACGGCGGCGGCGGCGGCGGCCGGGGCAGCGGCCGCGGATGGAGGCGGGCCGCGCGGGGGCGGCGGTTGGGAGCTGGCGGGTCCAACCAACATCGGCGGACGGATCACCGCGATCGCTCCGCTGCCCGGCGGCGCCACGATCTTCGTCGGCGCGGCGGCGGGCGGCGTCTTCCGCTCGACCGACTCGGGCGCCAACTGGACGCCGGTCTTCGACGAGGTCGGGCCGTACTCGATCGGCGCGATGACGCACGGCGCCGACGGCGCGATCTGGGTCGGGACGGGCGAGGCGAACGCGAGCGGCGATTCGTTCGCGGGGGACGGGCTCTATCGCTCGACCGATGGCGGCGATACGTGGGAGTTCCGCGGGCTCCCCGCCTCGCGTCACATCGGCCGCGTCGCCGCGCATCCAAGCGACCCCTCGCGTCTCTATGTGGCGGCGATGGGCGCGCTCTTCTCCAAGAATCCGGAGCGCGGGGTCTATCGCACGACCAACGCCGGCTCGTCGTGGGACCGAGTGCTCTTCGTCAACGACTCGACCGGCGCGGTCGATGTCGTGGTTGATCCGACCAACCCGCAGCGCGTCTATGCCGCCACCTGGGAGCGGATCCGGCGTCCGTCGAACCGTCGCGTGGGCGGATTCGGGAGCGGCATCCACCGGTCGACCGACGGCGGAACGACCTGGCAACTCTTGGCGGGAGGACTGCCGGCGCCCGCCGCCAACCGCGGGCGGATCGGCCTCGCGATCGCGGCGTCGAATCCTCAAGTGCTCTACGCCATCTATGCCGACGATCCGGGCAACTTCGCGGGACTGTACAAGTCGACCAACGGCGGCGACACCTGGACGCGCACCAGCGATGGAACCCTCTCCGGTATGTATTCCGGTTTCGGCTGGTATTTCGGGAACGTGCGCGTGAGTCCCACCGACGCGAACCGGGTCTTTGCGGTCGGATTGGATGACTATCGATCGACCAACGGCGGATCCTCGTGGTCGTTCATCACGTCGGGGGTCCATGTGGACCACCACGATCTCTGGATCGATCCGTCGAACACGCAGCGACTGCTCGCCGCCTGCGACGGCGGCCTGTACCGATCGACGAACGGCGGCAGCTCGTGGAGTTTCATCAGCGGACTGCCAATTGCACAGTTCTACGCCGGCACGATCGATCCCTCGCAACCGGAGCGTCTCTACGGCGGCCTCCAGGACAACAGTACGACGCGCACGTTGACCGGCGCCATCGACGACTGGGACATCATCTATTTCGGCGACGGGTTCTACACGTTGGTCGACCCGCGCGACTCGAACGTCATCTTCGCGGAGTACCAGTACGGCGGGCTCGGCAAGTCCAATGACGGCGGATTCGGATGGTCGGACGCGACGAGCGGCATCAGCGGCAGCGACCGTCGCAACTGGAGCACCCCGGTCGTCTTCGATCCGGTGAACCCCGACCGGATGTACTACGGCACGTATCGGCTCTATCGCACGACCAACGGCGCGTCGTCCTGGAGCGTGGTGAGTTCCGACCTGACCGGCGGCCCGGGCGGCGGCTCGTTGCCGTACGGGACGATCACGACGATCGTCGTCGCGCCGAGTAACACGCAGCGGTTGTATGTAGGCACCGACGACGCGCGGGTCTGGACCTCGACCAACGGCGGCGGCGCCTGGATCAACGTTTCCGCGGGACTGCCGAATCGCTGGGTCACGCGCGTCATGGTCGACCCGGTCGATCCAGCCGTCGCCTACGTCACGCTCTCGGGGTACCGCCAGGACATCGCGACCGCGCACGTCTACCGCACCACCAACGCGGGCGCGACCTGGACCGCCATCGACGGCAATCTCCCCGACGCGCCGGTCAACGCCATCATCGTCGACCCCGATCTCCCCTCGACCCTCTACGTCGGCTCCGACGTCGGCGTCTTCGTCACCCGCGATCTCGGCGCTTCGTGGGATGTGCTCGATCCGGCGCTGCCGCCGACGGCGATCTTCGATCTGACGTTGCATGCGCCGACGCGGTCGTTGGTCGCGGCGACGCATGGCCGGTCGATGTATCGGATCGAGCTGCCGGCGACGACGGGGGTGGGGGATGACGGCGCGGGCGGTGCGGGAGGCGGCGCAGGCCCGGCGGGCGGCTTGAACGCGGCGCGTCCCAGCTTGGCCGCGCCGTTCCCCAATCCGGTCTCGCTGCAAGCGGCGGGAGTGGTTCGGTTCTCCGGGTCGGTCGCGCGCGGGGCGGCGGCGGAGATCAGTGTGCTCGACGTCTCGGGGCGGGTCGTGCGGCGGCTGGCCGCGACGCGGGATGATGCGGCGTCCGGTCTCGCCGCGTCTGACCTCGCTGAGAGCGGGCGCGATCGAGTCGAGGCCGCCTTCGACCTGCGCGACGATGGCGGCAGGGCGATCCCGCACGGTGTCTACTTCGCTCGGCTGTCCTCCGGTGGAGGGGCGGTTACACAGCGAGTCGTCGTCTCGCCGTGATCTGGAGAGAGGTCGGTTGCGCGAGTGGGCGGGTGCGCGTGTAGCCCGTGATCCGGTGTGCTGGCCGGCTCGCGAGTGGGCTTGTGAAAAAAGGTGCAACTATTGCCGGCAACAGTTGCACCTTTTTTCACAAGCGAGGCGGACTCGATCTCATGGGACTCGTGCACCCCGATGCCCCTCCCGCTAGCGGGTGTGATCGTTCAACTCGCCGGAGGGCGAGTTGCGCATGATCTCACAGGCGGAAGTGAAGGTTGGGGGAGTGAATCCCTATTGCTCGTCTCGGTGCTGAAGCGCGCGTCGGAGCACGTCCGCAACGGTTGGAAGTCGCGTCTGGATGACGTCCTAGATAAGGTCGTCGTCGATTCCGAAGCAGTCGTGCGCGACGACGTCGCGTAGCCCCGAGATCTTCCGCCATTCGACTTCCGTCAACAGCGACCGCGTGCTCGTTGGGACGTGCTTCGAGGCTTCCCCGAGGATTTCCAGATTCCTCATGACCGCGTCATACGTCTTCTCGTCAGCCACGAAGCCCTCGGCATCCAGTCCGCCGACGTACCTGCGAATCTTTTCGCATGCGTTGAGCATCTCTTCGAGATAGAGGCGCTCATCACGCAACATCAATCAGGTCCCGTTCGATGTGGGGGCGAAGCCTTGCGCGGAGCGCCTTGCGCGTGACGAGATCAACACGGCGCCCGAGCAACTCCTCGAGTCGGAACTTCAGGTCCATGTAGTCGTCGAAGTTGGTCGGGCCCACGAACTCCACTAGCAGATCGACATCGCTGCGTTCCGTCGCTTCCTCTCGCGCGAAGGACCCGAAGAGCCCCAGCCGCTTCACCCCGAAGTCGCGAGCGAACTCGCCCATGTGCGACGGCCGACCGGAGTGATTGCTGCGTCGGGTCATTCTAGCCTCTCGCTCGCGTCGTCCGCCGCCGCCGTGATTCCCCGCGCCCGCCGCTCGATCGCGGCGTAGTCGCGCGAAGTGAGTTCGTCCGCGCGGAACAGACTACTCACGAACCCGACGCCCACCGCGCCGGCGCCGAGAATCGAGAGGAAGTTCTCGGGTGTGACGCCCGCGGTGGGGAAGATCCGCAAGAACGGAAGCGGCGCCAACACCTGCCGCACGTAGGCCGGAATGTCATGCGGCGCAGGGAACAGCTTCACGAAATCCGCGCCGACGTGGTGTGCGGCGATCATCTCCGTCGGTGTCGCGGTTCCAGGCAGGCAGGGAACCCGCAACTCGCCGGCAAGCTGGACGATCGCGGGATCGAAGACCGGGGAGACGAGGAACTGCGCGCCGGCGGCGGCGGCGGCGCAGGCCTGCTCCGGCGTGAGTACGGTCCCCGCGCCGACGAGCAGCTCGGGCGACTGACGGAACTCGGCGATGAGCGCGAGGGCGTCGGGTGTCGTCAGGGTGAACTCGACGACGCGGAAGCCCCCGCGGACGGCGGCGCGCATCGCTTCGCGCGCGACGGAAGCATCATCGGCGCGGATGATGGCGCTGATGCGGCGGGCGAGGAGTTCGCGGGCGATGTCTTGTCGGTGCATGGGAGACTCCAGATGCGCCGCGCCTGGCGCGGCGCCACAGGGCCGGCGGCGCCACAGGGCGGCCGCGCTACCGACCGAACAGCCGCCGTCCCGCCGGCAAAACCGCCGCCGCCAAGACCGTCTTCACGAGCGCGCCAGGCAGGAACGGCCAGAGTCCCAGCGCGAGCGCCTGGTTCGGCGAGACGAACTGCGCCAACCAAGGCACTCCGAAACCGAACACCACGACGTTGCCCAAGGCCATCGCGGCGAACGCGCTCACGAAACGATGATCCCAACCCTTCTCTGCGAGCCATCCGACCAGCGCGGCCGCAAACACGAAGCCGAAGAGATAGCCGCCGGTGGGGCCGAGTAACACCGGCAGTCCGCCGCGGAACTCGGCGAAGACCGGGAGGCCGGCGGCGCCTTGGAGCAGATACGCGCAGAGCGCCAGCGCCCCGCGGCGCGAGCCGAGCACCGCGCCGACCAAGAGCACGCCGAAGGTCTGGCCGGTGATGGGAACGGGGGTGAACCAGAGGGGAATGCTCACCTGAGCGGAGAGCGCGACGAGGAGCGAGCCTGCGATGACGAGGGCGGAGTTGTACAGAGCGCTCTTTGTGCTCGGGTGGGGCTTCGCGGCTAGCGTTCCATGCATACAGAGGCCTTTCGCGGGAATGCGGATGGTCTGTCTGTGACAGACCGTCTACTCGACATTATCCACCCCGCCCAACACGCCCCAGTCGATGGCGGCGCTCATCTCCGGCGGGCCGACCTTGTTGTACCCGTCGAGCGCGGCGACTTTGTAGCACTCGGCGAACGTCGGGTAGTTGAAGACGGTGTTGACCAGGAAGTCGATGGTGCCGCCGAAGGCGAGCACGGCCTGTCCGATGTGCACCAACTCGGTCGCGGCGGTGCCGATGATGTGCACTCCCAAGAGCCGGCGCGTCTCGCGGTGGAAGAGGATCTTCAGCAACCCCGACTCGTCGCCCAGGATCGCGCCGCGCGCGATCTCCTTGTAGCGCGACATGCCGACTTCGTAGGGAATCTGTTCGCGCGTCAACTCTTCTTCGTTCTTGCCGACCATCGAGATCTCGGGGATGGAGTAGATGCCGTAGGGATACAGCTCCGGGACGAAGAGTGCGGGCACGCCGAAGGCGTGACAGGCGGCCATGCGGCCCTGCTCCATCGAGACCGACGCGAGCGCGGGGAAGCCGATGACGTCGCCTGCCGCGAAGATGTGCGGCTGCGCGGTGCGGAACTCGGCGTCCACCGTGATGCGTCCGCGCGAGTCGGCCTCCAGTCCCGCTCTCGGCAGGTCGAGCGCTTCGGTCGCCCCGACGCGGCCTGCGCAGTAGAGCAGCACCTCGGAGACGATCTTCTTGCCCGACTTGAGCGTCGCTTCGGCGCGTCCCGGCTGCGGGATCGAAACCGTCTCGACCTCTTCGCCCAATCGGAAGGTGCAGCCCATCGCGCGCATCTGATACGAGAGCGACTCGGCGATCTCGGCGTCGACGAACTCCAGCAGTCGCTTGCGGCCGTCGACCAGGGTCACGTCGACGCCCAGCGCGGCGAACATCGAAGCGTATTCGGCGCCGATGACGCCCGCGCCGACGACCGTCATGGTGTGCGGCAGCTTCTTGAGCCCGAGCACCTCGTCCGAGGTGATGACCGTCTCGCCGTCGACCGCCACGCCGGCCGGCATCGAGGGCGTGGTGCCGACGCCGATCATGATGTTCTCGGCCTCGATCTCGATCACTCCGTTCGGCCCATCGATCGCCAGGTTGTGCGGGCCGAGGAATCGCGCGGTCCCGTTGAGGACCTCGATGCCGTTGCGGCGCAGTTGATCGCGGATGACCTGCACTTCACGCTGGATCACCTGCGAGACGCGGAAGACCAAGTCCTCCATCGTGATCTTGTCTTTGACCGAGTAGGACGAGCCGTAGAAGCCGCGTTGATGCCAACCGGTCAGGTGCAGCACCGCTTCGCGGAAGGTCTTGGAGGGAACCGTGCCGGTATTGATGCAAACGCCGCCGATGACATTGCGGCGTTCGCAGATCCCGACGGTCTTGCCCAACTTCGCGGCTTGCACCGCCGAGCGCTGTCCGGCCGGGCCGGTGCCGATGGAGAACATGTCGAATCTCTGCATGGCGGCGGATTGTGCAGGCCGGTCCTAGGGAGGCGCAAGCGCGGCGTCGAGGCGTATGCTCCGGCGCGCGTGGGACAGCCCGCGGACGAGCCCGCGAACAAGCCCACCGATGACGCAAACAGGAGGCGATGCATGGACCCCGAGGCCCCGGGCGGCAAGAGAGCGCAGATCCTGGTCACCGTCTCGCGCGAATACGGCGCGGGCGGCCGCGTCGTCGGTCTGGCCGTCGCCGAGAAGCTCGGCGCCGAGGTCGTCGACTCCCTCTTGGTCGACGAGGTCGCGCGACGCCTGCAACTGCCCAGCGAGGTCGTGCAGGGCTGGGACGAGCGTCGCGAGGGGGTGATCCTTCGCCTGCTGCGCGCGATGCAAGCGGCGCACCCGGAGTACACGTCGCCGCTAGGGACCGAGGTGGTGGCGGGCGGTCCCGATCCCGACCGCGTCGGCGTGGTGGTGCAAGAGGTGATCCGCGAGGAAGCGCGAAGTCAGCGCGCGGTCTTCGTCGGACGCGGCGCGTCGCTCGTCTTGGCCGGGCATCCGCGCGCGTTGCATGTGAGGTTGGTGGCGCCGCGCGCCGACCGAATCGCCAACATTGCCGAGCGCCGGTCCATCACCGCCGACGAGGCGGGCAAAGAGGTCGACCGGCGCGACCGCGAGCGGCGCGACTGGGTGAAGCACCACTTCGGGGCCGACCCGCGCGATCCGCTGCACTACGCGATGGTCCTGAACACGGGACAGCTCGGCTACGAAGGGGCCGTCGATCTCATCGTGCGCGCCGCCCTGGCCAAGGCCGGCGCATGAAGGATTCGGTCAATCCGCTCGTCACTCTGCGCTCGGGTTTCGCGGCCTTCGGGCATCGTAACTTTCGACTCTTCTGGATCGGCCAGCTCCTCAGCCTGACCGGCACCTGGATGCAGTCGGTCGCGCAGTCGTGGCTCATGTTGGAGTTGACCGATTCTCCCGTGATGGTCGGACTGGTCGTCGGGCTGCAGTACGCGCCGGTGATGTTCCTCGGTCTGGTCGGCGGCGTCGCGGCCGACCGTTTCGACAAGCGGCGCACGCTGCTCATGACCCAAGCGCTCTCCGCCGTGCAGGCGCTGGTCCTGGGCATCCTCGCGGTGACGGGACATGCGCAACCGGGACAACTGCTGGTCTTGGCGGCGTTCCTCGGGGTGGTCAACGCCTTCGACATGCCGGCGCGACAGGCCTTCGTGACCGAGATGGTGGGCCGCGCCGACATCATGAACGCTCTCGCGCTCAACAGTTCCGCCTTCAATCTCGCGCGGATCCTCGGGCCGGCGCTCGGCGGGCTGCTCTTGATTCGCTTCGAGCCTGGGACGGTCTTCCTGATCAACGCCGCCACCTTCGCGCCGGTCATCGCAGGACTCCTGATGATGCGCGAGTCGGAGTTGATCCAGCGCCCGCCGCCCCAACGGACCGGCGTGTGGCAGAGCCTGGGAGATGGACTGCGCTACGTGCGCACGACGCCGCTGGTGCTCGTCCCGACGCTCCTGGTGGGACTCATCGCGACGTTCGGGATGAACTACACGGTGCTCCTGTCGGTCATCGCGCGGGACGTGCTGCAGATCGGGTCGGCCGGCTTCGGGCTCTTGATGGCGGCGCTCGGCATCGGCTCGGTCACCGCCGCATTCGTCATCGCGCTCGCGCCCCGCTTGGAGCCGCGCCGCACCATGATCTGGGGCGCCGCCGCTTTCGCCGTCTTGGAACTCGCCTTCGCCGGCGCCGCCCACATGAGGTGGATGCCGGCTTGTTATCTGCTGCTGATGGGGGTCGGCGCCTCGATGATCTTCGTGACTGCCACCGCGAACACGACCATCCAGCAGACCTCGCCCGATCATCTCCGCGGCCGCGTGATGAGCGTCTACGTGACCGTGTTCTCCGGATCGACGCCGATCGGAAGTCTGGTCGCCGGCAGCGCGGCCACTTGGATCGGCGCTCCGATGGCCTGGGGAGTCGGCGCGATACTGGCGGGATTGTCCGCGTTTTGGGCGGCTTGGGCGCTGTTGAACGCGGGGCGGACCGAGCGTAGGGTGCCGGGTCTTGTCGATGGACAACGAGAGGAGACCTGATGCCCCGGCCCGATGAGGCGACGCCCTCGACCGCGTCGCTCCCCACGCTCCGCTTCGGACACAGCCCCGACCCGGATGACGCCTTCATGTTCTACGGCTTCGCAGTCGACGCCGTGCAGGTCGAGGAGCCGGCGGAGAACGGCGGGCGTCGTTGGCGGGTGGAGCATGTGCTGGAGGACATCCAGTCGCTGAACGAGCGCGCCATGACCGGTGAACTCGAGATCACCGCGATCTCCGCGCACGCCTATCCCTACGTGGCCGATCGCTACTGGGTCATGCGCACCGGCGTGTCGATGGGCGACGGCTACGGACCGATCCTCGTTTCGCGCGAGCCGCGCACGCTGGCTCAACTCAGCGGCGCCCGCATCGCCATCCCTGGGCTGATGACGACCGCCGCGCTCGCCCTGAAGTTCTACGTCGATTCGTATCGTGCGCAGATCACGCCCTTCGATCGCATCCTGGACGTCGTGCGCGAGGGCGAGGTCGACGCAGGACTCGTCATTCACGAAGGGCAACTCACCTTCGAGCGCGATGGACTGCACAAGATCGCCGACTTAGGCGCGCTCTGGAAGCAGGACACCGGCCTGCCGCTGCCGCTCGGTCTCGACTTAGTCCGCAAGGACCTCGGACGTCCGGTGGCGGAAGCCTGCACGCGCGCGCTCCGCGCCTCGATCGAGTACGCGCGCGCGCACGAAGCCGAGGCGATGGATTACGCGCTGCGCTACGGTCGCGGGCTCGATCAACAGCTCGGTCGCCGCTTCGTGGGCATGTATGTCAACGAGTGGACGCTCGACCTGGGAGAACGCGGCGTGGCGGCCCTTTCCCTCTTGCTCCAGCGGGGCGCAGACGCCGGTTACGTCCCGCGACTGGTGGAGCCGATTCGCCTCGTCTGATCTCTGCCGCGCTCACAATCTCGCTGCGGATTTCCTTCGACCTGCCGATAACCGGTCGGGGCTTGTCCTACACCACGACTCAGGGCGAGATGCGGAGGAAATTGCACCATGACCGTCTACGAACTGGACCGCGTGCAGGTCGCGAACGGGCGTCGTTCGGCCGTGCGGAACGCAGGAAGAGCGCGCTCGCAGGATTTCGCGCAACGCATCCGCCGTTCGCGGATCGCCCATCGGGTCTTGGGCGTTGTGCTGGCCGCACTCGCGGCCACGGCGGTCGTCATGGCGGTCGTGGCGACGGCCGCGCCTCACTGACCAGCGGGAGAGTTTGCTGGCGAACGGGAGAAACAATGTGCGCCTGGAGGGATTCGAACCCCCAACCGTCTGATCCGAAGTCAGATGCTCTATCCATTGAGCCACAGGCGCGTGCGAGGGAGATCATGCCCGGAATCGGCCAGCAGTCAAGTCGAGTATAGTGGCGCTCCCGTGAGAGTCGAGGCCGCGAGCCTCTGAACCCCCTCGAGTTGGAGCATCAGCGTCCCCTTGCGAATCTCGAGTCCGTTTCGAACTCTGCCGCGCAGGAGCATCTTTCTCGGGGTCGGGCTGATCGCGCTGATCAGTTGCGGCGGCTTCGGTCCGCCCCGCGGGGACATTCTCTTCATCACGATCGACACGCTGCGCGCGGATCATGTCGGGTACGCGGGAAGCCCCGTGCGGACGCCCACCCTCGATTCGCTCGCGCTGGCCGGCTGCCGCTTCGAGCAGGCGGTGACCGCGACGCCGCTCACCCTGCCGTCGCACTGCACGATGATGACCGGCCTCTGGCCGCATCACCACGGCGTGCGGCTCAACGAGCATTATCTCGGGCCCGCCCCGAAGACGCTGGCCGAGGTCCTGAAACGCGACGGCTACGCGACCGCCGCGTTCGTGGGCGCGTTCCCGCTGGCGTCGACCTTCGGCCTGGCGCGCGGCTTCGACCACTACGACGACGCCTTCGAAACGCCGGCCGAAGCGGCGCTGCCGAGCGACCATCGGTTCCGTCATGAACGTCGCGCGCAGGAAGTGGTCGACGCCACGCTCGCCTGGCTCGACGGCGCCCTGAAGACAACGAAGCCGAACCGGCTCTTCCTCTGGGTGCATCTCTACGATCCGCACGATCCGTACGAGGCGCCGGAGGGTTGGCGCGAGGGGTACGCGGGCGAGATCGAGTACACCGATCGCGAGGTCGGGCGGCTGCTGCGTGAACTGCGCGCTCGAGGTCGCGCGCCGCAACTCGTCGTGGTGGCGGCCGACCATGGCGAGGGGCTCGGCGAGCATGACGAGCCGAACCACGGACTGTTTCTGTACGACACGACGATTCGCGTGCCGCTCCTCTTGGCGGGGAAGGGCGTGCCTGCGGGCGCGAGCGTCACGGAGCAAGTCTCGCTCGTGGATCTCCTGCCGTCGCTGCTCGAACTGCGCGGCGTGGCGCCCCCCTCGGGGCTCGACGGCGCCTCGTTCGTCGCCGCCATGAACGGCGCGCCGCCGCCGGAGCGTCCGAGACTCGGCTACATCGAGTCGCTCTACGCAGTCGGCATGGGATGGTCGCCGCTCCATGGCGTGCGTTCGCGCGAGTGGAAGTACATCTCGGCCCCGGCGCCGGAGTTGTACGCGCTGGAGACCGACCCCGGCGAGTTGTCGAACCTGACGGAGAGCGATCCGCGTCGCGCGGTCATCTTGGCCGACGGATTGGAAGCGCTGCGAGCGGGCGAAGTCGCGCCGGCCGGCGTGGTCAGCGAAGAGCAGATGGAGCGACTTCGCTCGTTGGGCTATCTGGCGGGCGGCAGCCAGACGTCCGGCGGTTCGCGCATCGATCCGAAGTCGCGCGCCGCGCTCGCGCATCGCATCGGCGAAGCGAATCAGCTCTTCGTCTTCGGGAAGACCGAAGAGGCGATCGCGCGGTTCGAAGAGATCCGCGCGGAAGACCCGAAGAATCCGTTCGTGCTCCTCCGCCTGGGCCACCTGCATCGACGCGCGGGCCGCGCGCAGGAGTCGGTCACGGCGCTGCGCGCGGCCCGCCTGCTCGACCCGATGTCGTCCGAGGTCTGCTATCAGTTGGGCGAGACGTACTTCCGCGCCGGCCTGCCCGACTCGGCCATCACCTGGTATCGACGCAGTCTCGCCATCACGCCGGAGCGAGTCGCGGCGCTCGCCAACATCGGCGCCGCCGCCTTCCAGAAGGGCGACTACGCCATGGCCCGCGATGTCCTCTCCCAGGCGACTCTGAAGGCGCCGGACGATGGCCGCACCATCAGCAACTTGGCGTTGGCCGATCTGATGCTCGGAAACATGGACGCCGCCTACACCGGTCTGCTGCGCGCGCGCGCGCTACTCGGCGACGCGTTCATCTCGCATTACGAGCTGGGGATCGTCCATCTGCGGCGCAAGGAGGTCGAGCCGGCGTTGCGCTCGTTCGCGCTCGCGCAGGGACCCCGTCGTCCCGACGCGTTGATCGAGTTGGCGGTCGCCTCGACGGCGCGAAGCCAGTTCCCGCTCGCGGTCGAGCAACTGACCGAGGCGATCCAGTTGGGCGGGCCGCAAATTCGCCAGCGGATCGCGAACGAACGGCGCCTCCAGGCGCTGCTCACACGGCCGGAAGGGCGGCGTCTGCTCGGCCAGCCGTGACCGGCGGGGACGCCTGGAACGGCTCGGTCCTCAGCTTCCAGAGCTTGTAGATCGCGGGATACACCAGCAGCTCCATCAAGAACGACGTCGCCAGCCCGCCGATCATCGGGGCGGCGATTCGCTTCATCACGTCCGCCCCGGCCGAGGTCGACCAGAGAATCGGCAGGAGCCCCATGAACGCCGCCGCGACCGTCATCATCTTCGGCCGAGCGCGCTTGACCGCGCCGTGGATGATCGCCTCGTCGAGTTCCGCCACGTTCCTCAGGCGTCCGCTCTGTCTGGCTTCTTCGTGCGAGAGATCCAAGAACAGCAGCATGAAGACGCCGGTCTCCGCGTCGAGTCCCATCAGCGCGATCATCCCGACCCAAGCGGCGATCGAGACGTCGTAGTCGAGCAGATGGAAGAGCCAGATCGCGCCGACGGCCGAGAACGGCACCGCCAGCATGACTACGCCGGTCTTGAAGGCCGAGCGGGTGTTCAGATAGAGCAGCAAGAAGATGAGCGCGATCGTGATCGGCAAGACGACGCGCAGATGCTCCGCCACTCGCTGCATGTTCTCGTACTGACCGCTCCAGAGGAGCAGCGTCCCGGTCGGAAGCGTGACCTGCGCTTCCACCGCGCGCTTCGCCTCCTCGACGTAGCCCCCTAGGTCGCGGCCGGCCACGTCGACGAAGACATAACCGGCCAGGAACCCGTTCTCGTTGCGCACCATCGACGGGCCGGTGGAGATCGTGATGTCGGCGAGCTGCCCCAGCGGCACATGCGCCCCGAGCGGCGATTTCACGAGGACGCGGGCCAGCGCGTCGGGGTTGTCCCTCAGTTCGCGCGGATAGCGGAGGTTGACGCCGTAGCGTGCGCGTCCGTCCAGCACGGTCGAGATGTTCTCGCCGCCGATCGAAGTCGCGATGACCCGGTGGACGGCGTCGATCGTGAGTCCGTGTCGAGCCAGCGCCTCTCGCCTCGGCGTGATGTCGACGAAGAAGCCGCCCGAGACGCGCTCGGCAAAGGCGCTCCGCGTCCCCGGCACATTGCGCAAGGCCGCCTCGATCTGGATCCCCGCTTTCTCGATCGCCGCCAGGTCGTGCCCGAGCACCTTCACACCGACCGGCGTGCGCACTCCGGTCGAGAGCATGTCGATGCGCGCCTTGATCGGCATCGTCCAGGCGTTGGTGGCGCCCGGAATCGAGAGCTTCCGATCCATCTCGGACACCAGCTCGTCCCACGAGATGCGATCGGGCCAAAACGGACGCACCAGCGGCTTGGCGAAGTCGGGCCACCAGCCCGAGTACCACCGGTCTTTCGCCCGCCACTGATCGGCCGGCTTCAAGAGCACGACCGTCTCCATCATCGAGAGCGGCGCCGGGTCGGTCGAGGTCTCGGCCCGTCCCGCCTTGCCGTGCACCGACTCGACTTCAGGGAACGCCGCCAGCACGCGATCCTGCGTCTCCAAGATCCGCGCCGCTTCGCCGACCGAGATGCCCGGCAGCGTCGACGGCATATAGAGGATCGAGCCTTCGTTCAACGGCGGCATGAACTCGCGCCCGAGTCGGAAGTAGGCGGGGATCGAGACGGCGACGATGAGCACCGCGATCCCGATCGTCGTGCGCGGATGGCGCAGCACCCAGCGGCAGGCCGGCTCGTAGATGCGGTGGATCGCGCGGCTGATCGGGTGTCGCTCCTCGGAGTGGTACGTGCCGACGAGCGCGCCGGTCACGGCCCGCGCGAGCCAGCGCGGCTGGAAGACGAACGGCCGGACCCGCGTGAAGAGCATCCGCAGCGCCGGATCGAGCGTGATCGCGAGGAGCGCGGCGATGAGCATGGTCAGGTTCTTCGACCAAGCGAGCGGTTTGAAAAGCCGCCCTTCCTGCTCGACGAGCGCGAAGACCGGCAGGAACGCCACCGCGATGACCAGGAGCGAGAAGAAGACCGACGGGCCGACCTCTTTCATCGCCGCCAGTCGGACTTCGTGCGGATCCCCCTTGCCGCCGTCGGCCTGCCAGCGATGCATCCGGTTGTAAGCGTTCTCCACCTCGACGATGGCGCCGTCGACCAACACTCCGATCGAGATGGCGATGCCGGCCAGCGACATGATGTTCACGCTCACGCCCAGCATCCGCATCGGGATGAACGAGAGCAGCACGGCGATCGGTAAGGTCAGGATCGGCACGATGGCCGACGGCAGATGCCAGAGGAAGATCAGGATCACCAGCGCCACGATGATCATCTCGAGGATCAGTTCATGCCGCAGCGTCTCCAGCGCGCGCGTGATCAGATCGGAGCGGTCGTAGGTCGTGACGATCTCGACCCCTTCGGGGAGCGACGCCTTCAACTCGTCCAGACGTGTCTGCACCCGCCGGATCACTTCCAGCGCGTTCTCGGCGTGGCGCATGACGACGATCCCGCCGACGTGATCGCCCAACCCGTCGAG
>CAZVYN010000005.1:0-103548 GCA_964631125.1 uncultured bacterium | reverse complement strand
CGTCGCAACTCGCCGCGGGCGGGACGCAGCAGTTCGCGGCGACCGTAACCGGCGCGGCCAACACGGCGGTGACCTGGACGGTGGAAGGCGGAGCGACATTCGGAACCATCAGCGGATCAGGACTCTACTCGGCGCCGGCGACCCTTCCGAATCCTGCCTCGGCAACCGTGCGCGCACGCAGCGTGGCGGATCCTGCGCAATCGGCGACGGCGGTCGTGACGATCACGAGTGACGGCGGCGGCGGCTTCCCCGCCGACCAGGTCAGCGCGACGCAGGCGGCGTTCTCACTCGGGACGACGGCGACCGATACGGCCGAGAGTCTGATCGAAGACCAGAGCGGCGTCGTGGACTTCGTCTTCTTCGCGAGTTCATTGAACGGCGACGTCCTGACGACGACCGGCACGCTCACGCAGTTGGCGCCGAACTCCGAGACCTTCACCTACTCGCCTCAGCCGAACGACAAGTTGATCCTGCAGTTCTCGCCGTCGCCTCGGGTCGAGATCGTGATCACCGCATTCGACGGGGATCTGAGCGGCCTGACCGACTTCGCGCGATTCCACAGCGATCTGCGGTTTCGGATCAACGTGCCGCAGCAGTTCGACATCACAGTGGCGAGTCGAAGCGGCGCGCCCGGACTGACGCGATCGACAGGCGCCGCGGCCGATCCGCAGACGAACATCGCGTACGAACGGACCGTGACGGGTGATGTCGTCCTCAACGGCCAGACGCATCAGGTGAACCTGTCGCTGGAGGGGACGCTCTTCTTCGAGGTCGACGGGAGCTTCGCGAACTTCGAACGGAGCGATGCGGTGACCGGAACGATGACCGGGCCGGCGTCGACCGAGACGATCAACGAGAGTTCGTTCAGTCACATCATCGTGTCGGACCGTGTGGTGGAGAACTACACGCGTCAGCTCGACAATTCGGCCACGGTTGGAGGGGTCACACTGCGACTGCAGACGCGGGTGAAGCGCGCCTTCGTGGAAGGGCGCGTGGCGGACACCGACTTCTGGGAGGCGATCGGGTCGCTCTCTCGCAACGGGACGCAGGTGGGAACGGTGCGTTTCTCGACTCCGCCGATCGATGGAACTCAGGCGGGGCTCCAACCGAGACCGGTCGTGGATCTCGGCGGCGGGAACGTCATCCAGCTCTAGTCGCCCGTCGCGGTCTCCATCAGTGCATCGTGCCGGTGATGCTCGCGGATCGGTTGCCGCTCTGGCTCACCGCCGCCACGTTCCTACGGCGCGGTCGCGGTGCGCTCCATCGCCTCTTGCGCGAGGAGGGTCGCCACCATCAACGTGGCGACGACGACCTCGATCAAACTCGAGCCGTCACGAGGTCCGACCCAGGTCCGGGAGGCGATTCGCGAGTTCGAGTGGTGATTCATGGCGCCTATGATGGTCGTCGTTCACCATCGGAGAAGTCAACGAATGCTATGCACTTGCACGATTTCGAGAGAGCGCCGATTGCGCGATTCGGCGCAATGGCCGGCGATTATGCGGCTGGCTTCGGCCTGTTCAACCTGACTGATCCATCGCCTTCGACAGCTTGACCAATGCGCGCGACACCAACATCCGCGCGGCGTTGGCCGACGGGCTCCCGATCGCGTCGGCGACTTCGCCATGACTGAACCCGAACTCGACGCTGAGGATGATCGCCTCCTGCATGTTCTCGGGCAGCGTGACAAGCCCCGCTTCGTACGCCTCGATCACATCGCGTCCCATGAGCTGCTCCAAGAGCGTCGCGCGATCGTCGCTGTGATCTTCGGGGATCTCCTGCTTCGGATCGCGAACCGACCGTCGAATCTCATTGCGAAGCTGGTTCATCAACGTCGTGCGGAGATACGCGAGGAAGGCGCCCTCGCGCCGCGGTTCGAATTTCCCGATCTGATTCAGCGCGCGCACCAACGTGACCTGCACCAGATCGCTCGTCTCGATCAGCCCGCGCGCATTCGACGGCAACCGCCCATGCGCCCACCGCTGCAACAGCGGCAGGTACTTGGCGACGAGCTGCTCGCGCGCCGCCTCATCCCCCGCCTTCACGCGCGAGATGAGCGCCGCGGTCGATTCGAGGAACGGGTCCGTACTCAACCTCCTGAACTCACTGGAAGCGCGTCTTGACCGCGCCCCCGCTAGCGAACTCAACGCACCTCAGCATGCGCTCCGGTGGGCTTCGGGTCCAGAGGACCGCGCGGAGATCAGCCAGTCTCTCGGAAGACCTGGACCTCGCGCTCGAGTCGTGCGCCGAGTCGATCGCGCTCGCCGTCCAGGTCGTAAGTGGCTTGCAGATCGAGCGTGCCAGATCCCATCGTTGCCGAGCAACGAAGGGGCTAGGATCCCGCGCGCCCTCGGACGTCTGTCGGCGTTACCGCGCGCTCGTTTGGGAGCCGGACTCCTTGGAGGGACCGTGTTCAAGCTGATCGGCAAGGCTCTAGGGATCCTGCTCGCGCTCATCATCGTGTTCGTCGCGGCGACGAGCATCTTGGCGCTGACGCGGTGGAAGCGGACGTTCGCCTCGCCGATGCCCGGGATCCACGCGAGCGCCGACTCCGCCGTGGTCGCGCATGGGCGGCAGCTCGCCTACGGAGATGCGGCCTGCGTCACATGCCACGTGACCAAAGATGAATTGCTCCAGGTCCGAGAGGGTGCGATGCCGCCTCTCGCGGGCGGACAACTCTTCGAGTTCCCGCTGGGGAAGTTCTACACGCCGAATCTCACGCCTGATGGGGAGACCGGCATCGGCCGCTACTCGGACGGCGAACTCGCTCGCGTCCTCCGCAACAGCGTCCGTCCCGACGGTCGCGCCGTCTTGCCGTTCATGGAGTACCACAACGTGAGTGACGACGATCTCACCGCGCTCATCTCCTTCCTACGCTCGCAAGAGCCTGTGCGACGCGAAGTGCCCGCGCATCAGCCGTCGATGCTCGGCAAGGCGGTCTTCGCCTTCGCCATCAAGCCGATCGGCCCGACCGGGACGCCGCCCGCGTCCTCTCCCTCCGGTCTTTCGGTCGAACGCGGCGCCTACCTCGCCAGCAACCTTTCCGCCTGCGTCGGCTGCCACACGAGTCGCAATCACATGGACGGCGCCGCGATCAGCCTTCCCTTCGCCGGCGGCATGAAGTTCCCCGACGAGACCGACCCGACCGCCACGTTCGTCAGCCCGAATCTCACGCCGGCCACCGACACGCCGTTCGCCGGCTGGGACGAGAACCGCTTCGTCGATCGCTTCCGCTCAGGCGTCGGCCTGCCCAACAGTCCGATGCCCTGGCGTTCGTACCAGCGCATGAGCGAGGACGACATCCGCTCGATCTTCAGATACCTGCGGACGCTCGAGCCGTCGAACGTGCCGATCGGTCCGACGTACCTGAAGGGCGAGGCGTAGCGACCAACTGGGTCCAGACCCAGTTGGTCGGACCCGGTGGGTCGTCAGCGACCGGACGATCCCGGGAGCTGTCTCCCTTGCACCGCATCCGGCCGCACCTCTTCGTCGCGCCCGTCATCTCCCATCGCTTCCAGGATCACGCGCTCGGTGACTTCGGCGAGATAGGCCTGGAGCGTCTGGTCGAACTCGCGGAATTCCGGCCAGAGGGTTTCTTCGACGAAACGACGCGGGACGCGCGCCATGACGGTGGTGCGCCGTTGACTGCGGTAGCGGTACGGCTCGATGCCGTAGCGACGGAGCAGTGCGAGAAGGAGTCGGCGAGACCAGCCGTCGGTCACCGACAATCGATGTTCGATGGCGGGATCCTCGACGGCCCACTCTTTGATCTTGGAGCGGATCCGCTCGGCGGCGCTGGCCGCGGCTTGTTTTTCACCCGGCGTGCCGGCGCGAGCAAAGAGCGCCTCGATGCGGAGCAATTTCTCGATCAGTTCACGTTCGTCGGTCACGGCGCCTCAGGTGTCTCGTCGCTCGTCCACTCGACGGTCGACCGGTAGTCCGCCATTCATCCCCTCACTTGCGGAGCGCACGCGCGGCGATCGCGAAGAACCGAAAGTAGCGATCTAGCGACTCCTCGTCCGAGGCGTAGTCGTTGTCTCCGTAGTAGAAGTCGCACACCACCTCGCGAGCCCGACAGATCTCCCGCCGTCGCCCTGCGAGCTTTGGATCGGCCAACGTCAGGTCGAAGAGTTCGAGCGCCCGATCCACGGCTTTGAGCATTCGGACCTGGTTGCCGGCGCCTCGCGCGATGCTGGCTCGGGAGATCTCGCTCCCGATGTTACCGAGCTGTTCGCACAGACTCATCTCACGCCAGCGCCCCCCAGCGAGGTCTGCGTGCGTGGGCTCAGGCATCGCTGACCAACTCTCCTACGATCTTGCGAATCACATCCCGGATGGCCGGATCGACGACGCCACGACTCCTGTTTCCCTGCGACGGCCGTAAGTTGATCATCGAGTCGTACTCGAGCCACACCTCTGTGAGCTCGTCGGGGTACAGGTTGATCCCCCAGAGGTCTTTCTGGCTCGATCCAAGCTCGAGCAGCACGCCTTCTTCGTCGGAGTGCAGCTCACCGCCGATCGCCATGATCCGGAGCTCGCAGTCGACCACCGCCTTGACGAGTTCCTCGTCCAGCAGGTGCGACCGCAGATCCGCACGCGTGAGCGATTTCCGAACCACTTCGATGTTTCTCATGGACCGGAATCCTAGGCGAGGAACCCGACTGGCCGCGAGGCGCGATTCTCTCAACCGCCCTCCGACCTAGCGGACGCTCATCCCCCCGAGGAATCGCAGGCGCCCGTACCAAGCGAACGTCATGAAGATGTTCGAGAGCACCAAGAGCGCGACCGTTTGAACCGCTACTGGTAGAAGTCGCGGCAGCTCGTGAGGTGAGGCGTGACTATGAGGGGATAGAAGCCTCGCAACTTCACGGCGCCGCCCGCCCGATGTTCTCGACGTCTTCCCCCTCCGACGGATTCGACGGGGTCGACGGGGTCGACGCGTCGTCGAAGAAATCTACGATGCCGGTCTCGAGCGAGTACTCGGCGCCGACGACGAGGAGGCCGTCGCGAGCGATCAGTTGCTCGAGCAGTTCCGAGCCGTGCCGCAGGTGATCCGCGGAGGCGCGAATGTTCGCTCGCACCGCCTGCCGCATGAGGTCGTCCCGGTCGTCATGTGTGTCGCTCTTCAGGAGATCCGCCAACGTCGGCCGGATGCGATCGACGATGGACCTGAGATTCCGCGACTGGTCTTCGGTCGGACGCTGCATCTCCTCGAGTGTCGCTTGGATCGCGCCGCAGCGGGAGTGACCCATCACGACGACGAGTCGAGTGCCGAACCGCTCGGCCGCGAACTCGACGCTGCCGACCTGAGACGGCGCGACGATGTTTCCCGCCACTCGGATCACGAAGAGGTCGCCCAGACCCTGATCGAAGACGATCTCGGCCGGGGCCCTCGAGTCGGAGCAACCGAGGATAATCGCGAACGGCTCTTGTCCAGCGGTCAGCTCGCGTCGGCGCATCTCGCTCGTGAGCGCGTCTCGACGGCGTTCATCGGAAACGAAACGGCGATTGCCGTCGCGTAGCAGCTTCAGCGCCTCGAGGGCGGGGATCGCATCCATCGCGCGACAGTGTCGCCGATGTGATCGTCTCAGGTCGAGGATTAGGCGAACGCGAGCAGGCGAGCGCAACGACTACCAGGCAATGCACGGGCGGATCGTCTTTCCGCTCGAGGCGTGGCGCTGTTACATCTGCTCCAAGATCTGCTTGATCTTCCGCTCCATCGTCGGGTCTTCGAGGATCTGCTGCTGGACGGAGGCGCGCAGTCCGATGATGCCGGTCTTCTTCATGATCCCTTCGCCGAAGCGTTCGGTCAGGGTCCACTCGACGAGGGCGTCGGCCACCTTTTCCTGGGCGTCGGGCGCGTGGCGGTCGACGCCTTGGAGCATCTCGCGCAACTTGGCGGCCTGTGGACCGTCGGTGCGGGGGGACGCGGCCGGCGATACGCCGGAGGCGCCGGCGGCGCCAGACGCAGCGCCCGTCCCCGAGAGTGACTTCTCGAACTCCGCTCGCCGTGCGGCTTCGGCCGGGCCGCCCGAAGTGGCGCCCGCGGGCTTGCTCGGTTCACTCGGAGGCTGGGACGGAATGCGGAAGTCGTCGCCGCCGGATGGGATCTTCATCGTGACCGTCCTCTCCCTCTCGAGACCTGGCCCGAGATGTAACTAGAGCAGCCCGTAGGCGAGAAACTTCTGGAGTGTGCGGGCCATCTCGCCGCCCTCGGCGCCGACGGGGTCCAAGTCGGAGGCCTTGCGCAACGCCAACTCGGCTTCTTCCTGTTGACGCGCGAAGGCGAGCGCTTCGCCGAGGTGCGCGTAGCCGAGCGCGAAGGTCGGGGCCATGCGTGTCGCCTCTTCGAACTGTTCGATGGCGGCGTCGAAACGACCGCCGAAGAACTCGATGGTGCCCAGACCAATGAGCGGCAGATGCTTGTCATCGACCAAGGGCAGCACGCCGCGGAAGACCGCGGCCGATTCCTCCTCGCGGCGCGCGTCGCGCAGCGCGAACGCGCACTCCATGAGGAACCGCTTCTCCTCGGGGCTCACCGTCACCGGCAGGCTCGGTCGACTCATCTGCACCTCTACTTCATGTTCCGGATCGCCGCCATGGCCGCCTCGTGCTTGCTCTTCGAGACGTTCGAGACGGTGTTGATGATCTGAGTCTGCTGTTGGATCTGCTCCTGCAGTTGGATCAGCTCGAGTTGGCGATTGAAGTTCGAGTCGACTCCGGCGCCGTTCAACACGCCGCCGGTGAACGGGGCGGCGGCAGAGGCGACTCCCCCGAGGATGCGTCCGAACTTCTTCCAGCCGCCTTCCTTCTCGACCGTGATCGGTTGCGAGAGGGTGCGGAAGTCGAAGTTGTTGGCGATGTTTCCGATGCCGCTCATGGATAGTTGCTCCTCTTCGTCCGCGGGGCTAACCGCGGTTCTGTACGGCCTCGTCGCGCACCTTCAGAACCTCTTCGAGAAACTGCAGGGCCCGTCCGTACGCCTCGAGCGACTGGACGGCCAACTGACGTTCCTCCGGGGTGCCCTCGCGGGAGAGGCGATCGAGTTGTTCGCAGCTCTGGTGGCAGCGCCGACGCAAATCCCGGTACCGATCGGGATCGACCAGGAGCTCTCCGAGGGTTGGATACTGCTGCCACTCGGGTAGACCTGGCTTCGCGTCACTGGTCATGCTGTCACCTCCTGCCGCCTTATCGGGACTCAGCCCCGAAGAGTTGCGCGCTGACTTTTCGCCAAGACGATCACCGCTCGGTGACCGTCTGGTCGCGCCAGTTCAGGACCAGGGTCCGCTGTCCCCGCTTCGGGCGCAGGGTGTGGAAGAGCGTTAACTCGATCTTGGGCTTGGACTTATCGTTCACCAGCCGGAAGGTGTGCGCACCCGGCGAAAGCTTCACCTGCCAGGGCCCGACCGAACCGTCCGAATTGAGCGCCTTGGACGAGCCGTCGACATAGACGTAGGCGAAGCCAGGCGAAACGCTGACCGCAAGATCGTACGCCGAACCCGGCTCCCCGGGAGAGGAGGCGCTCGGCGCGCCGTCGGACTCGCCGGTCGTCCCGCGGGGCGTGAGATTGACGTGCAGAGCCGGGTTCATGCCGGTTGCCAGGTCGACGACACGTTCGGCTGAATCGTATCCATCCAGGGTGAACCGGAAGCGATGCCGGCCCGCCTCGAGGTCGCCGACGAAGCACGGTGTCGACTGGTCGACCGATACGCCGTCGAGGCGGACGCTGGCGCCGACCGGCGTGGTGAACAGTTCGAGCGACGCGACCGTTTCCACTTGGAGCCGGATGGCGACATCCCTCGACTCGCTGCTCAATTGGAGCCGTTGGATCGATGGACGATAGCCGGCCCGCTCGACCGCCAACTCGTACTCGCCGCTGCGCAGGTCGCCGAATTCGCACGGCGTCTCGCGCTCGCCCAGCGATTCCTGTCCCGCCAGTGAGAGACGCGCGAGTGCGCCCGCCGGGGTCGTGCTGACGCGCAACGAGAGACGCGGTTCGAGCGTCACCATCGGTACATGGTCCGGCTTCGAGGTCAGATCCCATTGCAAGCGCGCCGGGAAGAATCCGGGTTTCTCGATCTCGGCTGTGTACATCTTCGCGCCGAGTCCTTTCACTTCGCCGGGCGTCGTACCTTCCGCCGCTGGCGCGCCTGTCACTGCTGTTCCTTCCCAGACGCGGTATCGAGCTCCGGTCGGAGTCGAGTCGACACTCACCGACCGGCGCGGCAGAAGCAGCGCCGCAGCGATCGAGAGCAAGAGCAGCAGCGCACCGCCGGCCAGGAGCGGGCGAAGAAGTCCGCCGGCTCTGCCGGCGGACTTCTTCGCTCCACTCCCACTGCGCCCCGCCCTTCGTCCTGGGTTGTCCCCAAGCCCCCCCGCGGCATCCGAGAGCCCCGCCTTCTTCCCCGTCGTTCCCGCCGCCCTCGCCACATCCGCCTTCGCCCGCTCCAACGCGCGCCGATACTCCACCCCCGCCAGCCGCAGCTCCGGGTCTTTCTGCAGGCAGCGCGCGATCAGCTCCGCCAGGCCCGCCGGCATGTCCGGCCTCGCCGCGCGCGGATCGGGCACCGGCGTCTCCAGGTGATGTTGGATGACGGCGGGAAACTGCGGCGGATACGGATACCGCCCGGTCGCCGCGCGGAAGAGCACGACGCCGAGCGCGTAGTAGTCGGCCTCGGGGCGGATGTCATCGCGACTGCGCGCGCGAATCCGCTCGGGACTCGCGTAGGCCCACGAACCGATCTTCGCGAGTTCGGTCGGCGTGACCGTCTTCTCGGCCGCGCCCTGCAAGAAGCCGATGCCGAAGTCGGTCAGGACGAAGCGGTCCTTCCCCAGCGCCGTCATGATGTTCGAACCCTTCACGTCGCGGTGGACGAGCCCGGCCGCGTGGATCGTCTCCAACGCGTGACCGATGTCTTCCGCCAGCCGCAGCACGCGGTCCAACGGCAACGGCCCGAGTCGATCGCCCAGTTGCCCGACGGTTTCCTCGAGCAGCGTCATGACGAGGAAGTAGACGCCGTTCTCCGGGTCGTGCCCGCTCTCGAGGATCGTGACGAGTTGCGGATCATCGCGGAACGGCACGTAGAGCTGCGCCTCGCGCAAGAAGCTCTGCAGGATCGCCGTGTCGCTGGCGTGATCCGGGTGGAGCACCTTCACCGCGACGAATCCCTCGGGCTGGAGCTGACGCGCTTTCCAGACCGACGCGTAGCCTCCCTCTCCGATGAAGGAGAGGATCTCGTAGCGGCCGGCGATGAGCCGGCCTTTCAGATCGGGGCCTCGCATGGCAGGGGGGATCTTAGAAGACGAAGAGCGCGCCGACGAGAAGGCCGATGAGGGCGAGGGCCGAGAGGAGGAGAATGAGAAGGAAGGAGCGGTCCTGTCCGTCGGGCCGCTTGGCGCTCCGACGTCTGCGTCCAGGCGCGGCGGCCGCCGCCGTGCCCTCCTCTTTAACCACAGCTTCCCCTACCGGAACGTTGGAGTCCGAACCCACGACCACCACCGCCGCCTGCGCCGCTCTCGGGGTATAGCCCTCATACGGCGCCTCCCCCTCCAGGTAGACGATCACCGCCCCCCAAGTCCCCTGCTCGACCAGCGACAACGAAATCCGATCTCCGTGACTCAGCGCCACGCAGTTTTCCACCCGCTCGCCGTTCACGTAGACGCCGTGCTGCCCTAGGTCATAGAGGAAGGTCCCGGCCCAACCGCGCTCGACCTTCGCATGCACTTTCGAGATAACGCGGAAGGGGTCGGGCACAACGATGTCGCATTCCTTGCTCCGACCGACGGTGAGGGAGGCGCCTTCCGTGGAAAGCGGCGATTCGCGTTCGAACTTGCCGGCCATGTAAAGCCGGACGCGCGGCGCGTCCGGCCGCAGACCTTGGCCGTCGAGAAGGGAATCGAGACGGGAGGGTCTGGCCGAAGAAGGGGGCGCGGGCTCCAACGGCGTCGTGAGGGGAGGCGGAGTTGGGATGGTCGAGCCTGCGCTTCGCGCGGGCTCGGGGAGTTCAATTTCTATTTGGATCTGCCCTAGGCCGATCCGATCGCCACTTGCTAGTGGCGATCGTTCACCCCACCTCAACGCCCTCCCATTGTGCGTCGAGCCCGCGGCGCTGACGTCGAGGAAGATCCATGCGTCGTCTTCGCCGACGATGAGACCGTGGCGTTCGGAGATGTCGGGACCCTCGAGGCGCACGAAGCAGTCCGCTCCGCTCCCGAGGAGGATCTGATCCGAGGATGCGTCGACGGTCTCGGTGCGGGGAGCGGCCGCATCCGGCGCGGCGATGCGCAGGACCAGCGTGGAACGGCTCATGGCGGGAAACTACCATAGGCCGCTCACAGAGGAGGCCCCGCCCATGTCACTGCGATGGACCCGAGAGCTGCTCGATCTGCTGGCCGAGTGCGATGTGACCCCGTTCAAGTCGTCCGGGCCTGGTGGACAGAAGAAGAACAAGACCGAGTCGTCGGTGCGAGTCGTGCATCGACCGACGGGGGTGACGCGCCAAGGCACCGCGTCGCGCAGTCAGTCGGCGAACAAGCTGCATGCCCTCGAACAGGTCCGCCTCGCCTTGGTCGCCCGCGCCCACAAGCCGACGCCGCGAGTGGCGACGAAGCCGTCGCGTGCGGTCAAGGCCGAGCGAGTCCAAGAGAAGGTGCGCAGGGGACGAGTGAAGCAGGAGCGGAGACGGCCCGGCGACGACGACTAGGCGGCCGCGTCTCGATCCCGAACCGATCCACCACGCGATGCACGCCGGGGATCCCGCTCGCCTCGCGCCGGAGCTCGGTCAAGCGATCGGAACTGCGCGCCATGACCTTGGCGAGTTCACGAAGACTCGCCTTTGTGCAGCGGCCGGTACCGTTCGCGGACGACCTCCAAGTGGTGGCGGACATGCCCCGCCATGATGAAGGCGAGCGCCCGCACGGAGATCGGGCGGCCGTTGGCGTTTCCGAGGCGGGCCAACGCCGTCTCGTCCAGCCTGCGGAACGTCGTCAGATTCGCTGCGCGCGCCGCGACGAACTCCTCGGCCAGTCGAAGCAGCGGCTGACGATCGGAGTCGCCGTCCGCGACATAGCGGTCCTCGTCGAATCCGGGGAGCGGCCCCTGCTCGCCCCGCGCGATGCAGTACGCGCGATATCCGAAGACCCGTTCGCCGTCGGTCAGATGCCCGACAACTTCGCGGATACTCCACTTGCCGGGCGCGTAGCGGTGAGTCTCGCGCTCCGGCGAGACCTCCGCCGCCAGTCGAAGCAGCTCGTCTTGCTGGCGCTCCAGCACCGAGATCACGTCCGCGTCAGCGACTTCCATGACGTAGCCACGGTAGAACTCGGCGAACTCTCCCTCGCGTGGTCGCTCGATCATCGTTGCCTCCTTCTCATCGACGCAGACGCGCCGCCGCATCGGGCGATGGTAGCCGGGTTCTCCTTCGACGGGGAGGACGCGGCGCCTATTCTCGGAACTCTCTGGACGCCAACGGGATGGCACTTCAACCCTCTCCGCGGAGTCTTAGCCGACCGGCGCAGTCGTCTATGCGACTCTTTTTTTGGGAACTGCAGAAGAGCCGGTTTTGGGCTTGTCGCGCGTCACCGGGCGTCCTTAGACTATTTGGTGCGAGTTCCGAGACATGAGGTTTCGGACCGATCGCGGTTTTCGTCGTGGTGCTGCGTTCACGGTCCCCCCAGAGCGCGCACATCGGGCTCCAACTACCTGCGAACGTGATGTTGTCGCGACTGAACTCGAGGAAGCCTATGAAGACTCTGCTAAAGACCGCTCTCGTCTGTTGCGCTCTCGTCGGCGCGGCCGCTTCGGCCCAAGCGGCGCCGACCGTCGACTATGGAATGGATCCCCAGCTACCGGGGCACGTCGCCAATCCAGGCGGTCTCTTTCTGGCGTGGTGCGATGTTCAGCCGGACGGAACCACGCCCGAGAACCTGCGCATCAGAATCTTCGACGGTTCAGACCAGACCGTGTTCGATATCGAGTACCCGGGCAGCACCTACTACTACCTCTACTGGAACGTGCCGGCCGGTTTGGACGACGGCATCTACCACTATCAGGTCGACTACACGTCGGTAGAGGGACCGAGCGCCACGATCCGTGATGGATTCCTGGTCGCTGGCCTGACGCGCGGATACTGCGCATTCAAGTACATCGATCTCGACGGCGACGGAACCTTCGACGAGGACACCGAGTCGTTGGCCGAGGGCTGGGAGATCTGCATCACCGGCCCGCTGAACGACTGCAAGTTCACCGACGACAGCGGCGCGGCCTGCTGGTTCTTCATTCCGGCCGGCGAGTACCAGGCGTGCGAAACGCAGCAAGGCGGGTATCAGCCGACTACGCCGGCGTGCGACGAGTTCACCATCGTCAGCAACATCGAGAAGACGCTCTTCGGGAACGCCCCGAACGGCGCCTGCTGCTTGCCGCCGGTCGACCCGTGCGGAGCGAGCCCCTGCATCATCACGACGGCGTTCGATTGCGCGAATCAGGACGGGCAGTACTACGGAGACGGCACAGGCTGCGACCCGTCGCCCTGCTCTCCTCCCCCGTGCGGCGCCTGCTGCTTGCCGACGGGCGACTGCACCTACGGAACCCCCGCCGACTGCGAAAACCAGGGCGGGCAGTTCCAGGGTCAGGGCACCGACTGCGACACGGTGGTTTGCCCGCTCCCGCAGGGTGCGTGCTGCCTCGTGACCGGCGAGTGCATCGTCACGACGCTGGCTGACTGCGATGACCAGGGCGGCCAGTACCAAGGCAACGGCACGGACTGCGATTCGATCGAGTGCCCGCCGCCGGTGCCGACGGACGAAGCCACGTGGGGTTCCATCAAGAACCGCTACCGCTAGCCGTCCCATCACCTTGCTTCGAGTTCTGTTCGTGAAAGACGCCCGCAGATCCACCCGGATCTGCGGGCGTCTTCGCATCCGGCGTTAGCGCCCGCTGCTCTGCCCGACGAACTGGTCCACCTTGTCGTCGAAGAGCACGTTGAAGGTCGTGAACGAGCCGTAGATGCGGGTGATGTACTGCTGCAGCTCGACTCGCTCGCCGTCTTCCAACTTCGGGTGGTTGTTGATCTCGCGCTCGAGGTTCCGCAGCGTCTCTCGCACCAAGACCACCTTGCGGAAGAACGCGTCGATCGGGATCGCCTTCTCCTGCAGATCTACCTTCCCGGGCTTCATGATCAGTTCGCCCCCTTTCCACCGGGCGGCCAGCTCAACCTTCTTGCTTGGGAAGAAGCCCGCCTCGGTCAGCTCTTGTCGGATCGCGCGCCGCAGCTCCTCGGGCGAGATCCCCTGGTTCGCGTTATAGGCGCCGGGCGTCGTCGAGTCCATCACGTCCTCCTCGGTGCATCGGTAGTCACGGTGCGCCCCGGAAGGTAAGGAGCAGAATTCGACGTGGTCAAGGAGCCATCGGCGTCGACCGTTGCCCTCGTCACGTTGCCGATCTCGAAGCACACATGCCAAGATTGCGAGGTGCGTCCTCCGTTCCGATTCAAGTGGCTCCTCGTCGCGGCGCTGCTCTCTGCGCCGATCTCGCTCTGCGCTACTCCCGCCGCTCGCGCCTCCGCTTCGCCCGAATCGACCGTCGTTCGACCGCCCGAACTTCGGGCTCTGCCCCCCACCGCCTCCCCGCTCCCTCAGATCGCCGCTGGCGCCATACCGCGCCCGATCCCGGATCGGTTGACGCTGCATCCCGGGGTCGCCGACCCGATCTTTTCGTTACTCGTCGGGCTCGTGGAAGACGACGTCTACGGCGAACTCTCGGGCGAAAGGGTCGCCAGCGAGATGGGTCGTCTCGGTCGGAAGAGCAAGCTGCCCTGGCAGAAGCTCGACTACCTCACGCGGACCCCGGTCGAACTCGGACGCACCGCGGAAGTACTGGTGCGTTTCCGCGGCGATGTCGACCTACCGGTCCCCTACAGCGTCCTCGGATACAACCCGGGGAGCTTCAACGCCTCGGAGACCTGCATCTTTCGCGAGTGGAATCTGGGTACGGTCTCACTCAGCTTGCCCGAGACGAAGGAGCGAAAGCGGGTTCGCGCCGCGGCGGCTGCGGCGGGGTCGCCGGCGCCTGACAACCAGGTCGTGCTGGAGAATGTGCATCTCTTCGGCCTGGCCGCCGGGTCCGTGGCGATCGACATCGACGGCCTAGTGGACCGCTTGCTCGGCGGCGCCATCGACGACACCGACGTCCTCGGGCTCGCGCTCTTCCGCCACGAGGGCGTCTGGTATGGCGTCGCGACCGGCTACAACAAGAAGAAGCAGGGACGCTCGGGACTCTTCAGCTTCCCGAAAGACGAGATCGTCTTTCCGACACCGGACGACCTCAAGATCGTCGGACGCACGATGCGCGGATGGGTGGAGGAGTGGGGCAAGCTCTGGCCGGACTCTCCAGGAGGAACGGCGAAGAACTGAGGTCACGCCTCCGCGATCTCAGGGGCGATCTCAGGGGCGATCTCAGGGGCGATGTCAGAGGCGATGCCGGCGACCAATTGCTCGAAGGTCATGCGCGCACCGGCCTCCGCGAGGGAGCGGAACTTCTCTTCGCCCAACTCCGACTGGAGCGCGGTCACGGTCGCCAGGTGCTTGCGGCGCGGGTCGATCGCCGGCGGAAGCCCTTCAGTTTCGCGCAGATTCGCGGTGGCGCCCGCCAGATGGGCGGCGCGCTCGGCGCCGTGCACCGCACAGATGGCCGGCAACATCGACTCGATCACCCCGAGCACCGAGAGCCGAGCGCCCAGTTCGCTGAACCCGGCGGCCGATTCGCCATAGAGACGCAGCGCCTCCGCGGTCTTCCCCTCCCGCCACGAGACCTCGGCTAGGTTCTGTCGCGACATCGCGATTCCGCGCGGATCTCCAAGCTCTTGTTCGAGCGCGAGCCCCTCGTCCTGATAGCCTCGCGCCCGTTCCAGATTCCCCTCGTCGAACTCGACGAGACCGAGGTGGTTCAGCGAGTAGGCGACCGCCCAGTAATTCTTCAACTCGCGGAAGAGCGCGAGTCCTTCTTGCATCAGGGTGCGCGCTTCCGTGAGTTCTTGCTGCTTCCAGAGGATGATGCCGAGATTCGCGAGCGTCGCGGCAATTCCCCACTTCTGCCCCACTTGCCGGTACAACGCGAGCCCCTCCTCGAAGAGCGAGCGCGCCGCCGGGAGATCGCCGAGATCCGATTGGATGTTGGCGAGATTGCTCAGGCAGGCTGCGATGTGGACCGGATCCGCCAACGCGCGCCCGATCTCGAGGCACTCCTCCTGCAGACGTTGCGCTGCGGCGTAGTCGCACTGGTTGTAGGCGAGATTTCCGGCCAAGCCGAGGAGCCTCGCGCGGAGATGGTTGGGCTCTCGCGCCGCCGGATGCTCCAGACATCGGGACAGGAGCGCTCGCCCCTCGTGCCATCGTCCACGGATGTCCCAATAGCGTCCGAGGGTGGCTGCGATGCGAATCGCAGGCGCCGGGTCTTCTCTCAGTCCCGTATCGATCGCGAGGCTGTAGTTCGCCTGCTCTTGATCGAGTCGCTGGTTCCACTCGCGCTCGGCCGGACCGACGAGGTGCGGTTCCGCGCGCTCCGCCAATTCCGCGAGAGCCACGCGGAATCGATCCAACAGCACGTCGCGCTCGCCCGACTGATCCAACTGTTCCCCTGCATACTGCCGAACCGTCGTGAGGAAGCGGTACCGCGCGCGACCGGTCGAGCGGGACCCCTCGGCATCGATTTCGACCATCGATTTCTGCACGAGATGCGTAAGCAGGTCGAGCACCTGCCATGCTTCCAGCTTCTCGTCGCACGCGATCGCCTCTGCGAGCTCGAGGCTCCATCCGCCGGGACAAACCGCGAGCCGGCGAAAGAGCACCCGCTCGTCTTCACCGAGCTGCTCGTAGCTCCAATCGACGAGAGCCCTCAGGGTGCGGTGATGCGGCAAGACCCCCGCGCCCGTCGTGGTGAGCAGGCGGAAACGGTGCTCCAAGCGCTTGGCGATTTCGCCGACGGAAATCGCGGAGGCGCGCGCGGCCGCCAGCTCTAGCGCGAGCGGAATGCCGTCGAGCTCGCGGCAGATCTCAGACACGGATCCCGCATTCTGCGGCGTGAGACGGAACGACTGATCGGCGGCCTGCGCGCGCGCCACGAAAAGACGCGCCGCCTCGTTCGCTTCCAGGCCCGCGACCGTCGCGTCGTTCTGGGGCAACTCGAACGGCGAGAGAGGAAAGAGCGCCTCGCCTGCCAGGCCGAGCGACTCCCGACTGGTCGTCATGATCCGCAGATCGCCGCACGCCTGCAGCAACATCTGCGTCAACTCGGCGAGCGGCGCACGCACGTGCTCGCAATTGTCCAGACAGACGAGCGCGCGGCGAGCCGCCAGTCGCGCCACCAAGGCCTCCCGCATCGGGAGCGCGGCGTCGATTCCTCCCAGAGTCCGACCGATTGCGTCGGCGATGAGTTCCGAATCGGTCAAAGACCCGAGTTCGACCCAGTAGACGCCATCCGGAAACTCCGGCGCGAGATCCTGCGCCACCTGGAGGGCGAGCCGGGACTTCCCGCAGCCGCCGAACCCCGTCACCGTGACGAGTCGATGCTCGGCGAGGCGGGTCGCCAGGCTTCGCCTCGGCGCCTCACGACCGATGAACGGGGTGAGCGGTCGAGGGAAACGACTGATCGGCCGAGGCGCACCGTCGTTGGAAGCCGGGACGGAGTCTCCACTCGGTTGAAGCCGCGCCAATTCCCGGCTGGCGATCTCTTCTTCGAGGATGCGGCGCGCGTCAGCGGCGGAGGCGAAACGCCCTTCGAGCTCGCGTGAAAGACACCGAGCGAGTAGGGCGCGCAGCCGAGGGGAGACGTTCGCATCGAGGCGGCTCAGCTCGACGTTCTGCTCCAGGCTCTGCTTGATGCGGATCGTCGCGGTCGATCCGTCGAACGCCCGCGAGCCGGACAGGCATTCGTAGACGATGCAGCCGAACGCCCAGAGATCCGTCCGCTCGTCGACCGCGTCGCCTCTCGTCTGCTCGGGGCTCATGTACCCCGGCGTGCCCATGATCCGACGCGACTCGGCCGTGGCGGGCGCACGCTCGTCCGCGAGCGCGACCGCGAGTCCGAAGTCGACCACCTTGACCAGGCCGTCCGATGTCGCCAGCACGTTGCCGGGCTTCAGGTCCCGGTGGATGACTCCGCGGCGATGCGCCGCCTCCAGCGCCGCGGCGATCTGTCTCGCGATCCCGAGCGCAGCATCGATCGACGGTCGCTCTCGGAGGATGCGCGCGCTCAGCGTCTCCCCTTCGATGCACTCCATCGTGAGGAACGAGCGGTCGTCCGCCTCTTCGAGCGAGTAGATGGTGGCTACGTTCGGATGATTGAGCGCGGCAAGCAGGCGCGCCTCACTGCGGAAGCGTTCGAGTCGACGCGGGTCGTTGCCCATCGCCTCAGGCAGAACCTTGAGTGCGACATGACGACGGAGCCGCGCGTCCTCCGCCCGATAGACGACCCCCATCCCTCCTCGTCCCAACTCTCCCAGGATCCGATAGGCGCCGATCGAGAGCGGGAGACTCTCGGACTCCTGGGTCAGGTCGGAAGGGCCGACCGCCGACTCGACGGTCGGATCGGAAGCGGGATCGTCGCTTTTCTTCACGAGCGGGCTCTCTGGCTCTCAGTCGAGCGCCAAGAAGACCGGCGCATGGTCGCTCGGCTTCTCGCCCGCTCGCTCCTCGCGATCGACGAAGAATTCGCGCGCGCGCTCATGTGCGGCCGGCGTGACGAGGAAGTGGTCGATGCGAAGTCCGCGATCGCCGCGGAACGCTCCGGTGCGGAAGTCCCACCAAGTGTACGCGCCTTTCTCTTCGGTGAACTTCCTCATGGCGTCACGGTAGTACTCCCCCTGGATGCGTCGCAGTGCGTCTCGTTCGGGCGTCGAGCAGAGTATCTTCTCTCGCCACGCTTCGGGGTCGTGGACGTCCCGGTCGTCGAAGGTCACATTGAAATCACCGGTCAGGACTGTCGCTTCGTACTCACGAGCGACGCCGTGCGCGTAGTCGGCGAGGCGCGCCATCCACTCCAGCTTGTAGGCGTACTTCTCCGAGCCGACCTTCTCCCCGTTCACCACGTACGCATTGATGTACCGCACGTCGCCGACGGTGGCGGCGATCACGCGTCGTTGCGAGCTCTCGTCGTCCCCCGGCATGCCGCGGACGACATCCTCGATTCGCGTGCGCGCGAGGATCGCCACGCCGTTGTAGGTCTTCTGCCCGAAGGTCTCGATGTTGTAGCCGAGATCCTCCACCGGCTCGCGGGGGAACTGCTCGTCGAGACACTTGATCTCCTGCAAGCAGACGACGTCGGGACGGTGCGCCTCGAGCCAGGCCAAGAGCCGCTCGCATCTGGCGCGGACGGAGTTCACATTCCAAGTAGCGACCCGCATGGCTCCCTTTCTACCCGAACGTCACCATCGTCACGCCGGCCCCTCCGAGCGCGAGTCCCACCAGCCGGATCGGCGTCACCGGCTCCTTCAGCCAGAGGGCGGCGAACAGGAACGTCCAGAGTGTAGACGTCTGGTTGATGGCTGACGCAATCGACGCTTGTGTGTACTTCATTCCGGCCAGCCAGAGAATCAGAGAGACGTAGGTCCCCATGAGCGCGCCCGGGACCATGAGTCGCCAGTTGGCCGGGACGAGCGCGGCGCGGGCGTGGACGCGCTGGGAACGCACGAGCACGATGATCGCGACCGAGGTCGCAATCCCCCCCACGAGGCGCCAGAAATTGGCCCAGAAAAGCGGCGATGTCTCGAGGAGTCGCTTCACCATCACGATCGACACGGCCTGCGTCACCATGGCCAGGACACCGCAAAACACCCCGACGAGCAGCGTCCGACGCGCCATCGCCGGCCGGAACGGCGGCGGCGACGACGACGACAACGACAACAACGACGACCGTCGGCTCGCGTCGGACCGGTCCGTCTCTTCCCTCCACGCTACGAGGAGCACCGCGCCCACGATCAGCGCGACGCCGAGGAGTTGCAGCGGACCCAATCTCTCGCCCAGGAAAATGAAGCTGACCAGGATCACGGACGGGCTATACGACGTCGTGACGATGGCGTTGAGCCCGGCGCCCACGCGGTTGAGGCTCATGAAGAAGAGCTGATCGCAGACGCCGATGCCGATCACGCCGCTCGCGAGAAGCAGCCAATAGTCGCGCAGCGGCGCCGCCTGGAGCAATCCATCGCCCAAAGCGAGCGAGGTCAGCGCGAAGAGCACCAACGCGAACAGGTTCTTGAACAAGTTGAGCGCGACCGGCGGCACGCGCTCGCCGACCTGGCGAAACAGGATGACCGCCGCCGACCACGCCAGCGCCGCCGCCAGCGCCGCCAACTCGCCGAGATATGGAATCGACAGCGCTACCGACCCGGCGTGTCGTTGAACCACTGCCGGCCGTCGGCTTCCATGGTTCGATCGGCTTCCAGCGGTCCCCACGTTCCTGCGCTATAGAACGTCAGCGGCGTGTCCTTGTGTCGCTTCCAGTGCTCCAGGATCGGCGTGCAGAACCGCCAGGCGTAGTCGACCTCGTCCTCGCGCGCGAAGAGAGTCGAGTCGCCGTGGATCGCGTCGAGCAGCAGCCGCTCGTACGCATCGGGCGGTCCCTTCTGGAAGGCGGTCGCGTACTTGAACTGCAGCTCGACCGAGTCGACCTCCATTTTTCCACCCGGCCGCTTCGACCCGATCCGCAGCCAGATCCCCTCCTCCGGCTGCACCTGGATATGCAGTCGATTCGGCGTCGGATCGCTGCTGTGCTGCGAACGGAAGAGCGCCAAGGGAGGCTGCCGGAACTGGATCGAAATCGATGTCGTCCTGGTCGCGAACCGTTTGCCCGCTCGCAAGTAGAACGGCACGCCGGCCCAACGCCAGTTGTCGAGGTAGACCTTGAAGCCGACGTAGGTCTCCGTCACCGACTTGACGTCGACCCCGTCCTCGTCTCGATAGGCGGGAGCGCGCTGCCCACCGACCTCGCCGCTCACGTACTGCGCGCGCACCACGTTGGTCTCGAGCTCCTTGGCCGAGAACGGGTGGAGCGCCATCAAGACCTTCACCTTCTCGTTGCGCACCTGCTCGGCGTTGAAACGCACGGGCGGCTCCATGCCCACGAGCGACAGGAGCTGGAGCATGTGGTTCTGCACGATGTCGCGCATGATGCCGGCCTGATCGAAGTACGACGCGCGATTCTCGACCCCGAGCGTCTCGGCCACCGTGATCTGGACGTGGTCGATGTAGCGGCGATTCCAGAGCGGCTCGAAGATCCCGTTCGCCAGTCGGAAGACGAGGATGTTCTGGACCGTCTCCTTCCCGAGGTAGTGGTCGATGCGATAGACCTGCTGCTCGGCGAAGGCGGCGTGCACCTGCTTGTTCAAGACGCGGGCCGACTCGGTGTCGTGACCGAACGGCTTCTCGATGACGATGCGCGTCCGATCGGCGTGCTCCGGAGATGAGAGTCCCGAAGTCGAGAGCTGAGCCAGCGCGTGCGGGAACTCCGAGGGCGGGATGGCCAGATAGAAGAGTCGGATGCGCTGCGCCTCGGGCACGTTGTCAGCTTCTTCGACTTCGCCCAGACGCCACCTCAGCCGGCTGTAGGTGTCGGGGTCGCCCAATTCCCCATGCACGTAGTGCATCCGCGAAGCGAACTGACGAAGCTCTTCCTCGTCATAGTCCCCACCGCGGGCGAAGGTCTTCACCGCTTCGATCATCTCTTCGCGGAACTGATCGTCGCTCTTCTCACGGCGCGCCACGCCGACCAGCGTGAAGCGGGTCGGAAGCTGTTTTTCTCTCCGCAACATATAGAGCGCCGGGACCAGCTTGCGTCGCGTGAGATCGCCGGAGGCTCCGAGGATCACGACGGTGGTCGGCGTGTCCGGGTGCTCGGACCTCGGTGTCAGCAGATCGGGCATCGGTTCTCCCTGCATCCAGTCTCGAGTCAATGCGACTCGCGTACGACGTTTCGAACCCGCTCCGCGATCGCGACCGGAGTGAAGCCGAAGGACTCCATGTTGGTCGGTCCCGGCGCCGACGCGCCGAATCGGTCGATGCCGATCGAAGCGCCGCGCGGGTTGGTGTAGCGATCCCATCCCATGGTGGCGCCGGCCTCGACCGAGATACGCACTCCGTCGGCCGGACCGAGCACCGCCTCGCGATACGAGGCCTGCTGCAGCGCGAAAACCTCCCACGATGCGAGGCTCACGACGCGAATCGTCACGCCCTCCTGCTGCAACAGCCCAGCCGCTTCGATACACGGCCCCACTTCGGAGCCCGTCGCAATCAGCGTCACCTGCCGCGCTCCGGCCGCCTCCAACGCCACATATCCGCCGCGCAGCGCGCCCTCGCTCGCCCCCGCGCCCGCTCGCTCCCGATCGATCACCGGGAGCTTCTGCCGCGAGAGCACCAGCAAGGTCGGTCCGTCCATCCGCTGGATCGCCGCGGCCCAGGCCTCCGCCGTTTCGCGCGCATCCGCCGGCCGAAAGACGTGCACCCCCGGAATCGCACGCAGTGACGCGAGATGCTCGATCGGCTGGTGCGTCGGGCCGTCTTCCCCCAATCCGACCGAGTCGTGCGTGAAGACGAAGATCGACGGTAGCTTCGAGAGCGCCGCCAGCCGGATCGTCGGTCGCATGTAGTCCGAGAAGACGAAGAACGTCGCGCCGAACGGCCGCAGCCCGCCGTGCGCGGCCATCCCGTTCACGATCGAGCCCATCCCATGCTCACGGACACCGAACTGGATGTTGCGTCCGTCGCGACGGTCGAAGTCGAAGTTGACGGAGGCGTTGATGAAGGTTTTCGTCGAGGGATCCAGGTCGGCCGATCCGCCCACCAACTCCGGCGCGGCCGCGGCGAGCGCTTGGATCGCCTTGGCGCCGCTCTCCCGCGAGGCCTCCGCCTTGGGAGATTCCCGCAGGGGGGCCAGCGCCGCGTCCAACCCGTCGGGCGCGCGGCCTGCCATGACGCGTTCGAACTCCGCCGCCTCCAGTGGATACGCCTGGCGGTACGCCGCGAAACGTTCCCGCCATTCGCTCGACCACTTCTTCCCGCGGTCCCGCCACGCATCCTGTTGTCCTCGGACATCGTCGGGGACGAGGAACTTCGCGTCCTCTGGCCAGCCGTAGAATCGCTTCGCCGCTTTCACCTCGTCGTCTCCGAGCGGCTCTCCGTGCGCTTCCTTCGTGTCCTGCTTCTTCGGGCTGCCGTAGCCGATGTGCGAGCGAAGGAGGATGAGCGTCGGCCGAGCCGTGTCGCCCTTCGCCTCGATCAGCGCCCGGTCGATCGCGGCGGTGTCGTTGGCGTCGTCGACGCGCAACGTCTGCCACTCCATCGCCTCGAAGCGCCGCGCGACATCCTCGGTGAAGGCGAGCGCCGTGCTGCCGGCGATCGTGATCTTGTTGTCGTCGTAGAAGAAGATCAGCTTGCCGAGCTTCTGACGACCGGCGAGCGCGCACGCTTCGAACGAGACGCCCTCCATGAGACAGCCGTCTCCCGCGATGCCGATCGTGTGGTGATCGACGATCTCGTGTCCCGGTCGATTGAATCGCGCCGCCAGCATCTGTTCCGCGATGGCGAGTCCCACCGCGTTGGCGATTCCCTGCCCGAGTGGACCGGTCGTAACCTCGACTCCCGGGGTGTGGCCCCGTTCCGGGTGACCCGGCGTCTTGCTTCCCTTCTGGCGGAACTGCTTCAGGTCCTCCAGCGAGACCTCGTATCCCGCCAGGTGGAGCATCGAATAGAGCAGCATGCAAGCATGGCCGTTGGAGAGGACGAACCGGTCGCGGTCCGACCACGAGGGATCGGCCGGATCGAAGCGCAGATGTCGCTGGTAGATCGTGTAGGCAACCGGCGCGAGCGCCATCGGTGTCCCGGGGTGCCCGGAGTTCGCGGCCTGGACCGCATCCATCGACAGAGTGCGGATCGTGTCGATCGCGAGCTTGTCGAGGGCGGCGTCCGTCGCGATCGGCGTATCAGTGCGGCTGGGCATGTCGGACCTCCATGTCTTGGACCTCCGACCTTAGATCGGCACGGGGAGGCCGGGCAAACACTGCTGTGAGCCGTTGGAAACCACTCGCAACTCATCGAGTCCGGGCGGGGATAAGTCCGTGCCCTGCGAGATCTGCGAAGATCGGCCAGATCCTCGTCGACGGAACGACCTCTGCTGGGTAGCCTGACGGCCCGGCCACCACAAGAAGGAGCAAGACCATGGCGACCGTACGACTCGGAGACATAGCCCCCGATTTCACCGCCGACACGACCGACGGACCGATTCGCTTCCACGAATGGCTGGGGGACGGCTGGGGAATCCTCTTCTCGCATCCGAAGGATTTCACGCCCGTCTGCACGACGGAACTCGGCGAAGTCGCGAAGCTGAAGCCCGAGTTCGCCAAGCGCAACGTGAAGGTGATCGGCCTCTCCGTCGATCCGCTCGATTCCCACAAGGATTGGGTCAAGGACATCGAGACGACCCAGGGTTGCGCAGTGAACTATCCGCTCATCGCGGACCCGGATCGGAAGGTCTCGGACCTCTACGACATGATTCATCCGAGCGCCAACGACACGTTCACGGTTCGGTCCGTCTTCGTCATCGGCGCCGACAAGAAAGTGAAACTCACGCTAACCTACCCCGCCAGTACGGGGCGCAATTTCAGCGAGATCCTGAGAGTCGTCGACTCGCTCCAGCTCACCGCCAAGCACAGCGTGGCCACACCGGTGAACTGGAAGCAGGGCGAGGACGTGATCATCGCGGCCTCCCTCAACGACGAGGACGCCAAGAAGAAGTTCCCGGCCGGGTGGAAGGCGCCCGTTCCGTACCTGCGGTTCGTGCCGCAGCCGAAAGGCGACTGATCGAGTCGAGATTCAGGGTGGGACGGTCACGACGACGCCGGCCGGCTCGCGCCGACCGGCGTCTATTTCTTCCGGCTCTCGATCGGCGAACGCGCTGAAGCTGCCCGCCTCCTTCGCATTCGCTGATCGCTACGCTTCGGGTCCGTCACCTCGCTTGAGCACGAACGCCTCGACGGCTTGCCGCAACCCGGTCAGATTCGCCGGCCACTCTAGCTGCGACCACTCCTGCAGCATCGCGGTCGGGAGCCCGATACGGTCGAGGCCGTAACGCTCGCAGAGATCGGTCGCGAACTGTTGGGCAAGCACCGGGATATCGATCGCCCGCGAACGAAGCGAGGGGATCCGGAGGATGCGCGCTCCGAGGATGTGCGCCCATTCCTCACGAACCGGCTGTCGCGCGGCGAATAGGTAGCGAGGCCGCTCCTGCGGCGATGCCCACTCTCCCGCTCGCTCCAGCCACTCGACCATCCGAACCTGGAAGATCGGCGCTACCTCTCCCATCGCCTCGAAGCAGAGGGTTCCTCGCGCGGCGGCGGCGAAGAGGCCGGCCGGTCGCACGCCATCGGCCAGCGTCAGTCCCGCCATTCCCGAACGCACGCCATGGGAGCGGTCCCGGGGCGGCAACGAGAATGGAGAACCGATCGCACCTCCGAATAGTTCGGCGCGCACCACATGTTCGTTCAGGTCCGCCACTCGCAGACTCAGGAAGTTGCCCGGCCGACGTGACCGCATATGGAGGAACCGCGCGAGCCGCGACTTGCCGGCCCCGGCCTCACCAATGATCACGATCGGCAGGTCTGTCTCGGCCGCCTCGACCGCCGCGCGCAGCAGGTCGGTGAAGATCCGAGACTCTCCCACCAGTCCCAGCGAGATCGCCAGCGCGCGGTCCCCATCCTGGAGTGAAGGCAGATCCACGCTCGTTCGCGGCCGAACATTCGCCGCGGCCGGCGATGGTCGACCCGAGACCGAGCGAGCCCGCTCTTCGAACGGCGCCCCTCGCTCCTGCGCGAGTTTGGCGGCCACTCTCTCGACCGCCTCGCAGAGCCTCGCCGCCTCATCACGAACCACCGCGTTCGGCGACATCTCGTACGGGCGCTCGACCTCGGCCGCGCGCTGCGTCACGCGATCGGCGGTCGTCTGTCCGAGGAGCAGCTCGAGTCGCAACTTGAGCAGCTCGAACCGCGCCCGCTCGTAGGTCTCGCCGAGGCGATCCAAGTTGTCGCAGGCCGCGCGCACCCGACGGAGAGCTTCGGAGCTTCGACCCGCTTGCTCGTCGCAAATGGCAAGGACGCGTTCCGCCACCGCCGCCTCGTAGACATCACCGTACTCGCGCGCGAGTCGCACCGACTCCAGCGCGAGGACGCGAGCTTCGTCGAGTGATCCTTCGGCCAGCGCGGTCTCGGCCTGCCGACGCCTGATCTCGAACACCAGGTCGCCGGTGGGCGACATCTGGCGGGCCAGCTTGAGTCCCGACGCCAAGCAGACACGGGCGCGACCGGTGCGTCCCTGCGAGAGATGCAGCTCGCCCAAGAACTCGAACGCGAGCGCGCGATTGCGCGGCGCGCGGCGAGTGCGGGCGTCCTGCAGCACGGCGAGGAGATGGGCCATCGCATCCCTCACGCGTCCTTCCCGCATGTCGACCAGAGCCAGACCGAGACGGATGGTGCCCATCCGTCGCGACTCACCCATCTGCGACGCACGAATCGACGCCTGCACGAGCAGCGCGCGGCCGCCGGCGAGGTCGCCGCGCTTCGCGCGGAGCACACCCAGATTCAACAGACACGACAGCGCCTTGTCCGACTGCCCGATCTCCTCGTAACGGAAGCGGCTTTCTTGGTAGAGCGCGTCCGCCTCGTCCCACTGGCAGTCGAGAAGCTGCGTGTTCGCGAGTCCCAGGAGCGCATCGGCGACGCCTTCCTTCGATCGCAACGCCTTGTAGACTTCCAGGACTTCACCGTACAACTCGCGCGCTTCGGCCGGCCTGCGCAGCCGCTCGGTCGACTGGGCCATCACCACGACCATCCGCGCGACGAGCGGGCTCGGCTCGATCACTCGCCCATCGAAGTAGGCCCGTCCGAGCTGAAGCACTTCGCGGTAACGCCCCATCCGATGCAGCACCTTGAGCTGCAGGACGAACCGCCACTGCGCGAGGCGCTCTCGCTTCGAGGGCATCCGTCGACGGGACGCTCGCCCCGCCTTGGGACTCGGCGTCGCGTCAGCCCCTCCGCTCGGCTTTGCTGGATTGGGACTCGGACGCGTCCGAGTCGGGGATGACGCACTCGGAAGGATCGGCGGGCCGAGGAGCACATCAGCTTCGGGCGTCCGCCCGAGTCCGATCAGCGCTTCGGCGCGGAGCAGACGCGACTCTTCATCCCACTCGCTCAGCGGCAGACGCTCGAGGACTTCGAGCGCCGACGCACAAGCCGATGCGGAGACATAGATGCGCGCTAGTTCCAGAATCGAATGACGACCGTTGGCGCCGCTGCCCGACGATGGGTCGAACGGCGACGGCCCGAGGTGTGGAGCCGGAGCAGACATGATTGAAACCCCCGCTCAGTGCCTGACCCAGTACAACACGCGGAAGAGTTCCGCCTCGAATCGACGCCAGACCATCGAACCGAGGCCGCTCCCCGGCTGCTGGATGCTGTCTTCCTGGTCGATTGGCGGGCCGTCCGGCTCTTCGTGTTTGCCGCCATCCGGATCGTCGCCCTGGTCCCCTTCGTTCGTGGGGTCGGTCGGGGCGTATTCAGGCTCTTCATAGGGCGTCCCATCTCCGAGGCCCTGCGTAGGAACCGCAACTTGGGGACGGGCCCAACTCGAACCCGCGCTCAGCGCGAGAAAGAGCGTCGCTATGATCGCGAGCAGCGCACAGGTTCGTGTCGAACTCCGCTGAACGCTCGCGTTGGATTCGAGGGAAGAATTTCCCGCGCGGGGGCAGGTGGTGAGGTCAGAGGTCGAAGGATTCATGGCCGCGTCCCTTCGATAAATTGGTTACGAGGGTCTGGTTCCCGAACGACACATGACGTGTCGTGTGACGAGGCAGGTCGCTCTCGCTTGCGCGAGAACAGCGAACAGGTAATGGGCGTTTCGACGAGCGGCAACACGCGCCCGTGGGTGCGAGAGCCGCGTGGGGGGGGAAGGTTTCGAACTCCTCGAGGCGAGTCCAGGACGCAAGGAGTTGACCGTGCGGAGTGGCCGTCTCGTGTGGTGCGATCTTGCTCTCTGGAAACCTGTCGCCCACCGAGGTCGCGGCCGCTGCCTGCGATACCATCCAGCCAGGACCAGAGAGTAAGGAGAGGTTAGGAGTGTTCCCCGGATGTGTCAACGCGGGCGTCGCGCGCGTTCGATGACTACCTCAGGCGCACGATCCGCCTCGTGAGTTCATCGCCGTCCGCGACGACTCGGGCGAAGAAGACGCCAGCGCCCGCGTCACGCCCAGCGTCATCCCGGCCGTCCCACTCGATGACCCGTCCCCCAGGCGCAACCACACCAAGGTCGCGCGACAGCAAGCGGCGTCCCTGGAGATCGAAGAGTTCGAGCTTCGCGGGGGCCGGGCGGGGCAGCGAGAGGACGATCCGCACCGCGTCACGGAATGGGTTGGGCCCCGCCTGGAGCATCGCAACCATCCGAATCGTCTCCGAGAGAGGATCCTCGGCCACCTCCACCGTCGTCGTGTAGGTGGAGTCGGCCGCCATCGGCACGGGCGCCGCTCGCCCGTTCGCTTCCCACAGATCGAACAGCGTCTGACCCGCCGAGTTGGTGGTGTTCTCGTCACGTAGGAACTCCACGTACTCCTTTGTCGTCGTCTGGTAGTACAGCGTGGCGACCACTTCTCGAGCGCTCGAGGGGAGGCGGAAGGTCGACGCATCCCAGTTCTGGCCGTCGGAGTAGCGCGGGACGGGCCCCCCGGACTCGATCGGTTGCCCCCCGAACGCCGCGAACGTCGCGTTGCTGAACCCAAGCGGCGGAATCCGGTTGTCCTTGAGCAGGGTGTCGTTCAGCGCGAAGTGAAACGTCTCGCCAACGGACAGACCTGTGAGTTGCGACACCCCTTCGGAAACTCCCATTTTCGCCTCGTAGATGACGCAGTCGTCGTCGAGCAGCAGCACGCCCGTCGCGCTCTCGTAGGCCCCCGATTCGTAGACGACCCCGTTGTTCAGGCCCCGCGCCACGACATGGAGCCACATCCGGCGTCCCTCTGGATACCCGGTCGGCAGCTTGTGGCCGGTTCGATTCGTCACGGTGACCGTGGCGACGAAACTGTCGCCTTGCGCCGCGGTCACGACATCGAGGAGCGCTGACTTCTGTAGCATCTGGCGCGCGCGTTCGGCGCCAGCGGCCAAGGCGTCAGCGTCCACTTCGCCCGGATAGAGCTGTGCGATCAGCCCCGGCACCCAGGTGTTTCCTCCGGTGAGATCGTGGAGCGGCAGGTCCTCACGGGTAATGGCGTCGATGTCGTTGCATCCCGCGCCCGAAGCGTCGCGCATATGGCAGTCCTGACAGGTCGAGACGAAACCGTCCGGCTTGTTGCCCGCGAACTCCGGCGCGTAGACCCCGGGAGTCGAGTTGAAGCTGCTCGCCTTCCACTCGCTGTAGGTGCGTTCGAGCGGGAGCAGCACCTCGGGGGAATCGTCGACCACCGGCTGATCGAGCGCCTGGAGCGCGTAGTCGCGATCACCCGTCCGAACGAACATCGGATTCGAGACCTCATGGCAGGTCCCGCAAAGGGCGCTCGAACGATGGAACGGCGAGGTCAGGATGGCGTGGGGGGCGTCGGCATCGGAGAAGGGGCCGCGTCTGCGGGCGACCGGATCGACCACATACTCTCCATTTCCGAAGTCCGTGGGGACGACCGCCAGCGCCTGCAAGATCGGCTCGTCGACGGCCGGGTCCGTCCCCGGGTCATACTCTGGATCCACCAAGCGGTGACAGGCGTCGCAGGAGACCCCCTTGCGGTCGAGCGCATCGAGCGCCGATCCGTCGTTCGGGTTGCTATGGCCGGACAACCAGCCTCCCGGCGAGTGGCAGCGGATACAGAAGTCCCCTGATCCCGGCGCATTCTGCTCGGTGATCGCCAGGCAGGCTTCAAAGAGCGGGTCGCGCGCGGCGTGAGCCATCATGCTGCCAGAAAAGAGATGGTCCGGCTCGACCGCAGGGTCGTAGCCGCCATGGCAGCCCGCGCAGGTCGATCGGTCTTGGAAGTAGCCGGATCCGAACGGTTGCGAACCCGCCAACTCGAAGTCCCGCAGAGTGGAGCCGATTACTCCACCGGGCTTGTTCCCGATCGTGAAGGTCCCCGCGCCCTGGGCTTCAGCCGCGTTTTGGGCGGCGTCGCGGGCGACTACCCGCACTCGGGCGGTGCCGGTCGGAGTGTTGTGAACATGCCAAGGGAAAGAGCCGCTGTTGAAGAGGTCCCTCGCGATCTGGACCCAGGGACCGGCCTCGCTGTCACGGTAGTAGAGGTCGATGGCGGCAACTCCGACGTTGTCGCTGGCCACCCATTGAATCGACTCCAGCGACTGCGCAGTCCAGGCTTCGAGCCCGTTCGGCGAGACGACCGAAACGACCGGTGGCTCCGGGTCGCTGCTACTCGTCGGCGTGAGGTATCCCGCGATGTCGCCCGGATCGACGCTGGCGGTCGAGCCGACATTTCCCACCGTCAGGCCGGGAAAGGTCGGAGTGTTGGTGTAGTTGGCCAGGTCGGTGATCTCGACCAGATTGCTGAAGCCGTCCCCGTCCGAATCGGCTCCTTCGATGCTGTGAATGGCGAGCTGGCGACCGGCGTCGTTGTTCGGGTAGCCCGGCAGAGCGGCCCCGACCGCCTGCCCGTACGGATTGCGTGGTCCCCCTCCGGTGAACTCGAAGTGGCAGACGCCGCAATGGTTCGAGATCGACGGGACGTCGTCCAGCCGCGATCCGACAACGGTGGGATACGCATTGAAGAACGAGACGCGATAGGTCGGCTTCGCCAGAGCCGGAAGCGCGGAGGCCAGCAGTAGCCCCGCAGAGACGGGGAGGATCCTCGCGAGGGACCTCCGCGCGATCGTGGACATGGAACGCCCCCGTCTTGGATGGGAAGACCGACCGGGCAGATCGATTCAAGCCAGGGGCGGAGGTGAATCCATCAAGCCGTAAAACTGTTGAGAAATTGGACCACGCCACGGGGGAGGAGGTCAACCGTCAGGGTTGAAACATTCTCGGGCGCGCCTGATTCACTGGCCGCACTCGGCAGCCCGCGGTTCAGCTATCCTGCGCGCTCGCGTCGGATCCCAGCACCGAACCGGAGACCTCGATCATGCCATCCCCTTTCGATTTCTATGACGTTCGCTCCCTCCTGACCGAGGAGGAGGCCCAGGTTCAGACCACGGTTGGGCGCTGGGTCGACGACCGCGTCATGCCGATCATCGGCCAGGCCTTCGACGAGCACCGGTTCCCGAGCGAACTCGTTCCCGAGATCGCCGACCTCGGGCTGCTCGGCTGCAACCTCCAAGACTATGGATGCGCCGGCCTGAGCAACGTCGCCTACGGGCTCGTCTGTCAGGAGTTGGAGCGTGGTGACAGCGGGCTGCGCAGCTTCGTCTCGGTGCAGGGCAGCCTCTGTATGTATCCGATCCACGCCTTCGGCAGCGAAGAACAGAAGCAGCGCTGGCTACCGGGCATGGCCGCAGGAAAGATCCTCGGCTGCTTCGGGCTGACCGAGCCCGACGGCGGTTCCGATCCCGGCACGATGAAGACGCACGCCAAGAAGGACGGGGCCGACTGGGTCATCAACGGCGCCAAGATGTGGATCACCAACGGGTCGATCGCCGACATGGCCATCGTCTGGGCGATGACCGACGACGGCGTGCGCGGATTCATGGTCGAGAAAGGGATGAAGGGCTACACGACGCGCGACATCCTGAAGAAGTACTCGCTGCGCGCATCGATCACGTCCGAACTCTTCTTCGACCATGTGCGCGTGCCGGATGCGAACCGCTTGCCCGGCGCGGCCGGACTCAAGGGTCCGCTCTCCTGTCTCACGCAGGCCCGCTACGGCATCACCTGGGGCGCGATCGGCGCCGCCATCGACTGCCTGAAGCAAGCGCTCGACTTCTCGCAGACGCGCGTCCTCTTCGGACGTCCGCTCTCACACACGCAGACGATCCAGCGGCGCCTCGCGGACATGTCGCGCCGTATCACGACGGCGCAATTGCTCTCTCTCCAACTCGGCCGTCTCAAGGATCTCGGTAAGATGCACCCCACCCAGGTCTCGTTGGCCAAGTGGAACAACGTCCGCATGGGTTTGGACATCGCGCGTGACGCGCGCGACATCCTCGGCGCCGGCGGCATCACGATCGAGTACTCCCCTATGCGCCACGCCATGAACCTCGAGAGCGTGATCACCTATGAGGGCACCGAGACCATCCACGAACTCGCGGTCGCTCGCGAACTGACCGGCGTGGCGGCGTTCTGATCGCTCGAGGCCAGCTCACGAGTCGATCAGCGCAGGTGGACTCCCCGTCGGACGGTGCGTTCGTCGCCGACCTCGATCGAGTAGAGATAGAGTCCGGAGGCGACCGGGCGGCCATGTTCATCGCGGCCGTCCCACGAAAGGTCGAGCACGCCTGCGGGCCGCGAGGAGCGGATGATCTCGCGCACCGCGCGTCCCGCAACGTCGTAGACCACAACCGCCACAGCTTCCGTTCGAGGCAGCGACATCTGAAAATTCACGGCGCCGGTTGTCGGATTCGGTCTGGGTTCGCCGATCCACACCTGCGTTGACAGATCGACTACGTCGATGCCAGGCGCCGAAGAGGAAGGCGGTACCGCGCCGAGCACGATGCGAACGCTTCCAGCGTCAGTTCCGGTGTTGTCGTCATAGAGCGCAGCGATGGCGAGATCCTGTCCACCGTCTCCGTTCACGTCGCCCACGCCGACACCCTGACCGAAGCGGTCTCCAGGGGAACTCCCCGTGAACACCGCAATGCGGGAGCCGTCGGCCCCCGAGAAGACGTATGACTTCCCCGCGGACTGCGAAACACTGTCAGCGAGATCCGCGCCCACGATGAAGTCCACGTGGCCGTCGGCATCGAAGTCTCCAGCAGGTCGGCCCGACCGGAAGTTTTCGTGGCCCGGGTCTCCGACCACGCTGAGCAGTACGCTGCCGTTCGCTCCCGAGTACACCCAGGCACGTCCATTGTCCAAGCCGGCGCCGTTGGGCACGAAGGCCAAGGACCCGACGAGGTCGGGGAAGGCGGACTCGACGGCGGGAAGGACCGAGTAGAGCGCGGCGGCCTGTTCGGCTGTTCCTGGACGGAGCTTCACGAGGAACGTACGGTTGAGCGGCTCCCACTCGGGTCCGCGATCCTTGTGTGGGAACAGGGCGCGCAACTGGGATACGTCGAACCGATCGGCGAGCGATTCGAAGCCGGGGAGGTGTCGAAGCGCCATCCCGTCGCGGGAGTAGTCCTCCGGCAGCAGGTCCACTCCTTCCTTGAGGACGATGACTACTCGATCGTTGCTCGGATAGGAGGAACCCGTCAGCGGCTCGGCGGGCTGCGGGTCTCGCACCGCGTCGAGTTGCGCATGAACTAGCGTGGTTGCGGAGACGAACGTCGCGGTCATCAGGAGTAGGGTCGCTGCGATGGCGCGCCTGAGGTGCCGGCCGGTCGGTGGTCGCATCGTTTCTACCTCGCGGGGTTGGCGGTCTCTGTCGCTACTGTCGACATGCCGAGTGCCGAGTGCCGCGTGAAGCGAGAGCACGGCACGCGTGGGTCACCCTCTGATACGGTCGACGTCGGGGCGAGCCGACCCCGTCGTGGGAATGCGCCCTCCAGCCGCCGGGTTTCGCGGGCCTCGCAGGCATCGCGGGAGATGACAACATGCGAACCTGGGGACGCTACAACGGGAATCCATCGTGCGACCTCTCGACAACTGCGCGGCCTACGGCGGGTGAAGGACAGTTCTCGCTGTCGGAGCTGACCGATCGACCGAAAACGGGAGCCGTTCTCGATCCTCCCCCCAGCCTCCCCAAGGCACACAAACATTACGAAGTTGACGAGTTTTACGACCACCCCGTACGCTTCACCCGTGGGGAGTCCCTGCGACCGATGACGAGCGCCATCGGCGGCACGGGTCTTACGTTCTGGTGCTCGATGTCGGGGAGGCGACGGTGTCCTCACGAGTCACGACAAAGCAGGCCAAAAAGACTACGAACAAGCCCGTGGTGAGGCGCTCAGCGATGAACGTGGCTGTCGAGCTGGCCGCCGAGTACGGGGAGACCGTGCGGAGGAAGCCGGCCGGCGCGAAACGCGTGCTCGTTGCGTATGCAAAGGCTGTCGACGCGAGCGTGAAGGCGAAACGCTCGGTTCGCTATGTCGTGACGGTCTCTCCGTCGGGGACTCCCACGATCTCGGCAGAGTCGCTCGCTACCCCGGTGCCGTCCTCGACTTCCGCGTCTGCTGAGCGAACACCCGCGTTCGCGGAGGCGCTGGAGCGAGGCGCCTCGTCGGCAAGGCGGATCCTCGCCGACGCGGAAATGCTGACCGCCGACGCATTGGCCGACCTCGTCGGGACGAATCGGGCGACGATCAACAATTGGCGCCGGACGCATCGCTTGCTCGGGTTGAAGGGTCCGCTCCGAGGCTACAAGTATCCCCGCTGGCAGCTCGACCCGAACGGCGCACCCTTCGACGTCATCCCTCTCTTGTTCGAGGTCCTCGGTGACCATCCCTGGGCCGTTTATCGCTTCCTGGTGCAGCACCATCCCGAGCTCGGCGAGCTCACCGCGCGGCAGGCGCTGCATGCCGGACGCACCGACGACGTGTTGAACGTCGCGGAATCGGTCGCGCGCGGCGTGCCGGGGTGAAATCCCGTGGCTCGTCGGAGTCCTTCCCCTCGGTCGAGCTCGACTGGTGGCGCGTCGAGGCGGGACGGGAGTTCCACCGCATCCACCGCACGAAGTTCGGTCCGCTCGATCCGGGTGTGCACCCCACCCGATTCAGCGATCCGCTGTCGTCCGGTGACTCAGCGAGGTACCAGGTGCTCTATCTCGGGACTTCACTGGAGGTCGGCTTTCTCGAGGTCGTTCTGCGGGACGCGCGCAACGGAGTCGTCGGAGACGTGCCTGTCGATCTCGGCGAGATCCGCTCCAGAACCCATTCGCTGATCCGATCCAGAGCGGAGCTGAGGCTCGTGGACCTGCGCGGACCAGGCGTTGTCCGCATGGGTATCCCCACGAACTAGCGTTCGGTTCGAATCAGACCCTGGCGCGTGAGTGGTCGGCCGCCATTCACTCCCACCCGGACGGTCCCGACGGGATCGCCTGGTCCTCCCGCCTCCGGAGTCAGGACACGAGCGTCGCCATCTACGACAGGGCGCTCTTCAAACTCGAACTGGTCTCCGGGATGCCGCTGGCAGAGGCTCCAGAGTTGCCCGCGCTGCTGCGGAGGTACCGAGTGTTGCTGATTCAGGGGAGCTAGCGCGGACTCGACGAGCGATCGCGCTCTTCGGCCTGCTAACATCCCGCCCCATGAACTACAACCGGTCCGAGGTCGTCGATCAGAACTTCCTGCGAATCTTGGAGACGTGGGAGGACGATCCGGCTGCGCAACCAGGCGCTCTGACGCCGGACGATCGGCTCGCCCCGTCCAGCCGTCTCACCGGCCGCGTCCTGCTCGAGCTCTTCGAGTCGCAGATGGCGTCGCGGCACCTGGATCTGGTGGCGCGCAAGCTGCGGCAACTCGACCGCGCGTTCTACACCATCGGCTCGTCGGGGCATGAAGGGAATGTAGTCGTGGGCCGCGTCTCGCGGCACACGGATCCGGCGTTCCTCCACTATCGCAGTGGAGCCCTCATGATCGAGCGGGCGCGCCATCTGCCCGCGATCGACCCGATCTACGACACGACGTTGTCGCAAGTGGCGAGCGCCGAGGATCCGATCTCGGGCGGACGTCACAAGGTCTGGGGTTCGAAACCGCTCTGGATCTTGCCGCAGACCTCGACCATCGCGAGCCATCTACCCAAGTCGGTGGGAACGGCGATCGCCATCTGGCGCGCTGGAAAGCTCCAGAGAGAGCTCCCCATCCCGTCCGACAGCATCGCGATCTGTTCCTTCGGCGACGCCAGCACCAACCACAGCACGGCGCAGGGCGCCTTCAACCTCGCGAATTGGGCGCAGCGGCGCGGATGGGAAGTCCCCATCCTCTTCGTCTGCGAAGACAACGGCATCGGGATCTCGACCGACACGCCGGCAGGGTTCATCCGCGAGAGTTTCTCGGCTCGCCCGGGTCTCACCTACTTCGGAGCCGATGGACTCGACCTCGTGGATGCCTATGAAATCGCCGCCCGCGCGGTGGACCACGCGCGAACGACGCGGCGGCCGGCGTTCCTCCATCTCTCGGTCGTGCGCATGCTCGGGCATGCCGGATCGGATGTGGAGTTCGAATACCACAGTGAGGTGGAGATCGAGTTGGTGGAAGCAGAGGATCCGCTGCTGCACACAGCGCGGCTCGTGCTCGATGCGGGCCTTCTGACCGCGGATCAGATCCGCGGTCGTTATGAGGCGACGCGAATGCGGGTGCAGGAGGCGGCGGATCGGGCAGTGGAGCGGCCGCGGCTGGAGACGAAGGAGCAGGTGATGGGGCCACTTGCGCCCTATACGCCAGCGGCGGTGACGAAGGAGGCTTCGCGGAAGAGCGGAGTCCACGTTTCGCTCGAAGCGAAACCCGGACGACATCTAGCGGCGCTGCTCAACGTCGGTCTGCACGAGTTGATGACGAAGTATCCGGAGGCGATCGTCTTCGGCGAGGACGTGGCGAAGAAGGGCGGCGTCTACAACGTCACGACCGGCCTGCAGGGGCGCTTCGGCCCCGAGCGTGTCTTCGACACGTTGTTGGATGAACAGTCGATCCTCGGGTTGGCGCAGGGCGCGGCCAATATGGGCTTTCTGCCCATCCCCGAGATCCAGTACCTCGCCTACTTCCACAACGCGTGCGACCAGATCCGCGGAGAGGCGAGTTCGCTCCAATACTTCTCCAACGACCAGTATCGGAACCCGATGCTGCTCAGGATGGCCAGCCTCGCGTATCAACGCGGTTTCGGCGGACACTTCCACAACGACAATTCGATCACGGCGCTCCGCGACATCCCCGGGTTGGTGCTGGCCTGTCCGTCTCGCGGCGACGACGCCATCGCGATGCTACGCACGTGCGCCGCGCTCGCGCGGGTCGACGGCAGAATCGTCGCCTTCCTCGAGCCGATCGCGCTCTACATGACGAAGGACCTGCATGAACCGAAGGACGGGGGCTGGCAGTTCGATCCGCCCGCGGCCGAGGTTGCGATCCCGCTCGGCGAGGGTCGCGTCTACCGGCCGGAGCACCGAGACCTCGTGATCTTCACCTACGGAAACGGCGCTTATCTCTCGTTGCGCGCCGCGCGCGTACTCGAGCGGCAGCACGGTGTGCGCGCGCGGATCGCCGATCTCCGCTGGCTCAACCCGCTCAACCGTCTCTTCATCGCAGAGCAGGCGACCCAGTGCGGCCGCGTCTTGATCGTGGACGAGGGACGTCGCACGGGGGGATTGGGCGAAGGGATCATCACGGCGATCGCAGAGAGCTGCGGACCCGGCCTACCGGTCGGACGCGTCTGCGGTGAAGACACCTACATTCCACTCGGACCCGCCGCCTACTCGGTGTTGCCGTCCGAGGGGGACATCATCCGCGAGGCGCGCGCGCTCATGGGCGCCGAAGTGGCCGAGCGGCGGTCCAGCGTTCGCCCTCTCCCTCTGGCCGCCGAGCGAGGTCGACGAGCGGCGGAATAGACGGCTGATGCTCCTTCGCCGGCTGCTCGGTGCTCGCCGGCAGCGGAGTGTCCGATGGCTACTCAGTCTCCGCCGGCTCTTCGGGTGTGTACTCGTCGAGCGCCTTGTTCATGTCGCCGTGCTCCTCGAACGCTTCCTTGCGGACCGTTCGCTTCTCGATCTCGGCCAGCTTGGTCTGCAGCTTCCGGCGCGCGTCGGGGTCGGGCTGCAAGTCGATCGCGCGTTCGAGGTGGAACCTCGACTGCTCGAGGTACTCGTTACTATTGGCGTAGATGTGCGCCAAGATCGCGTGCGCGCGTAAATGGTTTGGAAAGATCTCCAGCGCTTCTTCCAGATTCACCGACGCCTCGGTGTTTCGGTTTTGCTTCGTCAGGATGAGCGCGCGGTTGAAGAGCAGCCGCCCTCGGACGGTCGTGAACTCGGCCGAGTCCTTCACGTGCGGCCAGGCTTGCTCGTAGCAACGCATCGACAGACCGAGTTCGTTACTGTTGAAGTAGGCGGCGCCGAGATTGATCCATGCCTCCCAGAGCTCCGGACGCAACTCCACCGCCCTCTCGTACTCCGCTCGCGCGGCTTCCCAGGCGCTCCGGTCCAGATAGAGATTCCCGAGTTCGAAGTGGGCCTGGGCGGAATACGGATCGGTCGCTATCTGCGCCTTGATCAGCGTCTCTCGATCTTGGAAGTCCCTGGCTCGCACGACGGTCCGCGCCGCAAACAGGAGCGCGACGGCAACCCCGAGCCCCAGCGCCAACCGACCGCCGTTAGCGCGCTTCGTTCCTGGGGCGCGACCCGTCCTCGTCGCGACCAGCGCGGGCAGTACGATCACCACAAGTGCGAGCAGGCCGGGCAGCGCCAAGTAGAGCATGCGTGCGTTCAGCAGATCGCCGGTAGGGATCAAGACGCCTGAGGCGGCGAGCAGCGGGAAGAACGCCAGCGCGATCCACCGCGACCGTTCGCTTGCTCCGCGGCGCAGGTCCATCCCTAACCAGGCCGCCAGTCCGATGAGTGCGAGCAGGCCGCCCGCCACCGCGGTCGCGCCGAGGACGCCGTTCAGCGACAAGAGTCCGTCGTGCACATAACTCAGACGCCAGGGCGCCACGAACAGCCCGAGCGCGACGAGCACTCCGGCGCATCCGGACCGCGCCGTCTCGAACCACGAAAGGCCGCTCGTGATCGTCACGGCTCGCGCCGCCTGCTGCGTTGGGCTCAAGGCCGCGTCCGCGATCAACCGCCAGGCGATCGCAACCGCGATGACTCCGACCAGACCGAAGAGCAACGATCTCGGCGGTCCGGAAGCGCGAACCGTTCGGGATGCCTCGCGTTCACCGACCGGTAGCGCCCACACGAACAGAACGGGCGCGAACGCGAATGCCGCCTCGTGCGAGAGGATGGCGGCGAGAAGTAAGAGCAGCGACGGAATCCAGGCCGACAACGACCCCGTCTTCCGGTTCGCGCGCGCAGGAGAGAGCAAGAGGGCGCCGAGCGCGAACGTCAGCGCCAGAACGTGGCTGGTTCCCGCGAGCGTGAGAGTGGCGACTGTTGTCAGGGGGTGGACCGCGAAGAGCCCCGCCATGACGCCCGCGGGGATTCTCTCGATCCCTCGACGCCGCGCCAGCCAGAACAAGAGCGCCGTGGCGGTTCCGTGCAAAGCGATGAGCAGCGACTGGTACAAGGCCCGGTCGAAGGTGAAGACCGCGTGCGCGGTCCGGAGGAACAGCGCGCTTACGGGTCGCACGACGCTGCGCGTCTCCGCGGAGTTGGCGTAGAAGTTACCGAGCAGCGCGCCCTTCAGATCGGAACCCGAGATCGAAGAGTTCGACCAGACGACCTGCTGGTCCTCTCGGAGGCGGGCGTGGGTCGTCGTTCCCCAGTAGACGATCACCGCGAGGAGGACGAGACCGAGAGTGCAGAGCCAGTCGGACTTCCGGGACAAGGATACTCTCTCCATTCCTGCCTGCAGGGAAACGGGCCCGAGAGCGGCGCGCCGAGTCTCGACTCGCTTCTACCGAAGCCCCTCGAAATCCGTGTAGGCAGGGCGGAAGCCGACCGTGGGATACGACTCGTTGACCGAACCGATGGCGCGGGCCGTCACGCGCACGCCGCGTGGTCCGTTGACGTGGCTGCCCCCCCGGATGACCTTGAAGACACCCTCCAACGGGCCGGTCGGATCCTCGAGCTGGTCGCGCCCATACCGTGCGTACCAGTCGCCTACCCACTCAGCGACATTTCCGCTGACGTCGTACGCGCCTACCGGGAGCAGCGGGCTGGGTGTGTCGATGGTCTCGAATCCCGAGGCAACGCGTCCGTCATAGAACCCAACCGGAGTCGTCCCGGACAGAATGTCCGAACTATCGTCTTCGAAGGGATCTCCCGAGTCCTCGTAATTGATCCGCCTCTGGCCCGTCGGATCGCCGTCGAAGAGCGACCGACCGTAGGGGTAACTCCAAGCCAACGAATCGCCTCGAGCCAGGACCTCCCACTCCGATTCCGTCAAGAGCCGGAGTCCGTAGTGGGAGCAGTAGGCCAGGGCGCCACGGAAGGTGACGCCGGTCATCGGGTGTTGCTCGTATCCCGCCCGGATCCGGAACTGGCTGTCGTCCGGATCGAAGAAGATTCTCGTGTCGTCCAGCGACACGTAGACGTGATCCGCCGAGTCCACCGGCGCTGCAAGATCATTGAAGACGATCTGTCCAGCGACGAGACGGACCAGCGGCGGGTCCGCTTGCGATGCCTCGTTGATGTACCCGAGGTAGAGAGCGGTGGTGACTTCGAACTTCGAGACTCTCGCGTTGAAGTTCAGACGCACGGCGTGATTCGGGTACTCGTCGGCGTCGGCCAGGCCGCTTCTGAGCATCGTGGAGTCTGCATTCCCGACGCGGTACGTGCCGGCCGGCAGCAGCAGATAGTCCTCCGGGTTCGGCGGCGCCGGATCCGTGACCGACGCGCTGACGATGAGCGAGCGCTGCCGAATCGATGTCTCGTTCTCCAAGTACGTATTTCTGGCTTCGGCCTTGACGATATAGCTCCCCGCGCCTTGGTACGTATAGCGCTGCACTTGGGAGGCGTTCGCGCGATCGGACCACTTTACTTCCCAGCGACTCTCGTCAGGGTCAGAGGGTCGAGCGTCGCCGTTGAAGTCCCATCGCAGGCGGATCTGTTCCGGCGTATTGATCTCGCTCTCGTCGAACGTCAACCCGGTCGGGTCGAAAGCAAACTCGTCATGGAATGAGCCATTCGGGGGCGAGATGATGAAATCCACCCTCGGCGGCTCGAGTCGTTGTCCGCGATTCAGGACATAGACCGTGAGGTCGCTCGAGACACCCCGATTGCCGTTCGCATCGAGAGCGACCGAGAGCACCTGCGGAGTCGAGCCGCTTCGGATCGTTGCGGTTCTCCAGCGCACCGAGTAGAGCGAGAAGCCGTCAGGAACCGTGATCGCCTTGGCCACGCTGTCCGGCAGGTCGCTCAGTTCCACCGAGTTCGCTGTCTGGCCGATCAATGTTCTCGCCGGATCGCCGGGGCGCGAGAAATACATCTCAACCGAAGAGATGCCGGATTGATCTCGCGCAACGACAACAACGTCGACAGAGTCGCTGACCGTGAATGGGTCGTCGACGTCGCGCGTCGGATAGACCAGGAGCACTTCGGGAGGCTGAGTGTCGGGAGGAGTCGGTGGATCATCCTCTGAGCAAGCGCCCAGGGAGATCAGGAGCACGGGCAGGACCATCGCAAACCAGGACAAGGGATGCCACAGCAGTGCTACTGGAACTCTGCACCTTCCCTCGGGACTCTTGGCCACTCTGTCGACACCCCTTCGACGCGAAACAAGCATTCCGAGACTTCCCTTTCCAACCCCAAGCGGCGAAGAGACTCCTGATTCGGACGTCGCGTCCTCCCCGGAATCCGCGGCGGATCTTAGGCTTGCAACTTTTGACGTGTCAAACAGAAAGCCGATTCGGGCGGCCGTGGCGGTGCGGTTCCACCCAAGCCCGCGGGTTGTCGATATCAACAAGTCATCGACACTCTAAAACATTGCGTGACATGTTGTTACTGGATTGTCCACACGTATCGAGGGCGATTGCGAAGGCTTTCCTCATTCCGACGGAACGTTGGACGGGGCGGTCGCGGGACTTACTACTGGACCATGTGCCTGAACTCGTCCCCGTCGCCTGGCTTTGCTTGAGACTCTCTGGGCTTCCCGCCGGCGACGACCTCCAGCCCCTCCGCAGCGACCGCTCCCATGCTCGAATGACCCTGGAAGAAGACGCCCTCTTCGACGATCAGATTCGGGCAGGACACATCGCCCGTGACTCTCGCGCCTTTTCGCATCTCCAGCCGGCGCTGCGCGCGGATCGTTCCCTTCACCTCTCCCATCACGATCACTTCAGCTGCTTCGACGTCGGCCTCGAGCCTTCCCGCCGCACCGATGGTGAGTCGCTCCGATACCCGGATCTTCCCGTCGAGCCGCCCGTCGAGCCGAACGTCACCCTTCGCGTCGAATTCGCCCCTCAGGAAGACTCCCTCCTGCAGGATCGACTGCGTGTGCTTTCCTCCTGCCGGCGCTGCTTCCGCGTTCTTGCCGAACATTGACCCCTCCCTCTTCATCCGTGATCCAATCTCCCGGGATCGATCCCCGTTCCCTCACTTGTCCGCATGATCAGACCGGCCTGTCCAATAGCCTGTCACGAACGCCGCCGGGTCCACCGGCTCCCCGTCCTTCCTGACTTCGAAATGAAGGTGCGGGGCGGTGCTCTGCCCAGTGTTCCCCAGAGCCGCGATGCTGTCGCCGGCGCGCACGCGCTGGCCCTTCGCGACAAAGAGACTATCCGCGTGACCGTACAGCGATTCGTATCCGTCAGCATGTTCGAGGACGATGCAGTTCCCGTAGATCGCGTCGAACTCTGCGCGAGTGACCACGCCATCGGCCGCAGCCACGACGTCCGCCCCTCGGGGCCCTGAGATGTCGGTTCCGGGATGCGACTCGCGATCCCCACTTGCGTGGAATCCCCGGGAGATCGGACCTCGATACGGCGCGATATACTCGGCGGACGCTCCAGCCTGCGGAGGCGTGCGTGTCGGCTGGGGTCGCCCGGAACTCGCCTCCTCGATTCCAGCGAGCAGGCGCATTTTCGCGTTTTGCCGGGACAGGTCGTACAGCTTGCGTTCCAACTCATCCACGCGCGCGAATTGTGTTCGCAACGACGCGTTCTCGGTTTCGAGCGAGCGAACCCGGCTGGCGGTTTGAACGGCCCGGGCGAAGACTACGGCCCCGGCGATGGCACCGATCGCCAGAACCAGGCAGAGGACGAGGAGAATCCGGCCCGCGCGCTCCGGAACCTCCCATTGGCGCACGACGCCGGTTCTGGATGGCGCAACCACGATCGAGATCGTCTCTTGCCGTGAGGCCCTGGAATCCGGCGTTCGTGAGTGCATCTTCTCAGCGGATCTCGATGCCCAGGATTTCGAGGATGCGCTCCAACTCTTCGTCGCTGAAGTAGCGGATCTCGATCTTGCCGCCTTTGGCGCTATGCGTCAGGACTACCTGCGTACCGAGGGCATATTGCAGCGCTTCTTCGACCCTGACGACTTGTCGATCTCTTTGAGGGGCGACGGCTGCGGCCTTCTTCGGCCGCGTCGTGCTCCGTTCGGCCAGATGGCGCTCGGCCTGTCGGACGCTCCACGCCTCCTCGAGCATTCGCCGACCCACCTTGAGCTGCTCGTCGCGGTCCTCGAACGCGAGCAAGACGCGCGCGTGACCCACGGAGAGTGTTCCACGTGAAACCTCTTCGAGCAGCGACTCGGGAAGTCGGAGAATTCGGAGTAGATTGGTGATCGTGCTTCGATCCTTCCCAACTTCCTTCGAGATGTCAGCATGCGTCCGGCCAAACTCCTCGGCCAGTTTCTGGTAGGCGCGCGCCTCGTCCACCGGATTGAGGTCCTCTCGCTGTAGGTTCTCGATGAGCGCGATCTCCAGGGATGCGCGGTCGTCGAGCGCCCGAAAGAGCACGGGGACCTCCGCGTGACCGATCAACTGTGCGGCTCGGAGGCGTCGCTCGCCCGCCACCAGTTCAAACCCGCCGCCTTCCACGGGCCGGACAATAAGTGGCTCCAGGATGCCCTTCTCCTGAATCGACCGCGCCAGGTCATGCAATTTCTCGTCGTTGAAGAGGGTGCGCGGCTGCCGCGGATTCGGAACGATCTGTTCTACCGGAATCCAGTGCACCTGAGCCACCTCGGTGCCCGGCATGAGCGCCGGGGCGGCTACCGTCGGGCCGGCCTCCTGCGGTTGCGGGATGAGCGAGTCGAGACCCCTCCCGAGCACACGCCTACCGTTCATGGCTGTCTACTTCCTTCGCGAGGTTGATGTAACTCACGGCTCCCGTGCAGGCGGGGTCATACAGGACGATTGGCTTGCCGAAGCTAGGCGCTTCGCTCAGTCGGACATTCCTCGGGATCATGGTCGCGTAGACTTTGCTCCCGAAGTGCCGCCGCGCATCCTCTGCGACCTGCACCGAAAGATTGAGGCGCCCATCGAACATGGTCAGCAGGATTCCCTCGATCCGGAGATCCGGATTCAAGCGTTCCTGCACCAACTTGAGGGTGTTGAGTAGGTGGCCGATCCCTTCCAGGGCGTAGTACTCGCACTGAAGCGGAATGAGCACAGAGGAGGCCGCGACCAGAGCGTTCAGTGTGATCAGCCCGAGCGATGGCGGGCAGTCGATGAAGATGTAGTCGTAGTCGCTCGCGAAACTTGCGATTCGCCGCCGTAGCACGGATTCGCGCTGGACTTCGCCCACCAGCTCCACTTCGGCGCCGGCGAGTTCCGCTGCTGACGGCACGATGTCGAGGTGTGCGATCTCGGTTTTCTCGAGCAGGCTCCCAACATCAGCATCCCCGACCAACAACTCGTAGGACGCCGCCCGCCCGCGAGGCAATCCGATCCCGGACGTCGCGTTCGCCTGCGGATCCAAGTCGACGATCAACACTCTCCGATCGAGCAGGGCTAGCGCGGCGCCCAGGTTGATCGTGGTCGTGGTTTTCCCCACGCCACCCTTCTGGTTCACGACAGCGATCACGCGGGCGAGCTTGGTCGGTCGGAGATCGGGCGAAGCAGGACCGGACTGCGCCTCCTCTAGGGAATCGTCGGTCGCCGTGTCCGTCACGCCGCTCGGATCCTCTGGGCTATCGCCGAAGTCCATCTCGAATCCGTTCATTTGCGGGCCGGCGGTGACGTGGAATTGCTCGGGTTGGCGAGGAGGGATCGGGGAAGACGCGGCGGGAAGCTAACAACCCATCAGGTAGGGGTCAACGCGAAGTTTCACGTGGAACACCGGCTGGTCGGCAAGAAACCTCGGGGCAGCGCGATCCACCGCGCCGTCCGTCCAGTATAGAGGAAATTGGGCGGCTATGTGGTGCTGGCGTTCTTCTCGAGGACCACGATCCGCCCCGTCACCCAAGGCATCTCACGCGTTTCGACGAACCTGAGGCCTGCGGCAGTCAGCGCCGTTTGTGCGGCCGCGAGTTCGGCCTCCCAACTGGGTCCTTTGAACGTCAAGAATCGGCCGCCCGGGCGGAGCAACCCCGCGAACTCTCGGACCGACTCCTCCAGGGAGCTGACCGCGCGGCTCGTGAGCAGGTCGAAATTGTGTTCCGCGCCATCGCGCCCAAGGAGGGTTTCCGCGCGCATCGCGCGAACGTCGACCGAAGTCAAGCCGAGCTCGCGCACGATGGCTTCCAAGAAGACGCAGCGCTTGTGTGACGACTCGACCAGGGTAATGACGAGCTGCGGCCGGAGGATCTTGATGACCACTCCGGGGAATCCAGCCCCGGTACCGACATCTACCCAGCGCTCTCCGATTTGCGGCTCGGCGACCGTCAGTACTCCCGCGGACGCCGCGATGTGTTTTCGGAACACATTCGCGGCGTCCCGCCGGGAAACGAGATTCAGCCGATCGTTCCATTCGAGTACCGCACGGGCAAACCGACCGAGGTTTTCCGCGGCGGTCGAGTCGACGGCCACGCCCGCCTCTTCCAACTGGCGGAGGAGCACCTCTCGGTCCGAGTTCAATTGCTCGAACTCGGCCGGAGTTCTCCCGTGCGGTCGGGGTCGGCGCGGTGGGGCCGGTTGCGCGTCGAACCGGTTTCCGCTCGCGCGCGAGCGAGGCGCTCTCGGCACCTAGCGGCGTCGACCCTTGGCCGGCTTCGCCTTGCGGCCCCACTCGTCGCCCGCTGCCGGGGTTTCCGGCGGAACCGGTCGCGGCTCCCTGGGCGCCGGTGGAGGCGCCGGTGCGGTCCTCGGCGCTCGAATCGGTGTCTCCGAAACATCGCCGCTCGGCGCCGGTGCAAAGTCGTCACCTTCGGATCGGCGCGCACGCGGACCGCGTCCGCCCGCCGGGCCCCGACCGCCGCGGCTCGAACCCCTTCCGCCCAGCTCTTCGTCGAACGGCCGGCTCCGGGGCGGTCGCGAACCTTCTTCCTCGCGGGCGCCTCCGTCACCGAGCAGGTCCACCTCGCGGGAGATCTCGGTGCTCCCGCCCTCTGGCTCGATGAGGATCTTCTTCAACGCGCCGTCGCCGAGCGCCCTGGTTGCGACGCCAGGAACCTCGGAGACCGCCCGGTGGACGATGCGACGTTCCGAGGCGCGCAGCATGGCCGTCGTGATCCCGTCGCCGGTGCGGAGCACTTCCTGCGCTAGTTCCTTGGCCTTCTCTCCCAACTCGTCGTCGCGTCGGTCACGGTACCCGCCAACGTCGAGTCGCACTTGCACTCCCTCCTGGCGGCGGGCCGCCGTCTTCAAGAGGATGTGCTGGATCGCGTCGAGTGTCTCGCCCCCCCGACCGATCAGCAGGCTCTCGTCGCCGCTCGGAGCGACGGCCACGGCATAAACGCCATCTTGTTGTTCTACAGTGACTTGTGAAGGAATTCCGATCCGTTCGAGTAGCCCGCCGGCGAAGTCGCGGAGCAGATCGGAGAGGTCGCCGTTCGACGCGGCCGCCCGAGGCTCGCGTCGAGGTCCGTCGGCCCTCGGAGCGGGCGCCACCGCGCGGGGCGCGGGCGCCGGTCTCTCGGCTTGATCGCGTCCGCCGCGTCGACGGGGGCCGCGATCGTCGCGCGGCGCGCGATCATCCCGCGGCGCGCGGTCCTCGCGCGGGCTCGACGGCCGAGCGGTTGGAGCTTCCTGGCGCGGGCTGTCCGAACGCGCGGGTCCCGCGGCGGCGGCGCGAGCCTCGGGTCCACGATCCGGGCGGCGACTCGACTCCTCGCGAACCGGTGGCCGGCCCGGTCGTTCGCTGCGCTCCGGGCGTCCGCCGGCTTGGCGCACGCGCGCCCGAATCCTCGCTTCCTTGGCGCCCAGTCCGAGAAACCCGCCTCGGCCTTCCTCGAGCACCTCGATATCGATCTCTTCCCGCGAAACACGCAACATCTGCATGGCCTCGCGCACCGCGTCTTCGACTGTCTTCCCGGTCCGCTCGATGCTGCGGACCGCTCTCAGATTCCGGTCGTTCCTGGGGTTCATCACGTTCTCCTGATTGCTTCGCGGCCTTCGCGTCACGCGGCCTTGGCGAGCGGCGCCGAGCTTCGGTTGACGAGAATTTGCTGCCCGATCTGTAGGACGTTGGTGACTGTCCAATAGAGGACGAGTCCTGAGGGGAGCGTATAGAAGAACACCGTCGTGATGACGGGCAGCAGATACATGAGCGCGGCCTGACGCGGATCGGTCGGAGTCAGCTTCTGTTGGATGATCGCGGTCGCGGCGAGCAAGAGCGGTAGAACGTGGAGAGGGAATCCGAGAATCGCCCCGACCTTGTCTGGGGCGGACAGATCCTGGATCCACAGCCCGAAGGGCGCCTTTCGCAGTTCGATCGCCGTGTTGAACACGTTGTAGAGCGCCCCGAACACAGGAATCTGGATCAAGATCGGAAGACATCCGCTGACCGGATTGACCTTGTGCTTCTGGTAGAGTTCCAGCGTCGACTTGTTCCGCTTTTCCGGCTCGTCCTTGTACTTCTCCGCCAGCCGATCCATTTCCGGCTTCAGCGCCTGCATCTGCTTCATGCTGTTCAAGCTCGCCTTCGTCAACGGATAGAAGATCAGCTTGACCATCACGGATAGGATCACGATGACGACGCCGTAGTTGGGGACGGCGCCGTGCATCCACTGGAAGAACCGGAGCAGGAGTCGTGTCAGGGGGAGGAAGATCGACCAACCGAGGTCTACCGCCTTCTCCAGGTTGACTCCGAGTCCCTCCAGACGGCGGTACTCCATCGGTCCGCCGTACAATCCGAACGAGAACCGCGACTCTCCCGAAAGCCCGAGGGGCAGCAGCAGAGTCGCACTCAGGTCCGGCTCTCCCCGCTCACGCCGGAAGGACACTTGCGCGTCCGGGCTCTGCGCGGGAACGATCGATACGAGGAAGTACTTCGAGCGCATTCCGATCCAGCGGACGACGCCCTCTTCCTCTTCCGCCCACCCGGCTTTCTTGCCGTGATGGAGGTGCTTGACCAGACGATTGCCGACCATCGCCATCGCGGCGGCCGATTGTTCGTCCTGCTTCGAGATCTTCTCCTGGCTCGGAATGCCCCTCGGAAAGACGATCTCGAGAGAACGCTCCCCGTCCGGGTTCTCGAATCCAGTCAGCGTGACCTCGAGCGCCACTTGATACGTATCATCCAGCCGGTAATCGAGCGCGATCCGCTGGCCGTCCGGGCCGGTGGCCGCGAATCTCGCCTGCCCGTCCACCGACGGCTGCTGTTCGAACTGGATGTCGGGGAACTCGATCCGACTTCCATCGTCGACGATCGCCATCTCGAACAGGCGAGCGTTCTGGCGAGAAACGAGACGGACTTCCTGTTCCCTCGCGTCCGTCCACCGGCTGAGGGACCATTGCGTCGGAGTCGCCCCCAACGGGGAAATCTGGATCGCCATATCCGCGTTCGCAATCGTGACCGCCTCGACCGATTGGAGCACGACTTCGGTCTTCACGACGTCGGTCCGCTGGAGCGAGCGGGGGGGCGTCGGCCATCCGCCGGCCGTGACCGGAGCAGCTTCGGGCGCGGGCAGAGCGGTCCCGTTCCGCGCTGCGGTGTCGGCGAAGGGAGCGCTCTGCGTGCTCTCTCTGGTTACTGCGGCGTCGGCCGGCTCAGATCGCGGCGGGTTCCGGTCGCCCGGAGGGGGCGCGATCAGCTGGTACACGACGAGAACGACGGTCGCCAAGAGGAAGGCGAGCAGTGTTCTCCGATCCATGGAGATTTTCCTCGGTGCGATGACTCCGGCACGGCACAGGATCCAGGACTCCTGCCTTCACTCCGGGGCGACATCTCCAGACTCGAGATGCAACCAGTGGGAGCGCGCGCCATGGGCCGTGCTCATGCACGGCCTCGATCGCGTAACTTGAACATGTTGGTTGAAACCGGCACGCCGACGGTAACCAGGGGGATACACAGATCTGGTAGAGCCGGATCGTCCAGACCGCTCCGAAGGCGACGGTGGTCGACAATCCTCTGCCCATTCGATGCGCGATCGAATGACGGGCGTCTGTCGACGCCGAACTCAATCCCTGGTCGGTGAACACTCTGGCCTCGCGGTCGCCGACTGTATGTCGAGCGTGCACACAATGCCCGCCGTGACGGCGAGCCGAAGCACCTCTGCGGTGATCTGAACGGACGATTGGTCTGGAAGACCAACGCGTGCGATCAACGCAACATCGCACCCCGTGCGATCCCGGCACGGGTTCTCGGGGTTCGTCTTTGGTCCCAGCACCGCGCGGGCCGCGACACGAAGCAGCCGCTTGGCCCGATTCCGCCGGACTGCGTTGCCGACCTTGCGGCTCGCCACGACGCCGACGCGCCGGCAGCCCACTCCGTTCGCAGCGGAGATGAGCACGACGTGCTCGGATCGCTTCGCGACTCCGTCGGAGTACACCCGACGGTAGTGATCGCGCGTTCGGAGCCGTTCCAGTCTCAGATGGAGACGGTGAGTCGCCGACGACCCTTGGCGCGGCGACGGCTGAGTACCTTGCGTCCCCCTGCGGACTTCATGCGTGCACGAAACCCATGGGCCTTGCGGCGCTTCCGGTTGTGCGGTTGATATGTTCGCTTCATTCCCCTGTATCCTTCCCGAGCGGAAGCCGGCAAGCCGACTGCTATCTGATCTCCGACTCGGGTCGATGTTCCGCCGGTCGGCCGTGCACTGTAACCCATCGAACGGGGCGCCATCGGACTGCGCCCCATCGAGAAGGGGGCAGGCGCGGGCGGACGCTATCCCACAAAGTCCCTGGCGTCAATGGCGTTTAGCGCCCTGGCCGCGCAGCTGATCTACCACCGGGTCGGGCGTGAAAACCGCCCGTCACCGCACGATGGTTCGCGTCCGGCGCCCCCGCGGACCCGCTCGTGGTCGCGACGGACCGACCCGGAGGCACGGCGGCGGAGTTCCAAGACCGGGTAACCCCCGGCGTGACTTAGAATTGGTGGAATCCATCCCCCTCCCAAAATGGGTTTGCCGGTCCATCGAGTGCGTGATAGAGTACCGCCGCTTTCGAACACCACTCATGTTTATAACTGGAGTGTTCGCGCGTACTTCCACCGTCGCACGAGCATGGCTAACCTCCGAAGTCTCAGCGTCCCGGCGACCCAGTTATGCACAGGGTGAGTGTGGAACTCGTCGGCAACACCGTAACATTCAGTTTTATAAAGATTTAGAGGTGCCGCCGGTTGTTCACAACCGCTGCCCTCTGTGGCTACGCCTTACCCCACGCCGGCCCGCTCTCGGCCGGACTTCTCAACGTCGCCCACATCCCTGTGTGGACAACTCTGTGGGCAATTCGTTCTCCCTGGGGGCCTTTGACTTGTCGATCCCACATTCCGATCTCCGCTGGAGTCGGGTCCTCGAACAGATTCGTTCGAGGGTCACGGACCAGAAGTTCGAGACATGGTACCGCCCTATCCGACCGCTAGAACTTGGTGATCGCGTTGTCCTGCTGGAGGTTCCGAATCCGTTCTTCGTGGATTGGTTCGAGGAACACAATCTGCCGCTCCTGCGCGCTGCGGTAGAGGCGGAGTTCGGGGTTGGGCCGGAGATCCGGTTCCACGTCGCACCGGACTATCAAGACCGTTTTCCGATCCCCGCGCCTCGTCCGGCGGCCCCCTCGGCCACGCCTCGATCCGCGCGCAACGGAGTTCCACTCAAATCGCACAACCTAAACCCCCGCTTTACGTTCGCGGACTTTGTCGTCGGTGGCGGGAGCGCGTTCACGTTCGCGGCGTCTCGGGCCGTCGCGGGTGACCCGGGACGGGTCTACAACCCACTCTTCATCCATGGGGGGGTCGGCCTCGGCAAGACGCATCTGATGCAGGCCGTTGGCTTTGAGGTGCTGCAGCGCACCCCCACGGCCCGTCTGGTGTACGTCTCGGCCGAGCGCTTCATGAACGAGATGATCGAGTCGATCCAGCGAGGCAAGACCATCGAATTCCGCGAGCTCTATCGGCGCGTGGATGTCCTCTTGGTCGATGACATCCAGTTCATGTCAGGGAAGGAGTCGACCCAAGAGGAGTTCTTCCACACCTTCAACAGCTTGTACGACGCGAACAAGCAGGTGGTGGTCACGTGCGATCGCCCCCCGAAGGATCTCCAGGACCTGGAAGAACGGTTGGTCTCCAGGTTCAACTGGGGCCTGGTCACCGACGTGCAGCCCCCCGACCTGGAGACGCGTGCGGCGATTCTCCGACACAAGGCGGAACGAGAGGGCGTCGAACTCAGCGACGAAGTCATTTTCTTCGTAGCGGAGAACGTCCGTTCGAACATTCGCGAACTGGAGGGGTCGCTGGTCCGATTGAGCGCGCTGGCTTCGCTCACGGGTAGCCCCATCCACATCGATCTCGCCCGCGAAGTCCTCGCGGACTACATCCGCCATCAGGCGCCGAGCCAGCCGGACGTCCTCTTCATCCAGAAGGTGGTCGCCTCGCATTTCGACCTTCCCGTGGAATCGCTGCGCGGTCGACGGCGGACCAGCTCGGTCGCGCTGGCGCGTCAGGTTGGAATGTATCTGGCGAAGCAATTGACTACGCTGACGCTCGTCGACATCGGGCGTCGATTCGGAAACCGCGACCACAGCACAGTCCTGCACGGCTGTGGAAAGGTCGCTACCCGGATCGAGGCCGACGCCGAATTCAAGCAGCGGGTCGAGGGGATGAAGCTAGATCTATTGGACCCGACGCACCAAAGGCGCGCGAACGGCAACAGAGAGATTGTGTAGCTTGGATCTCGATGTCTACCAACAGATTACGGCCCTTTCAGTGTGGATGAGCCGCAACGACGGGTCGGGGTGGAGAACGGTCGCCGGAATCCACGAACTCTCAACATTGCCTAGAGACGTTAAACGGGCCACCGAGACGAACCTGGGCCGAATTGGGAACCCCCGACACGCTGTCCACACGACTACTACGACTACGATAGATCTAGAGAATCAAACAGTAGTTCCGGAGGGGGCGCCGGGGGCCGGCTGGACCACTGCTAAGCGCCGATCCGGGAAGAGGTTGTGGGGCAGGAAAAGCCTGGTTTACGGGTCGAGGGGCATTCCCTATCCTGTCCGGGCTTCGCGCCGTAGCGCACGATCTACCGGAAAGTCGGCTGGCGACCTGACCGGCGGGCAGGGAGCAAGGATCCGCGCCATCGCCCGCGGGAAGTGTCGGGACTCAAGTTCGAGGAGGGAACATGCGCTTTTCTCTCGTGCAGTCGGAACTGCATCGGTGTCTTCAGCTCGTCGCTAGTGTCGTTCCGACCCGAGCCGCGAATCCCAGCCTCGGATCCGTCCTCGTGGAAGCCGCCAAAGACGGAACCATCACCTTCCAGGCAACCGATCTCGACACGTTTCTCCTCGCCAGTGCGCGCGGTGTCGTTGACGAGCCGGGGGTGGCGGCGATTCCCGCGAGGCGCTTCTTGGAGGTCGTGAAAGAACTTCCCAGCGATGCCGTCCAAGTGAAGGGAACGGGCGGCGGGCTGACGCTGACGTGTGGTCAGGGGAGGTACCGCCTGGTCGGACCCGATCCGGACGAATTCCCGGAAGTCCCCTCTCTGAGCGAAGAGAAGATCTTTGCCGCGCCGGTGGAGGTGCTGGAGCGTCTGATCCGGCAGACGGCTTACGCGGTATCGACCGACAACACGCGGCCAGAGATGACCGGCGTCTATGTCCATGTGGTGGAAGGCGCCCTGCGTTTCGTCGCGACCGACGGACACCGACTGGCGCGCGCCGAGGCGCGCGGCGACTACAGCACGTGGGGCGATATCATCATTCCGCCGAAGGCTTTGGCGATCGTACAACGGCTGCTCGGAGAAGCGCAGGAGTCGGTCTCCTTGAGCACGAACCGCCGCTACTGCTTGTTCAACCTCGGCACATCGCGTCTCTATACACGACTGCTCGACGGGCGCTTCCCGAACTATCCCGATGTGATCGCCAGGTGTCAGCCCGACAAGCGTGCGTTCGTGCGCCGCGATGACTTCCTCGGCGTGCTCCGACGTGTCGTGGTTTTCAGCGAGAGCATGACGCGCCAAGTGAAACTCTCCCTGAGTGAAGGGAGTCTCCGCGTCAGCGTGGCGACACAGAGCGTCGGCGAGGCGGAGGATGTCGTCCCGCTCAGGTACGACGGACCGCCGTTCCACATCGGATACAACGCCAACTTCCTCCTCGAACTCCTGCGCACGACCGATGCAGAGGAACTCGAACTCGCATTCCAGGAGCCGACGAGCGCCGGACTCATCACGCCGGTTGTCGCCGACGGACAACCAGACCTGCTGTGCCTGGTGATGCCGCTGCGCCTGCCCGGCGAGGAAATAGTCTCCGCCGCGGGAGAGGCGCCCGCCCACCGCTAGGCGGTGCGGCGGCGCCGGCGGCGCGTCTTGGAGGCGATGAACGAGATCCTGAAGGCGGTGTTGCAGAACAATCGCCTGCAACAAGGGGTCAGCGACTATCGATTACTGGCGGATTGGGCCACGGCGGTCGGACCTCGACTGGCCCGATGGACGCGGCCGCTCCGTGTCGAACAAGGGACCCTCGTGGTGCACGTCGAGAACAGCACCCTGTTACACCATCTGACTTACCTGGCGCCGCGTCTCGTCACGCACCTGCAGAAGCAAGACCCGGCGACAAGCATCGAGCGCGTGCGTTTCACGCTGCTGGACAGAGAAGGTTGAATCGATGACCGCGCCAGTCAAGACCACGTATGACTCCAGCAGCATCCAGGTCCTCAAGGGCCTGGAAGGGGTTCGCAAGCGCCCGAGCATGTACATCGGGAGCACCGGCGCGCGCGGACTCCACCATCTGATCTATGAGGTCGTCGACAACTCGATCGACGAAGCCCTGGCCGGCCACTGCGACCTGATCCAAGTCGTGCTGGAAGACGACGGCTCCGCCGTCGTCATCGACAACGGACGCGGCATTCCGACCGGCATTCACGCGGAACAGGGCAGACCGGCGGTGGAAGTCGTCATGACGATGCTGCACGCCGGCGGGAAGTTCGATCACAGTACGTACAAGGTCTCGGGAGGTCTGCACGGCGTCGGCGTGAGTGTCGTCAACGCACTCTCCAAGTGGTTGGAAGTGGAGGTCTCGCAGAACGGCCACATCCACCACCAGAGATACGAACAAGGCAATGTCGCGACCGACCTCGCCGTGACCGGGTCGACGAGCGCGCACGGAACCAAGATCCGGTTCCTGCCCGACCCAGAGATCTTCGAAGAGACGGTCTTCGACTATGACACGGTCGCGCATCGCCTCCGTGAGCTCGCCTTCCTCAACCGCGGCGTGCGCATCACGCTCCGCGACCAGATCACTGAGCGGGAGGAGAGCTTCTTCTTCGAAGGCGGCATCACCTCGTTCGTCACCTGGCTCAACGAGAGCAAGACACCTCTGCACAAGGATCCGATCTACCTCTTGCGCGAGCGGGACACCATCACGATCGAAGTGGCGATGCAATACACCGACTCGTTCGCGGAGTCGATCCTCTCCTACGTCAACAACATCAACACGGTCGAGGGCGGGACCCACCTCGTCGGCTTCAAGCAGGCGCTGACGCGCAGCATGAACAACTACGGCCAGAAGAACGGGATCCTCAAGAACACGACATTGACCGGGGACGACGCCCGCGAGGGTCTGACCGCCGTTCTCAGCGTCAAAGTGATGGATCCGCAGTTCGAAGGTCAGACGAAGACGAAGCTCGGCAACAGCGATGTGGCCGGCGTGGTCGCCTCGGCCGTCGGCGAGTACCTGAACGAGTACCTCGACGAGAACCCGGCGATTGCGCGGAGAATCCTCGAGAAGTGCGTCGTCTCTTCCCGCGCACGAGAAGCGGCGCGCAAGGCGCGTGAACTGGCCAGGCGCAAGGGGGTCCTCGATGGCGCCGGGTTGCCCGGAAAGCTCGCCGACTGTAGCGAGACAGACCCGGACAAGTGCGAGCTCTACATCGTCGAGGGAGATTCGGCCGGCGGCAGCGCCAAGCAGGGGAGAGACAGGAACTTCCAAGCGATCCTGCCGATTCGAGGAAAGTTGATCAACGTCGAGAAGGCCCGCCTGGATCGGGCGCTGGCGAATGAAGAAATTCGGACGATGATCACCGCGATCGGAGCCGGTTTCGGCGAGGACGAGTTCGATCTCTCGAAGCTCCGGTACTCGAAGATCATCATCATGACCGACGCCGACGTCGACGGCTCCCACATCCGCACGTTGCTCCTGACCTTCTTCTACCGCTTCATGAAGCCGCTGGTCGAGAAGGGGCACATCTATATCGCGCAACCACCGCTCTACCGCGTCAAGAAGGGCAAGTTCGAGGAGTACGCCTTCGACGAGAAGCAGCGCGACACGATCTTGGAGCGCGTGGGACGGCAGGGTTCCTACGTGCAGCGGTACAAAGGTCTTGGAGAGATGAATCCGGAGCAGCTCTGGGAGACGACAATGACTCCGAAGAATCGCGTCCTGCTCCAGATCACGACCGACGACGCGGCGGCCGCTGAGCGGATCTTCTCGGTCTTGATGGGCGACCAGGTTGAACCGAGGCGGCAGTTCATCGAAGAGAACGCGCTGCTGGTGAAGAATCTCGACGTCTGACCCCCGAGCGGAGCGCGGACGGCCGCGCGGCCATCAGGCGAGAACAGGTCACGCGCGAGCACAGGTAGAGTGAGGGAGCATGGAGATCGACGAACAGAGAATCGTACCGACGCGCATCGAAGAGGAGATGAAGAAGAGCTACATCGATTATTCGATGAGCGTCATCGTCTCGCGCGCGCTGCCCGATGTCCGCGACGGCCTCAAGCCCGTTCATCGTCGGATCTTGGTGGCCATGAACGACCTGTCGCTCGCCCACGACAGGCCGTACCGCAAGTCGGCCAAGATCACCGGAGACGTCACCGGTAACTACCATCCGCACGGCACGACGGCGGTCTACGACACGCTCGTCCGCTTGGTGCAGGACTTCTCGCTCCGCCATCCGCTCATCGACGGGCAGGGGAACTTCGGCTCGGTCGACGGGGACACCGCGGCGGCCGAGCGGTACACGGAAGCGCGCCTGACCGAGATCGCCGAGATGATGCTGGCCGATCTGGAGAAGGAGACGGTCGACTTCCGGCCGAACTACGACGACAGCCGCGAAGAGCCGGTTGTCCTCCCGAGCACCTTCCCCAACCTCATCGTGAACGGAGCTTCCGGGATCGCGGTCGGGATGGCGACGAACATTCCGACCCACAACGTCGGCGAAGTGGTCGACGCCTTGATCCATCTGATCGCCAACCCCGACTGCTCGGTGGCCGATCTCATGCGGCACGTGAAGGGACCCGACTTTCCGACCGCGGCGATGATCGTCGGCACCCAAGGAATTCGCGACTGCTACCACACAGGCCGCGGGCTGATCACGGTCCGAGCCAGAGCCGAGATCGATCAGCTCAAGAACGGTCGCGACGCGATCATCGTCACGCAGATCCCGTATCAGGTGAACAAGGCCACGATGATCGAGCGGATCGCGGACCTGGTGAAGACGGGCACCATCTCAGGCATTTCCGATGTTCGCGACGAATCCGACCGCGAGGGCATGCGGGTCGTCATCGAGCTGCGGCGCGACGCCCAGGGACAAGTCGTCCTCAATCAGCTCTACAAGCACACCCAGATGCAGACGACCTTCGGCGCGAACATGCTCGCGTTGGACAAGAACCGTCCGAAGGTGATGAACCTGAAGGAGATTCTCCAGGCGTTCATCGATCATCGTCTGGAGGTGATCGTCCGCCGGAGCGGATTCGAACTGCGAGAAGCGGAGCGCCGCGCGCACATCCTGCAGGGCTTGCGGGCCGCCCTCGATCACCTCGACGCGATCATCACGACCATCCGCAACAGCCCGGATGTGGAATCGGCGCGTCGGGGCTTGATGGAGGGCTTCGACCTGACCGAGGTGCAAGCCAACGCGATCCTCGAGTTGCGTCTGCAGCGCTTGACCGGCCTGGAGCGTCAGAAGCTCGACGACGAATTCGAAGCGGTCAGCGCGCGGATTGCAGACCTGCAAGCGACTTTGGCGAGCCGAGAGAAGGTCCTGCTCCTGATCGAGAAGGACCTCATCGACATCAAGGACAGGTTCGCCGACCCGCGTCGCACCGAGATCATTCCGACCGGCGACGGCGGCAGCTTCGTCATCGAAGACCTGATCCCGGACGAGGACATGGTCATCACGGTCTCGCACGCCGGGTACACGAAACGCGTGGCGTTGAACAGCTACCGGAGTCAGAACCGAGGAGGTCGTGGTCTGACAGCCGCGACCACCAAGGAAGAGGATTTCGTCGAGCATGTCTTCGTCGCTTCCACGCATAGCTATGTCCTGCTCTTCTCGGATCGCGGTCGGTGCTACTGGTTGAAGGTGCACGAGATTCCGTCCGGAACGCGGCAGGCGCGGGGCCGTTCCCTCAGGAATCTGGTCTCCGCCGCCAACGATGAGCGGATCACGGCGTTCGTGCCGGTGCGCGCCTTCAGTCCCGATCTCTATCTGGTGTTGGCGACGCGCAAAGGCACGATCAAGAAAACGCCGCTGAACGCGTATGGGAATCCTCGCCGGGCAGGAATCGTCGCGGTCGACCTTCGTGAAGGGGACGCGTTGATCGGGGCCGGACTCACCAACGGCGCGCGCGAGCTACTCCTCGCGACAAGGAAGGGTCGGGCGATCCGGTTCGAGGAGTCCGACGTGCGTCCGATGGGTCGGAACGCAGCGGGCGTCCGTGGCGTCACCCTCAACGGCGAGGACGACGCCGTCGTCGGCATGGTGGTCGTAGAGAGCCCGACGACGGAGATCTTGGTCGTGACCGAGAGGGGATTCGGGAAGCGCAGCCGGCTGGAGGACTACCGCAAGACCTTCCGCGGAGGACGCGGCGTGCTCACGCTGGGAACCTCCACGAGAGTCGGTCAGGTTGTCTCGATCCATCCCGTCAGCGACGCCGATGAACTGATCATAATGGCGACCGGCGGTATCATCATCCGCGTGCCCGTTTCGCAAGTGTCGCTCCTCGGCCGGGCCACGCAAGGCGTGAAGCTGATCCAGCTCGACGAAGGCGATCGCGTGGCGGACGTGGCGTTGCTGGAGTTGGACGTCCAGAGCAAGGTCAGCGCGGGGGAGCCGGCGGGCGACGCGACTTCCGCCCTGCTCTCGGGTCCTCTCGAGATCCAGGACGATCTCGGGACGGACGACGAGCCAACCGACTCGGTGGACGACGAAGAATAGCGAGAGAGGAAGTCGACTCTGGACCCGAAGTCCGCACGACCCGGCGACATCGAAAGAGAGCACGCGTCCCACGACGGCGGAGACGTATTGGATCGAGCACGAGTGTCGGACTACACCGTGCGTCGACTGTCGATGTACTACCGCATCCTGGACGAGCTGGAGAGAGAGAGCGACGACGTGGTCTCTTCGGCGTCGCTCGCGCGCATGACCGGCACGAACTCCGCGCAAGTGAGGAAGGACCTCTCCTACTTCGGTAACTTCGGCAAGCGCGGGAGAGGCTACTCCGTTTCCGATCTGCGGGAGCGGCTGCGGGCGATCCTCGGCTTGGACCGACAGTGGAATGTGCTCCTTGTCGGCGCCGGACACCTCGGCTCGGCGCTCTTCTCGTACAAGGACTTCGCGAAGCGCGGGTTCCATATCGTCGGGATCCTCGACAACGATCCGGAGAAACTCGGTCGGTCGTGGGACGGCATCGCGGTCAACGCGATCTCTGAGGCCGAAGAGGTCGTCGCCCGCACCGGCGCGGAGGTTGCGGTTATCGTGACTCCGGCGCACGCGGCGCAAGAGGTGATCGAACGACTGACCCGAGCCGGCGTGCGCGGGTTCTTGAACTTCGCTCCCATCAAGCCGGAGACGACCGAGCCCGTACGGGTGAGAAACGTCAACATCACGATCGAGCTGGAGGGCTTGGCCTATGCTCTCCAGCACGACGAACTGACCCGTCCTTCGCTCTGATCGACGGGGACGCCCCGCCGCCGAACGGACGACCGCCTCAGCCCTCGGACAGGAAGCCGCACATGTTCCGCCCCGTTGATCCCAAGCGCGATTTCATCCAGCTAGAGCACGAAATCCTCGAGTTCTGGCGCCGAGAGGCGATCTTCGACCAACTGCGAGAACAGGTCGCGGGCGGTCCGAAGTGGTCGTTCATCGACGGGCCGATCACCGCCAACAATCCGATGGGCGTGCATCACGCCTGGGGACGCACGTACAAGGACGTCTTCCAACGACATCGGGCCATGAACGGCTTCGATCAGCGATGGCAGAACGGCTTCGACTGCCAAGGCCTCTGGCTCGAGGTGGAGACAGAGCGAGAGCTTGGTTTCAATTCGAAGAAGGACATCGAGGAGTTCGGACTGGACAATTTCTCCCGCGCCTGCCGAGCGCGAGTCGAGAAGTTCTCCAAAGTCCAGACCGAGCAATCGATCCGCCTCGGTCAGTGGATGCGGTGGGACGATTCCTACTACACGATGACCGACCGGAACATCGAGTACATCTGGCATTTCTTGGAGAAAACGCACGAGAAGGGCTGGCTCTATCGGGCGGCGCGTTCCATGCCGTGGTGTACTCGGTGCGGGACCTCGCTCTCTCAGCATGAACTGGCCGATGGCTATGACGATACGATCGATGAGTCGGTCTATCTCCGTTTTCCGCTGCTCGACGAGTCGGGTGAGCAGGGCTCGGTTCGAGAATCCGGAGAATCGCTGCTCGTCTGGACGACGACTCCGTGGACGCTCCCGGCGAACGTCGCGGCCGCGGTGAATCCCGAGCTGGACTACGTCAAGGTGCGCCAGGGCGAGCATGTCTACTACGCCAGCGCGGGCACGCGAGAGAAGCTGTTCAAGAAGGAAGGCGAGGTTCTCGAGACCGTGAAGGGGGCGGCCCTGGTGGGTCGGCGCTATCTCGGCCCCTACGACGACCTGCCGGCCGCGAACGAAGCCGCCGCGGCCCATCAGGTCATCGCTTGGTCGGAAGTCGGAGAAACCGACGGGACCGGGATCGTGCATATCGCGCCCGGCTGCGGGGCGGAGGACTTCCAGCTCGGCAAGGACCTGGGTCTGCCGCTGATCGCGCCGATCGACGGGGCGGGCATCTATGAGCCCGGCTTCGGATTTCTCACGGGACAGGATGTGCACCACGTCGAGAAATCGGTCCTGCAGGACCTGAAGCAGAAGGGCCTGTTCTTTCGGCAGGAGAGCTACAAGCATCGCTACCCATTCTGTTGGCGATGCAAAGAGAAGCTCGTCTTTCGGATCGAACGTGAATGGTTCATCCGCTGTGACGAGATCCGGCCGCTCATGATGGCGCAGGCCGAGCAGGTGCGCTGGATCCCGGAGTCGGTCGGAAAGCGGACGAAGGACTGGTACACGAACATGGGAGATTGGTGCATCTCCCGAAAGCGCTACTGGGGCCTTCCGCTGCCGTTCTATTTCACCGACGACGGCGAGTTGGTCGTGGTCGGCAGCCGGGAGCGATTGCGTGAACTGGCGGTCGACCCGGCGAAGGTCGACGCGCTGCCGGAGCTGCACCGACCCTGGATCGATGAGATCGAGATCGTCTCGCCGGTCAGCGGCAAGATTGCGCGGCGGGTGAAGGACGTCGGCGACTGTTGGCTCGACGCCGGCATCGTCTGCTTCTCGACCCTCGGCTATCTCGAGGACCGAGCTCAGTGGGAGCGGTGGTATCCCGCCGAGTTCGTCTGCGAGATGCGGGAACAGGTGCGACTCTGGTTCTACGCCATGATGTTCGCGGCGGTGACGCTCGACGGGCGCGCGCCGTATCGGACCGTCTTGTCCCACGAAAAGGTGTACGACGAGAAGGGCAAGCCGATGCACAAGTCATCGGGCAACGCCATCTGGTTCGATGTTGCGGTGGAGAAGATGGGCGCCGACGTCATGCGCTGGCTCTACTGTGGCTACAACCCTTCGATGAATCTGCGCTTCGGCTACAAGGCGGCCGACGACGTCCGGCGGAAGATCCTCACGCTCTGGAACGTCTACGGCTTCTTCGTCACCTATGCCGAACTCGACGGATTCGATCCGACGACCGATCCGATCGAGGAGACCTTGGGACAGAGCGTCAATCCGCTCGATCGTTGGATTCTCTCGGAGCTGCATCAACTCGCAGCGGACCTCGGTCGCGGGTTGGAAGAATTCGATACGCTCTCGGCGGTGCGACGCACCGAAGAGTTCATCGACGGCCTCTCGACCTGGTACGTGCGACGGTCTCGGCGGCGTTGCTGGAAGTCGAGCGCCGATCTCGACAAGGCGTTCACCTATCGAACGCTCCATCACGTGCTCCTTACCTTGGTGGAGCTGCTGGCGCCGATCACGCCGTTTCTCTCCGAGGAGATCTATCGTAACTTGAGCGCGGGACAGCGGGAGAAGGAGCGAATCGAGTCGGAGTCGGCCGGCGCCGACGCGCCGCGAGCCCGGCTCTGGCCGGAGAGCGTGCACTTGCGGCCGTATCCGAAGCCCCGCTTCGAGTTGATCGACGCGGAGTTGAATACTCGCATCGAGCGACTTCTCGCGGCGGTCCGCCTCGGCCGGTCCGCCCGGGAAAAGGTGCAGATAAAGGTCCGTCAGCCGCTTCCGCGAATCTGGGTGTTGAATCCGCGCGCCGCGAGCGCGGATCCGTCGGAAAGGGTCTTGGCCGACGACCTGCTCGGCGATCTCGCCGAAGAGCTGAATGTCCGGGAAGTTCTCACCACGGGCGACCTTTCGCGACTGACCGATCGCCACGTGAAACTGAACTTCCCGGTCCTGGGCGCTCGCCTCGGCGAAGAGATGAAGGAAGTGGCCCGACTTGCGAAGGCCGGCGAGTGGCGGATCGACGGAGAGCGCAATCTCATCGTCGGCCACGAGAGGCTGAGCCCGGAGGAGTACGAACTCACGTACGAGGGGCGCGATGGTCTCGTCGCGGCCGGCGGGCGCGACCTCGTCGTGATCCTGGATCCGACCGTCTCGGATGACCTGCGTCGCGAAGGCTACGCGAGGGAGATCGTCCGCGCGATCCAGGAGCTGCGGAAGCAAGCGAACTATCGCGTCGATCAGCGGATCGTGGTCTTCTTGCTGACCGAGGATCCGAGGGTGGGCGAGGTCACGCTCGCTCATGGCGAATACATCCGTCGTGAGACGCTGGCGGATCGATTGGACCTGGCTTCAGCGCGAGAGTCGACCGCGGGCGCGCTGAGCTTCGACCAGCAACAAGAGGTCGAAGTGGACGACGGGCTCGTTGTGATCGTGGGAGTGCGTCGAGTCGAGTCGCAGGAGCGGCCGGCGGCAGAAAGGAACAGATGAAACTCGGTGGCCTGATCGCGATCGGATTGGTTCTGCTGGTGGTCGTACTCGGAGGCTGGCTCCGCGGCGCGTACAACGGATTGGTCCAGGGCGACGAAGGGGTGAAGACGGCGTGGGCCCAGGTGGAGAACGTGCTCCAGCGCCGGCTCGATCTCATCCCGAATCTGGTCGAGACAGTGAAGGGCTACGCGGCGCACGAGCGGGAGACGCTCGAAGCCGTCGTGAACGCGCGGTCGAGAGTGGCCGGCGCAGGAACGCCCGAAGAGTCGATCGAAGCCAACAACCAACTCTCCGGCGCTCTCTCGCGACTTCTCGTCGTCGTCGAGCGATATCCGGACCTCAAGGCGAACCAGAACTTCCTCGCCCTGCAAGACGAACTCGCCGGCACGGAGAATCGCATCTCCACGGAGCGCAAGCGGTACAACGACGTCGTCCAGACCTACAACGTTCGGCGCCGGTCCTTCCCGAACAACCTAGTGGCGGGGATGTTCGGCTTCGAGGCCGCCAGGCTGTTCGACGCCCCGCCGGAAGCCTCGCAGGCGCCGCGTGTCAGCTTCGGCCAGCCCGCCACGACGCCCGCGACCGGGAGTGGCAACTAGGTAGGCGGGGTCCACTGCCGGGAGGGATCAAGAGAGGTAGATCAGGAGGAAGTGGTAGCCGACGAGCACAGAAAAAACCACGAAGAGCCCGGCGAGAGAGGTTCGCACGAATGGGAAGTTCTGGTGGATACCTAGGAAGAACAGGCCGAGTCCGGCCATTCCTAGTTTGGCCGTCAGAAACGAACCGGCGCCCTGCCGTATGAAGTAGTCCATGACCGGGTTCAGCTCCCTCCCCCCACGTTCGAGGTGGAGAAGCGTGAAGATGGCGTCGAGGCAGTGGAGGCCGAAGATCGCCATGACCGCCCAGGTTGTGGCCGGCGACGGACGGTCCACGTAGACAGCGAGCGGGTCGGAGAGCCGACGAACGGTTTTCCGGCGTCCGCCGAACCATATGAAGCGGCTGAAGATAGGTGTCGGGCGACGCCTGCGGTCGCCGAACGTTCGTGAGGCGAGTGTCTTCATTGATTGACGAAGCTTAGCGATGTCGTCGGATGGTTACAATCCCGCTTCTCTGCGGAGGACGACCGGAACGCAAGTTCTTGCCGCCAAAGACCTCGAGTTTCGGTACGGGGACAAGCCCAGTCTCCAGATCTCCCACCTCACGATCCACGACTCCGAGCTGATCGGGGTCCTGGGACCGAACGGGGCCGGGAAGTCCACCCTTCTGCGATTGTTGGCGGGACTACTGAAGCCGGCACGTGGAGATGTGATCTTGGACGGTGTCCGATCGATCCGCACGGTCACGGCGTCCGAACGAGCGAGGCGAATCGCGTGGCTCCCCCAGCGCATGGAGGGCAGTTTTCCTTGGACGGTCCGTGAGATGGTCGCGACCGGGCGCCATCCACACACCCGCGGCTGGTGGCCGGACCGGCCCGCGGACACGCGAGCGATCGAATCGGCGATCGCTCGGCTGGACCTCGGGGCGCTGGGCGACCGGGCGGTCGAGAGCCTGAGCGGGGGTGAGTGGCAGCGCGCGGCGATCGCTCGCGCACTGGTCCAGGAGGCCTCGATCCTCTTGCTCGACGAGCCGGTGGCGAACCTCGACCTGAAGTATCAACGCGAGATCTACGATCGTCTGCACGCGCTGACGCGAGCCGCCCGTTGCACCGTCGTCGTGGCGGACCATCACCTGGATCTGTTGGCGCACTATTGCGATCGTTTGGTCCTGCTCGACCAAGGTCGACTCGTGGTGGCCGGCGACGGCGACGAAGTCTTGCGCGAAGAAATTCTCTCCGAAGTCTTCGGGACGCCCGTGGATGTCACGCGAGATCTCAGAACGGGAAAACGCCGCATTGTCTGGCGCCTCGGAGCCCCGACGAGAAGCAACAAAGAGGAGGCTCACACGTGAGGTACGAACGGAGCGTCGAGACGTGGCGTCTTTGGTTGTCGGGGTTCTGCTGTCTCGCGGCGCTGGCGTTCAGTCTGTCGGGTAGACCGACGTCGGCGCAGTCGGCGGCAGAGCTCGCTCCCAACGGCGGGCACGCCGCCCTGGTCGATGCCCTCGGCGACACGCTGGCGGCCGAGCGCTACCCCGATCGGATCATCTCACTCTCTCCGAGCCTGACCGAGAGTCTGTTCGCGCTGGGCGTCGCCCGTGGTCGCATCGTGGGGGTCACCCGGTACTGTGACTATCCCGAGCAAGCGAAAAACTGTCCGCAGATCGGAGGGATCGTCGACCCATCGCTGGAAGCGATCCAACGGAGTCGACCGGACCTCGTGCTCGTCACTCGCGGAAATCCGCTCGAGACGATCGATCGACTGCGCGCACTAGGGCTGAGCGTCTTCGCCCTCGACGACCGCACTGACCTCGAGGGTGTCCGGCGAATGGTCTCGACCCTCGCGGCCGTCGTCGGGCCGAACGATCCCGAAAAGGCCAACCAACTGATCCAGAGGTTCTGGAACGAACTCCGCGCCTTCCGCGCGTGGTCCGATTCGATACCCGAGTCGACTCGTCCTACTGTTCTGTTCGTCGATCCGGAGAACTTGGGCTGGTCGGCCGGACCCGGTTCGCATGTGGACGACCTCATCCGACTCGCGGGAGGAACGAACGCGGTCACGGGCGCGGAAGCCTGGCCTCGCTACTCGCCCGAGGCGGTCCTGACCGCGAATCCGGACCTGTTGCTCCTTGCGTTGCCCGACGGGATGAGCGAAGCCGACGCCCTCGCACGGTTCGCGTCTGAGCCAGGGATGGGAAACCTCCGTGCCGTGCGCGAGTCACGGATCTGTTGCCTCCCCTCCGCAACGCTCATGCGCCCGGGCCCGCGGTCGCTCGATGCGCTGGAGAAGCTCGCCGCGTGTACGCAGCCGGACCTGCCGCGCCCGAAAGTGCCCCGCCGGACGCGGCGATCGTGAAGCCCCCGGCAGTATTGTTCTGCGCCCTTCTCGTCATGATCGCGATGTCGCTGTTTGGTCTGCTGGTCGGTGCCGTGTCCGTTCCGCCAGATGCAGTCTGGCGCGCGATCGTACGCGCCACGCCCGACGACTCGACGACTCAACTGATCCGTGAGATCCGCGCGCCGCGCGTCGCACTCGCGGTCCTCGTCGGCGCCGCGCTGTCGGTCAGTGGCGCGCTCCTGCAGGCGTTCTTCCAGAATCCGATGGCCGGCCCGTACACGGTTGGCGTGAGCGCCGGAGCGGGCTGCGCCGTCGTGGCGGTCGGCGCCATCCCCGGACTCGCGAGTGGATTGGCGGGAGGGCTCGCTCTTCGAGTTCCCGCGGCGTTCGTCGGAGGATTGGGCGCCGTCCTGGTCGTCTACGCCCTCGCGCGCGCGGTCCGTTCCGTGCGTTCCGAGGGCCTGCTCTTGGTGGGGATCGCGGTCGGATCGGTGCTCTCCTCGGTCACCTCGCTCTTGCTCGTGCAGGCGCCGGATGGCGCGACCGCTTCGCTCTTCTGGATGTTGGGTAGCTTCGGACACGCGAAATGGCCGTCGGTGTGTCTGCTCGGGGTCCTCGTCCTTGCCTGTTCCGCGCACGCGCTGTGGTTGGCGCGAGATCTGAATGTCCTGCTCTGGGGAGACGAAGTGGCCCAGAGCCTCGGTTCCCCCGTTCGCCAGGTGCAACGTTGGACGCTGGTCCACTCTTCGTTGCTCGCGGCCGGCTCCGTCGCCGTGGCGGGGGTGATCGGGTTCGTCGGCCTGATGGTTCCGCACATCGCGCGATCAGCCTTACGCACCGCGGACCATCGATTCGTGATCCCAGCGAGCGCCATGCTGGGAGGCGCCCTGGTCGTCGGCGCCGATGCGGCGGCCCGCTCGCTCCTGGCCCCTCAGGAGCTGCCCGTCGGCGCGATCACCTCGATCTGCGGAGCGCCGTTCCTCGTCTTCTTGCTGACGCGCGGCAGACACTCGCGCTAACGCACCCCGACGCCGCCCCAGCCAAAACCGGCCGACTACGGATCCTGGAGGACGACACAGCCCGAGAGCAGATCGTGGAGCGCCTGCCGACGCGCAGTGAAGGCCGCCATCAAGAAACCCAGATAGAAGGTGAGACTCGAGGCGATCTTTCCCAAGTGGCGAACCGACGCGTGGAAGAAACTGAGCCGACGGCCCGCGAGGTCGGTCACGCGGATGCGCAAGATCCGCTTCCCCGGGGTCGCCTGCCAAGCCGAGCTCTCCCAGATGACGAAGTACGCGAACGAGAGTACGAGCGACGACAAGAGCAGGACGGGATCGCGAGAAAGCGCTTCAGGGTCGCGCACCTCGCCCACCATCCGCGGAAAGAGCGCCAGGAGTAGCGCGCAGGCCAAGATCAAGTTGTCGATGATGTAGGCGGCGAGCCTTCGCCAGAAACTTGCGTAGCGTCGCGCGGTGAGCGCGTCGGGGTTCGGCGATTCGCCTTCGGCGGAGCTCGATGCGACCAAACGAGAACGACTCGCGTCCCAGGTTCCAGGCGTCAGATCGATGTCGGAAATCGGGGCCCAGCCCGACATCCCGTCGCGCCAGACGAGCGACGAATTCGAGAGGAAGCCGGACTCCAGCCACGCTTGGAGCGAGCGCCCGCTGACCGGACCGAGCGTCTGATCGGCCCGCAAGTAGTACCAGGCGGGCTCCTGTTCGACCTCCGGTGGCGGAGGGGTTGTCGCTGGATCGAGATCGCTCAAGCAGTCACCTCGGGTTGTGCGGTGGCCTAACGGAAGAACAGCAGCGTCACGAGGACGAAGCACGGGATCAGGATCGCCCCTGACCATGCCATGTATCCGAAGAAACTGGGCATGCGAGTTCCTCGACTCTCTGTGATCGCTCGGACCATGAAGTTCGGACCGTTTCCGATGTAGGTGTTCGCCCCCATGAAGACGGCGCCCAGGCTGATCGCCTGGAGGAGTCGAACGCCCGTGTCGTGGTCGACCAGTGCGGCGAGGGGGCGCAACGCGTCCGCGGTTCCGGCGACCCCTACCGTCGAGAGCGCGATCGAGGTGAACGCGACATAGGTGGGCGCGTTGTCGAGGAATGACGACAGGACACCGGTCAGCCAGAAGAACTGCCACGGTCGGGTCAGCCCCATCTGGTCACCTCGCGCTTCGAGGATCAGGAGCGCGGGCACGAGCGTGACGAAGATCCCGAAGAAGAGGATCGCGACCTCGCGGATCGGCCCGAAACTGAACATGTTTCGCTCTCGGATCGCTCGGTTGGTCAGCGAGAGGCTCGCCAGCGCGATGGCGCCCATCGCTGCGATGCGGAGGAACTCAGGGAGGAACACCGCTCCCACGAGGAGTGCGAGGAAGACGAGATTGTGGCGCCCGAGGAGCCGAATGCGCTCCGTGGGTTGACCCTTCGCGGCCAGCGGGATTCCGCCATCGAGCCGGAATGCCCGGACGTCCAATGCATAGAACACGACCAGGACGAATGCCAGGCAGAAGAGCCATTCTGGAAACAGCGAGAGCGTCCAGGTGAACGGTACTCCGCGCAGGTAGCCGAGGAAGAGCGGCGGATCGCCGATCGGGGTGAGACATCCGCCGATGTTGCTGACCAAGAAAATGAAGAAGATCGGCAGGTGCGTACGCCGCTCTCGCTCGGCGTTCATTTCGAGGAACGGGCGGATGAGCAGCATCGACGCGCCGGTGGTGCCGATCACGTTTGCGACGACGGCGCCGACGAGGAGCAGCAACGTATTGCTGAGCGGGGTCGCGCGCAACTTGCCGGAGAGGGCGATACCGCCGGAAACGGTGAACAGACTCCCGAGCAAGGCGATGAAGGCGAGGTATTCGACGAGCGCGTGTTCGAGCGCGTGTCGATCGAGGAACCAGAACGCGACCCCGACCGGCGCCGCCAGCCCGACGGCGATCAGAAACTGATTGCGCGACCGCTCCCACCAGTGGTGAGCGAACAGCGGCAGTAAGGCGATTCCGAGAATGAGAGCCACGAACGGAGCGACCGACCAGAGGGGCAACGTGGCGCCAATCGGCTCGCCGAGCGCGGCGGGGTTTGGAGCGCTCATCCTGGGCAGCATAGGAAAGCCCTCCGGCGGCAGCAAGAGCACAGGCTATGCTGCGGACCCTTCAACGCGAGCACGGCGGATGCACCCGAGGTTCGAGCGAGATGTCCCGAGCGACCCATGATCGAAAATCGTCAGCGAGAATTTCCGGGCTCCTCGGCGCAGGAGCGACGCTCCTCCTCGTCGCCTGGATCCTACTGGCCCCGTCTTCGACGCGAGCGCAATCTGGCGACCGCGGGAAGAGCACGCCGCCGACGCGCGAACAAGTGGCGCGGCTCCAGCGCGAGACGCAGATTCTGCAGAGTCGCTACGAACTCGCGACGAGCGACACGTTCTACCTGGAGTTGGATCCCGCGAGTTCGCTGCTTGATCTGAGGTTCAAGGGCGCTCTCTTGCAGCAGTACCACCTACTCGGCATGGAGGTGGGGATCCCGCGGATGCTCTTCCGTCCGCGCGCGCTGCCGCCGGAGTGGCAGGGCCGAGTCTGGGAACTCGGCAATCTGGATCCACCGCGGCAGAAACAGCGATCCGAATTGACGATCACGACGCTGGGCGATACCGCCTACGCGGACTCGGTGCAGCGATCCTTCGGGGTGCCGCTCACGCCCGAACAGTTGTACCCGGTCCCGCACCGCTATCACGTTCGCTATGACGGCGGACTCTCCCTCGAGGTGCGGTTCCCGGCGGGAACCGACTCCATCAAACCGCACCAATCGGTCGGCCGGATTTTGGGATCTTGGTGGGCCGATCTCGTCTCGGCCGTCGATTCCCAGCGAGGAGATCGGGTTCGCCTTCGGATCGTCCTGGCCCCCGACGAGGCGAAATCGCTCTACCGCGCGCTCCCTCCCGACACGCGGTTGCTTGTACTTCCCGCACACGAGCCGATCGTGACCGGCGGCCCGGTCAATTGAACTGGCGGCTCAACTGGTTACCCGCAGCGGTGTTGAGTCGTTCCAGAGTCGCCTGAATCACATCGCTTCGATCACTGGACAGGCGCGCGCCTTCGTGTATCATCCCGCGGGCCGAGTGTAACCCCCGGGCACTCGCCACACTTTTAGCTGGGGGGGTGTCATCCGCAGAGGGATTCGCAGAGCAGGGAATCTCAAGGAGGTTCTGATCATGGACCGTGTGAGGAGGGGCTTCGGCAACTGGTTGGCACCCTTCGCGTGTGTCGTCATCCTTTCTTTGATGGCTGGCTGCGCGAAGCCGCCACAAACCGATATCGACGGTGCGATGGCGTCGCTTGCGGCCGCCACGCAGGCGGAAGCGTCGGACTACGCGCAGGCTTCGCTCCGCGACGCCCAAACGGCGAAGGCCGCGCTCGACGCCGAGTTGGCGGCGCAGGAGAAGAAGTTCGCGTTGTTCCGGTCTTACAAGCAGTCGACGGTGCTCGCGGCCGACGCGAAGGCCAAGGCCGACAAGGCTCTGGCGGACGCCAACGCTCGCAAGGACCAGGTCAAGACCGAGGTCAACGCGATGATGGCCGAGGTTTCGGCGCTCATCACCGAGACCAAGGACATGTTGGACAAGGCCCCCAAGGGCAAGGGCAGCATGCAGGACATCGAGGCGTACAAGGCTGACATCGCTGGCGCCGAGCAGGCTTTGGTAGAGGCGAACACGGCTTTCACCAACGGCAAGTTCCTCGAAGCTCAGCGGAAGGCCAACGCGGCCAAGGCGACGACGATGACCGTGAAGACGTCCATCGAGCAGGCCATGGCGGACCGGATGGGCCGTAAGTAGTCCAGCGACCTACGGTTGGGTAAAGGGCACGGCCGCTCCAAACGGCCGTGCCCTTGACTTTATGGGATGGGCAAGGATGCCCCTCAGGTCCCCGCCGAGAAACTGTTCGGTCTTGGGGGCTCGAGTCCCGAAAATAGGGATATGACCACGTTGCCATTGCGAGCCGAACTACCCGCATCTCCGTTCTCGACCACCCGCCGTCGCCACCGCCGTCGTTGGCCGTGGATCCTGCTCGCGTTGGCGAGCGTAGGCTCGGTTGTCGCGATGTCGATTCCGATCATCCAGGGCAAGACGAGCGTGCCGGAGTACGGCTTGCGTGTCGCCGCGGAGGGGATCGAGGAGGCGCGTCGCGAACGGGCCGATCGCTGGACGCCCGAGCTCCTCGCCAGCGCGGAGGCTGCCCTTCAGACCGGTCGACTCGAGGTCCGACTCCAGCAGATCCGCTTCCTTCCGTTTCGGGACTTCACCGACGCGAGGTTGCACCTCGATCGGGCGGTGTCGGAGTCGAGGGGCGCCACGCAGCAGTCGATGCACGCGCGAGAGGAAGCCAGGAACCAGGCACTCACCCATCTGGCGGATGCGGATCGCGTCATCGGTACGGCCGATGAGGTGGCGCGCGCGGCGAGCATTTCCGCGTACGACCGGGGTCTGATCCAGCGCGCGAAGACCGCGCAGCACGAGGCTCGGATCTACTTCGAGGAAGCGGACTACGTTGCCGCGCGCGAGGCGGCCAGCGGCGCCCAGGCGACGGTTCTCCGCGTCATCACGCGCGCCGAGAAGGAGATCGCGAGGTACGGCGATCGAGAACTCGTCGCGCGTTGGCGCGGATGGATCGACGAGACGATCGCCTGGTCGCGTCGCAATTCAGCCACGGCCATCATCGTGAACAAAGAGAAGCACCAACTCTTCGTCTACTCCAACGGTGCTCTCAGCCGCACCTACGCGGCGGAGCTCGGTTACAACTCGGTCCGGGACAAGCGCTACTCCGGAGATGCCGCGACACCCGAAGGGAAGTACCGCATCACATCGAAGAAGGGGTTGGGGCAATCCACGTATCATCGCGCCTTCCTTCTGGACTATCCCAACGAGGAAGATCGGCGTGAGTTCGCTCAGCTCCGACGAGCAGGTCAGGTTCCCAAGTCGGCCGGCGTCGGCGGTCTCATCGAGATCCACGGAGAAGGCGGGCGTGGGAAGGACTGGACGAAGGGCTGCGTAGCGCTTTCCAACGCCGAGATGGACGAGTTGGCGCGTCGCGTCGAGGTCGGGACTCCGGTCACGATCGTGGGTGGGGATGGCAGCGGCGGCTTCTTCACGAACCTCATGCGCGAGACCGAGGCGATGCGTAGCGCGAGCAAGCCATCGTCGAACTGACGGGCGGATCGTAAGCGGAGGGTAAGACCGTGGATCGTGGCATCGACAGCCCATACACGCTCTACAACGGTCAGGTCACGCGGGAGTGGTCTCGGGAACGATCGATAAGCCGGCGCCGCGTCTGGGTGCTGGGCGGGATCGGCGTCTTTCTCGCTGCCGCGCTCCTCGCGGGGTTCGGGACCGGCTACGCATACGAGCGACTACGGCCGACGCCGCTTCGCGTCACGGACGATGTTCCGGCGGAAGGGCCGACGCTGGCCAAGGCGGCGAAAGACTCCGAGAACAAGCGCAAGGGTCTAGCGGCCAAACTGACGAAGACCGCGCCTCGGGGCGCGTACATCGTCATCGATCAAACCCAGAATCGCGTCTACGTCCGCAAGGGCGACGAGGTGTTACGCACGTGCGTGGCCTCGACCGGTTCGGGGTTCGTCCTCCGGGACGCCAGCAGGGACAATGGTCGAACCTGGACGTTCGACACGCCGCGCGGCCAGTACCGTGTGATCTCGAAGCGGGAGAATCCAGTTTGGAAGAAACCGGACTGGGCCTTCATCGAAGAAGGCCGACCGGTCCCACGACGGGACTCCGATCGATTCGAGGACGGCGTCCTCGGCAAGTACGCGCTCTACTTCGGGAACGGCTTCATGATCCATGGAACATTGTATGAGCGGCTCCTGGGACGAAGCGTCTCCCACGGATGTATCCGACTCGGGCGAGAGGATCTCAAGGCGCTCTGGGATCTCGCCCCGATCGGGACGCCGATCTACATCTACTGACCCGGACTGCTGGCCCGGTCTACTGAACGTGGTCGCCACGCTCGGCGACCCGTCGTCGGCGTCTCGCGGAGGATCCGCACTATGCCCCCCCGTTCTCGTCTCGAGCGCACCGCGATCGCGGGGTTACTCGCGGTGGCTCTGCTGGCGCCGGTGTGTTCGGCGTCCGAACTGGCGCGCGCGCGCGCGCGGATCGAAGAGTACAACGCGCTTTCCAAGACCCCGCTCCCTCCGCTCTCGGACGAGCAAAGCGAAGAACTTCTCGCACGCAAGGTCGTGAAGCAGAAGTGGAACACCGAGGTGACCGGCGCGGACGGCGAAGAAGTCGAGGACATGCAGATCCGCGGCGTCGGCTACCGCATCGTCGACTCACCCAAGCTGGAGACCTGGCTCGCCGCCCTCGATCCGCACACGCTCTTCCCGGGACGCGTGAAGGAGTATCGAGTCATGGACGGTGGAGGCGGAAGCAACCAACTCTACCAACACATGTCGCTCCCTTGGCCGATCCGAGATCGCAACTGGGTTATCGACACCTGGCTGGACTCGGACCTCGCGGCGCGCAGCGACGACGGGATCTGGCAGCAAGCCTGGCTTCTCTCCGAGAACGGTCGCGAGATCGCGTTCGAAGTGGTCCGCGGCGGAAGGGTGGCGGGGCTGGATGAGGACGCGGCGGAGAAGGCTGTCTACCTTCCCGCGAACGAAGGTTCTTGGGTTGTCGCCCAACTGGATGACGATACGACGCTCCTCGTCTACCAGCTCACCATCGTGGTCGGCGGGTGGATCCCGGAAAGTCTCGGAATGAAGCTAGCGATGCGAGAACTCGACGATACGTTGAACAAGGTGGCCGCCGCCGCCGCCGGAATACGGAACCACTACCTGGCCGGACACGGGACGCAATTCGCGGGGGATCGCAGCGTCGTTCGCCGGTTCGACCAAACGGCGGCGCCGGTCGATTCCCGCCCCGACTCCGTCGGCCTCGAGGTGTCGGCGATCCCGGAGTCAACCGCGGCGACCCCGGACTCGTTCGAGGCGCCGGAGACAGAAATCGCCCCGGCGCCGTGAGCACCGGAGCGATTTCGTAAGTCACGTCGGGACGCGGTCCGGCCGAGGTCGGCCGTCGCGCCGCGGTGAATCTCAGGTCTTGTTCATCTCCCGGCGATACGCATCCCGGCCTTCGTTGACTGCTTCCTTCAACGCCGCGGCGTGCGAGCGAGCGCTGTCGCTCGCCTCGTGGACCTTCTCCTGCGCGGCATGGAGTTTCTCGCGAGCGACGTCGGCCACGCGGTGGGCGGCGTCTGTGGCTGCCTGTGTCTGGCCCTCGACGAACTCCTCACCTCGGCCGTAGAGATCGAGCGTCGCCGCGCGAATCTTCCGGCGCGTCTCCGACCCCTTGTCCGGCGCGAGGAGGACGGCGGCGGTGGCCCCGGCCATGACGCCGAGGAGGAAGCCCACGAGTCCGTCTGTGTTCCTGCTCATATTTTGTCTCCTTGCTCGAGAAACGGACTGGCGAGTGGCTGAGCTGCTACTCGATTGAATTGTGCTCCCGAAAGCGTAACACCGGAACGCTAACGGCGTTCGCTCCGAAACCGCTTGAAAGCGCCGACCCCCGTCTGGACTCCGCTCAGGACCGCTTTCACCTGCTGGAAGGCGCCCGAGAGCGGTGAAAGGCCGTCGACCACGGAGAGCGAGAACTTCGAGACCTGTCCCGAGACGTTCTCCGCGTCCGCGACGATGCCCTCGAGGCGTTGGCTGATGCTGTGGACCGTGTTCAGCTCGGCCTCGACCTTTTGGAGCACACCGCCCGCTTGATCGGCGAGTTCGTTGACGTTGCGGATCGCCGCCTCCAGCTCGACCGCCACGGCGGTGAGGCGGTGGATCAGCCGGATCAGATAGATCATCAGGGCGACGCCGGCCGCCGTGAGGATCGCTACAAGGATGAAATACGGGCTCATGCTGTCACCATCGGTTGATCACCCCGTCTTCTGCGGCCCGCGTCAGCTTCTCGCCGCGGCGAGGCGCCGGGCGGCGAAGGTCCAATCCATGACACCGAAGAAACCGTCGACGTAGTCGGCTCGGCGGTTCTGGTAGCGCAAATAGTACGCGTGTTCCCAGACGTCGCAAACGATGAGGGGCACGCACCCGGGAAGACCCATCTGCTGATGACTCTCCGGCGCCAGGATCAGCAAACGATCCCCCAGCGGCTCGTAGACCAACATCGCCCACGCGCTCGCCTCGGCGGCCTTGGCTGCAGCGGCGAACTGTTGGCGGAAGGCATCCACGCTGCCGAAGCTCGCGGAGAGTCCTGCCGCGAGATCCCCCGACGGTCCACCGCCGCCCGTCGGGCTCATCGACGCCCAATAGAGTGAATGGAGCACATGCCCGCTCCCGTGGAATGCCACGGCGCGCGTGAGATCCTTGACCGCGTCGAGTCTTCCTTCGCGGCGAGCGCCCGCCAGGCTCGCGAGGGCGGAGTTCAGTCCCTTCACATACGCGGCGTGATGCTTCTCGTGGTGGAGCTCCAAGATCTCGCTGCTGAGAAATCCGTCGAGCGCGTTCTTCGCATAGGGGAGTGCGGGGAGCTCGTACTCAGGCAGGCCGGTGGCCTCGCCTTCGCCAGCAACGCCGCCGCCGGACTGCGCCGCCACATCCGCTGAGCCGGAGACCGGCGCGGTTCCAAGCGCCAGGATTCCACCCGCCGCGGCGAGTCCGAACAGCTTGAGCGCATCTCGGCGGGACCGGGACGCGACCTCCGGTTCTGGGCGATTCGGATCGATCTCCATGAAGGTCCTCTTCGGTTGGTTGTGGAATCGTCGTGGACTACCAGCCTACGATCCGACCGACGTACGTCAAGGACGGAGAGAGGTCGGCCGGCGGTGGACCACGGTGGCGGAAGCCTGGTCAGTCGGCAGGAGCAGGATCTCCGCGACGTTGACGTGGCCCGGGCGCGAGACAGCCCAGACGATCGAATCGGCGACATCGTCGGCGGAAAGCGGCGTGAGTCCGCCGTACACACGCGCCGCGCGATCGGCGTCGCCCCGGAATCGAACCACGCTGAACTCCGTCTCGACCATCCCGGGATCGATCGTCGAAACACGCACTCCTGTGCCGTTGAGATCCAGGCGGAGAGCGCCGGCGAGAGCTCTCACCGCATGCTTCGTCGCGCAATAGACGTTCCCCGCCGGGTAGACCTCGTGGCCCGCGATCGAACCGAGGAGCACGACATCGCCCCTTCCGCGAGCGACCATGCCGGGCAGAACCGCACGCGTGACATAGAGCAATCCCTTGAGGTTGGTGTCGATCATCTCGTCCCAGTCATCGAGGTCGCCTGTTTGCGCCTTGTCGAGTCCGCGCGAGAGCCCGGCGTTATTGATGAGGACGTCAATCGCGGCCCATTCCGAGGGGAGCGATTCGACCGCCGAGGACACGGCCGCGGAGTCTCTGACATCGAGCTCGAGCGTCGTCGTCTCGGTCTGATACTCTCGGCGAAGCTCGGCCGCCAACTCGCGCAGGCGATCCATCCGTCTGGCCGCGAGGAGGAGACGCGCGCCGCGAGCGGCGAAGGCCCGGGCGGTCGCTTCGCCGATTCCGGCGCTCGCCCCGGTGACGAAGACGAGCGGTCGATCGACCTGAATCACGATGAATGCCCCTCCTCGGGCCGACGAAACGGAATCACGGTGGGCGGAACGGAAGACGCCGCGAGTGCGACGAGGTCGGCCATGGAGCGGTCCCCGTCGGCGCCGGAGAGGTTCGACTCGAGCCGCTGGAGCACGCGATCGACCGGCCCCGCCGGGTGCGCCGGGCGCGTCTTGGTCGAGGCGGGGCGACGGCTGACGGTGACGCCGCAATCGAGGAACCCATCCACCACGTCGCGAAGCAGGATCCGATCCGGCGTGCGCGCGGGAACCAAGCCGAAATCTTCGTGCGCGATCGCGACCAGATGGAGGATGCCCGCGTCGGTCAACAACTCGGAGACGGAGCCGACCAGCCGCACGGGAAGCTGCAGGCGATGCGCGAGCTCGCTCTGGCGAGGCGGCGGTTCACCCGCGAGATGCTGCCGGCAAGCCTCGTAGGTGAGTCGGAGCGCCGCGCGAAGCCGCTCGCGCGCCGTGGCATCGCGCGCTAACTCCTCATCTCGGATGTCGTCTGCGGCGTCTCGCGCGAAGGTCAGTTCCGCGCCGAAGAGGACGATCACCCAGGCCGAGTGGACCCAGACGAGGAAGATCGGCAACGCGGCGATGGAGCCATAGAGCGCGTTGTAGTGGATCGAACTCGCCAAGTAAGTCGTGTACGCGTAGCGAGACACCTCGAACAGGACGGCCGCGATCAGCCCGGCCGGGAGAGCGTCGAGGAGGCGCACGCGCGCGTTGGGCAGGATCGTGTAGAGGAGAGTGAGCGCGATTCCGATCAGGATCGCCGGCGCGAGCTTGAACGCGATGCCGATCGGAATGGCCAGCTCCGGCGCCTTCGCCGTGATCCACAGCCAGATCTGAGCGGCGGCCAAGTCGGCCGTGAGCGTGAGCGCGAGAGCGACCAACGGCGGACCGAGCACGATCAGCGTAAGATAGATGGGGAGACGTTGGTGGATCGGCCGACCGCGTCGAATGCCCCAGATATCGTTGAATGCGCCCTCCATCGACGAGAGCAAACCGAAGCCGCCGGCCAGGAGCGCGAACAAGTTCACGCCGCTGAACGCGCCCCCTCGCGCGCTGACCAAGAAGCGATCGATCCAAGCCCGCACCTCGGACTGACTCGACGGCACGATCGACTCGAGGATGAATTGCTCGAGCCGGTTCTCCAGTCCCTCGAAAGCGCCCAGTCCTCGAATAACCGCGAAACTCACGACCAACAGCGGCACGATCGTCAGGAGCGACGTGAAGGTCATCGCGGAAGCTTGGAGGAAGAGGCGACCTCGCAGGAGGTCGCGCACCACGAGGACGGCGACGCGCAACTGGCGATAGAAGAACGCCTGGAAGCGGGAGACGCGGGTCAGGTCCACGTCCCAGATGTGCTCGTGCAGCAGTCGCCGAACACGGCCGATGAGGCCGCCCGCGCGATCCCGCGCCGATTTCAGCGTGTTGTGAGAAGAGTTCGGCCGCTGCATGCCTTGCATCCTAGCGCGATTGGGGCGATTTCAGCGCACGACGAGGGTCGTCCGAGCCACCCCCGACCGCCACACGAACTCCTAACAAAGAACTCTCCCTACGGCCAAAGATCATTGACCGAAAGCTGACGGGCTTCCGCCTTCCTGCGCGAGCAAACTCTGCCGCGTGTTGTGACCGATCCATGACGTTCGTGCTCTGCAGTCAGAGCGCCCCATCCACGGATCTTCCGACGCGGAACAACGCACCCACGAGATCCACTCCCAGACGACCACAGGAGGCAGAATGCACTTCGATACTCTGAAGCGTCTCGCACTCGGCGTGACCATGGCGACGGCCTTGGTCGGCACGGCCAGCGCGCAGCACGTCTTCGACGGAAACATCTTGTTCGGGAACACGGGCGGAACCTGCATCGTCGGAGGTTCCGCCACCTTCGATGCCTGCGGTCTCATCGCTCACTTCCCGAACAACGACACGGTCGATCCGCAGCTCGTCGCTCCTCTGAACATCGTGAATCCGAACTGGCAGCCGTTGGCGAGCAGTCCGGCTTCTTCCGTGAACGATGCGGTGGTCAGTCCCGCGATCGCGCCCGATGCGTGCGGCAATTGTCCCTCGTGTGTCGACCTCATCAAGCCGACCTGCTACCGCGGTGCGATTCCCCCGGTCGGGATGGGCGACGATTGGACGCAGGGCTGGACCGACTACACCTTCAACGGCGCGGGCCGAGTCATCCCGGTGCGACCGGTGGTGATCCTGCAGGGCGATCAGTTCACCCCCCTGAATCTGGTCAACACCAACCACTATCTCCTCCGCGGCCGGGTCGACATCGAGTCTGGCGCGTCGATCACGATCGAAGCCGGCACGTACGTCTTCGGCGAGAACGCCACCGTTGGAACACTCGTCATCGAGCGGGGCGCACAGATCTTCGCGAACGGAACGGTGGACGATCCGATCATCTTCACGCCGGACACGGCGCCCGGTTCGTATGCCCCCGGCCAGTGGGGCGGGGTCGTCATCAACGGGCGCGGAATCGCCAACTGTGCGGACTGCATCAATGGCGGTAGCTGCGTGAGCGAGGGCACGGCGGTCGCGTTCTGCGGGAACAACGACTGTGACAACAGCGGATCGCTCGAGTACGCGCGGGTGGAGTTCGCGGGCCGCATCGCCGGCCTCGACAACGAACTCAACGCTTGGACGTTCAACGGCGTGGGCTGCAATACCCGGGTCAACCACCTGCAGGCGCACCGTGGATTGGACGACCTCTTCGAGTGGTTTGGCGGCAACGTCAACTGCTCCTACCTGGTCGGGACTCATGGTCAGGACGATGGTCTCGACTGGCAGATGGGCTACCGCGGACAGGTGCAGTTCGCCGTGATCCAGCAGTTGGGCGACGCCAGCGACAAGGCGATCGAAGCCGACAACAACGAGTTCAACTTCGACGCACCCTGCCGTTCGCTCCCCACGTTCGCGAACCTCACGCTCGTCGGCTCCAATACCGGTTCCGAGGCGAACGGAATCCACCTGCGTCGCGGCACGGACGCCAGGATCTACAACAGCATCGTGATGAACTGGCGAGATCGCGGACTGCGCGTGCAGCACAACGAGACGTCCGCACGCGGCTTCGGCCCGACGCCGGCCGTCTTCTGCGGCGGCGGAACGACCAACGTGGATCCTGAGGTCGCGTCGGTCGAGGGCCTTCTGATCCGCACTTTCCCGAATCCGGCGGTCAACGAGGCCCGATTCTTCTTCAGCCTGCCCGCGTCCGGTCGCGCTGAACTCACGGTCTTCGATGCCGCGGGGCGGATGGTCGAGCGGGTGCTCGACGGTGAACTGGCCGCCGGTGAGCACACCGCCGTCTGGAACGTGCCGACCGATCGCGCCGCGGGGGCCTACTTCTATCGCCTGCAGACCGCTGACAAGTCGGCGTCGGGACGCCTCGTCACGACGCGGTGATCGAGAGCGCAAGAGGGGATGGGGCGGGCGCTCGGCGTCCGCCCCGTCGCGCCTCTCCGAAGTCCGTTCGCGGCAAGTCCGGTCAACGCCGCGGTCGGAGTACGAGAGAGCGATGGGTCCGAGTCCGAAGAAACGAAGAGGGTGCAATGAATCGAACGAACCTGATCAAGCTCGGATTGATCGCCGGGATCCTCGTGCTCTCGGCGAACGCCGCCGAGATCGTGCGAGCCCAGAACAGTCCTTCCTCCGCAGCGTCGCAGGACGCCGGATCCAAGATCATCGGCCGCGTCCTGTCGGCTGACAGCGGTGAGCCTCTGGCCTACGCCAACGTCAGTGTCTTCAAGACGAATCCCGCGGCCGGCGACACGCTGGGCGCCCCGTTCGGCGGCGCAATGACAGCTCAAGATGGTTCCTATCGCATCGTCTGCCCGCCGGGAAGCTACCGCTTGGTCATCGGGTTCGTGGGCTTCAATCAGCAGAAGATCTACGGAATCGACGTAGCCGACCGCGCCGCCGCCACGGTGGACGTTTCGCTCACGTCGAACGCGATGACGCTGGAGACGATCGAAGTCCAGAGCACCAGGGAACGCGCCTCGGACATGGCGATCCTGGCGAAGCAGAAGCGCGCACCGGCGGTCTCGGACGGCATCGGGGCGCAGCAGATCAAGAAGTCACCCGACTCGAACGCAGCGGATGTACTCAAGCGGGTGACCGGCGTCTCGACGGTCGGCGGCAAATACATCTACGTCCGCGGACTCGGAGAACGGTACAGCGCGACCCAAGTCAACGGATCGACCATCTCGAGCCCCGAGCCGAACAAGAAGGTCGTCCCGCTCGACATCTTCGCGGCCGGCCTCCTCGACAACGTCGTCATCCAGAAAACCTACACGCCCGATCAGCCGGGAGAATTCGCAGGCGGCGTCGTCAATCTGAGCACGCGCGACTTCCCGGGACAACGAATCTGGGAGCTGTCGGTCTCCACCGGATCCAACTCTGAAACCTCGAGCAACGACTTCTTGCATTACGAGGGCAGCGACACGGACTTCCTCGGCTTCGACGACGGTGCTCGCGGCCTGCCCGATCTGGTCCAGAAGCTCGCGAAGAACAAGAAGCTGGAACAGCGCGGAATCTTCGACCCCGCCGGCAAGGGTTTCAGCAGCGACACCCTGGCGATGCTCGGACAATCCTTCAGCAACACTTGGGGCGTCGAGCGCGCGGATCGAGCCCTCTCGAATTACGGCCTCAACGCCACGTACGGCGACGAGATTCCGATCTTCGGGCGAACGATGGGATTGATCGCCTCAGCGTCGTACACGAACTCCGCCCAAACCACCCAGGCGGTCGAGCGGGTCTTCACCGACGACGGCACCAGCGTGCGAAACGACTTCGAGACAACGACGTCGGAGGCCGCCACGCTCTGGGGGGCGATCCTGAACTCCAGCTATCGATTGAATCAGTTCAACACATTGAATCTGCGGTCGATGTACAACCGCAGCTCCGAAGACGAAGTCCGTTTCGCGCAGGGATATGCCGACGACTGGAGTCGAAACGCCGAACTCACACGATTGCAGTACGTCGAACGCGGAGTTCTGACCTCGTCCCTCGGCATGAACCACACCATCACTCCGTTGCGCAACTCGACGCTGGAGTGGAAGGTCAGTTACTCCAACGCCGAGCGCAATGAGCCGGATCGCCGGGAGTACGCCTACGAGGAGAACTCGAGGCTCGTTCGCGACGAGGACGATCGGATCGTGGACACGCTGCAGGTCTACGAGATGAGCTCGCGATCGCGACCCTCGCGGCAATTCGGATCGATGGATGAGGATGAACGCGGTTACGAAGCAGCGCTCTCCGTCCCGTTCCGTCAGTGGAGCGGCCTGGAGGCGAAGTTCAAGGGTGGGGCCGTGCTGAAGAACCGCGATCGCTCGTTCGAGTGGCGTCGGTTCGGGTACGAACTCCCGACGCTCCAAGGCGGCGGAATCAACCGTGACTCGGTGCTGGCGCTTCCCGCCGCCGAGTTCCTCGGTGTCGACATGATCGGCGGCCCGGCGGACACCCGCGACCATGTCTGGCTTCGGGAGAACACGAATGAAACCGACGCCTACCTCGCGTCGCAGGATCAGACCGCGGGGTTCCTCATGGTCGATCTGCCTCTGTCGCAGAGACTCCGGAGCGTGGTTGGCGCGCGCGTCGAGAACGCCGAGATGAGCAACCGGACCTATGACCGCTTCTCTGGTCTGGAGAGTACTTCGGCGAAGCTCGACGATCAGGACGTTCTGCCCGCGCTCAATCTCACCTACTCGCTGAACGAAGACGCGAACCTCCGAGCGGCCTTCAGTCGAACCGTCTCGCGTCCCGACCTCCGCGAGCTGTCGAGCTTTGCTCTGCAAGATGTCGTGACCCGGGTCCAGGAGATCGGAAACCCGGATCTGAAGCGGGCGCTGATCTCGAACTACGACCTGCGCTACGAGACCTACCCGACGTCCAGTGAAATGGCCGCCGTGAGCGTCTTCTACAAGGACTTCGAGAACGCGATCGAGAAGAGCGTTCTGCTCGGCTCCCTGCCGGTCTACAAGCCGGTCAACGCCAAGAGCGCGTCGGTCCTCGGGGCCGAGTTCGAAGGTCGCGTGGGATTGGGACGGCTGAGTTCGCGGCTGGAGAGCCTCTTCTTGAACGCGAACCTGACGATCGTCGAGTCGGAAGCGGAGCTGGATGAGTCGACCGGCGTGCAGTTCAGCAACCGCCGCCCGTTGGAGGGACAGTCTCCGTACGTGATCAACTCCGGGATCTACTACGCGTCGAGTTCCGGAAAGACGAACGCGGCGTTCTTGTACAACCGTTTCGGTCGGCGCCTCCAGCGAGTCGGACTAGAGGTGACGCCGGATATCTACGAGGAGGCGCGCGGGTCACTGGACTTCACGCTAGCGCACGCGTTCCGCACCTTCCGGGTGAAACTCTCCGCCAGGAATCTGACCAACGAAGAGACGCAGTACGCGCACGAGAACGCCGGGACGACCTACGCGGCGAGGACCGGCCGGAGCATCAGTTTCGCCGTCTCGACCGGTTCGTGAGCGGGGGGTGTCCATGAACTCGAACAAGCGACGCATCGAGCGCTCAGACGCCGCCGTGGGTGCGGTCGAGGGACTTGTCGCCGGATTCGTCGTTTGCCTGGCGGCGACGCTGTGGACGATGGGTTGCGGTGAGCGGAAGGCGGTGGTGGAAGGCGCCCCGCCGGTCCGAGCCGAGCCGGAGGCGGTCGCCGCGCCGATCGAGAGATCGGTCGCGGATCTCAGCGGAGCGCCTGAGGTCGTGGCCGTTCCCGAGACTCAACCGACGGAGCGGATCGATTCTGGAACCAAGGAGCGGGCGAGCAGATCGCCTGAACCGGCGGCGGCATTGGCTTCCGTCGGAGAGGCCCGCCCGCTCGCGGAACCATCCGCGGAAGGCATCCCGGAGGCGCCGATCGGTCAGGCGCCGGTCCCTTCCGTGCTGGCCTCGATGCCCGGATACGAGCCGGCGGACGATTCAGAAGCTGCCAGCGTCGAGACGGGGCGGCGGGAAGTAGGCCCGACCGAACTCGAGTTGAGCGGCGGGGAGTCCTCCGCGGAGGAACTCGTGATCGCGGCGCTCGAAGCTCTGCGGGAGAACGACCTCGCGAGACTGCAAGCGCTTGGCGTCACCCACACAGAGTTCGAAGAGCTCTGTTGGCCGGAGTTCCCGGAGAGCCGTCCGGTCACCGGATGGTCCTCGCACGAGGCGTGGGGAAACTTCGACTCACGCAACATCTCGGGCGTGCAGCGTGGAATGAGTGATTGGGCGGGGCGCCATCTCTTCCTCGAAGAGCTCTCCTACCGCTCCGGCCTAGCGCCGTACACGAACTTCACCCTCTATCGCGATGCCGTCATCCAAGCGCAGGCGGAGAACGGCGAGATCGTCGAGATCGAGTTCGTCCGAACCCTCATCGAGCGCAACGGCCGCTGGAAGATCTACTCCTTCAAGGACTGAGGCGAAGCACCACAGCGAGATCAGCAGAGATCACAGTACCGATGACCGGTTCCCTCGCAAGGGGGAACGAGCCTCGAGCGTCCGGAGAGCACCCCCCCGGGCGCTCTTGGCTTTCTCTCGGAAATGCGCCTAAGATGCCGCGCCAGCTCCGCAAGTTCGTCCGCTCGCACCCGAGAATGGCGTCCGAGAGAAGGGGTCGCATCGTGAACGGCCGCAACGACTGGGCGCGCCATCGGGGCGCGTTCGGATTGGTGGTTCTCTGTTCTCTGCTCGCATGGCTCGCGGGATGCGGTGAAGAGCGACCGCTGCGCGAGCGCGAGAACAAGCCGCCGCAGATCGCGCTGCTGACCGCGGATCCCGACTCGCTTCTCACGAACGAGACCGCGCGCATCCTCTGTCGCGCTCGAGATGACGACGCGGACACTCTCGGCTACACCTGGACTGCGTCGATCGGCTCGTTCACGGGGGCTCAGACCGACAGCACGCGGATCTGGAAGGCGCCGCCGAGCACGGGAGTCGCGCAGATCAGCGTGACGGTGACCGACGGCGAGGAGCAGGCGTTCGCGCAGATCACCATCCATGTCACCGAGCGCACCGGGAGCTTGCGCGGGGTTGTCGGCGCTGCCGTCGACTCCGCGGCCGTACTGGAAGGGGCCGAGGTGCGCGCGGAGTTGATCGCCGATCCGAAACGCGCGGTCGTCGATTCCACCAATGCCCGCGGCGAGTATCGGCTGGATGGACTGGCCCTGGGTGAGACGCTCATTCGTTTTACGAAAGAGGGGTACGTCTCGCGGCAGACGCAGCTCACGGTGCACGAAGGCTTGGCCACGATCACGATGATCGAGTTGCGCCCCGTCCAGCCGCTCTCTCGGTTGCGCGGCCTGGTCCGCAATTCGTTGCTCGCGCCGGTGCCTGGGGCGATCGTCGAGATCGATGGTCTGAGCGACACGACCGACGCGCAGGGTCGGTACGACATCTCCGGAATCGAGCAAGGGACGCAGACGCTCAGCGTCACCGCCGCCGGTTATGCGCCGGTCTCCCTGCTCCTGGGCCTCTCGCTCCCCGAGCACGCGCAGGATGTGGAGCTCGACGCCACTCCGCTCCCTTCCATCGACGACGTCGTAGCCGCCAAGGACCTCGCCTCGCTGCAGGTCGTCGTCTCCTGGACGCCTCTGGATCTCAGCGCGGTCCAGTCGTACCGGGTCTATCAGAGCGTCGATGGCGCGCCTTCGATCCAGGTCGGGGGTGACCTTCCCTCCACCGCGAGCGAGTTGACCGTGCAAGGGGAAGCGAATCGTCGCTATCGATTCTTCGTCACGGCTCTCAACATCGAAGACGAGGAAGGAAATCCGTCGGAGCTCTCGAACACCGTCGTGCTGACGCCGCTGACAGCGATGGTGACGATCCCCACGGGCCGATTCGTCATGGGGAACACGCCGGCCGGTTACGGGAACGAGACCCACCCCGGCAATCCGGTGGAGGTAGGTGCGTTCCGACTCGAAGCCACCGAGGTCACCAACCGCCAGTATCTCTCGTTTCTCTACGAAGCGCTCTCGGCAAATCGCATCCAAGCCGACGCCGACGAGGTGACGGGCGGAGGCGACCTCTTGCTGTTGTTCTCCGCGAGCCGACTCGCGTTCGATCCGTCGAGCGGCGCCTTCACGATCCAGGCGAGCTACGAAGAGCACCCGGTCGTCGGGGTGACCTGGTACGGGGCCCAAGCCTACTGCGTCTGGATCGGTCGCCGTCTTCCGAGCGAAGCGGAGTGGGAGAAGGCGGCGCGGGGCGTCTCGACGGTGAATGGCTCGCACCCGAGCGGAGTCGGGTACGGCGCCATGTTCCCATGGGGCAACGACCCGGTCTCGCGTACTCGAGCGAACTATCAGGGCGGAATCGGACGCACCGAGCCAGTCGTCTCTCGGGTCGCCGGCGCCCAGATGGCGTGGGGAACTCCGATCTACACATTGGCCGGCAATGTCTGGGAGTGGTGCGCGGATTGGGCCAGCGCTTACCGGGCGCCGCACAACCCGCCGCTCGAGGGATCCTCGAAGGTGCTGCGGGGCGGGAGTTTCCAAGAAGGCGCGAGCTGGCTTCTGGTGGGCGCGCGCTTCTCGATCGCGCCGGACCAGGCCAGTCGGACGAGCGGCTTCCGCTGCGCCGCCAATCCATGAGCTGAATCAACCGATCGGCCCGTCAGGCGAGTGACCGGGGCTGCCACTGCGCACGACATCCTCTTCGCGGACGACGAGTCGGCGACCGAGGGTCTCGACCACGTCGCCGACCTCGAGCCCCTTGCCGCGCTGCACGCAGATCGCCCCATTCAGGCGCACATCGCCCGATTGGATGATGAGCTTGGCCTGCCCGCCGGTCGGCGCGACGCCATGCCACTTCAAGAACTGGTCGAGCCGGAGCTTGTCTTTCATCGGCTGCTATACTCCAGTGCGCTCATGGTGCCATTCCTTCGCGGCCCAACCTCCTTCGGAGACCCGACATGCTCCCACGCCGGCCCGCCCGTGGTCACTCCCGTTCCCTTGCCCTCGGTCCGCTGGCCCTTCTGCTGGCGGCTGCGGCCTCGGTCACCGCCTCGGTCACCGCCTCCGTCGCCGCGTCCCCGCAGCTCTCGCCGCACGAAGCGGACGCGCTGCCGATCGAGATGACCGAACAGGAGTGGGCCAATCGGCATCTGATCGGAATCGGCCATCGCGCGACGAGCCCGGCCACGGGACCGATCCGTCAGTGTGCGGAGTGGGAGCCGGTCACCGGGGCGCTCGTCCGTTATCCCTTCGGCCTGCCCTACGACCTCTTGGCGGAGATCTCCGAGGACATCGGGCTCTGGGTCTACGTCTCCAGCCAGTCGCAGCAGAACACGGCATCTTCGGCGCTCCAATCGAACGGGGCGACCATGGCGAACGTCCATTTCATCCAGACCGGCACCAACTCGATCTGGACGCGTGACTACGGTCCGCAGTTCATTTTCGACGGAGGTGACGACGCCGGCATCGTGGACCATATCTACAACCGCCCTCGTCCGCTCGACGACGCCACGAACTACGAAGCCGGCGACGCCTGGACGACGCCGGTCTACGGCTCGTCGGTCATCCACACCGGCGGCAACTACATGTGCGACGGACACGGTAACGGCTATTCGACCGACTTGGTCTACGACGAGAACCCCTCGCTCACGCCGTCGGGAGTCGATCAGGAAATGTTCGCGTATCTGGGCATTGGCGACTACCGAGTGGTCGACGACATCTCGATCGGCGGGATCCACCACATCGACGTCTGGGCCAAGCTGCTCGACGAGGAGCGGATCCTCGTCAAACAGGTCCCGATGAGCAACGCGGACTACGCGCGTTGCGAGGCGCGCGCGGCCGCCTACGCCGCCATGACCAACGCCTACGGCGAGCCGCTCCAGGTCGAACGGATCTTCTGCGCCTCGGTCGGCGGCGGTCAGGTCGCGGGATACACGAACGCGGTCATCCTGAACAACAAGGTGCTCGTGCCTACCTTTGGCATCGCCCAGGACGCGATCGCGCTGCAGACCTACGAAGACTTGATGCCCGGCTACGAGATTCTGGGGTACGACGGATCGTGGCTCCCGGACGACGCCATCCACTGCCGAGTCATGGGGATCCACGACAAGCAGATGCTCTACCTGGACGTGAATGCGTTGCCGCCGGTCATCCAGGAGAACGGGCCGGTGCGGATCGACGCGCTCGTCCGCGATCACAGCGAGGCCGGGCTTCAGGTTGGATGGCCGCGGCTCTTCTGGCGGGTGGAAGGGGAGCTTCCGTACAACGAGATCGCGATGCTGGCCGCGGCCGGGCCCGACTCGTTCTACGCGAACATCCCTGCGCAGCCGCACGGGACGACGGTCGAGTACTACTTCCAGGCGCGGGACAACACCGACCGCGAATGGCAGCGCCCGGCCGGCGCGCCGACCGCGTCATACGCCACCACGATCGAGCTCGATCCGGTCGATGTCACGTCGGATGGACTCGAGCGACCCGCCCTCGCGATCTCTAGCTGGCCCAACCCGTTCACGGCGGTGACCACCGTCGCCTTCCGGCTTCCGGAAGCCGGGAGCGTGCGGGTGGCGGTCTACGACATCGAGGGACGCGAGATCTGTCGCCTGGCCGACGACACATTTGCGGCCGGTGCTCACACTCTGCTCTGGGACGGCGCGACCGGGTCGGGAAACAGAGTGGCCAATGGCGTCTATCTGATCAGGGTCGAGACCACCGGCCGGGTCGTCTCGACACGGGTGATGCGTCTGGACTGACGCCGGACGACAGACTCCGACCAGTCGAGGAAGCCCGTTGCGATCGGCGTCGCGGGCGATCTATCCTTGCGTCGCTGGCATCCACAGCAGTACTCGATATCGTTCATTCGGTCATGCGCCCTCTGCTCGAATCCCGTGTTCGCGCTCCCTCGTCTGAGCGCGCCTGCTCCGGTTCCCACCGCGAGCCCGAGCGAGCTTGCGCCCATGCGGCTCTCCTGACAGCCCACCCGACTGCGCGTCAATTCCACGAGCGCAGTATGAAGAGTGCCGTATGAAAAAGGAGAAGCGGCATCGCGGAGAACTGATGTCCCCAGGCTGGGAAGATCTCGCGCGCAAGAACGCTGCGCGCGGCAAGTTCGTGGAGAAGCGCCAGAACTGGCACGACTACCTCGACGGTGGAGACGAAGACGCCGACTCGGGTGATCTAGACGACGATTCAGTCGAAGCGCCGTCGGAGGAAGTGGAAGCGGAAGCGGTCGTGGAAAGCGACGAGACATCACCGGACCCCACAGTTCGGGCGCCGACCGCGAGTCCCGGGACGAGCCGAGAGCAATCGAGCGAGAGGGAGTGAGGCGATCGGCGCCGAGCGGCGTGGCGAATCGCGCTCGCTCGGTTTGGCCGACCGCCGGACTGCTCCTGCTCGTGTGCCTCGCGCACTCCTCCGCGTTGACGGGTGGTTTCGTCTGGGATGACGACGATTACATCCTGAACAACCCGGTTCTGCGCGAACCGGGCGGACTCGCCCGCATCTGGTTCGACCTGGGCGCGACGCCGCAGTACTACCCGCTCGTCTTCACGACCTTCTGGCTCGAGACGCGTCTCTGGGGTTTCGCGCCGTTCGGATTCCATCTCGTCAACGTCGCGCTGCACGCGGCGACGACCGTGCTCCTGTGGCGACTCCTCCGTGCGTTGCACGCGCCGGGCGCCTGGCTCGGCGCCGCGCTCTTCGGCGTCCATCCCGTGACGGTCGAATCGGTCGCTTGGATCACCGAGCGGAAGAACACGCTCTCGGGCCTCTTCCTGGTCGGCGCCGTACTCGCGTACCTGCGCGCGGCGAACCTGGGTTCGGCCCGGCGCGCGCCCGCCTTCGATGGGAAGATGTACGCGCTGGCCGCGCTGCTCTTCGTATGTGCGCTCTGCTCGAAGACGGTGACCGCGGTGTTCCCCGGGCTGTTGGCGCTTCTCCTCTGGTGGAAGCGGGATCGGCTTTCGGCGTGTGACCTCTGGCCGCTGGCGCCGTTCGTCGCGTTGGGCGCGGGAGCGGGCGCGCTCACGCTCTGGATCGAGCGCAATCACGTTGGGGCCCGCGGCGCGGATTGGGCCCTCTCGTTCCTCGATCGAGTCGGCTTGGCCGGCAGCATCTTCTGGTTCTACGTGGGGAAGCTGGCGGCGCCGATCGACCTCTCGTTCGTCTATCCGAGGTGGACCATCGACCCGTCGTCTCCTCGACATTGGTTGGGCCCGCTCGCTTTCGTCGTCCTCGTCGTTGCGCTCGTGGCAATGCGACGCCGCCATCCGGAGCGACTGGGACGCGGAGTTCTCGTGGCCGTGCTTGCCTTCGCGGGGTGTCTCTTCCCGGCGCTCGGTTTCTTCGACGTCTACCCGATGCGGTACTCGTGGGTGGCCGATCACTTCCAGTACCACGCCTCGGCCTGCCTTTTGGCGCTGGCCGGCGCCGGTTTCGCGTGTTGGGGGAATCGAGTTCAGGGGATGCGCCTCGGCGCGGTCCTGCTGGTTGTCCTGGCGGGGCTCACGCTCCAACGGGGCCGCGTCTACTCCGACATCGAGACGCTCTGGCGTGACACGCTGGCGCGGAATCCCGGCGCGTGGATGGCGCAACACAACCTAGGACTGCTCTACGCGCGTGAGGGTCGGCTCGGCGATGCGCTGGCGTCGTACGAAGCCGCTTTGGCCATCCGTCCCGACCTCGGTCAGACCCACTACAACTTGGGGAGCGTTCACGCGTCACAAGGACGATTCGATCAAGCGCTCGTCCATCTGGAGCAGGCGGCGCGCTTGGAACCGACGCTGCTCGAGGCCCGCAACAACCTGGGCAACGTGCTGGTCCGTCTCGGTCGGTACGATGAGGCGATCGTGAGCTATCGAGAGGCGCTTCGCCTCGAGCCCGGGTATCTCTCCGCGCAACGCAATCTCGCTCACGCGCTGGCGCTGAGAGCGAAAACGGCCGCTTGGTCCAGCGGAACCGAGCGGCCGTAGATCTTCCGACCGTCGCAGCAATCAGTGCTGCAGCGAAGCGCCGGCGTCTTTCTTCGCCAACATCTGCTCGATCGTGGCGGCGAAGACCTTCTCGCGGCCCGGCGTGTAGCCGGTCACGCGGAACATCATGCGGCCTTCACGGTCGATGAAGATGTTGGTCGGCGTACCCGGGATCTCGAACTTGCCGCGCGATACGTTGTCGGTGTCGAGGACGATCGGGAACGTCGCGCCCACACTGGTCGTGAACTCCTTCGCGAGGGCGGGGCGGTTCGAGGTCTCGACGGAGAGCATGACAAAGCCTTGGTCCTTGTACTGCTCGTAGAGCGCCTGGAGGTGTGGATACTCCACACGGCAGGAACCTCAGGTCGGGTGCCAGAAGTTGAGCTGCACGATCTTCCCGCGGAAATCAGACAGTTTGATCTCCTTGCCGTCGTAGTCCTTCAGTGCGAAGTCCGGAGCGGGCTTGCTGTTCGCCAACCGCTTCTCCTCGATCGAGCGCATCGCCGCCTGCTCGGAGCCGTCCAGTTCACGCGAGAGAACGCGCACGCGCTCGCGCATGTCCGGATTCTCCATGCCGACCAGGAGAGCGGCGTAGAGATCGCGCGCCTGCGGCTTCATGCCGGCCGCGTCGTACGCCATCGCGAGATGTTCGTCGATCTCCTGCATCGGCTCGGGGAGCGCCGCACGGGCCGCCTCCAAGTCGGTCACCGCCGCCGGATAGTCCTTCCGCGCGTAATGCGCCCACCCCCGGGTGTCGAGGACGCTCGCCTTGGCGTTCGAGTCTTTGGCGCGGGCGAGTCCGACGGTCGCCAGTTGGACGGCGTGGTCGAGCCGCTCGTTCCGCTCCACCAGATCCCACGCGATTGAGTTGAAGACCTCCTCGCCCGCCCCGGGATCCTGCTCGATGCGAGCGAGCAGTGCGTCGATCTGGGCGGGGTCGTGTTCACGCGTGTGGTCGTAGAGCGCGTTCCAGAGGCGGGCTCGAGTCGCGGGGTCCTTCTCGGTCGTGAGACTCTTCTCCGCGAAGTCACGCGCCCCGGCCGCGTCGGTCTTGGCCAGCAGACCGAAGAGCGAGCCGGAGATGGCGCCGCGGAACGAGCTGTTGGGATACCTACCGAGGAAGTCGCGCGCGCCGGTGATCTTGGCGTCGTCGTCGGAGAGGCCACGCCAGGCGGCGAAGGCGGTGGTGTCGGACTGGGCGGCGGTTCCCGCCGCGGGCGCCTGTTCAGAGGCGCGCTTCTGCTCGCCGCAACCGGCAAGCAGCATCGTGAGTCAGAGTGCGAACGTCGCGAAGCGACGAAGGCCTTTCGGATTCAGTCTGGTCGAAGCCATGGATTCTTTCCTCTTTCGATCGTCGGTGGGCGAGGCGCCGCAGACGCGAGCCGAACGGGCGCTGCGGCGCGCTTCCCGGGCAGGCTAACCCCCTTAGGCGGGCCCTGTCACTGCGAGAGGGACGGGGTGGCGGCAGGTTATGGTTCAGGCGCCTATCCCGACGACCGCAAACAGGGACAAGACGGCTGCCCGGCTTGTCACATCGGGAGACGCGAACGTAAGATCCGGCAGGTCGAGAGGATACAAAGCTTCATGGCGATGAACATGCGACAGAGTCTGGGCCTACGGCTCGGCCAAGAGCTGCGTCTCACACCGCAGATGCGCATGAATCTGGAATTGATCCAGGCGCCTATCCTCGAAGCGCTCGAGGCGCTCGATCAGAAGACGCTCGAGAATCCGTGGCTGGAGAAGGACGAGAACGTCACCGATCCGCGCCTGGTGCGCGACGCCGATCGCGAGCCCGAGAGCACGATCACCGCGAAGGAACAGGTCGAATACGACGCGGCCGAAGCGTGGGAGCCGGTCGCCTCTACCCCCTACACGCACGAGGAATTTCCCGCGGACGAAGGCGGCGGCATCATGGCCGTCAACGTTCCGACTCCGTACGAGCAGCTCGAGTCGCAGCTCTCCGTGGCCGATGTCACGCGTCGCGTGCACGACATCATCCTCGTCCTCCTGCGCTACCTCGACGAGTACGGCTACTTGCTCTTCTCGGAGAATGAACTGTTCGAGGCGTTGGAGCTGCCGGCCAGCGTGCGGCCAGAGTTCGACCACGCGCTCTACATGCTGCGTTACCAGTTCGACCCGCCCGGGCTGGCCGCGCGCGATCAGAGCCACTGCTACCTGATCCAGCTCGAACGCCACGGGAAGAGCGACAGCCTGGCGGCGCAGTTGGTGCGGGACAATGTCCTGTCGACGATCAAGCCGCGCAATCTCGCGGCCGTGGCGAAGAAGCTGGGAGTGAAGGAATCGGAGCTGCACGACGCGCTCGAGGATCTCAACCGGCTCTACAGCCATCCGATGAGCCTCTTGGATCAATCGACCGAGCCGACGCGGTACCCCGACCTGATCGTCGAGTTGGTCGACGGGCAGTGGGCGGTTTCGCTCAGCCATCCGTTGAGCGGTCGTTACCGTTTTCGCGACACGCGGATTCCGCGCAAGGCGAGCCTCGTCAAGGAGTCGGGCGACGAGGATCCGAAGGCGATTCTCGATCGGCTGAGGGCGATGCGGCAGGACGCGCGGATGCTCGTGAACGCGACCGAGTACCGAGACCGGATGCTCTTCGAGATCGGGCGTCACCTGGTCGAGGAGCAGCGGGAGTTCCTGGAGCGAGGGGAAGAGGCCCTGAAGCCGCTCCTCCAGAAAGAGACCGCCGAGAGGCTGGGCATGAACGAGGCGACGATCTCGCGCATCCTCAAGGAGAAGTACATCCAAACGCCTCGCGGCGTGATCCCCCTGAACCGTTTCTTCTCACGCTCCATCACGAACAACGACGGCAAGCAGGTCTCGAACAAGGCCGTGATGGACACGCTGAACAAGCTCATCAACGAGGAGGAGGATCCCGCGAATCCGTGGAGCGACCACGAGATCTCCGAGATCCTCAAACAGCGCAACTCCCCGATCAGCCGCCGCACGGTCACCAAGTACCGCCAGATCCTAGGCATCGGCGCCGCCGGCGACCGCAAGGCGACTGGGAAGATCCAAGCAAGTAAGTGAAAGCGATGGCTCGCCGCGAGCCATCGCTTTCACTTGCTCAGCTCCCCTCGCCCCTTCTCGCCCCGCGTTGGCCCTCACGCCCCCTTCTCCTCAATTCCCCCGTTGACCTCCCCCTCCGTCCCTAAATACTATCAACCCACTCAACTTACTTGGTTAACCACACACCGCTCCCTCCAGGCCCCCATGCTCTCCAAGAAGTCCAAGTACGCCCTCAAAGCGGTCCTCCAGCTCGCCCGCAAGTACGGACAGGGCCCGATCCCCATTTCCGACCTCGCGGCTCGCGAGCAGATCCCGCGTAAGTTCTTGGAGCTGATCCTGTTGGAGCTGAAGAACCACGGCCTACTGCAGAGTAAGAAGGGCAAAGGAGGCGGCTATTTCCTGGGCCGCGCGCCGACGGAGATCACGATCGGGCAGATCATCCGCGTCCTGGAAGGCCCCATCGCGATGCTTCCCTGCGTGAGCCAGACTGCGTATCAGCGATGTAATGAATGCGTGGACGAGCGGATCTGCGGCGTGCGGATGATCTTCAAGGAGGTCCGCGACGCCACCGCCTCGATCCTGGATGACGCGACTCTCCAAACAATTCTGGAGCGGACCGCCGCCGCCGAAGGCGAATCGAGCCTCATGTATCACATCTGACAGCGATTCTTTGCACCCAACAGTCTAGTACATCGATGGACATAAACGACTAACCGGGAACGCCCTCATGTCTCGTCTCGAAAGCTCCACCGCGCCGCGCGCGCGCCGGCTGATCGTCGGAGCCTCACTTCTCCTCGCCGTCGCGGCGATCGGAGTGCAGTGCGTCCCGTCGACCCCGGCCAAGAACCTCGAAGTCCTCAACGTCTCGTACGACCCGACGCGGGAGTTCTACTCCGAGTACAACGCGCTCTTCACCGCGCACTGGCTCGAGAAAACAGGCGTCGCCGTCACGATCAATCAGTCGCACGGCGGGAGTGGCAAGCAGGCGCGCTCGGTCATCGATGGACTGGAGGCGGATGTCGTGACGCTCGCGCTCTCGGGCGATATCGACGCGATCGTCGAACACGCGAAGTTGCTGCCGGCCGACTGGCAGACTCGGTTGCCGGAGAACAGCGCGCCGTACACGTCGACGATCGTCTTTCTGGTGCGAAAGGGAAATCCGAAGGGGATCCGGGACTGGGACGACCTGATCAAGCCGGGGGTCGAGGTCATCACGCCCAATCCCAAGACCTCCGGCGGCGCTCGCTGGAACTACCTCGCGGCCTGGGCGCACGCGCTCGAGAAGCACGGCGGCGACAAGGCGCAGGCGCAGGAGTTCCTGAAGAAGCTCTTCGCCAACGTACCGGTGCTCGATTCCGGCGCGCGCGGATCGACGACCACCTTCGTGGAGCGGAAGATCGGCGACGTCTTCCTGTCGTGGGAGAACGAGGCGATCCTGGCGCAGCGCGAGTTGGGGAAAGACCAGTTCGAGATCGTGCTGCCGTCGTCGAGCATCTTGGCTGAACCGAGCGTGGCCTGGGTCGACCAGATCGTGACGAAGCGAGGCACGACAGAAGTCGCCCAGGCGTACCTCGAATTCCTCTACTCGATGGAGGGTCAACGTCTTGCCGCGAAGCACTACTACCGACCCCGGAACGCGGAGGTGAGGAAAGAATTCGCGAGTGAGTTCGGCGAGGTGCGACTGCGCACGATCGATGAGATCGCGGGCGGTTGGGCCGAGGCGCAGAAACTGCACTTCGACGACGGCGGGATCTTCGACCAGATCTACGGGGCGACGCGCTAGGCGCGGCGCGGCAAAGCCCTCTTGCCGAGCGTGACACGAAACTCGCGCGTGATGCCGGGCCTGGGGCTTTCCCTCGGCTACACGCTGACGTACCTCTCGTTGCTCGTGCTCATTCCCCTCGGCGCGATGGTCTGGAAGTCGACGGGACTGTCGCTGACGCAGTTCTGGGAGATCGCTACCGCGCCTCGTGCGTTGGCTTCGTATCGGCTCACGGTAGGCGCGTCGCTCTTGGGCGCGCTCATCAATGCCGTCTTCGGGTTTCTCGTCGCGTGGGTCTTGGTGCGGTATCAGTTCGTGGGACGCAAGCTGCTCGATGCGCTGGTCGATCTGCCGTTTGCGCTTCCCACCGCCGTTTCCGGAATTGCGCTGACCGCCGTCTACGCGGAAAACGGCTGGATCGGTAGCCACCTGGCGTCGCTCGGGATCAAGTCGGCCTTCTCGCCCCTCGGCGTCACGATCGCGCTCACGTTCATCGGGCTGCCGTTCGTCGTCCGCACCGTCCAACCGGTGCTCGAAGATCTGGACGCCGAAGTGGAAGACGCCGCCGCCTCGCTCGGGGCGACGCGGCTGCAAACGTTCACGCACGTCATCTTCCCGACGGTGCTCCCCGCGCTTCTCACCGGATTCGCGCTCGCCTTCGCGCGCGCGCTCGGTGAATACGGTTCGGTTGTCTTCATCTCGGGCAACATGCCGATGAAGACCGAAATCACCTCGCTGCTGATCATGACGAAGCTCGAGCAGTACGACTACTTGGGGGCGACCGCGCTCGGGGTCGTCATGCTGATCGCATCCTTCGGCCTGCTGCTCGTGATCAATCTCCTGCAGCGCTGGGTGGCGTTGCGCGGAGTCGCGCGATGAGCTCGGCCTCGGGCCGCGCGCGCAAGGAACCCGCATGGGTGCGGCTGCTCCTGATCGGAATCGCGGTCGCCTATCTGGCCGTCTTCCTGGTGGCGCCGATCGCGGCGGTGTTCACCCAGGCGTTCGCGAAAGGACTTTCGGCCTACCTCCACTCGTTCGCGGATCGCACGGCCTACTCCGCGATGCTGCTCACGCTTCTCGCGGTGGTCATCTCGGTCCCGCTCAACCTGATCTTCGGGCTCGCCGCGGCCTGGGCGGTGACGAAGTTCAGATTCACGGGGCGCAGCTTGCTCGTCACGCTGATCGATCTGCCGATCTCGGTCTCGCCCGTCATCTCGGGACTCGTCTTCGTGCTCCTGTTCGGGATGCAAGGTCTCTTCGGTCCGTGGCTCTCGGACCACGGCATCAAGGTCATCTTCGCCGTCCCCGGGATCATCCTCGCGACGCTCTTCGTCACGTTCCCCTATGTCGCGCGGGAGTTGATCCCTCTGATGGAGACGCAGGGGACGGAAGACGAAGAGGCCGCGCTCTCGCTCGGGGCCAACGGATGGCAGACCTTCTGGCGCGTGACGCTGCCGAACATCAAGTGGGGACTGCTCTACGGCGCGATCCTGACCACGGCGCGAGCGGTGGGCGAGTTCGGCGCGGTCTCGGTTGTTTCGGGTCACATCCGCGGGAAGACGAACACGATCCCGTTGCACATAGAGATCCTCTACAACGAGTACCAATTCGTCGCGGCCTTCGCGCTCTCGTCCCTCTTGGTGATGGTGGCGCTGCTGACCTTGGTTGTGAAGTCGATCGTGGCGCGCCGGGCGCAGACGCAGCTCGGGCGGTTGGCGCCGGCGACGGTGGAGGAGTGAGCGCGTGAGTATCAGCATCCAAGCGATCAGTAAGGGCTTCGGCGACCATGCCGCGTTGACTGACGTGTCGCTCGAGATCGAGTCGGGCGAGCTCGTGGCGCTTCTCGGTCCGTCCGGCGCCGGCAAGACGACGCTGCTGCGGATCATCGGGGGACTCGAAACGCCCGACGCGGGGCGCGTGCTCTTCCATGGACAAGACGCGACGGAGAAGAGCCTGCGCGAGCGGCGCGTGGGGTTTGTCTTCCAACACTACGCGCTCTTCCGACACATGTCCGTGTTCGAGAACGTCGCCTTCGGACTGCGAGTGCGACCGCGCGAGACGCGTCCGCCGGAGCCGGAGTTGCGGCGACGGGTGACGGAGCTGTTGGAACTGGTGCATCTCGGGAGCATGGCCCAGCGACTCCCGTCACAGCTCTCGGGAGGACAGCGGCAGCGCGTGGCGTTGGCGCGCGCGCTCGCCGTCGAACCGAGCGTGCTCCTGCTCGATGAGCCGTTCGGCGCGCTCGACGCGAAGGTGCGCCAGGAACTGCGGCGTTGGCTGAGGCGACTGCACGACGAGATCCACGTCACCAGCGTCTTCGTCACGCACGACCAAGAAGAGGCGATGGAGGTGGCGGATCGCGTCGTCATCATGAACGCGGGCAGGATCGAGCAGGTCGGCACGCCCGAAGAGGTGTATCACCGGCCGACCAGCCAGTTCGTCTATAACTTCATCGGCAACGTGAACCTGTTCCAAGGACGCGTGGAAGGCGAGCGAGCCTACGTCGGCGGCGTCGGCGTCGCTCTACCGGAGTGGGCCAGGGCGGGCGCGACCACCGCTCGCATCGCGATCCGCCCCCACCTGTTGGAACTTTCCCGCGAGCCCGACGGCAGCGAGTACTTCACCGCCTGCGTCGACCACATCAACCCCGCCGGTCCATTGGTCAAGGTCCAGCTCACCGCCCAGTGGGGCGAACCGTTTCAGGTCGAAGTGTCGCAAGAGCGCTATCGCCTCTTGGCCATCGAACGCGGCCTCGAACTCTTCGTCTCATTGAAAGACGAACGAGTCTTCGTCGACACGAGCGACGATTCGTTGATGCATGGAGAAGGCATCTGACCAGCCGGCCGCCGGCTGGTCAGATGTCCTTTCAACCCTTGCCTCGTCACCACCGTGTCCTTGGAGCCCGCGCCCCCTTCTCCGCTATCCTCCGCTCTCCCCCGGAGGCCCCCCCATGCTCGAGATCCGCTACGAAACCGTCCCGTCCCCCGTCGGCCCGCTTTTCTTGGCCGACTCCGACGCCGGCCCTCTCGCCGTGTTGTTCGCCGACGATCACCCCGAAGCAACGCACCTGCGCTGGCTGCGCACTCGCTACCCCGACTCCGCACTCACTTCCGCGCCGTGCCCGCAGATCTCCGAGAAGCTCGCGCGCTTTTTCGTCGGGCAAGACGAACGCGTCCAGATGCACGCCGAACTCGCCGGCAGTGACTTCGAACGCGAGGTCTGGACCGAGATCTCGCGCATCCCGTTCGGCGGGACACTCTCCTACGGCGCGATTGCGCGGAGCATCGGCCAGCCACAAGCGTCGCGCGCAGTGGGGATGGCGACGGGTCGGAATCCCGTGGCGATCTTGATTCCTTGCCACCGCGTCGTGGGGAGTGACGGCAGCATGACCGGCTACGGCGGCGGACTGCCGCGCAAACGCTGGCTCCTCGCGCACGAATCGGGCGATCTCTTCTTGCCGGAGCAGATGTGAGCCGAGTTTCGGTCATTCGCATCGGTTTGATCGGCGATCCGAACCCGGGCGTGCGGGCGCACCGAGCGATTCCACTCGCACTCGCGCGAGTCGGCTCAGAAGGCGGAGTGCTCGTCGAGAGCCGCTGGATCCCGACGGAGGAACTCGGTCGCGCCGCGGGACCTTCGGACAACGGCGCTTCGCCGGGTCTCTCGACTTACTTGGCGCGATTCGATGCGCTCTGGTGTGTTCCCGCGTCTCCCTACCGCGACACGCGCGGTGCGCTCGCTGCCATCCGTTGGGCTCGGGAAAGTCATGTGCCGTTCCTGGGCACTTGCGGCGGCTTCCAGCACGCGATGCTCGAGTACGCGCGCAACGTGTGGAAACTGAGTGGAGTCGAACACGCGGAGATGTCCCCCGAGGCCGATGATCCGCTCATCGCGCCGCTCGCCTGCTCACTCGTCGGCGCGTCCGGCCGGGTGCAGTTCATCTCCGACTCGCGCGTCGCTCGAGCCTACGGCGCCGACGCAGCGACCGAGGGCTACCACTGCCGCTACGGCCTCTCGCCGAGCTACCGATCGCACTTCGAGTCAGGATCCCTGCGCGCCACCGCGTTTGACGAGACCGGTGACATCCGCGCGGTTGAACTCGAAGATCACCCCTTCTTCCTCGCGACGCTCTTCCAGCCGGAGTTGGCGGCGCTGGAGGGGCGACCCGTACCGCTGGCGCAGGCGCTCGTGGAAGCGGCGCGCGCATGAGGCGAGTGACCGCGCCCACGCTGTGCGGGTGATCTCCTGCGGCGACTCCGGGCTGCGCCGAACCCCGCGAAATCCGCTCGGATCCGCGGGGCTCGGAGACCCGCCGACCCCCTCCGGTCGGCGAACCGCTGGGAGTCGTCAGGCTACGGTGTGACCTGCATCGTCGTGTTGCCGACGAACTCGTTCGATCCGTTGAAGTCGTTCCATGGGCTGGCGAAATAGTAGACCGTATTGCGCGCGAATCGATTCTCCGCTGAGCCCACACTGAACTGGATGCCAGTTCCGAAGCGATTCAAGACGTTGTTACGAAGGTCGTCGTCGTGCGGTCCGCCTGGGCCCTCACCCTCGGCTGGGTTGTAGCAGATGCCGAGAAGTCCGTTCGCGCCGCCCGTGACCTGATTCTTCCGGATGCGATTCTCGAAGCTGTCGCCGCCGCGCACGAAGATCCCGAGATTTACTAGCGAGAGATCGTTGTTGAGGATCGAGTTCTCTGCGCTGTTGACCAAGAGGATGCCGATTTGGGGGGCGACGCCGTTCGGCGGGTCCGCGAACTCGTCGCCGCCCACGATGTCGATTTGGCGAACTGTGCTCTCGTTCGAGCCCAGGAGCGCCACCCCGATCCCGAAGCGCTCCAGGCGACCTTTGCGCAGGACGCTACCGTGCGAGCCCTCCAGCACGATTCCCCGCCCGAGTTTGTTGCCTGGACCTGTGATCGTATGCCCGCCCAGATCCAAGACGACATGGCTGCACCGGATGACGATTCCATCGCCTTCCAAGACTTGGAAATCCTCGGTCACTCGGTAGCGGCCGGACTTGGTGATGACGGTCGGCCCCGCAATCGGCGTCGGTCCCGCGTGCGAGAGGCCCGCGCTGGCCTCGATCGCGGCCTCGCGATCAAGCTCGGCGTCGATGGTTTCGCTGGACGGTGCAAGCACATCCTCCTGTTGGCAACCAGCATTGAAGAACGCTGAGAACGAGACGGCGGCGAGGGCGAAGGCGAGGGCACAGCCCCGCCGCAAACTTTGCAGCATGTTTCTGCTCCTTGGGTCGTCCGCGAGCGTGCGGATCAGAGTGATGAGGTCTAGCGATCGATCGAGGAGAAGTACGGCGCATGGCGGCCGTTGTGACCGGGTTTCTTCGTGAACGGCCGCAGGAGATCACGATCTCAGCGCAGGCGATCTACTCCTGCTGCGCGAAGCATCTCTAGTTTCATCCGCTCGCCAGGATGGATCACCTCTCGGCGAACCTCAGGCGAAGTCAGGAAGACAGAGTGACGTTCGCCCGCGGGGACGACGAACGGAGTTCGCGCTTCGCCGTTGAGCGCCGTGGGCTCGAACCGCACGACGCCGTCGAGCACGCACACGCAGGTACTGTCCTCGTCGCAGAGCACGGCGAAGGTTGTGCCGAGCACACTCACGCGACCCGCGGCGGAATGAATCGTGAGGCGTCGACCCACAAACCGAGGGCCGGTAGAGAAGCGCACTTCGCCACGGGTCACTCGCATCTCTACCTGGCGTGCGAGAAAACGTCGCGGAACGCCTGGAACCGAGATCTCGGTGCCAGGTGCGAGTTGCATCACCGCGAAGCCGTCACAGACGAGATCCAGGGTGACGTCGCCGAGCGTCGAAATCGTCGTCCCGGCGGGAATCGCAGACGTCGTCCCGCTCGGGTCGATCGCTTCCCCGTCCAAAAGGACCTGTCCCTGCCCCATCGAGCCGATCACCTGCCAACCGGGGCCGCGATCGACGCGAGCCAAGAGCGAGATCGCGACGAGCGCCGCGACGCCGATTCCAGCAAGGGAACCCACCCACGGTCTACCGAGCCGACGCACCCACGATGCGAGGAGCAGGGCGAGCGCACTCCGGCTCTGCTGAGTTGCCTCCCCCGAAGCGGGGCTCACGATGGTTCCCGATGAGAACTCACGCTGAAGCCGAGCTCGAAACGCCGGATCGGCGGGAACGGCGGGAAGACGTCGCACGGTGTCGCTCGCTTCCGCGTGGGCCGGATCGGTGGGTCGGTCGCTCATGATGGGATCTCCGCGCTCAAGAGCTGCGCCAACTGCGAGAGCGCTCGGGAGTATCGCTTTCGAGCGGCAGCGGAGGAGATCCCCAGGCACTCCGCGATGTCCTCGTGCGGAAGGTCTTGGTAGTCACGCAGCAGGACAACCTCTCGCAGCATCTCGGGCAACATGTTCAGCGCCGACTGCACGAGGCGCACCTGTTCGCTCTTCAAGCGAGCGGTTTGCGCATCGGGGCTCGGATCGACGATATCCCGCTCGGCCCCCGACTCGTAGACGAGCGGCTCGGAGCGTCGATCCATATGGTGGGGGTGACTCCTCCAGAGATCGCGGCAGACGTTGGTGGTGATGGCCAGCAACCAGGGAGCCGGATCTCGCTCCAGATCGAGCTGATCCAGCGCCCGGTAAGCGCGGAAGAAGACCTCTTGCGCGACGTCCTCTGCAGCGGCGCGATCGCCGAGCAACCGCGCCGCGAACGAGAAAACGCGATCGAAGTGCTCGTGGAAGAAGTGATCGAGGGCTCGCGGATCCCGTTCGCGGACCTTCGCGAGTTCTGCGCGACGGCCATCCACATCACGCGAACGCCCGTCTTTCGTGAGGAACGGTGGCCCGAACGATACGCGCAAAGCGAGATCCCAGATGACCAGGACAGCGCGCAACAGAACGTGCAGATCGGGGGAAGGTTGCAGATCTCCGCGATCACGCGAAACGGCTCCGCGCGGAACAGGCATCAGCCGCACCCTCAGGTCAGGCAGCTCGCGCACGAATCTCCTCTGCACCGGGTCAGTCGACCCCGGACGTACCATCGTTCTCGAGTCGTCTTCCACTCGGTTACGAGAAGCGGCCGTGAATGTGACTCGCTTTCTCCGTTTCTGACGCCACTCCTCTACTCGAGCAGCAACATCTTCTTCGTCGAGGCTCCCGCTCCCGACGCCAGCGAGTAGAAGTAGACACCCGCCGGCACGCGATCCCCGCTCGCGTCGCGTCCATCCCATCGGACCGTGTAGCTGCCGGCCGTTTGATGCTCGCGAGCGAGAACGCGGACGACGCGGCCGCTGGCGTCGTACAGATCGAGTCGGACACGCCCCGGCGATTCGATCTGGTAGCGGATCTCGGTCGATCCCTGCACCGGATTGGGAACGTTCTGCTCCAAGACGGCGCGTGTGGGCGTGGCGAGCGTCGCTACGTCTGAAGCGAGGTTGGTCTTGTACTGGATCAACTGCGAGGCGACGGCGTAGATCGGCTCGGTGTGGCCGTTGCTGTCGTAGTTGCAGTTGGCGCAGGTGGCGCCTGAGATGCAGCCGGGATTGCAGGGGCAACAGAAGTTCGTATAGGCCTGGACGCTGTAGTCGAAGGTCGAGGTCGCGCCAGCGACGATCAGCCCGGTGACGTCGACTTCCCACGGATCGACCTTGTCGCCGGGGCACCAGCCCGCGCGCGAGTTGGTCCAGGTGCCGCCTTGGGGACCGCACGGATTCTGTGCGCAGTTGTTTCGCCACAGGTTGTGCGTGAAGTTCGTGGCGTTGGCGGTGACCGTGTGCTGCTTGTTGCAGAACTCGGCGCAGTTCTGACTGTTGCCCTGTCCGTGTCCGGTGGTGGTCACCTTCACCTTGGCGCTGATCGCCTCGGCATCGATCGCGACATCGACGGGCGCGAGAACGTCTTCGATGGGCCGGGTCGGATCGCCGTAGACGGCGTAGTACTGATTCCAGAGGTTCGTCACCTTGTAGGGGATCAGCTCCGGCTCTCCCTCGATGAAGGCGAAGTCGATGGTGACGAGCCAACCGCGCGTGCCGCCGATCCATGACTCGATGTAGTTGTTCAGCGTGACCTCGCCGTGCAAGAGACTCTGGTAGTCGCTCACGTCGAGGAACCAGTCGCACGTTCCGGGACGGTTGGGGCCGGTGATGTCGTACGGCGTGATGATCCGCGCGATCTCGACCGGCTCGATCACGAGCTGTTCGTCCGCGACCGGGGCGCCACCCGCGACCTCTCGCATCACGCGTAGGTAGCCGATTCGGTCCCACGGGTCACAGTCGTCCGGCGTCGGCGGGCAGCCGATGTGATACCGAAGGAGCACCTTGCGCCAATTGCGCTCCGCCGGGAACGTGAACGTCTGCTCATGCGGCGTCGCCCAGTTGTACAGGTCGTTCGAGAATGTGTTGACCCAAGTAGTGTCGCCGGGCCCCCCGGCGGCACTCCCCGCCTGAATCGCCACCCCAACCACCACCACGCCAACCAACCCCACGACACGCCGCAGCACGCTCATCGAAGCCTCCACCCTCAGACCAACCTCGGCCTCACGCCCGACCCCTCGACCCAAGCCCGTCAATGCTACAGCCCCGTCACCCGCGAGCGCGACTCCCCAACGCGATCCCGATCCCGATCAGCACGAGCACCGCCGCGGTGACCGCGGCCATCCACCGGTCCTTCCGACGCTCGAAGTAGCACAGGATCCACACGAGCCGCAGCACCGGTGTGAGTGCGAGCACCAAGAGCCCCGCGAGGAGCGCGGCGTCGCCCTGCAGCGAGCGAAGTCCACGGAAGATGCTCGACGCCTGCGGCGTGATCTCGTGAGAGGGCTCGAGCATCACGACGACGCGCGTGAGTCCGAACGCGAGGAGCAACGCGCTCAGCACCACACCCACGCCCACGATGCGGCGTTCTCCGATGATCGGCTCGCGCTGTTCGTAGGGCGGCGAGGCCACCAGGCGATCGAGCCGGCGCCAGAAGCTCATGACGGTCGCACCGCGCGCCAGAGCATCTGGCTGGCGACGAACCAGAGGAAGACGGCGAAGACTCGGCGTACCTGCGATCCGCTCAGACGCCGGGCAAGTCGAATCCCGAGGGTCGAGCCGATCAGCACTCCGAGGACGACCGCGCCGGTCAGGGCCGGGGCGATCTCGCCGCGTCCGAAGTAGAGGAAGGTGCTGGCGAGCGCGGTGATCCCGATCATGAAGTTGCTCGTGGCGATGGCGGCGCGGGTCGGAACTCGGCAGAAGAGCGTCAGGGCGGGGACCATCAGGATGCCGCCGCCTACGCCGAGCAGGCCGGAGACGACACCGGCGACTCCGGAGACCCCCACGCCGACGCCCAGACGACGCACGACGTAGTAGGCGCCGGCGTCTGCGTCTCGCGCCTCGTCCCGCGCGGGCGCTTGTCGCCACATGAGCAAGCCAACCGGCAACAACAGCAGACCGAAGAGGAAGACCAACTGTCGCTCGGGGACGGCGCCGGCGACCAGTCCTCCGAGGATGGCCGCGGCGATGGCGACCACCTGCAGGACCAGGGCGAGCCGTACGTTGGCGGCCTCTCGCTCGTTGCGGAAGGCGCCGACGGCGCTCGATGTCGCGATCACCACCACCAGACTGGTCCCGACGGCGAAGTGCATCGGCACATCGAAGAGGATGACGAGCGCGGGGACGAGGAAGACGCCACCGCCCACGCCGAGCATCGAGCCGAGCATGCCGGTGAGCGATCCGGTGAGGAGAAGAGCGAGCGCTTGGAGAAGAGTTGGGGCCATCGAGCCACCGGGTCCGTTCTGTCGGGCTAGGGCTTGGCCCGCGCGATCCAGAGAAGTCGAGGCACGAAGACATCGGGATCCTCGGAGGGATCG
>CAZVYN010000004.1:77073-104142 GCA_964631125.1 uncultured bacterium | reverse complement strand
GACGACGGCAGGCGGCGCGGGACATGGGTCTTCGACGAGATCGACGCTGCCGTCGGGGGCGAGACCGCCGTGCGGATGGCGGAGCGTCTCGCGCTGCTGGCGCGGAGCGCACAAGTGCTCCTCGTCACGCACAGTGCTCCGATCGCGGCGCGCGCCGACCGACACTTCTTGGTGACGAAGGACCTCTCGACCGGTCGACCGCGCGCCGAAGTCAGGCGATTGGAGGGCGACGAGCGGCTGGCCGAACTGGCGCGGATGCTCTCCGGCGACGCCGGCTCGTCGATCGCGAGGCGTCACGCACAGGAACTCCTGGAATCGGCGCGCAGCGAGTAGTCTAGGCCGCGCGAGCAGTACTCGAGACGAACCACGTCGAGGAGAACGATGCACACCCCGTCCCGCGAGGAGTTCGACCGACTGGCGGCCGAGTACCCCGTCGTTCCCGTTTTCCGCGAGATCCTGGCCGACCTGGAGACGCCGGTCTCCGCCTTCCGCAAGCTGGCCGCGGAAGGATCGGCGGTGTTGCTGGAGAGCATCGAGGGAGGCGAGCGTTGGGGGCGCTACTCGATGATCGGCCTCGATCCCAGCTTGGTCTTCGAGAGCCGCGCCGGGGAGGCGGTCGTCATCCGCGGGACCGAGCGCGAGTGTCGGGCGACCTCGGCGCCGCTGGAATGGCTGGACCAGATCGTGGCGGAGCATCGCAGTCCGGCGCTCCCAGGTTTGCCGCGCATGACCGGAGGCGCGGTCGGTTTCGTCAGCTATGACCTGGTGCGGTCATTCGAGCGGCTGCCGTCGATCGCTGAAGACGACCTCGCTCTGCCCGACCTGCGTTTCGTCTTCTTCGACACGATCGTGCTCTTCGATCACCAGTTCCACACGGTCAAGGTGGTGCAGAACAGCCGGGCCCGCGGCGACGCGACGAGCTCCTACGAAGCGGCGCTCGCGCGCGTGAACGCGATCGTGGAGCGCCTCCGCGATCCCGATCAACCGGGAGTCGCCCCGAGTTCGACCCAGCCGTTGGAGTTCACGAGCACGGTCTCCTCCGAACAATTCCAGACTTCGGTTCGTCGCGCGAAGGAGTACATCCGCGCCGGAGACATCGTGCAGGTGGTCCTCTCGCATCGCCTGGAAGCCGAGGTCTCGGCCGACCCGTTCGACGTCTACCGCGCGCTGCGCGTGATCAATCCGTCCCCCTATCTGTTCTTTCTCCGACTGGGGGATCTGACCATCGTGGGTTCGTCGCCGGAGTCGTTGGTGCGACGCCAAGGCGACCGGGTCGAGACGCGCCCGATCGCCGGCACCAGGCCGCGCGGCGATGAAGAGATCGCCGATCGTCTCCTGGAAGACGAACTGCGCGGCTCCGAGAAGGAGCGCGCCGAACATGTCATGTTGGTCGACCTCGGGCGCAACGATCTGGGGCGTGTTTCCGCCTACGGGACGGTGGAAATGACCGAGTTCATGTCGGTGGAGCGCTTCTCTCACGTCATGCACCTCGTCTCGCATGTGCGCGGGCGGCTGCGCGAGGGGGTGCGCAATCCGGAGGTGCTCCGCGCCGCCTTCCCGGCCGGAACGGTGAGCGGCGCCCCCAAGATCCGAGCGATGGAAATCATCGAAGAGCTCGAACCGGTGCGTCGCGGCCTCTATGCCGGCGCCATCGGCTATTTGGATGTGCACGGCAACATGGACATGGCGATCGCGATCCGCACGCTGCTCTTCCGCGGAGGACGCGCCTATCTCGGCGTTGGCGCCGGCATCGTGGCCGACTCCGATCCCGAGGCGGAGTACCGCGAGACGATGGACAAGGCCAGCGCGTTGCTGCGTGCGTGCGAGTTGGCCCGGAGCGGACTCGATGGATTCTCTCGCGTCGGCGCCGCGCGCGGAACCGCGGGGGCGCCCGCCCGAACCGAGGGAGGTCGCGCGTGATCCTCGTCGTCGACAACTACGACTCGTTCACCTACAACCTCGTCCAGTATCTCGGCGAGTTGGGCGCTGAACCGCTCGTGCGCCGCAACGATTCGATCACGCCGGAGGAAGCGCGCGTCCTCGCGCCCCGCGGGATCGTCCTCTCCCCAGGCCCGAAGAGTCCGAGCGAGACGGAGCCGACGAACCGCATCCTGCGGGAACTGGCGGGCGAGATCCCGATCCTCGGTGTCTGCCTCGGACATCAATGCATCGGACATGTCTACGGCGCCCAGATCCGGCGCGCCGAGCGACTCATGCACGGCAAGACCTCGATGGTGATCCACTCGGGCAAGGCGATCTTCCACGGGCTGACCAACCCGTTCCAGGCGACGCGCTACCACTCATTGGTGGTCGACCGTGAGACGTTGCCTGATCTGCTGGAGGTCACGGCCTGGACCGCAGAGGGGGAGATCATGGGTCTCCAACATCGGTCGCTGCCGGTCTACGGCGTGCAGTTCCATCCCGAGTCGATCCTCACTCCGGAGGGGAAGCAGCTCTTGGAGAACTTCCTGTTCCTGGCGAGTTGAGCGAGATGACCCCGGGCGATCCGCCGTCCGACTTCGGCATCCACGAAGCCCTTGCGCGCCTCGCCGAGCGGCGGGATCTCACCAGCGAAGAATCGGGCGCGCTCGTGCATGCGATTCTGGCGGGGGAGGCGACCGATGCGCAGATCGGCGCCGTCCTGCTGGCCTGGCGCGTGAAAGGCGAGACCGTCGACGAACTCGTCGGTGCGACGCGCACGATGCGCCGCTGGGCCACGCCCGTCGTGACCTCTCGCTATCCGCTGCTCGACACCTGCGGCACCGGCGGGGACGGCCGCGGGAGCGCGAACGTCTCCACCGCGGTCGCATTCGTCGCGGCGGGCGCCGGCGTCGCGGTGGCGAAGCACGGCAACCGCTCGCTCTCCAGCCGCTCCGGCTCGGCCGACGTGCTCGAAGCGGCCGGCATCCGGCTCGATCTCGACGCGGCGCAGATGGGAGTCTGCCTCGACGAGGTCGGCGTCGCCTTCCTCTTCGCTCCTTCGCTCCATCCGGCCATGCGCCATGCGGCGGGCCCGCGTCGGGAGTTGAAACTGCGGACGCTATTCAATCTGCTCGGCCCGTTGACGAACCCCGCGGGCGCGCACCGACAGTTGTTGGGAGTCTTCGACGCCGAGCACGCTCGTCTCCTCGCGCGTGCGCTCCATCTGCTCGGGACCGAACGAACTTGGGTGGTGCACGGAGGCGACGGACTCGATGAGCTCTCGATCGCGACGGAGTCGCTCGTCTTCGATGTCACCCCGCGCGGTGTGCGGCGACGGACGCTCGCGCCCGAGCGCGCTGGCATCACACGCTGCCCGTCCGGCGCGCCGCCGGGCGGTGATCCTGGTGAAAACGCGCGTTGGTTGATGGCGCTGCTCGGCGGCGAGGTGCGAGACGCGAGTCACGATCTGATCCTCTGGAACAGCGCGGCGGCGCTCGTCGTGGCGGGCGTCGCGCGCGATCTCCGGGAGGGGAGAGAACGCGCCCTCGAGTCGCTCGCCTCGGGCGCCGCACTCGGGGCGTTGAACCGTCTGCGGGACCTGGGTCGCCGGCTGTGAGCGCGCTGGAGGAGATCCTCCGCGCCAAGCGGGCGCGGGTCCGCGAACTGCGCCGGAGCCGGCCCTGGGGCGCGCTGCGGAGTGAGCTGCTCTTCGCGGAGCCGCGTCGCTCTCTCAGCGACGCGCTCCGCCGACCGTCGTGCGCGGCCCCCGGCGGTTCCCCGGAGCCGATCCGTTTCCTCTGCGAGATCAAGCGCGCGTCCCCCTCGGCGGGACCGATTCGACTGGAGGCCGACGCGCCGGCGATCGCCGCCGCCTACCGCGATGGGGGCGCCGCCGCCGTGAGCGTCGTGACCGAAGAGGAGTTCTTCCGCGGGCGTCCGAGCGACCTGGCGACGGTGCGGACGATCGGACTGCCGCTCTTGATGAAGGATTTCTTCTTGGATCCGTGGCAGATCGGGCAGGCGCGCGCGCTGGGCGCCGATGCGATTCTGCTGATCGTAGCGGCGCTCTCTCGGGCGCAGCTGGACGAGTTGGCCGCGGCCGCCCGCGAACTGGGACTCGACGCGCTGATCGAAGTTCACACCGAAGCGGAGTGCGAGGCGGCGGCTCGAGTCGCTCCGGGACTCATCGGCGTGAACAACCGAGATCTCGACAGCTTGCGCGTCGATCTGCGGGTGAGCGAACGACTGCTGGATCACCTCCCGCCGGACGCGGTGCGGCTCTCGGAGAGCGGCATCGGCGATCGAGCCGACGTCGTGCGACTCGATCGGTTCGACGGGTTGCTGGTGGGAGAACGATTGATGCGCGCGCGCGATCCTGGTCGCGAGTTGCGATCGTTCCGCGGCGTGAGCGACGAACGGGAGCGCGAGGGATGACACGGATCAAGGTCTGCGGGCTCGCTCGCCGCGACGATGCGCTCCATGCTGTGGATGTCGGAGTCGACTTCGTCGGTTTCGTCTTCACGGAGAGCGCGCGGCAGGCCGAGCCACGGATCGTCCGCGACTGGGTGCGAGAGATCCGTCGGCGTGCTCCGCACGCGCGCACCGTCGGAGTAGGACGCGAAGGTGAGCCCGAGTTCTTCTCGCGGTGTCTCCAGGCCGAGGTGGACTTCGTTCAGCTCCACTGCTCGACCCCGGTTCGGTCCGGCCCGGTTTTGCCTTCCGAATCTCGGCTTCCGATCATCTTGGCTCTGTCCGGCGCCGCTCTTTCCTCTGTCGGCGAGGAGACTCGAAGAGACCTCGAGCGCGCCGCGTCCGATGCGGACGGGCCTGGCCTCGATCTCTGGGCGCTGCTCGGCGACTCGGCGGCGACGAATGGCCCCTCCGACCGCACCGGCGGCGCGGGACACCCGTTCGACTGGTCGCTCGTCCCAGCCTGGACGACCGAGCTACGCTTCTTCCTGGCGGGAGGACTCTCGCCCGAGACCGTCGCGGCAGCGATCGCGCAGGTCGCGCCCTGGGCGGTCGACGCGTCGTCGCGGTTGGAGCGATCGCCCGGCGAGAAGGACCCCGCGCGCGTGGTCGCCTTCCTCGAAGCCGTACGTCGCGCCGACGCCACCCCCACAGTCGCGAGGAGCAGGCCATGACTCCGGATCCGATCGACGATGGACACTTCGGCGAGTACGGAGGCAGGTTCGTCCCCGAGACGCTCACCGCTGCGCTCGATGAACTCGCGGCTGCCTATGAGGTCGCGCGACGAGAGCCGCGGTTCTGGACGGAACTCGACGAACTCCTGCGCGACTTCGTCGGGCGTCCGACCCCGCTCTATCGCGCGTCGCGACTCGAGCAGGCCTGGGGCGGATCGGCGCGCGTCTACCTCAAGCGCGAAGACCTGGCGCACACCGGCGCGCACAAGATCAACAATGCGCTCGGACAGGCGCTGCTCGCACGCCGCATGGGCAAGCGAAGGGTGTTGGCGGAGACCGGCGCCGGCCAGCACGGTGTCGCGACGGCGGCGGCCTGCGCGCTGCTCGGCCTGGAGTGTCGGATCTACATGGGCGCCGAGGACTGTCGACGTCAGGCGCCGAATCTGCATCGTATGCGGCTGCTCGGCGCCGAAGTCCGTACGGTCGAGAGCGGCGCCCGAACGCTGAAGGATGCCATCAACGAAGCGATGCGCGATTGGGTCACGCATGTCGACGACTCGCACTACCTCCTGGGCTCGGTCCTCGGCCCCGCGCCGTTTCCCCGGATCGTGCGCGACTTCCAGTGCGTGATCGGACGCGAGACGAGGGCGCAGATTCTCGAGCGCGAGGGGCGCCTCCCCGACACATTGATCGCCTGCGTCGGCGGCGGCTCGAATGCGATCGGACTGTTCCATGCCTTCCTCGCCGATCCTGTGCGTCTCATCGCCGTGGAGGCGGGAGGGGAGGGGATCGCGAGCGGTCGCCACGCGGCGCGGTTCCAAGAGTCCCGCATTGGAGTGCTCCACGGCACGCGCACCTATCTCCTGGCGGATGACGATGGGCAGATCCGCGAGACCCATTCGATCTCGGCCGGACTCGACTATCCCGCGGTCGGGCCGGAGCACGCGGCGCTCCACGATGCGGGCCGAGTCGAGTATACCCACGCCAGCGATGCCGCCGCGCTCGCCGCCTTCCATGAATGCGCGCGGAGCTCCGGCATCCTGCCTGCCCTGGAGAGCGCGCACGCCCTCGCGCACGCGCGCGAACTCGTTGCTTGTGGGACTTCGGGCGATCTGTTAGTCGTGAGCTTGTCAGGGCGCGGCGACAAGGACGTCCCGACCGTCATCTCCATGATGTGACGATCTCAGCCCCGCGATCGGACGATGGGGCCCCGTAGCTCAGTTGGATAGAGCGTCTGCCTCCGGAGCAGAAGGTCGCAGGTTCGAATCCTGCCGGGGTCACGTCCCTCCAACGCCGGACATGCAATCGTCCCGACCGACGGTGCAGTCCGCCCGGGGTCTCCCCGCCTTCGCGGCGCGCCGTCAAGACATCGTCAAGGCCACCCCCCGGTGATTTCTATCTGCCAGGCGGACAATTACTTGCCACGGCCGTTCCGAGTTGATTCCGAAGGAGCGCCGCCTCGTCGGGCACGCGCCTTGCCCCCGACAACGGGGCATTGGGCGCCGGCCGAGGCCGAGCAACGAGGGGATGGCTCCAGTCATGCAGACGCAGCGCGCGGTCACGCTCGCCCGACAGTTGCTCGAGGCGGCGGCGTCGGTGCGTGCCGATGAGAGGGAACTCTGGCTGCCGCGATTCCTCGAGCTGGCCAAGGAGGCGAGTCGGGCGTCCTTCGTTTATCTGGGGGAGACACGTCCTCGTGGCCTGCTTCGCACCGCGTGGTGGCGCGATCGGCTCGTTCGTCGCGAAGACGAGCGCCTGCTCGGGGTCTCGCGGCGAGTCGCGCTGCGCGATACTTCGATCGTCGAGTCGACCCTTCGTCGCGGCGGCGCGTTCCGGCCGACGGCCGACGGGTGGGAGGGAGTGACGACCGCCGGGTACGCCATGCTCTCCATCCCGTTCGCGGGTTCTCGCCGCGCCTGGTTGGCGGCGCTCCGCGTCGAGAGCGATCCCGCCTTCGACTCCGACACGCTGGAGATCCTCGATCTGGTCGCCCGTGGGATCGGCAGCGCGCTCCAGCTGGAGAGCCGTCTGGCCGAGCTCGACTCGCTCGCGATGACCGACGGCCTGACCGCGATCCCCAACTACCGGTTCCTGCGCCTGGCGCTCGACCATGAGCTGGCGCGGGCGCACCGCGACGGGCAGGTCTTCTCGGTCGTGATGGTCGACGTCGACAACCTCAAGCAATACAATTCGACGCACGGACATCTGCTCGGCAGTGATCTCCTGCGCACGCTGGCTCAACTCCTGCGCGCGGAGACGCGAGCGAGCGACATCGTGACGCGCTACGGCGGCGACGAGTTTCTCCTGATCTTGCCGAAGACCGACGGCGAGGGCGCGCAGATCTTGAGCGAGCGATTGCGGCAAGCCGTCGTCACGAGGATGCGCGGTCGCGGAGGGGAGACGGTTTCCTGCAGCTTCGGCGTCGCCAGTTTCCCGGTCGAGGGCCGGGACTTCGAGTCCTTGGTCTCCTCCGCCGACACGGCGTTGCGTCAGGCCAAGGAGGAAGGGCGCAATCTCGTGGTCGGAGGCGGTGTCCGAGTTCGCGTCTGAGTCCGCATGACTGACCTCTGGCCGCTCGCCCTCTCCGGGCTCTACGTCGTCGGACTCGTCCTCCTGGCGGAACATCTCCGCCGCAGCGGTCGCCTCTCCTTCGAATGGACGCGCAAGCTCCTCCATGTCGGCATCGGAACGTGGATCCTCCCCACCGTCCTGATCTTCCAGTCCGGTCTCTGGGCCGCGATCGGCCCGGCCGTTTTCACGATGGTCAACATCGTCAGTCGACGCCGCGTCTGGATCCGCGCCATGGAAGAGGAGTCGGGCTCGAACCGCGGCGCGGTCTACATGCCGCTCGCCTTCCTCGCCCTGATCTTCTGGCTCTGGGACCGAGACGGCGGCCGCGCCGTCATCGCCGGATCGCTGTTGGCGCTGGCCTGGGGCGACGCGGCCGCCGCCCTCATCGGCCGCCGCTTCGGCCGCCACCGCTACCGTGCGGGGGACGAGGAGCGCAGCTTCGAGGGATCAGCGGCGATGTTCGCGTTCTCGCTCCTCGGGATCTGGGTCGGCTTCGCTGTGACGGACATCCCCGTCTCGCTCGCGCTGGTCGTGCTCGGCGCGACGGCTGCGACGTTGCTCGAGGCGGTGGGTCGAAGGGGTCTCGACAACCTCTTGGTGCCGCTCGGAACCGCCGCCGTCCTGCAGGGGTTCGCGCGCCACTTCTGACCCTGTCCCCTCCATTGCGACAGGAGTGCTGCGGAGAGTCCCGTCACGGCTGCTAGACTCCGGCCCCAGGGGTTGCCTCCGGAGTCTCGAGGAGGGGCGTCATGCGAAAGCCCGGACTGTCTTGTCTCGATCAGCGCGTTCCGCGGCCCTCCTGGGGCTTCGGGTCGGCGATGGCGTTCGCCTTTACCGTTGCCTTCTCCCTCCACCTCCTCCTGGCCGCGCCCGCCTCCGCCCAGTACTTCGGGCAGAACAAGGTCCAGTATCGCGAGCGCGATTGGTCGGTGGCGACCACCCCGCACTTCCGCGTCCACTTCCATGACGGGGAGCGTGACGCCGCCATGGATGCCTGCCGGATGGCGGAGCGCGCCTATGCCCGCCTCTCGACGATCCTCGACCACGAGATCGACCAGCCGATTCCGCTGATCCTTTATGCGTCGCAGGCTGAGTTCCAACAGACCAACGTGTCGGGCGGGATGATCGGGGAGGGGACCGGCGGATTCACCGAGTACCTCAAGGGTCGTGTCGCGCTTCCCCTGACCGGCTCCTACCGCGATCTCGATCACGTCTTGACCCACGAACTGGTGCACGCCTTCCAGGTCGACCTGCTCTTCGGGGGCAAGAGTTCGGTCAGCAATCCGTTCCAGTTCGTGCCGCCCCTCTGGTTGATGGAGGGGATGGCGGAGTACCTCTCGCTCCACGAGATCGACCCACTGACCGAGATGTGGCTGCGCGACGGAGCGCTCGAGGGGTATCTGACGCCGCTTCCAGTCCTCGATTACGTCGGGGACATCCGCGTCTATCGCTACGGACAGTCGGTCATCGGGTATCTCGCGCGCACCTTCGGCGACGAGGCGGTCGGACAGGTCTTCAAGAAGGTCGCCGCGACTCGATCGGTCTCGCGAGGTTTCGAGGATGCGCTCGGGATCACGCTGGAGAAATTCGGAGAGAACTGGCTCGAGGATGTCCGCAAGACCTACCTGCCGACGATTCGGGACCACGAGAAGCCCGAGGCGTTCGCCTTCCGACTGACCGAAGCGGAGCGCGAGCTCGCCGATGTGCACCTGGCGCCGGCGCTCTCTCCCGACGGCGATCGAATGGTCTATTTCTCCGACCCGTCGCTCTACAACGATCTGTATCTCGCATCGGCGATCGACGGGCAGGTCGAACGCCGCCTGGTCAAGGGAGAGCGCCACGGAAACTTCGAGAGCCTGCGCTACTTCACCAGCTCGCTCGACTGGTCGCCCGACGGGACGCGGATCGCGTTCGCCGCCCGCGCCGACGGCCGAGATGCGCTCTACCTCCAGCGCGTCGAGGACGGCGAGATCGTCGAGAAGCTGACGCCGCCGCTCGACGGACTCTCGTTCCCGAGTTGGTCGCCGGATGGCGAGTGGCTCGTCTTCTCGGGGCTGCTCGGCGGACGTTCGAATCTCTACCGCATCCGCCAGGACGGCTCGGGCTTCGAGGCGCTCACGCAGGGCCGACACATGGCGCAGGAGCCTCGCTTCACGCCGGACGGCGGGCGCGTCGTCTTCGTGACCGACCGGGGCGCGGAGACTGACTTCGAAAACCTCCTCTTCGATCTGCCGAAGATCGCCTTCCTCGATCTGACGACGCGGGTCGTCACGGTCATGCCCGATCAACCCGGCCGCAACATCAGCCCGCACGTCTTCCCGGATGGCCGCCATCTCGTCTTCATCTCCGACCGCAGCGGAATCGCGAATCTCTATCTGCGTGATCTCGAATCGGGCGAGGACCGACGCATCACCGATCTGCTCACCGGCGTGACGGGGATCGTGCCGAACGGATCGGCGGTGACCTTGGCCCGCAGCGGCAAGCGGCTCGTCTTCTCGGCCTACAGCCGCGGAACCTGGGATCTCTTCGCCATCAAAGATCCGGTCGAGCGCTGGGCCGACGGGACACCGTGGAGTGAGCTGGCGCGACAGACGGTCGATCCCGCGTCCGAGCCGCTGACCGAACCGACGACGGTGGCAACGGAGTCGCCGTCCGCCCCCGTGGCCGCGGACTCATCCTCCGTCGCCGCGACCGACTCGCTCGCCACCGCCGACTTTCCAAGCGAACTTCCAGCCGAACTGCCCGCCGAACCTCCGCCTGAGGCGCCGCCCGTCGCGTCATCGGCCCGCCTCGACAGCCTCTGGCAAGAGGTCCAGGCGCTCGGCCCGGCCGTCGGCGACTCCAGCGCCGCGACCGACGAGATCGAGGAAGAGACGGTCGACATCGCCCAGGTTTTCCGTTCGACGCGCGCGCTGCCGGAAGACGCGGACTACGAGGTCGACGACTATCGACCGCACTTCTCGGCCGACTTCGTGGGGGCCAACGGCTTCTTCTCGTCCGATATCGGCCTGGCGGCGCAGAGCGCGCTTCGATTCTCGGACATCCTCGGCAACCAGGTCATCGTGGTCGGCGCCTATGTCTACGGCAGCCTGGAGGATTCCGACCTCCTCTTGGAGTACATCAATCTGAAGCAGCGCACGAACTGGGGCGTGAGCGTCTTCCAGTTCCGCAACGACTACTACTTGCTGACGCCCGATTCCCCCGATCGATACACCTCGCGGGTCTACCGCGGGGCGAACCTCACCCTGCAGCGACCCTTCGATCGCTTCCGTCGACTCGAGTGGTCGGTCTCCGCGCAACGAGTGGAGGAAGACCTCCTCCAGCGACAGATCGGCACGTCGCAGTATGCGCGCTCCAATTTTGCGGGACCGTGGTACTATGTGCAGCCCGGTCTGGCCTTCGTGCACGACAACACCCTCTATGGCTACACCGGACCGATCAGCGGCGCCCGCTCGCGCCTCTCGATCGAGGCCGGGCTCGGCGAACTGAGCTACACGACCTACCTGGCGGATGCGCGCCGCTACCTGAATCTGCGCCATCAGTACACGTTCGCGTTCCGGACGATCGCCGCCTCCTCCCATGGGCGCGATCCGCAGCTCTTCCAGGTCGGCGGCCCGTACACGCTGCGCGGATACGACTGGGGCGAGTTCCGCGGGTCGACCATCTTGCTCGGCGGAGCCGAATTCCGTTTCCCGCTGATCGAACAGCTCAGGTTGGGCTGGCCGCTCCCGCTCTCGCTCTCAGGACTCCGCGGCGCGCTCTTCTTCGATCTCGGAGGCGCGATCGAAGAAGGAGAATCGTTCCAGGCGTTCTCGACGGAAGGCGGACGACTGCGGATGGAGGACCTTCACGGTTCGTACGGACTCTCTGCCGGGCTCAACGTCGGCTTCACGATCCTGAAGTGGGACCTGTCCTGGAAGACCAACCTCGCCCGGTCGAGCAAGCAACCGCGCGGATACCTGTCGTTCGGACTCGACTTCTGATTCGAGCCATTCCGCGTGGACCGCTCGCGCTCGCGTTGGGCATCGTGGCCGCGATCCTGGTCGCATGGTGGGCGCCGCCGACGTCACCGAGTGCGGCCGACGCCATGCGCAGCCGCGCCGACCAACTGAGCGGGCGCGCCGCGCCCGGCGACTCACCCTCGCTCGCGCCCTCCTCTTCGTGGCCCGGTGCCCTCCTCTTGGCGGCGCGCGGTCCGGATCGAGCGCAGGACGAGCCTGCGCGCCGCGCCTACCTGCGCGGCGCCTGGATCGCGCTGGCTGGGCTGGTCGCCGCGGCTGCCGGGATGGTCGCAGGACAGTTCGCTTCCTCGCGCGTCGCTCCCTTCGCTCAGATAGCGGCCTCCGTTGCGGTCGCGGTCTCGCCCGGATTGCTGCTCGGCGTCGCCGGGCTCAGCTCCGCGCTCTGGGCTTCGTTTCTCCTGTTGGGCGTCGCGCGAATCGGTCTGGGGCGTGACGGACGCATCGGGGCGATCGGCGTCGTGGTCCTGGGCGCCCTGCTGATGGCCTGGAGCGCGTATGCCGTCCCGTTGCTCGGAGCGGTCGCGCTCCTCGAATGGCGCACCGGCCGACCGGGTCGGCGGATCGCGCTCCAGCTCGCACTGTCCGTTGCGATCGGATGGGCGCTCGATCCGATCGGCGTGACCCGTCCGCTGGTCGGTCTGGCGCGTCTCTCGGCGGAGTGGATCCGGGCGATCGGCGAGCCGGCGTCCCGTTCCGGGGCCAGTTGGCTCTCGATCGTGACGGCGTCGCAGGTCGCGGGGCCGTTGCTGCTCTCGCTCTCGACCGCGGCTGTGCTCCTCGGTCTGCGACGGGGTGGGGGGCCGGTGATCGTTGCCACGCTCCTGGTCCTCGCCTACACGATCGCGCTGCCGGCGCTGCTCGGAGGAAGGTCGGGCGGCGCGCTGCAGATCGCTGCGCTTCCTCTCCTGTTTGCTTGGGGCGTCGGCGCGGTGGCGCGCTTCTCCACCGACCGGAAAACAGCCGGAGTCTTCGCCCTCCTCGGACTCATCGGAGTGTTGGGCGCCTCGGCCAGCTCCTCGAATTGGAGCGAGCGTGTGCGCGCGCGCGGGCAGACCGGCGCGGAACTCGAAGCGGATCTGGCTCGGTGGATCGGCCGCGGAGATGTCTGGCTGACGGAGCGTCGCTTCGACGGGCTCCCGGACTCGATCGGCCATCCGGTCTTGCTGCCGCGCGATCGCGAGGATGCGGGCCGTTCCGACTACGCCTATTGGCCGCGTTGGTGGGCGGGGGCTCGTTTCGCGCTCGTCTCGGGGGAGCGCACGCGAGAGAACCTGGCGGCGACCGACCGGCCGCACGCGCGCGCCTTCTATCACGCGCTCGGGAGCGCCGGGCGTCTCCTCGCCGAATGGGGGGATGGGGTCGAGGGATTCCGGCTCTATCAACTCCCCGACGACGCGCAGTTTCGTCGTCCGCTCGAGGTCGAGGAGGCGACCGGAGGTGTCGCGAACGACGAGATGATCTCGTTCGTCTCCGCGCTCGGCGGCGCGTACGCGCGAACTGGGAACGCCTCCCACGCCGTCGGCGTCTTGCGAATCGGGCTGTCCTTGGCGCCGGAGTCGCTGCCGCTGACGAACGATCTCGGGAATGCTTACCTCATGCTCGGAGACGCGCGCGCGGCCGCGGAGCTCTTCGATGGAGCGCTCCGTCGAGCACCGGCTTCCTATGAACTGGGATACAATGCCGCGCGCGCGTTCGAGGCGTTGGGCGCCTACGAGCGCGCGGAGCGGTGCCTTCGCGTCAGCCTGGCCGCTCGTCCTCGAGAACCGGCCGCGCACTACCTGGCGGCGCGTCTCTTCGTGGCGCAAGGGAAGGACGAGCTCGCGATGCAAGCTCTCGATCGGTTCCTCACACTCTCTCCGCCCGGTCCTCAGGCCGAACGAGCGAGGATAGCGTTGGAGTCGCTGCGCTCGAGTCGAGCGGTTGACGCCGGTTCGTCTCTCGACAGCGCGGCGCCGGCGGGAAGCTCGCCCCGTCCGTGATCGTCGCGTCGCAGCGGCGCACAGATTCGCCGCGATCCCTCGACGAGCGTCGCATCTTCGTGCGCCTGCCGAACTGGATAGGCGACGCGATCATGGCGTGGGGCGCGCTGGAGCCGCTGGCGCGCAGCTCGCCGCGGCACGAGTGGTTGCTGAGCGGACCCGGGCCGATCCTCGAACTCTTCCGTGGAGTCGATCCGCCTTTCTGGATCGGACCGCAACTGGCCGGGGTCGGGGCGCCCGCGGATACCGTGCTCGCCTCCGCGCTCGCCGTGCGCGCCACTCGCAGCGATGCCGCTCTCGTTTTCCCGCCGTCGTTTTCCAGCGCCCTCGTTCCTACGTTGGCCGGCGTGCCGCTCCGGGTGGGGTGGCCGAGTGATCTGCGCGGCGGTCTGCTCACGCACCCGGGGGAACGACCCGATCGCGAGCGCAGTCTCCGCGCGCAGATGCGCGAGTTGGTCGAGCGGATGCGATCGGCGCTGGGCGAGCCGGATCTCATCTCCGATCTCGTCCAGTTCGGCGAGGAGCCGGCGCGTTTGCCGCTGCGCGCCGAAGAGTTGGCGTGGGCCGACCGCTGGCTGTCCGAGCGCGCGATCGACGGACGGCGCACGGTCGCGCTGGCGCCAGGAGCGACCTTCGGTCCGACGAAGAGATGGCCCGCGAGTTCGTACGCGGAGCTCGCGAGCGACTGGATCGACGCCGGAGGGCGCGTCCTCTGGTTCGGGGGGCCGGCGGAGGAGACGGCGGCTCGCCTTCTCCACGACTCGCTCGGGAAGGCCGGGCGCGAGCGGAGTCATGTTCTCGCCGGGTCGATCGCGCTCCGCGAGAGTCTCGCGCTTCTCTCTCGCCTCCGCGCGATGGTCAGCAACGACTCCGGCGCCATGCACCTCGCGCAGGCCGCCGGTTGTCCGGTCGTCGGGATCTTCGGCTCCACCTCGCCGCGCTGGACCGGACCGATCGGCCGCGCGCAGCGCGTCGCGTCTCACCCGATGACCTGCGCTCCCTGCTTTCGCTCGACCTGCCCGACTCAGATCGAGTGTCTTTCGCAGCTCTCGGTCACCGCGGTGCGCAGCGAGCTGCGTTCACTCGTGGATGCGACGGAGCGCACGTCTCCGCGTCCTGCGCTGTTCCTGGACCGCGACGGGACGCTGATCGAACTCGCGCCGTACCTGGCGCGAGAGGACCAGGTGGCGCTCACCGCGGGCGCCGCCGACGCACTTCGCAGAGCTCAGTCTCGCGGTTGGGCCATCGTTATCGTGACCAATCAGTCGGCGGTGGCGCGCGGACGATTGACTCTGCGCGGACTCCAGCGCGTGCATGCGCGACTGCGAGAGTTGCTCGCTGCCGAAGGTGTCCAGGTCGACGGGATCGAGTTCTGTCCGCACCACCCGGACTTCGGGGGACCCTGCGCTTGCCGAAAGCCCGCGCCCGGACTCTTCCACCGAGCCGCCCATCGACTCGACCTCGATCTCGAAGCAAGCTTCGCGCTGGGCGACACGGTGGGCGATCTCGACGCGGCGCGGGCCGCCGGGGTGCGGGCCGCGTTGGTGCGAACCGGATACGGGCGCGAGACGGAGCGTCAGCGCCCGGAGGCGCTCTGCTTCGACGATGTCGCGTCGGCGGTCGACGCGCTCTTGCTCGAACGGTCTTCCGTGCCCGCGCCATCGGCCCCTCGTGTGAGCTGGTAGCCGTCGCTCCCGGGGACATAGAGGAAGTCCGCGAGGACCTGCTCGGCATCTTCCGGCCAGAGTCCGTCGAGGATGAGCGCGTCGAGCGAGGCGGGCGCGGCGTCGTGACGCACTCTGTACATCTCGAGCGCGAGGCGCACCGCATGCTCCGAGGCGGCGGCGGCTTCGACTTCCCGGTGTTCCGCGATCCAGCGCCCTGACACGCGCGCAGTCGCGCCATGGACCGAGAGGCCCACGAAACAGACGCCGAGCGCGAGCGCGACGAAGGCGAGTGCGAAGACCGGGTGACGGAAGTGGAACGGCTGTTCCAAGAGAATCTGCGCGGCATCGCCTCGCCCATCCTTGGAGTGGCTTCGCTTCAGTTCGACACGGATCAGTCTCCGCAGGCGGAGCTCACGGGCCGCGGCGAGGACGTCGTACTCGGATATCTGGAGCTGGGCGACGAGGTCACGGAGCGTGCGCTTGCCGTCCGCCTTCGCGAGGAAGACGCGCTCCAGCGCGGCCGAAATGCGATCCTCACCGTTGTCGGCGGCGGCCGGGGCCGCGTTCGGTGAGAGTCGGACCGGGATCGAATCGAGCGGAAAGTCCCCGCGCTCGAGGTCGGCCGCCTCGTCGAGGCGTCGCATCGACTCCAACAACAACCGCTCTACACTCCAGCCTTCGCCGCTCGTCGCGGGAAGCGGACCGGTGACGAACTCGAAATGGCCGCGATTCCAGACCAGGATGCGGTCGATCATCCCCTGGACCGCCATCTCGCGGGTCTGCTCCAACGTCGCCGGATCGAGCGTGCTCGTCTCGAAGATCCGCGTCCACGGATCGACTCCCGCTTCGGCATGCATCAACCGCATCCGACGCTCGTCGTCCGCCCCGATCTGGCCGAGCCCCTGGAGCGCCGCGAGGAACGGATCGCTGTCGTGACGAGACGCCGCCTGGCATCCGATCAACGCGCCTTCTCTGAAGTGCAGCGCGACCCGCTTCTTTCCCGACGTGATGAGGAGGCTGCCGGACTTCTTCTGGATGTGGATGAGCTGCAGCGTCTCGAGGGCGCTGAACTCACTGAGGCTGCCGCTCAGAGCCATGATCTCTCCGTTGGGGACGGTGGAAGCGACGTCGTCATCTCACGCCGCCAGTCGATCGACATCACGCGCCAGGAAGTACCGCATGCCGGTTCGACGACCGGCCCACTGAGCGCCGCTCGCCGTCGCCAGGAACGTGAGAGCGAGCAGGCCGAGCCCGAGGAGCTGCGCGAATCCCGCCGCTGGGTCGGGCCAGGGCGAGGGTACGAGCCGCTCGCCCCACCAGGGTTGGGTGAGCAGCGATCCGGCGACGCCGGCCGAGATCGCGCTGAACGCGCCCAAGGACGGCAGTCCCCGCAAGATCGGTCCGACACCCGGCGCCAGCGAGACCACCCAGGGACCGAGGTGAGCCGACCAGGCCGGCCGCTCCTCGAGCAGGCGCCGCAAGAGGACGCGCGTCGTCTCTTCCGCGGTGCGGCCGCCGAGCCCCTCGGCGCAGCGACCGCAGTAGGCGCGTCGCGAGATCCGCACGAGACAACGTCGACAGATCGGCGTCGCGCACTCGTAGCAGACATGCACGCGGATCAGCCGCCGCAGTCCGTTGCCGACGACGAGACCGAGACCGATCGCGATGGCCACGAGCGGCGCCGCCCAGATCAGACTTCTCAGCGGGAGCAGACTGGTCAAGAGCGACGGCGCGAGCGCCGGCGGCCGGGCGTTGAGTGTGAGCGCCCAGAGTTCGCTCGCACTCCAGAGTGCATCCAACGGGGCTTCGGCAGAGCCGCCGACGCGAGTCCGGCCGAGCGCGCGGAGACGCTCGAGATCGACGCGGCTCGCGCGCTCGAGGTCGCGGTCCGCGGTGCGATAGCGGCCGACCGCGGCATTGACCAGCGCCAGATTGTAGTGTGGCTCGAAGGCCGCGGGCTCGAGATCGATCGCGCGACGATACCGGTCGATCGCGGCATCGCGGTTTCCGCCGACGAGTTCCGTGTTGCCGAGGTTGTTCTCGAGGAGGCGCGGCGGGACATCTCGAGCTTCCATCGCTCGCCGCAGGCTCGTCACGGCGGCGCCCGCGCGGTGTTCCGCGGAGAAGCTGAGTCCGTCGAGATAGTAAGGGATGCCGGACGCGCCGTCGGACTTCGCCCATCCCGCCGCGACCGCGCGATGCGCCGCGCTGGCCGGCGTCTGCTGCGCCTCCGCGAGGCCGTGCGCGTCGAAACCCGAGAGATCGCGCGCCCACAACGGCGCCAAGACCAGGAGGAGAGGCGCGAAGAAGAGGGTGAACGCGGCCGCTCCCAGGGCCAGGAACCGTTCGCCTCGGCCGAAACGGAACGACGCGACGAACGTCAGGAAGACCAGCGTCACGACGAGACCGAGGTTTGCTCCGAACGGGAGCAACAGCACCAGCGCCGCCAACCAACTCGTCCGGCGACCTGATCGGAGCGTCGCCGCGATCGCTTCGCCGAGGGCGTGGTGCAACGCGCGGAAATGGCGTGCGAGCAGTCCGATCACGACCAGCAGCGTGGCGATGAGACCGGCGACGGCGGCGCCCAAGATCGTATTCGCCACGAGCCAACGCTGAGCGCGAAACTCACGCTGCCCGATCTCGACCGCGGCCTGCAGCGACTCGGATGCCCTCGGCGGATCGGTCCAGGCCAAGAGCCGCGCCGACGCCAGTCGAGAGGGGAGGAAGTCCCCGTCCAACGCGCTCGACCGGGCGTACGCCCGCGCCGCGAGCGTCGTCTCGCCCCGACCCTCCGCTTCAGCGCCAAGGACGAACGCTTCCATCGCGCCGGACAAGAGGTTCCCCGCCGGCTGGAGCCGCCGCTCTTCTTCTACGCGCGCGACGTCGGTCGCCGACGCCGAGGAGGCCGCGCACGAAACCGGAGAGGAGAAGGAGAGCGCGCCGCCGGCGAGCGCCGAGAAGAGAAGAGAGAACACCCGCGTGCAGGCGCCGCGTCGGGCCATCGAAGGGAGTCCATTCCTGGGCAACTCGTTTCCTCCCATCAGATCCGTCCGAATTCCCGTTGACTCCCCGACCGACCGCTGGCTAGCGTCCGGCCTGCTCGAGACAGACCCTCGTTCTGTCGTTATCGGCTCGGGGTCGCGTGGTCCTGAAGGGGCGAGAACCCCGGCCCGCAGAACCAAGGACCCGCCAGACCCCCGAGCCGACGCGTGCCAACGGTCCAACTAGCCGCCGGCGAGCCGGCCGGAGCGCTCCCATGCAGCACACTTGGATCCAGGATCTGCCGCGACACATCGGGGCGGAGGTCACCGTGGCCGGGTGGATCCACCACCGCCGCGCCAAAGGAAAGCTGCAGTTCCTGGTCGTCCGGGACGGCTCAGGCTTCCTCCAGGCGGTTCTCTTCGCGCCCGACATCGCGCCGGCTGTCTTCGAGGCGGCGGAGAAGTTGGCGCAGGAGACTTCCGTGCTCGTGCACGGAACCGTCCGGGCGGACGAACGGGCCCCGGGCGGCGTGGAACTCGCGGTCAGCGACTTGAACGTCATCAGCCCGTCCGAGAACTTTCCGATCTCACCCAAAGAACACGGCGACGCGTTCCTCCTCGACCACCGTCACCTCTGGCTGCGCTCGCGTCGTCAGCATGCGATCCAGCGAGTGCGCAACGAATTCCTCAAGGGCTGTCGCGACTTCTTCTACGATCGCGACTTCGTCTGCGTCGACGCTCCCATCTTCACGCCGGCGGCCTGCGAAGGGACGACCACGCTCTTCGAGACCGACTACTTCGATCAGAAGGCGTACCTCTCGCAGAGCGGTCAGCTCTACATGGAGGCGGCCGCCTTGGCGCTCGGGCGCGTCTACTGCCTCGGCCCGACCTTCCGCGCGGAGAAGTCGAAGACGCGACGACACCTGATGGAATTCTGGATGCTCGAGCCCGAGATCGCCTTCGCAGGCATCGACGAGGTGATGCACCTGGCCGAGGAGATGATCGCGAACCTCGTGGCTCGGTGCCTCGATCGGTGCGCCGAGGAACTGAAGGTGCTCGAGCGCGACACCAAACCGCTGCAGAGTGTCACCGCGCCATTCCCGCGCGTCTCCTACGAAGATGCGATCGGGATGATCAACGCCGCGAAGGCGCCCGGCGAACCGCACTTCGAATGGGGTAGCGACTTCGGCGCCCCCGACGAGTCGGCGATCAGCGCCCGCTTCGATCGTCCCGTCTTCGTGCACCGCTTTCCGGCCGTCTTCAAGGCATTCTACATGAAGCGCGATCCCGACGACGACCGCCTCACCCTCTCGGCCGATCTGATCGCGCCGGAGGGATACGGCGAGATCATCGGCGGCGGCCAACGCGAGGACGACTACGACGCCCTGCTGCATCGCCTGCATGAACACAAACTCCCGCAGGAAGCGTACGAGTGGTACCTCGACCTGCGCCGCTACGGCAGTGTCCCGCACGCCGGTTACGGCATGGGCATCGAGCGCACCGTCTCCTGGATCTGCGGCATCGATCATCTCCGAGAAGCGATCGCGTTTCCCCGAATGCTCTACCGCCTCGCGCCCTGACGCGGTTGCATAGCGGCCCGGTTCGAGGGGAACATCCCCTCGGGTGGGGACCCGGCAGGAGGCGACGCGCGATGAGAACGGTCCGAGACCCGGCGTTCCACCATCGATTCGGCGCGCGTGCCGCCTCGGGCCGCCTCCTCGCCGGAGCCTTTGTCGCCGCGCTCGCGCTCCATCTCCTGGCGTCGATTCCCGCGTCGAAGTGGGTTGGACCGAAAACGGTGGCGGATCTCGAATTGGATCGGGACATCCGACTCAGGGTCCCGGATCTCTGCTGCCCTGGAATCCGGATCGTCGTGAGCGGGGAGCGCGAGCGGCAGGCTCGCTGGCTCGAAGCGAACCGTCAGGCCGCCGCGCGCTCGCTGCGCGAAGCTTCCGTCCCCTCGCCGCTCGAGGCCACGGGCACCGTCGCGCCCGCCTCGTTCCCTGAGCCTCTCGACATCCCCACCTCCGCGCGCGACGGAGGCGACGGTGCGGATGTGCGCAACCCGGGTCCGAACGGAGGGGGAGGGGACGGAGAAGGCCCGGGAAATGGCGCCGGCGCCGGAAGTGGAGCGACCGCGCCGTACCGCATCGACCCCGAACCGACGTTCGTCGTCCCCGCCATGCTCGAGGGGGGAACTCGACCGAAGCGCACGACCACGGTGTCAGTGCGCGCATGGATCGACAGCACGGGCGTAGTTACCCGGGTCGAGCTGGCGGCCGGGCCGGATGAAATCAAACCGGAACGCGCGCTCGTCTCGGCGGCGCTCGAGGCCGCCGCGCGCTGGCGCTTCCATCCGGCGCGAGAGGGAGGACACGCGGTGGCAGCCACCGTGCTGCTTCCGTTCCGTTTCGATCGAAAGTGACGATCGGAGTCATCGACGCCCCATTCGGGCCGCTCTTCGCCGGGTGAGGCGCGCCGACGAACCGACCGGAACCGGCTTTCGGCGTCCGACCCGTTCGCGTAGGCTGCGCTCTCCCTTCGACTCACCCGCGTCCGGGCGTGGGTCGGAACGCGGATGAGGACGGAACCGCACGAGAGTTGCCTTCGTACCGCCGACGAAGGTCCGAGTTGATCGTCGGTACATCCAGAGCAGGAGGAACGCGATGCGGAGGGGAGTGAGAGGGGAAGCGCGGACGGCGGCGCAGTCTCCTCGCGAGACGTCAATGGGGTCGGGTGCGGTCGGATTGGTCTTGGCGCTCATCCTGACATCCGTCGGGCAAGTTGCGGCGCCCGCCCGGGCGATCGCACAGGTCGTGGAGGATGTCGACCTCTCGACTCCGCTCTCGTTGGAAGAGCTGGTGCGGATCGCGAAGCAACAAAACTTCGGACTCCAGCGGTTCCGGGAGACGTCGGCGCAGGCGAGATCGTCGCGGAAGTCGACCCTCTCGGGTCTGCTCCCTTCGCTTTCGGGCTCGGTGGACTACAACCAATCAGAGTCGCGCTATCGCGACTCCCGCGTTGATCTCACGACCGGCGAGGTCCGCACCGCGAACCGGACGTCGTCGTCGGACAGCTACCAACTCGGGGTCGGCGGTCGATTGAACGTCATCGATCCGGCCCAGTGGTACGGAGTGGCGGAGTCGAATCGCCGGATCGTCGCGGCCGACTACTCCGTCGAAGACGCCGAGCAGGACCTCGTCTTCCTCGTGCAGAGCCAGTACTACTCGCTCATCCGCGCGCAGGCGCTGGCCGATGTGCGACAGCGGTCGCGCGATCTCTCCGGCGAGCAGCTCGAGCGCGCCCGCGCTCTCTACGAACTCGGATCAGTGGCGAGGACCGACGTACTCCAAGCGCAGGTCAGTCATGCCAGCGCGCAGCGCGAGCGGATCGCTGCGTTCAACGCGATCGAGCAGGAGCGGGCCAACCTCGCCGTCCTCTTGTCGATTTCACTCGACACGCCGCTCGAGATCGAGCAACCGGGCGCGCTTCCCGACACATCGCTCGAGTTCGACGAGGCGGCCTTCGTAGCGGAGGGGCTCGAGCATCGTCCCGACTTCCTCCGCGCTCGCACCGCGCTCGAAGCCGCGCGAATCTCTGAGACCGCCGCCCGGTGGCGCCGATGGCCGTCCATCGGAGGAAATTACTCGTACGGGAAGCAAGAGGACGAAATCGCGGATCTCTTCGGCGACTTCGGCAACGAATATCGTTGGGCCTTCGGTCTCGCACTCGACGTTCCCATCTTCGACGGCTTCAGCACGAAGGCCGCGATAGAGCAGGCCGAGGCCTCGCGCCGGCAGGAGGAGCGCACGCTGGAAGAACTCCGACTGCAGGTGTCGCTCGACGTGCGACAGGCTCTCCTCGATCTGACCGACGCGGTCGAGGGGATTCGCGCAGCGCGAGAGGGAGTAGGCTTCGCCGAGGAGAGCGTCCGGCTCCAGCAGGCGCTCTACGAGAGCGGCGGCGGAACGCTCCTCGAGTGGAACAACGCCCAGGTCGAGCTGACGCGCGCGCGCAATGATCTGGTCGAGACCGAGATCAATCTCCGTCAGGCGCACTCGGCGCTGGAGAAGGCGCGCGGGCGCGCGAACTAGCGTTCAGGAGGACAGTTCTTGCGACGAGGCCCCGCCATTGCACTTTCGCTCGTCGGCGTTGCGCTGCTCGGGCTCTTCGTCTTCGCGGCTCTGCGTCCCCGCGAGAAGACCAAAGGGAAAGAGGTGCGGACCGAGCAGATCGCGACACGCCGGCTGGAATCCTGGGTGCGGGCGCCGGGCGAAGTGGAGCCGGCGAAGGTGCTCCAGATCTCCTCCAACGTGACCGGGCGGGTGACGGAGCTCTCGGTGCAAGAAGGGGATCGCGCTCGCCGCGGGCAAGTGCTCTTGCGCCTGGAGAGCGATCGGTACCGGTCGGCGGCGGCGCAGACTCGCGCGCATCTGGAGGCCGCGCAGGCCAACCTGCTCGTCGCGAAGGCCAATGTCGCGCTCTCGAAGCAGGTGCTCGAGCGCAAAGAGCGGCTCTTCGCCCAAGGGCTCATCTCCGAAGCAGAGATCGAAGAGTCCCGCAATCAGGCCGACGTCGATGCCGCGCGTCTCGAGGCCGCGCAAGAGGACGTGCACAGTCTCCGCGCGTCCCTCGACGAGGCCGAGCAGAACCTGCGACAGACGGTTTTCGTCGCCCCGATCGACGGCGTGGTCACGCTGCTCAACGTCGAGGTGGGTGAGAACGTCATCACCGGCACGATGAACAATCCAGGCACCGTGATCTTGAGCCTGGCGGAACTGGACACGATGGTCGTCGAGGCCGAGGTCGATGAGACTGACGTGACCAGCCTCGTGGTCGGACAGTCCGCGCGCGTGCTCTTGGACGCGTTGCCCGACACCAGCCTGGTCGGCACGGTCGAGTCCATCGGTCAGTCGGGCCGCCGTTCCTCCAGCGGGCAGAGCACGGCGATCTACTTTCCCGTTCGTGTGCGCATCGATCAAGAATTCGGCGCCCTCCGTTCGGGAATGAGCGCGGATGTCGAGATCATGACCGGCCGTAACGACGCCGCGCTCTCGGTTCCGATCCAGGCCTTGGTCGCGCAGCCGTCCGCGGTGGTCGAGCGTTGGCGGCGGGAACGCGCCGAGACCGCTACCAGTGGCCGCCGTCGTTCCCGGGCCTCCGGCGCGCAGCGCGAGGACACGCTCGGGGTCGGGAAGAGTGATCTGGTGGAGGGACTCTTCCTCGATCGTGACGGAGAGGCTCACTTCGTTCCCGTCAAGTTCGGCCTCCGCGGCGACGTGTTCGTCGAAGTGATCGGCGCGGTCAGCGTCGAGGACCGCGTCGTGACCGGACCGTACAAGGTCTTGCGGGATCTGCGAGACGGCGACCGACTGCAACGAGAGCGGCGCGCTTCGACTCGACGAGAGTCCGGCTCGTCAGGCTCCTGACCGATACCGATGGCGACGAGCGAGCCGCTCCTCCGCCTGGAGGGAATCGGGAAGGTCTATCGAGTGGGCGGTGAGGAAGTCCGCGCGCTCTACGACGTGGATCTCTCGATCGGCGGGAACGAGTACCTCGCGATCATGGGCCCTTCCGGCAGCGGGAAGAGCACGCTCATGAACCTCATCGGATGCCTCGACACACCGACGAGCGGGCGCTACTTCCTCCGCGGGCAGGCGGTCGAGGCGCTCGACGAGGACCAACTGGCGCGTATCCGAAACCAAGAGATCGGATTCGTCTTCCAAACGTTCAACCTCCTGGCGCGCGCCACGGCGCGAGACAACGTCGAACTTCCCCTCGTCTACGCCGGTGTCGCTCGCGCGGAGCGACGGGCGCGAGTCGACGCGGCGCTCGCGGACGTCGGGTTGTCGGCCCGGGCGCGTCATCGGCCGACGGAACTCTCCGGGGGGCAGCGCCAGCGGGTCGCGATCGCCCGCGCTCTGGTCACGCGCCCGGGCCTCATCCTGGCCGACGAACCGACCGGGAATCTGGATTCGGTGACCGGCGAGGAGATTCTCGCGCTCTTCCGGGGCATTCACGCGGGCGGCGCAACCGTGATCCTCGTCACGCATGAAGAAGACGTTGCGCGTCATGCCCATCGCATCCTGCGGTTGCGCGACGGGAAGATCGAGAGCGACGAACGGATCCGGCCCGTGACGGGTGGAGGCGCGGGTGCCATTTCGTGACGCTCTGCGCTTGGCGTTGGAGACGCTCTGGGCCAATCGACTTCGCTCACTGCTGACCGTTCTCGGCAACGTCGTCGCCGTCCTCTCCGTCGTCATCGTGGTCTCGGTCATCCACGGTCTCGATCTCTTCGTCGCCGACCAGGTGCGTTCCACCGGGTCGGATGTCTTCTCTCTGACCAAGATCGGCCTGGTCATGGACCTCGAGTCGTACTTGGCCGCCCAGGCCCGCCCCGATCTCCGGCTAGATGACGCCGAGTACCTGGCCGGACACCTGAGCCTCGCGTCCGCCGTCGTGCCCAGGGTCGATCGGTGGGTTTCGCTGCGCGTCCGCACACGTCGAGCCGATCAGGTGAGGGTTTCCGGGGTCGGGGACGGCTACGCGGAGGTGAGCGACCTGCCGTTGGCCGGCGGACGGCATCTCGCGCAGAGCGACGTCGACGCGCGCAGTGCGGTGGCGGTGGTGGGCGACGGCATCCGGGAGAAACTCTTCGACGGGAGAGACCCGGTGGGAGAGGAACTCCGAGTCGGGCGACACCGCTATCGGGTCGTCGGAGTGTTGGACAGCCGCGGCGGCGGCGGCGGTGAGTCCCGCGATGACCTCGTCTTCGTTCCGGTCTCGACGCTGCGCAAGCAGTTCGGCGGCCGGGGGTCGGTCGAGATCCTGATCCGAGCGAGTGATCCGGATCGGATGACCGAGGCGCAGGACGAGGCGATGCTGCAGTTGAAGATCCGGCGTGGACTGTCGCCGTGGGAAAAGCCTGACTTCGATGTCGTGACCGACGCGCAACTCTTCGATCTGTACGCCAATGCGACCCGATGGATCTTCGGGCTACTCGTGGGAGTCGTATCCCTCAGCCTCCTGGTCGGCGGCATCGTCGTCATGAACGTGATGTTGGTGGCGGTGACCGAGCGGACACGCGAGATCGGCGTGCGCAAAGCGCTCGGGGCTCGCAGGCGCGACATCGTGCTCCAGTTCCTGGTGGAGGCGGTCGTTCTCTCGGCCGCCGGCGGCGGGATCGGCGTGCTGCTCGGCGTGGCCGGTGCGCTTCTCGTGCGCGGGACGACTCCGCTGCCGGCCGCGGTGCAGCCGTGGTCCGTCGTCACCGGTCTCGTCCTGGCCTCCGCGGTCGGGCTCTTCTTCGGTATCTACCCGGCGCATCGCGCGAGTCGGCTCCTCCCGATCGCGGCGCTTCGCCACGAGGGCTGATTCGATGCTTCCTCCCACTCGCGGCGGGCTCCTGACCGAGAACTTGCGCATGGCGATGGACGCGTTGCTCTCGACCAAACTACGCAGTCTGCTCACCGTCCTCGGGATCCTCATCGGAGTCGCCACCGTCGTGGCGATGTCCACGGTGATCACGGGCATCGGACGATCGATGAAAGAACAGATCGCCGCGCTCGGCTCGGGCGTCCTCTACGTCTCGAAGGAAGACGCTGGATTCCAGATCGACGACAGCCCGGTCGCCCGGCGTCGAGACCTGACGACCGGCGACGCCGAAGCACTGCAGGCCTGTCCGTCCGTGCGGGCGGTCTCGGCTGAGATCAAGGAGCTCGGCCGGGTCGGTTTCGCGGGCGCGGAGACCCCGTATCTCGCGTGGATCGGGGCGACGGAACAGTTTCCAGATGCGAACTCGTGGGAGCCCGCGCAGGGTCGGTTCTTTACTCGGGAAGAGGTGCGACACGCCGCTCCGGTCTGCGTGCTGGGCCACTCGCCCGCGACGCAGCTCTTCCCGCATGGGGGGGCGCTCGGCGCGTGGGTCCAGATCGAGGGACGCCGGATGCAGGTGGTCGGTCTCTTGGAGGAGAAGGGGAAGTTCCTCGGACAGAGTATGGACGACGTCGCGGTGACGCCGCTTCCGTTGGTTGCGCGGGTGATGGATCTCGGCGACGCGATCACCTACGTGGTGGTGAGGCCGTCCGCGCCCGATCGGGCCGAGGCCGCGCGTGAAGAACTCACTGAATTGCTGCGGCGCCGACGCGGCCTGGCCGCGCAGGACCCGAACGACTTCGGCGTCACCTCGCAAGAGAGCCTCTTCGATCTCTACCAGCAAGTGACCGGCGCGTTCTTTCTCGTCACGCTGGTGATCTCGTCGATCGGGCTGCTCGTCGGCGGAATCGGAGTGATGAACATGATGCTCATCTCGGTCCACGAGCGGACCCGAGAAATCGGAATCCGCCTCGCACTCGGGGCGCGGCGGAAAGACATCTCGGCTCAGTTCTTGACTGAAGCGGTCGCCTTGACGTCGGCCGGGGGACTGCTCGGGTTGGTGCTCGGATTTGCTCTGGCGGCCGCGATCGGGGCAGGCTTTCACGTCCCTCTGGCCATCAGCACGGGCGGTACACTTGCCAGTCTGGGGACTTCGGCGGCCATCGGGCTGTTCTTCGGGCTCTACCCTGCCTGGCGGGCTGCCCGTCTCGATCCGATCGAGGCGCTCCGGAACGAATGAACGCAGTTTTCATGGGATAGCGAAAAACCGCGTTGACACCTTTCGGGTGGTGTCGGCTATTGTCGACAGCGATTGCAACAAGTGCCGGGCGGGGTTGCGGCCTGCTCGTCGCTGTGTGTTCATCGCTCTGTGTTCATCGCTCTGTGTTCAACAGACGTTCTCTAGAACC
>CAZVYN010000004.1:17539-76973 GCA_964631125.1 uncultured bacterium | reverse complement strand
TGTGTTCATCGCTCTGTGTTCATCGCTCTGTGTTCAACAGACGTTCTCTAGAACCTCCGAACCGGCGAGCCCGCGTGAGCGAGCGACGGATCGGGGGGACGAGCGGGACGACCAGTTAGTCAGTGCAGGGGCAGCCGTCGCTGCGTTGCTCAGGAAACCCGGGTCGGCATCTGTCGAAACGGAGCGGATGGGGCAACAGACCGGTGAGGGGCCAGCAGCTCTCACGGCGTTCTTGCAACTCACTCTGGGGGAGTCTCGACCTTCGCGACTGGACGAGTCCGGGTCGGGTGTTCGAAAGAATTTTGACCGTCCCCACAAATGAGTGGTGCAGGGTCGAGCGGTTCGAACTAGACTCGAGAGGTCGCCAGAGCGGTAGGGACAGAGGTTCCTTCGGCCGAGAACGAGTCCGACAGTGAGAAGCCAGAATTGTTTACGGAGGTACACCATGCGCTCGAAATCGGCTGTGCTCCTTGCGCTGGTGGCGTTCGTGGGACTGAATGCTCCCGCTCATGCCGCTGGCCTATGGGTCGCCTTCGACCCCAATGTTATTGACAACTTCAAAGCGAAGTGGTTCGGCGTTGACAAGAACTACCAGGCGCGCGGGTACGATGCGTTCCTCGGTCCAGACGTTGACAACCCGCCAGACAACACGGAAGCGGACGAGGTCAACCTCGGACGAGTCTATTGCATCGACCTGTACGGACACGTTCCGTCGAATCCGGCGGAGTACTACGTCGATCCGCTGGCGGACGGCACAGGCTGGGCGACCAACAACTTTGGCCGGGTCAACTACGACCGGGTTGCCTGGTTGGTCTGCAACTACGGCGACACCGTCAACAACGGGGCGCAGCGTCTCGGGCTGCAGGTCGCCATCTGGTCGGTTGCCTATGAAGGCTCCTTCGTGTACCAGACCGGGCTCAGCAACGCCGCCAAGGTCGCGATGGACGGCTTCATCGCCGCGTCGGTCAACCAATCGGATACGGCCACTTGGTACCGCGCCTCGAGGCTGGACCGGCAGGGCATGATGGATTGCTCGAATCCAGTTCCGGAGCCCGGCACGATGCTGCTGCTTGGCACCGGCCTGGTCGGACTCGGACTCGCTCGCTTCCGTCGCAAGAAGTAAGCTCCCGAGATCTCGGACATCGAACGGGCGGCGGCTCCAACAGGAGCGGCCGCCCGTTTCTGTTGCGCCGGAGAGAGCATGTTATCCTGCGCGCCCTCCCATGAGGTTTTCAACACGGTGGAGAGGGTCCGAGGAGGTCGGGACGTGGATCGGATCGTTATCGAGGGCGCGCGCGAGCACAATCTCAAGAACGTCTCGGTGACGCTGCCGAGGAATGCTCTCATCGTCCTCACGGGCGTCTCCGGATCGGGCAAGTCGTCGCTGGCGTTCCGCGTAGAGCGTGTCGAACGCCAGCGACGCTACGTCGAATCGCTCTCCGCCTATGCGCGTCAGTTCCTCGGTCAGATGGAGAAGCCGGACGTCGACCGGATCGAAGGGCTCTCGCCCGCGATCTCGATCGAACAGCGCGGCGGCTCTCACAATCCGCGCTCGACCGTCGCGACCACGACTGAGATCTACGACTACCTGCGTGTGCTCTTCGCGAGAGTCGGGATCCAGCACTGCCCGAAGTGCGGAAAGCAGATCGCGCGACAATCGGTCGACGAGATCACCGCGCACCTGCTCTCCCATCACGTGGGTCGCCGCGGCCTGATCCTCGCGCCGATCATCGACGGTCGGAAGGGAGAGCACCGCAAGGAGCTGGAGGATCTCCGTCGTCAGGGTTTCTTGCGCGCGCGGATCGACGGCGTCGTCGCCTCGATCGACGACGAGATCCCCGCGCTGGCGAAGACTCGTCGACACACCATCGAGGCCGTGGTCGATCGTATCGAGATCAGGCCCGAGCGCCGACAACGACTCGTCGATTCGTTGGAGACCGGGCTGAAGCTCGGTTCTGGGGTCGTCCGGTTCACGGACGAGGCCGGGACCGAAGCGCTCTTCTCCGAGGCCTCGGCCTGCACCGACTGCGGACTCAGCTTCGATCCTCTCCACCCGAGAAACTTTTCGTTCAACAGTCCTTACGGCGCCTGCCCCGAGTGCCAGGGGCTAGGGACGTTGCGAGAAGTCGATCCAACCCTCCTGGTGGCGGACGAGAGTCTCTCGATTCGTGAGGGCGCGCTGGCGGTCTACCGCGGCGCCGAAGCATCCTGGCACTCTTCGATCCTCGAGGGTCTGGCCAAACGATTGAAGTTCTCACTCGACACGCCCTTCAAGAAACTCTCGGCCAAGGTCACGCACGTCCTCTTCCATGGTTTCGATGGGAAGGAGCTCGAGGTCCACCATCGTGGCGAGCGGGGAGAGGTCCGTTGGAAGACGCGATACACCGGCGTCATCCCGTCGTTGATGAAGCGCTACCGAGAGACCGACTCCGAAGAGGTTCGCGCCTGGATCGAGAAGTTCATGTCTTCTCGCTCCTGCCCTGCCTGCGATGGCGCGCGCCTCAAGCCGGAGAGCCTGGCGGTGAAGATCGGCGAGTGGAGCATCCACCGCTGGAGCAGCCTGTCGGTGAGGACGGCGCTCGCAGCGATCGATTCGCTGGCGCCGGATGAGCGCTCGCTCACGATCGCGGGCCCGATCCTGAAGGAGATCCGCGATCGGCTGTGGTTCCTCGAGAACGTCGGACTGGGCTACCTGACCCTCGACCGCGCCAGCGTCACGCTCTCCGGCGGCGAGGCGCAACGCATCCGCCTGGCCACACAGATCGGGTCGCAACTGGTTGGCGTGCTCTACATCTTGGATGAGCCGTCGATCGGGCTGCATCATCGCGACAATCAGAAGCTGCTCGACACGCTGCTCCGCTTGCGCGATCTCGGCAACACGGTCGTGGTCGTCGAGCACGATCGCGACACGATGATGGCGGCCGATCACCTCGTCGACATGGGGCCGGGCGCGGGAAAGCATGGGGGCGAGATCGTCGCAAGCGGAAAACCGTCGGAGATCCTCGCGAATCCAGCGTCGCTGACCGGCCAGTACCTATCCGGCGCGCGTGAGATCGCCGTCCCGACCACGCGGCGCGCGGGGAGCGGGAAGGTCCTTCGGCTGGAAGGGGCGCAGGAACACAATCTGCGCGAGATCGAGATCGAGATTCCGCTCGGCTGTCTCGTCTGCGTGACCGGCGTGTCCGGCAGCGGAAAGAGCACACTCGTCCATCAGATCCTCACACGAGCGCTGACGCGGGCCCTGATCCGGAGCGGGCCGCTACCCGGCAAGCACCGGTCGTTGAGCGGAACCGAACATCTCGACAAGTTGATCGAGATCGACCAATCGCCGATCGGTCGCACGCCGCGCTCGAACCCTGCCACCTACACCGGCGCCTTCGGAGACATCCGAGATCTGTTCGCCCGTCTGCCGGAGGCGAAGGTGCGCGGCTATGCGCCCGGTCGCTTCAGCTTCAACGTGAAGGGCGGGCGCTGCGAGGCCTGCCGCGGCGACGGCATGACCAAGATCGAGATGCACTTCCTGGCGGATGTCTACGTTCGCTGCGAGGTCTGCGGCGGGCGTCGCTACAACCAGGAGACCCTCGAGGTCGCCTGGAAGGGAAAGACGATCGCGGACATCCTCGATCTGACCGTGGAAGAAGCGTGTGAATTGCTCGGCGGGATACCGGCTCTCCACCGAAAGCTCGGGACGCTCCGAGACGTGGGGCTCGGGTATCTCCAGTTGGGTCAGTCCGCCACGACGCTTTCCGGCGGCGAGGCGCAGCGGGTCAAACTCGCGACGGAGTTGTCGCGAGTCGCAACCGGTCGAACCCTTTACGTTCTGGACGAACCGACGACGGGGCTGCACTTCGAGGACATCCGAGTGTTGCTCGATGTGCTCGGCCGTCTCATCGAGACCGGCAATACCGTCCTGGTCATCGAGCACAACCTGGATGTGATCAAGACCGCCGATTGGATCTTGGACCTCGGCCCCGAAGGGGGAGAGGAAGGCGGACGGCTCGTGGCCGCGGGCACGCCCGAGGCGGTCGCGCGCGTTGGCGCTTCTCACACCGGTCGAGCCCTCGCTGAGTTGTTCGACGGCGCTCCGGCGTCTATCCCCGACCGTCCGTTGACGGGCCGGCGGCGCGCGGCTAACGTTCGCGCCTCCAAACTCTCCAAGGAGATTTCGACGCGATGACCGACGAACGGACCGCCACGCGATGATCGATCGCGCATGACAGAGCTACGCAGAACTCCGCTGGCCGCCGAACACAAGGCGTTGGGCGGGAAGTTGGTGCCGTTCAACGGCTGGGAAATGCCGCTTCAGTACGCGGCCGGGATCGTGGCGGAGCACCACGCCGTCCGTCGCGCGGCCGGGCTCTTCGATGTCTCGCACATGGCGCGCTACGAGGTCACCGGCGAGGGGGCGGTCGCCTTCGTCGACTCGCTCATCACGAACAATCTGGCCAAGCTCTCGGCCGGCCGCCTGCTCTACACGCCGATGTGTCGCGAAGACGGCGGCGTGCTGGACGACGTCACGGTCTATCGCTTCGACGATCGTGTCTGGGTCGTGGTCAACGCGGGCAACAGCGCGAGGATCTGGGCCTGGCTGACGGAACGCCGCTCGCAGTGGGCCGGGGCGCCTTGCCAGGCGCGAGATCTGAGTGGAGCGCTCGGACAGATCGCATTCCAAGGACCTCGCGCCCAAGAGACGCTTGCGCCCCACGCGGCGGGCGATCTCGACGCGGTTCCTTACTATGGCTTCCAGCGCACGAAGCTCTTCGAGATCGACGATGTCGTCGTCTCGCGCAATGGATACACGGGGGAGGACGGTTTCGAGCTCTACGCATCGGCCGAGCGACTTCCAGAACTGTGGCGCGCCATCCTCGACGTCGGTGGGCCGTTGGGAGCGACGCCGGCCGGGCTCGGCTGTCGCGACACGCTCCGGTTGGAAATGGGCTACTGCCTCTACGGGAACGAACTGGACCTCGATGTCACGCCGCTGGAAGCGCGGCTCCAGTGGACGGTCAAGCTCGCGAAGCCCGGCTTCGTCGGTCAGGCGGCGCTCGAGCAACAGAAACGCGAAGGACTGACGCGCACGTTAGCGCCGTTCGTGGTCGAAGGACAACGCCTCGTGCGCAAGGGACAGGTTGTCCTGCGCGGCGGGGATTCCAGGACGGAGATCGGACGTGTGACCAGTGCGGGCTACTCGCCCAGCTTGGAGCGGGGCATCGGGCTTGCTTTCGTTCCGCCGACGGAGAGTTCCCCGGGGACCCGACTCTCGGCCGACGTGCGCGGTGAGCAGGTCGCGATCGAAATCGTCGAAGCGCCGTTCTACAAGCAGGCTTCACACCGCTGAACGAAGAGGCCGAGGAGGGATGATGGTTCCGGACGACTGCCGCTACACGAAAGAGCACGAGTGGGTCCGACGCGACGGAGTCGATGTGGTCATCGGGATCACCGACTTCGCGCAATCACAACTCGGAGACATCGTCTTCGTGGAGGTGCCCGCCGTCGGGACGGCTCTCACTCAAATGGCGCCGTTCGGCTCGGTCGAGGCGGTCAAGGCGGTGAGCGAGCTGTTCAGTCCGCTCAACGGTTCGGTCAGCGCGGTCAACGGGGGATTGAAATCGGATCCAACGCTCGTCAATCGTGATCCGCATGGAGAGGGCTGGATGATCCGCGCGCGTCCGGCGGACTCCAGCGAGGTCGACGCGCTCCTCACGCCGGAGGCGTACCGAGCCTTCGTCGCGGAGTTGGAGGCGGGTCAGTCCTGACGTGGATGCCCAGCACTCGGATGAGCCCGAAGTCGTCTGGCGTTCGCATCCCTTCCGTGAGCGAAGGGGGGCGGGGTTGTTGGTCTTGGGGGTGCTCCTTATACTCGCGGCCGGACTGGCGATCACGACCGCTTCCGGCTTTTGGGGCATTTTCGGGTTCGTCGTCCTCTTCCTCTCGCTCGAAGGGTTCTTCCTGCCAACTCGATATCAGCTGGATGGAGACGGCGTGAAAGTCGCGCGAGCGCTCGGTTCGCGCACGACGCGACCCTGGTCTTCCTTCCGCCGGGTCGAAGTCGACTCACGCGGGATGACCCTGAGTCCGTACCGCGATCGGAGCTGGCTGGAGCCGTACCGCGCCGTCCGGTTGCTCTTCGACGGAGGTGATCGCACGGCGATCATCGCCAAGGTCCGAGCGGCCCTCGGAGTTCGAGCGGTCTGGTACGAAGGCCGGCGCGCGTGAAGGAGTCATCGACCACAGGTTCGGCCGACCCGTCTGCTATCGGGACGCCCGCCCGGCTGAGCGACGAGGAGATCTTCACGCAGGTCGCGACGCGGATCGTGCGGATGCGGCTCACGGCCCCGGCGATCTTCTTCCTCGAATCGAGCAAGCCGCTCAGCTACATGGGGAGCCAGGCGTTGGTTTTCTTCGAGCCATTCGTGAAGTCGGTTCTGAACGTGGCGTACTACGACCGATTCGTCGTGTTGCTCGAAGACCGAGGAAGCGTCGAGCGGTTGTTGCTCCGGATCGAGGAGCTCGATCAGGACGAGCGAGAAGCCGAGAACACGCGCCGCGCCGAGACTCGTGTTTTGCAGGATGCCGAGAAACCCCGGGGTGGACGATGGCGATGGTTCGGCCGTCGCCGAGGAGATCAGGGATGACGGTGAGGAACAGCGATGGCCGATGAGAAGAAGGAGCTGAAGTCGATCTTGGCGACCGACTGCGGCTCGACCACGACGAAAGCGATCCTGATCGAGAAAGAGGGCGACACCTACCGCCTCAAGGTGAGAGGTGAGGCTCCGACCACGGTCGAGGCGCCCTTCGAGGACGTCACTCGCGGCGTCTTGAACGCCATCATGGAGATCGAGGAGTTGGCGGGTCGCAAGATCCTCGACGGCGAGCGCATCATCACGCCGCAGGTCGGCAACGAAGGGGTCGACCTCTACCTGTCGACCTCCAGCGCGGGCGGCGGACTCCAGATGATGGTGACGGGCGTAGTCAAATCGATGACCGGCGAGAGCGCCGAACGCGCCGCGCTCGGGGCGGGCGCGATCGTCATGGACATCGTGGCCTCGAACGATGGTCGTCTCCCGCACGAAAAGGTTCGAAGGATCCGCGACCTCCGGCCGGACATGATCCTGCTCTCGGGTGGGATCGACGGCGGGGCGAAAACGCATGTGGTCGAGTTGGCCGAAATCATCGCAGCGGCCGACCCGAAGCCGCGACTCGGCCAGAACTACAAGTTGCCGGTGATCTACGCGGGCAACCAGGAGGCGATCCCCGAGGTTCGGGAACGTCTCGGGACGCAGACCTCGTTGGAGACGACGGAGAACATCCGTCCGACGATGGAGATCGAGAATCTGATGCCGGCGCGTCACAAGATCCATGACCTGTTCATGGAGCACGTCATGGCGCAGGCGCCGGGCTACCGCAAGCTGATGACTTGGTCACCGTCGCCGATCATGCCGACCCCCGCCGCGGTGGGGAACATCATCCAGAAGATCGCGGAGCGCGAGAAGATCGAAGTCGTCGGCGTCGACATCGGCGGCGCCACCACCGACGTCTTCAGCGTCTTCCAGCATGTCTTCAATCGCACGGTGAGCGCGAATCTCGGCATGTCGTACTCGGTCTCGAACGTGTTGGCCGAGGCCGGGCTGGCGAACATCATGCGCTGGGTGCCGTTCGCGATCGAAGAGGGCGACCTGCGGAATCGGATCAAGAACAAGATGATCCGGCCGACGACGATCCCGCAGACATTGGAAGAACTGATCATCGAACAGGCGATCGCGCGCGAAGCGCTCCGGCTCGCCTTCGAACAGCACAAGAATCTCGCGGTCGGACTGAAGGGGATCCAGCAGGAACGGACCATCTCCGACACCTTCGAGCAGACCTCGTCGGGCGAGACGCTGATCAACCTGCGCGAACTCGATCTCTTGGTCGGCTCGGGCGGAGTCCTCTCGCATGCGCCGCGTAGGGTCCAGGCGGCCTGGATGATGCTCGATGCCTTCTTGCCCGAGGGGATCACCGACCTGGCGGTCGATTCCATCTTCATGATGCCGCAGCTCGGCGTCCTGGCCGAGGTCGACATGCGCGCCGCCACCGACGTTTTCGTGGCGGATTGTCTGATCCCGCTCGGATCCTCCGTGGCGCCGACCGGACGCGCCAAGGACGGCCAGCGATGCATGGAAGCGACGCTGAACCTGCCGACCGGCGTGCAGAAAATCGAGGCGCCATTCGGGAGCATGCTTCGCGTGCCGCTCGCGCAGGGCGAGACGATCGATGCGACGATCGAGCTCGCGCCCGGCTTCGACCTCGGCTCGGGGAAGGGCAAACGCTTCGAGACGAAGTTGCGCGGAGGCGTCGTCGGCCTGATCTTCGACGCGCGCGGGCGGCGGCCTTTCGTCCTGCCGGAGGCGCCCGACGAACGGATCCGTCGACTGAAGGAATGGGGACGCGCGCTCGACGCCTATCCGACGACACTGGGCGGCTGACGATTCGAATGTGACGAGCGCCGGGCGCATTGCGCCGCGCTTCGCGATGGCTGACGGAGTGCAGCAGGAGGAGAGAGAGTGGCCCACGCCTACACCCCCGGGCTCCGGGTGACCGAGCGGACTCGCATCTCGAAGGTGCGTCGTCTGCCGTTGAAAGGTCAGGTGCTGGTCGGCAAGGGAACGCCGGTGCTGGCGGAGACCGTGGTGGCGCGAACCGAATTGCCCGGTAACGTCCAGCCGGTGAAGGCGGCGAGCATCCTCGGCGTGAGTCCGCAGGACCTGCTCGAGTACATGCTGAAGAAGGAAGGAGACGCGGTCGAGAAGGACGAGATCATCGCCCGCTCGCGCAGTTTCTTCGGACTCTTCAACTCGAAGGTCCTCTCGCCCTGCTCGGGCAAGGTCGAGAGCGTCTCGATCGTGACCGGGCAGGTCATCCTGCGTGAACCTCCGATTCCGGTCGAAGTGCAGGCCTACATCGACGGTGTTGTCACCTCGGTGCTCGAAGGCGAAGGGGTCGTTGTCGAGGCCGAGGGCGCCTTCATCCAGGGCATCTTCGGCGTGGGGGGAGAGGTCTACGGCAGCCTCGTCACGGTGGTCGATGATCCCTCCGTGCAACTGACGCCGGATCGTCTGCGGCCCGAACACCGAGGGAAGGTCGTCGTCGGAGGCTCTCGGGTCGATCGCGCCACGATCGACAAGGCGCGCGAGTTGGGAATCCGGGCCATCGTGGTCGGCGGGCTCGACGATCAGGACCTCCGCGCCATCCTCGGGTACGACCTCGGAGTGGCGATCACCGGACACGAGCAGCTCGGCGTCACGGTGGTCGTGACCGAAGGCTTCGGCACGATGTCGATGGCGACGCGCACGTTCGACCTCTTGCGGCGATTCGAAGGCAAGAAGGTCTCCGTCAACGGCGCCACGCAGATCCGCGCGGGCGTGATGCGGCCCGAGATCGTCATTCCGCTGACGAGCGCGTCGCTCTCCGAACGAGCGGCGGAGGAAGAGCCGAAGGGGCTGGGCCTGGGCAGTCCGATCCGCGTCATCCGCATGCCTCATTTCGGGCGTCTCGGCGAGGTCATCGCGTTGCCGCACGAACTTCAGCCGCTGGAGACCGAGGCGAAGGTGCGGGTGCTCCGCGTTCGTTTCCAGGAAGGCGAGGAGGCGACGCTGCCACGCGCGAATGTGGAAGCGATCGAGACATGAGCCGGTCGCGGCCGACCTCGGGCTTCCTCGGCCTGGCGGTGCTCCTGCTCTCTACGCTCGGGGCTTCCGGCTCCGCGCGGGCGATTACCTCATTCCACGCGGTCGACGCGCCGAATGATCGCGGGGCGGCCATCGATCTGCATTGGGGACTGGACGACGGCAACGGCGCCGACTCGTTGCGCATCGAACGCTCCACCAATCCGAGCGGGCCGTTCACCGCTATCGCGGTGGTTCCGGCCGCGCGACTCACCTATCGCGACTCGAGGGAACTGATGCGCAGTCAGACCTATTCCTATCGGGTGGACGGCCGAAGCGATCTCGGAGTGACCAGCGCGATTCCCACCGCGCAGTGGTTCAATCTCGAACGCTCCAACGTTCTGCTGATCCTCGGGACTTTCCTGCTCTTGATCCTCTATTTCATCGACGCCGCCCGCCGCGGCCAGCAGCTCTTCATTCGCAAGATCCCCGCGCTCGACGCGATCGAAGAGGCGGTCGGTCGAGCGACGGAGATGGGGAAGTCGGTCCTCTACGTCCCCGGGATTGACGACGCCAACAACATCCAGACCATCTACTCGATGGTGATCCTGAACAGCGTGGCCAAGATGGTGGCGCGCTACGATACGCCGCTCATCGTCCCGGTCTCGAAGCCGTTCGTCGTGCCGCTGGCGGAAGAGACGGTGCGCGCCGGCTATCTGGACGTCGGGCGACCGGAGGCCTTCGACAAGGACAACATCCGCTACCTCTCGGATGAGCAGTTCGCCTTCACCGCGGCGGTCAACGGCATCATGTTGCGCGAGCGACCCGCCGCGAACCTCTTCCTGGGGTCGTTCTTCGCGGAGAGCCTGATGCTGGCGGAGACGGGCCTCTCGACCGGCGCGGTGCAGATCGCCGGCACCGCCAACGTGCACCAACTCCCGTTCTTCGTGGTCGCCTGCGACTACACGATGATCGGCGAGGAATTCTACGCCAGCTCGGCCTACCTCTCGCGTGAACCGATGGTCGTCGGGGCGCTGAAGGGGACCGATGCGATGAAGCTGATCCTCATCTTGTGTCTCCTGGTCGGCGTCGTCTTCGCGACGGCGGGGGACACGAGCTTCGTCTCGTGGTTCGAAGTCCGCTAGAAAGCGAGTAGCGACGTGCGCCGCGAGATCCCTGTCTTCCTCACCGTCTTCTTCGGTTGCTTCATGGTCATCCAGTTCTTCGTGCCGCACCCGTGGGTCACGACGATCTCGGAGCGGCTCCAGAGCTGGACGGTCATCGTCGCCGCCGCCGCCATCTTGCTCGGCGTGGCCAACGTCGTGCGGATCAATCTGAAGAAGGTGGCTCGTCGCGAACTCGACCATGCCTACAGCATTCCGCTGCTGGCGGGGCTCTTCTTGATGATGCTGTTGGGGTGTCTCCCGGCTTCGGTCTGGACAGGGATGGGCGCCTCAGCCGGGGGAATCGAGCCCGGCTCGCCCTTCGATTGGATGTACAACTGGACCTACGTCCCGATGCAAGGAACGATGTTCGGGCTCCTCGCCTTCTACATCGCGTCGGCCGCGTTCCGCGCGTTTCGCATCCGGAGCGTGGAGGCGGGACTCCTCGCGATCGCGGCGGTCATGGTCATGATCGGTCGCGTGCCGCTGGGGGCCGCGATCTCCGACCTATTGCCGCAACTGCAGAGCTGGATCATGGACTACCCGAACAACGCCGGGAAACGCGCGATCCTGATCGGCGCGGCGCTCGGCGCCATCGCGACCAGTCTCAAGATCATCCTGGGGATCGAGAAGAGTTCGGTGGGGAGTGATTGATGGGTGAGTGGTTGCGAAAACTCGAACATCTCGACCGCAGGATCATCTACCTCGGAGTCCTCCTCGCGGTGACGGCGCCGCTCATCCGTCCGGTGGGTCTCCCGATCTATCCGAGCAAAGAGTCGCAGGGGTTCTTCGACACCATCGAGGCGTTGCCGGCCGGGTCGGTGGTCTACGTCGCCGCTGACTACGATCCCGGTAGCATGCCCGAGCTGCAACCGATGCTGGAGGCGGCGCTCCGCCAGCTCTGCCGCAAGAACATCAAGTTCGTCGTGGGGTCGCTCTGGCCGGCGGCGCCGCCTCTCGTCGATCGCGCGCTGCAGACCGTTGCGGTTGGGGAGTTCGGCAAGGTCGAGGGGGTCGATTTCGTCAACCTCGGCTTCAAGGAAGGCCGCGAGGTGGTGATGGTCCAGGTCGGGACCGACCTGCGTTCCGCCTATCCGACCGACTCGCGTGGACGTTCGTTGGATGATCTCGAGTTGACGCGAAATCTCCGATCGCTCGCCGACCTGCCGCTCTTGGTCGCTGTCTCCGCCGGGTATCCGGGCACGAAGGAATGGGTGCAGCAGGTCCGCAGCCGGTTCAACTTGCCCATGGTGTCGGGCTGCACCGCCGTCTCCGCGCCCGAGTACTATCCCTACTTCCAGAGTGGTCAGCTCACCGGTCTCCTCGGCGGTCTCGCGGGCGCCGCGGAGTACGAGAAGCTGGTCGGGGCGCCCGGCTTGGCCACCAGCGGGATGGACGCTCAATCGGCCGGCCATCTCGCCATCATCCTCTTCATCGTGCTGGGCAACGTGATCTACTTCGCGCGGGTCAAGGAGAAGCGACACTCGTGAGCCCCGAAACTTCTCTCCAGGTGGGGTCGACGATCGCCGGGCTCCTCACCCTGGCGATCATGAGCTTTCTCTACCGCGACAACCGCATCTACAAGTTCGCGGAGCACCTCTTCGTCGGATTGGCGGCGGGGTACTACGTGGCGCTGCAGTTCCGCAGCGTGCTGCTGCCGAACCTCTGGAATCCGCTCATGGCGGGCGACGTCTGGAATGTCATTCCGCTGACGCTGGCGTTGCTGCTCTTCAGTCGATTCGTCCCGTCGCTCACCTGGCTGAGCCGTTGGCCGATCGGGCTGATGGTCGGCGCCTACTCCGGACTGTCGTTGATCGGATTCGCGCAGGGAGATCTCGTCGAGCAGTTGCGCGCGAACATGGTTTCGTTCGCGCCGGGGTCGCCGGGCAACGAGACAGCGGCGCAGTGGGTCGGTAACGTGCTCCTCGTCTTCGGTGTCATCGCCTGCCTGGTCTACTTCTTCTTCAGCACCGAGCACCGGGGCGCCATCGGCGTGACCGCGCGGGTCGGCATCTACTTCCTCATGGTCTCGTTCGGGGCCAGTTACGGATTCACCGTCATGGCGCGCATCTCGCTCTTGATCGGGCGTCTCAACTTCTTGCTGCGCGAGTGGCCGGCGGCTTTTGGCCAGCAATGGCTCCCCTGAGGCGGCCTCTCCGTTTCGTTCGTTGACAGCCCGAGATGCTGTTCCTAGGATTCGGTGCGGAACGTGTGAGGAGCGAGTTGCATGGGCGAAGGCTTCGGCGGGATTGAGAACGCGTCGCTCGCGGCGGTTCGGATCGGATCAGGCGCCGCTCTAGGACGCCTCCGGTGCGAGACCGGTTCGGGGTGCGCTCATGCCAGTGACAGCGGGGATTTCGGGCTACGACCGAGGTCCCCATTTTTCTTGCCTCGTTTCGACGCGATCCATTCGACCACTCTTCAGGCGCTCCCGTTCGCGGGGCGCGGTCCCTACCGCCAGGAAAGATTTGTCGTCGGTGTTCAAGCATTGCGCGCTCTCGCCCCGAGACCTCCCGCTCGACGGGAAGCCTCGCCTCGGGATCCACGCGATGCGTGGAGGAGTTTTCCATGCTCATGACCGGACGTGTGAAGTGGTTCAACCAGAGCAAGGGCTACGGGTTCATCGAACGTGACGGCGAGCCGGACGTCTTCGTCCACTACTCGGCCATCGAAGGAGATGGGTATCGCACGCTGGAGGAGGGCCAAGTCGTCGAATTCGACGTCCAGGAAGGTCCGAAGGGGAGCCAGGCGACGAACGTGAAGCGGCCGACCGTGGTCACCCCCTAGCGCCGATCCCGAGCCCGGGCGCGACCCGCCGGGAGTTGCGCGATCTCACCCGCCGCCCGCCTCGGAGTCTTCCGGGGCGGGCGCCGTGCTTCCAGGGGACCGGGTTGCTCGAATTGTTGTGGAGTTCGAGGTGGTCGGAGACGAAGAGAACCCAGGGGCATGCACATCTCGTCCGCCGCTCATCGTCCACGGACGGATGCGTCGGTCGGATCGTGCCGGCAAGTCGAGCCTGAACAACCAGTTCGATCGGAATGTTCGAGGCGGTTCCAAGGCGGCTGAGGTTCCTGGAGGTCTCCCTTGTTTTCTCGCTCATCCCTGCGCTGGCTTCGCATCGTTCCGTTGACTCTCCTCGTCATCCTCGCGCCGGCCGGGTGCCAGAAGGATTCGCCGACGGACCCGAATCCGTCGACCGATCTCCGACTGGACCGAGTCGAGGTGGATCACTCCGTCCTCGGCGCCAACGACTCCACCGAGGTGCGAGCCTGGGTCGTCCGTTCGGATGGGACTCCGGCCGTCGGGGCGTCGGTCCGATTCGGAGAGCTGCTCGGTTCTTCGTCGGGCATCTTCTCCAAGTCCGAGACCCTCACCGACGCGGCCGGCTGGGCGTCGGCCATCTTCCGCCCGACGTCGGTCGACTCCGGTCAGGTCACGCTCAAGATCAGCGTCGGCGGGGATGTCGAATATGTCGTCTTGTTGGTGACTGGCGAGGGCGTCGCGGATGACGGAACTCGCCTCGCCTTCACGACGGCGAACAGCCAGACCGGCGTGCCGGCGGATGGACAGTCGGCCCTCTCGGTCACGGTTCGCATGACGCGCGGGGTCCTGCGGACTCCCGTCCCGTCGATCCCGGTCACGTTGACCGCCGGCGACAAGTTCATCGATGTCGACGGCAACGGCGTCTGGACGACAGGCACGGACCAACTCGTCAGCCTCGGAGATCGCGACAACGACGGGCAGTGGGACGGGGAGGGCAGCACGCCTTCGAGCGTCACCACCGATGCGAACGGCCAGGCGACCTTCCTCTTCCGCGCCGGCTCCAACGTCGGCGCCGTCTATCTGAAGGCGACGGGCGGCGGCGTCTCCTCGGAACTGTCGATCACGCAACACTCGACCAATCTGCAGATCGCGCTCGAGACCGACGTCCGTCAGATGTTGGCGGATGGCGTTTCGCAGACCGAGGTCAGCACGTCGATCCGCGACTGGGCCGGGGCGATCGTGCCGGGCGTGGTCGTGAAGTTCGTGGCCGGTGAACCGTTCGTCGACACCAACGCCGACGGCTACTACAGCCCCGGCGAAACGTTCACCGATCAGAACTCGAACAGCGCGTGGGACGCGATCGGTTCGATCACCTCGACCGCGACCACCTCGTCCGGTTCGGGCCAAGCGAGCGTCATCTACACCGCAGGCGCCACGGCCGGCCCGGTCACGATCCGCGCCACCACCACGAATGGGTACGCCGAAACGCGCATCGACCTGGTCGCGGTGCCGCCGACCGGACGCCTCGAGCTCTCCTCCGAGGGCGACAACTGGTACGCCGACGGCGTCTCCATTCATGTCGTCCGTCTACGCGCGCACGACATCAACAGCGAGCCGCTGGCGGGCAAGCGTGTGCAGGTCGTCGCGGGGGAGCGCTTCGATGACCGCAACGCGAACGGACGGTTCGACACGGGCGATGTCCTGCTGGACGACGCCGACGGCAACGGTGCCTGGACCGCGTTGGCGATCGCGCCGGTCAGCGTCATCACCGATAGCAACGGCGAGGTCTTCGTTCCGCTCACGGCGGGGTCGCGGGCCGGCGCCGTGTGGGTGAAGGCCACCGCCGATGGGCGGAGCGACGAGATCATGGTGGTCCTGCGCAGCCTCCCGAACGCCCTCTCACTGACGTTGACCGCCGACACCGACCGGATGCAGCTCCTCGGAAGCGGCGGCCAGGACAACGTTTTGTTCTCCGCGCTCTGTTACGACGCCATCGGCGACGCGGTCCCCGCGGGAGTCGAGGTCGTCTTCACGATCGTGAGTGGCCCGGGCGGCGGCGAGAAGTTCGAAGGCGCCGTCGGCGGCGCGTACACGGCGCGCACCGATGCGTCGGGTCGCGCCACCGCGCTCCTGGTCGCCGGTACTTTGCCGGGTCCGATCGAGGTGCGGGCGGCCTCGGGCGCCACGCTGCGCACACTCACCGTCGACGTCGTCGACATCAGCGCCCTCCAGGTCGAGTCCGACCACGCCCAGTTGGCCATGGAGGGCGTGGGTGGTGTCGAGGACGCGGTCATCACCGCACGAGGCTTCGATGCGCTCGGTCGGGCGATCGGCGCTGGGTATGCGGTCCGCTTCGAGATCATCAGCGGACCGGATCAGGGTGAGCGACTGAACAACTCCGGCTGGGGTCCCCTCCACGTCGTCACCGACGCCAGCGGCGCTGCCCAGGCGCGTCTCCGCTCCGGCTCAGGCGCCGGTCCCGTCGAAGTGCGCATCACCGCAGGGTCGGCCTCGGCGCGCACGCTTTCCTTCGCCATCGCCTCGGCCGTGGTGGATGCCATCGAGTGCTTCTCCGACTCCACCAGCATGAGCGAGAACAGTGAGAGCGACGTCACCGCCTACGTCTACGACGCCGCCCACAACCCGGTGCCGGACGGAACCCTCGTCACATTCAGCGTGGACGAAGGACTCATCACCGGCGTCGACGGTCAGGGCAGCGCCATGACCCAGAACGGCATCGCGCGCGCCACGTATCAAGCGACCCTCGGCGACTCCGACAGCGACGGCGTGGCCGAGATCACCGTGACCAGCGCGGGTGTTTCCTGCCAGACCGTGATCAACGTTCCGCGCGGGCCGCTGGCGGTCGCGCGGGTCGCGCTCGATGCGGACATGGCGGAACTGGGCGTGCGCGGCACGGGCGCCATCGAGCAGACGGTGCTACGCGCAAGGTTGTACGACTCACTCGGCCGGGCGCTGCGCTCCGGAGTGCCTGTGACCTTCACGATGACCGATGGACCCGGCGGTGGTGAACGCTTCGTCGGCGTCGTCGGACCCGCGATCACGAACACCGACCCGAGTGGAACGGCCGTGATCACGCTGGAGAGCGGCACCGTCTCCGGGACGATCGTCGTCCGTGCGAGCTCGGGGTCACAGGCATCGAGCCACACGGCGATCGCCGTGGCGGCTGGACCTCCCGCCTACCTGAGCCTGGGGGCCGACAAGTGCAACGTCGGGGCGTGCGGCACGGTGAACGAGGAGAACGAACTCGTCATCCTCGCGAGCGATGTCTATCGCAATCCTGTCCGCGACGGCACGGTCATCTACTTCACGGCAGACAAGGGATTCGTCGAAGGAAGCGTCGGTCTCGGCAGCACACAGACGACCCGAGGACAGGGCGGCGCCACCTGGCGCAGCACAGGGAACGCCTGTGAATACGTCGTCGTCACCGCGTCGACCTCGGGCGGATCGCTCTCGACCGATGTCACGTTCATCTCCGCCGACGATCCGTACTCGGCGACCTTCCTCTCGCCTTCGGCGCCGCTCGTGTCGCTTGCGGCCGACGGCGTCGCCCAGCTGCCGCTGCGCGTGGAGGTGCTCGATCAGTACGGTTTCTTCTCCCTGCCGGCGGAGGTCGACTACTCGACGCATTACGGTCGGGTCAGCAATGAAGAAGAGAGCACCGACGGTTGCGCGGCGAGCATGGCGAAGGCGATCTATCAGTCTTCCACTCTGGATCGCGACTACTCCTACACCATCCCGGACGACGGTCTGGGCGCGGCCGACACCGTCACGGTCTCGACCGGCTTCGGTCCCGTCGGCGACCAACTGGTCGTGAACCTGCGGACCAGCGCCGCCTCGAAGGACAAGTCGGAGTTGAACGTCGAAGGGTCCGTGCCGGTCAGTGGTTCGATGATCTTCCAGGTGTCGGTCGCAGATCGTTATGGCAATCCGCTCGGAGGACACCAGCTCGCGATCAGCGTGAGTGGGGGAACGGTCACGCAAACCGCGTACACCGACATCTGGGGAGTTGCGGATGGCTTGGTCTTCCAAGCGCCCGGGGCGCCGCAGACAGTCACGCTGACGGTGGTCGACGTCGATCCCGGCTACTCGGGTGGCCTGGTCCTCAGCGCCAGCATCGGCGTCCAGTAGAGCCCATTCGTTGTCGCGCAGGCTCACTCGGTCGGATCCCTCTCTGGGGGATCTGACCCGAGTTCTGCGCCTTCTCGCACGGCCCGCTCACGATCGCCCTCGAGGTGAACTGGGCGGGTCGTCGTCGTTTCAACGGGTTGCGACGCCTGAGGTCAGGCCCGCACCCTTGCGGGATAGTGGAACGCCGATTGCGACAGGGTGAGACGTTGGAGGTCGCCGGGAGACATCGGCGGCTATCGGGAACCAAGAAAATCCCCTGTCGGATCGGACCATGCGATCAGCCTGCGACGGAAGCTCGCGTTCACTCGTAGCTCCAGGCTTGATCCGCACCCCTCTCGATGGGGGATTTTCTTTGCCCCTGGATCGACGGCCTGGAGTACGCTCCCGCCCGCTCATGAAGCGGAGACTCTAGGCATCGAGAAGTCAGTGGGGAGGCGTGCATGGAAGAGGCCCTCGGCCTGATCGAGACCCGGGGGTTCGTGGCCATGGTCGAGGCATCCGATGCGATGCTGAAGGCCGCCCGGGTCACGCTCGTCGGCTACGAGAAGATTGGCGGCGGCTATGTCACCGCGATCGTGCGAGGCGATGTCGCCGCGGTGCGCGCCGCGACCGAGGCGGGAAGCCTGGCCGCCAGCAAGGTCGGCGAAGTCGTGAGCGTCCATGTCATCCCGCGGCCGCACGCCGGGGTCGACGAGACCCTACCCGTCACCGGCGCAAAGGCGACGGCCGGCGCGCGCAAGGCCTGAGGGCCGGCCGCCTCCCGTGCTGCTCGGACGCGTTCGCGGAACCGTCGTCGCCACCCGCAAGGACGCGCGGCTGGAAGGGTTCCGCCTCCTGCTCGTCGAGGAACTGGACGCCGCGTTCCAGGGCGTCGGCCGCCATGTCGTGGCCGTCGACGCGCTCGGCGCCGGGCCGGACGAAGTGGTGCTGTATACGAGTGGTAGTTCGGCGCGTTTGACCGAGACGACACAGGATCGGCCGGTCGACGCCGTGCTGGTGGCGATCGTCGACGAGGTCGAAGCAGGCGGCGAGGTCCGCTATCGCAAATCCGGCGCAGGGCGGTAGACGATGGCCGCTGATCCCCACGAGATCGAAGCGATCGTGAGCGCCGTCCTGGCGCGTCTCGATGTCCCCGCGGTCTCGCCGCGCGACCGCGGGTCGGCCACCGCGCGCGACGCGCCCAGCCACGGCCTCTTCGCCGACTTGGACGCGGCGGTCCAGGCCGCCCGTCGCGCCCACCTCGCCATCCGAGAGTGTTCCCTCGCCGACCGCCGCAAGTGGATCGACGCGCTGCGCGAAGTCGGCCGTCGCGAAGCCAAGACCGTCGCCCGCATGGCCGTCGAAGAGACCCACCTCGGTCGCATCGACGACAAGATCCTGAAGAATCTGCTCGTGGCGGAGAAGACTCCGGGCACCGAAGACCTCACGGCCTCGGCCTTCACCGGCGACGACGGTCTCACCCTCGAAGAGCTGGCCCCGTGGGGAGTGATCGCGGCGATCACGCCGTGCACGAACCCGACCGAGACGATTCTCTGCAACGGGATCGGGATGCTCGCCGCGGGCAACAGCGTCGTCTTCTGTCCGCATCCGCTGGCCCGCAGGGTCTCGGCCCACATGATCACGGCGATGAACGCGGCGATCACCGCGGCCGGCGGCCCCACGCCGGTCTTCTGCGCGTTGAGTGAGCCGTCGATCGAAATGGCGCAAGCGCTCATGAAGCATCCAGGAGCGCCCCTGGTCGTCGTCACCGGCGGTCCCGATGTCGTGCGCGAGGCGATGCGCACCGGGAAGCGAGTCATCGCGGCGGGACCGGGCAATCCGCCGGCGTTGGTCGATGACACGGCCGACCTCGAGCGCGCGGGACGCGATGTCGTGCTGGGGGCTTCGCTCGACAACAACATCATCTGCAGCGACGAGAAAGAGGTCATCGTTCTCTCCAGCGTGGCGGATCGACTCAAGGCATCGATGGCCGCGGAGGGAGGACACGAGGTCGTCGGTCCGCAGATCGAACGGTTGGCCGCGCTCGTCCTCTCGCCGTCTGAGTCGCGCGGCCGTGATCGGAGAGAGGTGCGCGTGAACCGCGACTGGATCGGGCAGGACGCGCAGCGCATCGCGGAAGCGATCGGGCTGCGACCCTCGCGTGAGATCCGCCTGCTCTTCGCCGAAGTCGATCGCGATCACCCGTTCGTCTGGACCGAGTTGCTCATGCCGGTCCTCCCGGTCGTGCGCGTGCGATCGTTCGAGGATGGGATGGAGCTCGCCCTCGCCGCCGAGAAAGGCTGCCGCCACACTGCGGTCATGCACGGCCGCGACATCGAACGCCTGAGTCGAATGGCCCGTCGGGTCGACTGCTCGATCTTCGTCAAGAACGCCCCGTCCTACGCCGGTCTCGGCATGGGGGGCGAGGGTTCGACCTCGTTCACCATCGCGGGTCCGACCGGCGAAGGTATGACCTCGGCGAGACACTTCGCGCGCCGACGGCGCTGCACGTTGTCCGGCGCCTTTCGCATCGTCTGAGGAGCGCTGCCCCGATGAGTCCCCTCGCCTTCGAATCGATCGCCGTGGTCGAGACCGCTTCGATCCACGAAGGGGTCGCGCTCATCGACGGAATGACCAAAGCGGGGCGGGTCGAGATCGTGACCGCGAGTCCCATCCCGCCGGGGCGATTTCTCGTGGTGCTCGGCGGCGCCGTGGGAGACGTCGACGCGGCGCATCGGCGCGGCCTGGAGTTGGCGCCGCAACCGCATGACCGGGTCTTCCTCGCCGAAGCGCACCCCGATGTCCTGCGCGCGGTGGCTCGACTGGCGGCTTCGTTCCAGGCGAGCAGGGCCGAGTTGGATGCGTCTGTCTCCGACGCGCTCGGACTCTTCGAGATCTCGACGGTCTCCGCGGCGCTGGATGCCGCGGACCGCGGCTGCAAGGCGACGAGCGCGCGTCTCTTGCATCTGCATCTCGCGCGCGGAATCACGGGACGGGCCTTCGGCGTCTTCGCCGGACGGCAGGACGCCGTCGAGGCGTCGCTGACGGAAGCGGAAGGCAGAGCACGCGAACACGACGCCTGGATCGGCGCCACGCTCCTGCCTCGGCCCGACGCCGCGGTCGCGCGTTGGCTGGCCGCCGGCCGGTGGGGCGATCTGGCCGGTCAAGAGATCCTCTGACCGGCGCCATGGAAACCGCGCGAGTCATCGGAACGGTTGTCGCGACCACAAAGGTCGAGGCGTTGCGCGGTCAACGGCTACTGTGGCTGGAGGTGCTCGACGAGCACGGTCGGCCCCGCGGCGCGCGCGTCGTGGCGGTGGATGTGACGAGGTCGGGAGAAGGGAGCCACGTGTTCTTCGTTCGCGCGAGAGAGGCGGCCGCGGCCCTCGACGATCCTTCGACTCCGGTCGACGCCGCCGTCGTCGGATTGGTCCACGAAAGCCGACTCGCCTCGGATCGGACCGTCGATGAGTGACCGCGCTTCCCCTTGGGTCATCGGGTGCCTCGTCATGGCGGGCCTCGCCACTGCGGTCTTCTCCTTGATCGTGTTGCTGGTCATCTTCGGCGGAGGCATCGAGTCCACCTCTCCGGCCTCGTTCCTCTCGGCCGAGCGCGTGGGCCGCATCGATCTGCTCGGACCGATCGAGGAGAGCGAAGAGTTTCTCGAGGAGTTGCAGCGGCACAGTCGTGATCCGCGGATCAAGGCGCTCGTCGTTCGCATCGACAGTCCCGGCGGGGGGGTCGCGCCGTCGCAGGAGATGTACGCCGGACTGCGACGATTCCAAGCGGAAGAGGGTCGGCCGGTCGTCGTGTCGGTCGGCAATGTCGCCGCGTCAGGCGGCTACTACGTCGCCTGCGCCTCGGATCAGATCGTGACCGAAGGGGGCAGTCTGATCGGTTCGATCGGCGTCATCTGGAGCTTCGCCGATGTCAGCGGCTTGATGGAAAAGCTCGGTATCCGGATCGAGGTCGTGAAGGCGGGTCGTCAGAAGGATGTCGGCGCCTACTGGCGCGCGATGACCGATGAGGAACGCGCCGGTCTGGAGGCCACGTTGCGCGACGTGCATACCCAGTTCATCGAAGTCGTCGCGCTGGAACGAGCGCTTGAGCAAGGCGCCGTCCGGGAGTTGGCCGACGGGCGGATCTTCTCCGGCCGCCAAGCGATCGAACTCGGACTGGCGGACACCGTCGGTGGTCTGGAGGAGGCGCGTGCGCTGGCGGCGCGACTGGCCGGCATCTCCGAGGACACGCCTTTCGAGGAAAAACGTCGTTTCGAGCCGAATTGGTTCTCCCAGTGGAGCGCGACTTCCCGGTGGCTGCGCGGAGCGATGGAAGCGACCCCCCGGCTCGAGTACCGCATGCGGTGACCGGAGCGAGCTTCGCGGATCGGTTCACAGCCCGTTTGCCGCGCGTTGACTTCGTTCGCGACCCGCCCGTATCTTCCCGGGGTCATCGACAGATCCCACCGATACTTCCAGAGGGACCGACACGTCATGGGTTGTGGCAAGAAGCGCAAGCGAAAGAAGATCGCGACGCACAAGCGCAAGAAGCGTCTGCGGAAGAACCGGCACAAGAAGCGGACCTGGCAGAAGTGATCCAGCCGCGGGATCGTCGGCCCTCGGGCCGCTCGATCCTGCCCGATCCATCGGACGCGACAGTGCGCAGAGCCCCGGAGCGATTCGCTTCCTCCGGGGCTTTCTGTGTAATCGCGTCGGGCTAGGGAGGGCAGCATGGCGGAGATCCGAGGCACCGTCCGCGCGACGCGCAGCGGCATCGCTTTTCTCGCGCCCGATGCGGGCGGCGAGGATCTCCTCATCGCCCCGGACGGGATGCACGGCGCGCTCCACGGCGACACCGTGCGCGCGACGTTGCGGCGTTCGCACTCCGACTATCGCCCGCAGGCGGTGATCGAGGAGATCCTCGAGCGGCCCATCCTCACCTACACCGGAAACGTCGATCGCCTCGGTCGCGGTTGGATCGTCCGTCCCGACAGCCCGCTGCTGCCGGAGGCGATGCCGCTGCGTTCGGGCGATGAGACTCCGACCGTGGGGAGCAAGGTCATCTTCCGCGTGGAGACTGCGGTCAAAGGCGGCGGGCAGACGGTCGGCATCTTCGACCGGGTGATCGGCGAGGCGGACGACGCGCGTCTCGATCCGATCGTCATCGCGATGGAGTTCGGCCTGGCCACCCGATTCTCGGATCTGGCTCTGTCCGAGGCCGAAGCACGCGCGAGCCAGCCGGGACCGGAGGCCGATCGCGACCGAGAGGACTTCCGCGAGCAGTTCGTCGTCACGATCGACCCGATCGACGCGAAGGACTTCGACGATGCGATCGCGCTGCGGCGGCTCGACGACGGCGGGTATGAGCTGTGGGTCCACATCGCGGATGTCAGCGCCTACATCCCGGAGGACGGGCCGCTCGACCTGGAGGCGCGCGCGCGGGGCACGTCGGTCTACTTTCCGGGCAGCGTGATCCCGATGCTGCCGGAGACGATCTCGAATCAAGCCGCGAGCCTGACGCCGGGAGAAGACAAGCGAGTGTTCTCGGCCGCCATCACGTTCGACTCAGACGCCCGCCCGATCAGATCCCGGTTTGCCCGAGGTTGGATGGTCAGCCGCGCGCGTCTGCACTACGCGCAAGCGCAGCGGGTCTTTTCGGGAGAGGAGTCGGCCGAACCCGCGGTGACCGAGCTGCTCGTCTCGATGGACGAGCTCGCGAGGAAACTCCGCGCCCGCCGCTTCCGGCAGGGGGCGTTCGATCTCGACGTCCCCGAAGTCGAGATGCGCATGGGGCCGGACGGCGTGCCGACCCAGCTCTTCTTGCACGAAACGCACGACGCGAATCGTTGGATCGAGGAGTTCATGATCGCCGCGAATCTCGCGGTCGGGGCCGAGGCGAAGCGAAGAGGACTACCGATCCTGTTTCGCGTGCACGGCGAACCCGACCTGAGCGCGATCGACGAGTTCTTGGAAGTGCTCTTCACGCTCTTGCCGGGGACGCGCCCGACCCAGGTCGATACGATTCCTCACTTGCGCGCGTTCCTCGGGGGGCTGCCTTCCAGCGCGCTGACCCGCGTGCTCCATCGCTTCTTCCTGCGGTCGATGAAGAAGGCGCACTACTCGGGCCAGGACATCGGACACTTCGGACTCGGCGTCGACGGTTACTCGCATTTCACTTCACCGATCCGGCGGTATCCCGATCTCTGGACGCACCGACGCCTAGGCGAGTGGCTGCGCGGCGCCCGCGTACAGGACGACCACCGGGATCGCGTCGAGTCGATCGGCCAGGTGAACAGCCGCGCCGAGGTGAGGGCCGAAGAAGCCGAGCGCGAGATGAAGAAGCTGCTCTCGGCGCGCTTCGCCGAGGGGCGACTCGGGGAAGAGCACGACGGCCACGTCGTCGCGCTGACCGCGCGAGGTCTCTTCGTCGAGCTCGTTTCGTTCCCGTTGGAAGGGTTTCTCCCCCGGGAGGCTCTGCCCGATGGGTTGCGCTTCGTCCAGGAACGGATGGCCTGGGTCGACTCGAGGGCTCGCTGGGAGCTGCGCCCGGGTGACAAGGTGCGTGTTCAGATCGTGAGGGTCGACTTGCGGGCCCGAAGGACTACGTTCGGTCTTGTCGCCGTCGCGCCGCCCGGTCCGAAGCGAAGAGGCGGGCCGGCCGGCCAGCGATCCGGACGCTCCCGGGGCCCCAGGGGCGCCGCTAGAGCAGCCGAGGCGGGAAGCTCGCGTTCGTCCAGGCGCGGGCCGAAGTCGGCCGGGAGCAAGCCGCCCGGCGCGAAACGGCCGAGCGGCCCGAAGAAGGGGGGCCGGAAGGCCGGCGGAAGGAAGAAGCGCTAAGCGGACCGAGGAATCGGCCGAAAACTACAGAGGGAAGTTCAGGGAGGCGCGCATCGCGTCGGAGGGAGTCGGAGCCATGACGACAGAATTGGGCGGCATCGATCGGCGTCGCCACGGGCGGGCCCCGATCCAGATGGAGGCGGTCCTCCAAGGCAAGACCCCGGACAAGTCCTTGCGACTGCAGATCCTGAACTTCAGCGTGGGCGGCTTCTTCTGTCTCATCGATCGCGCGATGGAGGAGATGACCCGTCTCGCCATCCACTTCGTCTTTCCCGCTTTCGGCGAAGAGGGACCAAGGACGATCGATTGCGTCGCGTTGGTCGTGCGGTGCGAGCCGTCCGCTCGCAAGGGAGAGGGCAACAAGCTGGCCGCCTGTTTCACCGAGCTGAGCCCGGCCGATCGTGATCACATCCAGAGCTACGTCGACTGGGTCAGCGTCGTGAACAACACCGCGGATCGGTCCTTCTCGACCGAACCGCCGCTCTGAGTCGCGGCGAGTCCGGCGAACACCCAAGGATGGGTCCGAATCGCAGCGCCCCGCCTCTGCCGGATGTCGTGACGCGCACGCGTCATCCGATCAAGCGGATCGCACACGCCCTCCTCTCGCTCGGCGGATGGGCGCTCTTCCTCTGGTACTGGACCACGGTCTTCCTCGCGCCGATCGACCGTGCGGCGATCCAAACCTTCGTCGCGCTCTTCGTCGCGCTGGTCGGGATCGTGACGGCGCATCTTCTCTGGGTCCGCTTCAACCTGGACATCTTCCGCGCGCGCGGGCAACGGACTCGCATTCGCGAGGTCACGTTCGCCGGAACGACCGACCGGCTCGGCCGCGAACTGGACGGCGCGGACTGGACGAGCCTCCAGACGACGCGGCACATCGCCATCTCGGTCGTGGGAACCCCGGAACGCAAGGTCTACACGGCCGGGTCGTTCGGGGCCTGAAGTCGGGACCCTCGCATGTTCGAATGGTTCGCCATCGTCGAGCGTCACCCGATCTACACGGCGATCCTCGTTTTCTTCGGGCTCTATCCGATCCTCTCCAGCCTCACCTGGGTCTCGACTTCACTGCTGTTCTGGTACCGACGCGAACGAAAATTCGACGCCCGCTTCTACGAACTCGGTCCCGAACCGCCGCTCGTCTCCATCTTGATTCCTTCGTACTGCGAACAAGACGGCATCCGACGGACGCTCCTCGGCGCGCTCGCTCTGCGCTATCCGCGACTCGAGGTGGTCTTGGTCGACGACGCGTCGACCGACGCGACGATCGATCAGATCCGCGACCTGGTGGAGAGCGGCCAGGTGCGTCTGATCCAGAAGCTGCGCAACGAAGGCAAGGCGATGGCGTTGAACGACGCACTGCCATGCCTGCGCGGAGAACTCGTCTTGGTGATGGACGCCGACGCGTGGCCGGATCCCGACCTGTTGAAGTATCTCGTCCCGCACTTCAAGTCGGCCCGCGTCGCCGGCGTGACGGGCAATCCGAAGGTCGCCAACCGCGAGACGTTCCTGGCGAAACTCCAGATCGTCGAGTTCACCTCGATCGTGAGTGTGCTGCGGCGCGCGCAGCGAGTCTGGGGGCGGATCCTGACGATGAGCGGCGTCGTCGGCATCTTCCGCAAGTCAGCGCTCTTCGACGCGGGGCTCTACAGCCCGGAGATGGCGACCGAGGACATCGACATCTCCTGGAAGCTGCAACGCCGCTTCTATGACATTCGCTACGAGAGTCGCGCGGTCGTCTGGATGCAGGCGCCGCCCACCTTCGCTCGGCTGTGGCGTCAACGCGTTCGCTGGTCGAAGGGGCTCGCGCAGGTGCTGCGACGCCACGCCGGCATCTTGAAGGACCGGCGGCAACGGCGACTCTGGCCGGTCTTGTTCGAGGCGATGCTCTCGATCGCGTGGGCCTACTGCGCGGTCTTCCTGACCGGCTTCTGGATCGCCAGCTACGCGCTCGGCTATCTGCCGCTCGGGATCTCGCCGATCCCGACGTGGTGGGGGATGTTGATCGCGACGATGTGTCTCTTGCAGATCCTCACGGGCGTGTTGCTCGAACGCGCCTACGACCGAGAGGTCCTGCGCTACTTCCCGGTGGCCGTCTTCTACCCGATCGTCTACTGGATGATGATGGCGGTGGTGACCGCGCTCGCCACGCCGGCGGGCCTGTTCGACACGCCGCGCGAAGGACAAGTCACCCGCTGGCGCACGGATCGCGATCCGATCGTTCCCGACGGCCCGCGGCCCCGATCGCGCTAGTCGGCTAGCTGCTCGCCTGGCGCCGTCTCCGTCGCCACGCCGCCATCGCGCCGAGTCCGCCGGCCATCAAGGCCCAGGTGCTCGGTTCCGGCACCGGCTGGGAGCAAGCCGCCCAGTCGAGCGCGTCGCCGATCAGCGTGCGCGCGCCTTCGAACCCTTGGTACGAGTGGAAGTCGGGGTCTTGCATGGTGAAGACCATGCGGCCGCAGCAGCCGTCGCCGTACGTTCCCGCCAGGGTCAGCGCCTGATGCGTGCGCGGATCGCCAGCGCCGTAGTCGCCCGTCTGTGCGAGGACATCGAGGCGATCGTCCCAATGGTCGAAGTAGCCGTGCCAGGAGGTATCCCAGTTGCTGAGCGAGGCGGAGGTGGAGTTCGCCATGACGGGGTGCGAAGGGTCGACCACTTCGACCGACTGATCGTGATAGACCCCGATGCTGTTCAACTCCACGGGCGCCCAATCCCAGGATCCGACATCGGGCATCGGCTCGGAGAGCGCGACCAGACCGCCGCCGCCCGCGACGAAGTCACGGATCTCCGTCGCCTTCGACTGGAGCGCGGACAGAGCGCCGCTCGCGGGGACCGTGACGTGGTTGTCGGTGAAAGCCGACTGGATGTAGAGGACATCGAACTGCGAGAGATCAACGTTGTTCAGGTCTTGGTAATCGACGCGGGTGTACCAACGTTCGCCGGCGGCGCCGGGGGCGCCGTATCCGTCGACGCCGCCCCAGTACTGGTCGTAGGGGCTGTTCCAGTACCCACCCATGTTGACCGACAGGATGTTGTAGGCCGCCGCGGGCCGGGGGAGGAGAGCTGCGCCGACGACCAGGACCAACCCGAGGCTCGAGAGGCGAGACATCGGCAACTCCTCGCGTAATGAATCTCTGCGACTTATAGGACACATGTCACGCAAACTTGTGTCATGCAAACTTGACAGTCAATCGATGGTGGACCCTCGAGAGCCTGCTGTCAATTACCCGGATTGACCCTGGGGGGGCGAGGCGCCTAGCATCTCGCCCACCCGACCCCCGCTCGACACGCCGATCCTCCGAGGAGGCTGCCCGTGCATCGCCGGATCTCCCTCGCCGCCGTCCTGTCCGCGACCGCCGTATCTGCCGCCGTCTTCACTCCTTCCGACGCCTCGGCGTTCGCCAAGTACGCGGCGGAGTTCCTCCGGATCGGCGTCGGCGCCCGCGCCCTCGGGATGGGAGGCGCCTTCGTGGCCATCGCCGACGATGCCTCGGCCGCCCAGTGGAACCCCGCTGGGTTGGCTCTCCTGCGTCAAGGAGAGCTCATGGCGATGCATTCGGAACATCTGGGCTCGCTGGCCAGTCACGACTACTTGGGCTTCGCCCAGCCGCTGCAAGGGGACAAGGCGGCGGGCATCGGCATCGGTCTGGTGCGATTCTCGGTGGACGATATTCCGCTGACCAAGCATGCCTTCGACGACCTCAACGGCGACGGCGAGCGGCAGGATAACGAGCCGATCCTGACCGACCAATTCGAGATGAAGAGCGACGACGAGTACGGCCTCTTCTTGACCTACGCTCGCGAGATCCGCACCGGGTGGCTCTTCGGCGGCAATGTGAAGATGCTGCGCCAGGGTCTCCTCGACAACACCAGCTTCGGCATCGGGTTGGACTTCGGAGTGCTCTACCTGGCCCAGCCGGGGCTCATGCTGGGCGCGCGGCTGAGCGACGCGACAGCGACTCAGATCTCCTGGGATACCGGTCACAAGGACACGGTCTCGCCGAGCCTCCACCTGGGCGGAAGCTGGACGCGGGGGTTCGATGCGATCCGCGGCAGCCTGACGGCGGCCGGCGGTGTGGGGATGACCTTCGACCGTCGGATCGAAGCGAGTCAATTCGGCGAATCGTCGCTTACCGGCGATCTGCAGGGTGGTCTCGAGTATTGGTACGCGGAACGCATCGCGGCCCGAGTGGGGACGGACGCCGGCGAGTTGGCGGCGGGCGCCGGGCTCCGCCTCGATCGGTTCGGCGTCGACTACGCCTTCCTCTCGAACGCCGATCTGGACGACTCCCACCGGATCTCAGCGAACGTCCGGTTCTGAGGTCGGCCAGTCTGCGATCGGCCGATCGGGCCGTCCGGACCGGAACTGACCGTTGCGCGTCCGCTTCTTCCCTCCTCCATTCGCCTTCCGATCCGGCTCGAATCGGCCGAACTCCCGCAACTGCTTCGCCCGTAGCGGCCTCCCTACTCGCCGGCAGGGACCGGAACCGGGGCGTCCGACGGTTCCGCGGGTGGCACATCGCTTGACCCATCCCGAGCACCGAGGGAGGGCCGAATGCAGAAAGCTATCGATTCCCAGATTCAAGCCAAGGTTCGTATCCTGCTCGCGAAGAAGTGGGTCGACCTCAAGCCGTTGACCATCGGCACGACGAACGGGGTCGTCTACATCGGGGGAAGCCTGCAACTGCTCGGCGGACCGTCGAGAGGAGGCGATCCATCCGACACCGCTTGGCAGGACAGCTACGTCCAGAAGCTGAGTCGCGAGATCGGAGAGATCCCCGAAGTCCACGATGTGGTCTTTCGCTTCGGCGATCAGAAGCGGGCGGTGGGCCAGTGAAGGCGATCACTGACCTAGGCCGACCGGGCTCAGGAGCTCCCATGCGGCTCATCTTCGATCCGTGGGCCACGGCCGAACGCGACCTGCTGGAAGATCGAAGGCGGAATCCGAACTTCGCGGACATTCGCAATCTCTGCGGGCTCTTGTTCCTCGAACGCGGCGAGTGGTCGGAGGCGTGGACCGAATTCGAAGCCGCGGTCGAGATCAACCCGCGGTACGCGGCGGCGCGGTTCAATCGACTGGTCGCGCGCAGGCTGCGAGACGGCTCTCTCCCGGCGGATGTCTGGCGAACCGAGGCCGCGGAGTTCCGAGTCGAGGAGCCGTTGCGGAGTCTCTGGAGCGCTTGGTATTTCGCGCAAGCCGGCCAGTTTTCCGAGGTGTTCCGCGGGCTGGAAGCGCTGACCACCGATTCGCGTTGGAACGGCCTCGCCGCGTTCACAGCGGCGATCTATGCGCATTGCAGCGGCGACCACCGTCGGGCCGCCGGCTACCTCTGCGGCGCCGCCAAGGGACATCCGTTCTACGAAGAGATCCTGATGCGTCGCGGAGTGCTGGAGCGCCGCGACGACGCGCGTCCGGAGAAGCTCCAGCTCTCGCTTGCGCCCGAGCCGAGCGCGGCCGTGCGTGCGATGGATGCCGCCTCGTGGAATCCGCTGACCGCCGCGCTCTACGAACACCTCGCCCTCATCTGCGCGACGCAGGGAGCGGGGGATGACGCCGCCGCGCTCTACGAAGAGGCCTTTCTCCGTCAGGGAGACGAGGCACGACATCTCCTGCGCATGTCACGTCTCTCACTTGCCCACGGCAACGAAGAGGGCGCGATGCGCTCGCTGCTGCGCGCGATCGAATGCGACGCCACCTCGGTGGAAGCGCGCGTGGCGCTCGGTTCCGAGTACCAGTCGCAGGGATTTCCCGACGAGGCGGTCGTGCAGTTCGAAGTCGCCGCACGCCTGCGTCCGAAGTTCCCCGACGTGCAGTACAACCTCGGTCTCCTCTACGAGGCGGTGGGGCGCGCCGCGGATGGCGTGCGTTGCTACCGAGCGGCGTTGGCGATCAACCCGAACTATTTCCAGGCGCGCATGAGTCTGGCGCAGGCGTTGCTCGAGTCGAGCGCGCACGCCGAGGCGATCGTCGAGCTCGATCGCCTGTTGCTCGGCGGCGCGCCATCGGCGGACCTGCTGGTGCAGAAGGCCGAGGCGCACCTCGCGATCGGCGAGAACAACGCGGCGGTCGAGTTGCTGGAGCGAGCCGCCGCGCTCAATCCTTCTTTCCCGCGGACCTACTACGTCATGGGGCAGGCCTACCGCGTCTGCGGCCTCAAGCGGAAGGCGCAGGAGGCGTGGCGTCAGTACCTGGAGCGAACGCAGAAGTGGCAGGAGGGGCAGCCGCTCCGTCAGCCGGAGGTGAAGAGCGCATGACGCCCCAGGAAAACCCGTCGCTGGTACGCATCGAGGTCGGCACCTCGGAACTCGAGGGGGGAGCGTGTCGCGCCTGGACCGAGCCGTCTCTCGTCCTCGGCGTCGTGGCGCTCGGACATCCCGAAGATACGTTCGCCCGCTTCATCGAGCCGCGGCTGCGCGAATTGTCGTCTGAAGAGTGGAGTGACGGGGAGACGAGCCCCGAGACCGCGGGCGAGCTACCGGCGCCGTTGCGTCGGGTCGTGGCCAGCCTGCAGGCGGTGCACGCCAAGCTCTACAAAGAGAACCGGTCGCTGCTTCGCGAGGCGCGTTGGGTCGAGATGGCCTGCGCGGCGGCGGAGGAGGATCGCATCTGGTTCGTCAAGACCGCGCCCACCTGGATCTGCCTGCTGCGGGACGGTCAGGCGCACCTGGCCGAGGGGCTTCCCGAAGCCTCGGTCCGCACCGGTCTCGGGAGCTCCGAGAGACTTCGGCTCGAGGTCACGTCGATTCCGATCCAGCCGGGCGACATCATCGTGATCGCCAGCAGCGAGCTCGCGCCCTCGCCGGATCTGAGGGCCGTGGCGCGCCTCTTCGCGCAAACCCCCGACATGAAGCGCGCCTGCGATGGACTGGTGAATCTGCTCGGTCTCCAATCGCCGGCCGCCAGCGCGGTCGCGTTCAAGTTCATTCCGGTCGGCGCCAACCAGGGAGAAGGCGAGCGAGAGAACCCGATCAAGGAACTGTCGCTCCTGCTCGATCGTCCGGCGCCCGCTCCGTCCACGGCGTCCGATGCCGCTACGACGGACGCCGGGTCAGTCGTCGAGCAGATGTTCGCTCATGCGCCGGAAAGACCGGTCGTTCCGCGAGAACCGGCCATCGACTTCGGCACGGAGGTCGAGGACTGGCAGTTTCCGTGGGAGTCGGCGCAGCCCACGCCGGAACCATCGCCGCAACCCAAGCCGACTTTGCCGACTCCGCAGTCGACCCCGCCGACGTTCGTCTCGGCGCCGATCAAGTCGCCGGTTTCGCACCCCGGTGGGACCGAGCCGGTCGAGCAGACCGTGACGTCTGCGGAGGCGGCGGCGATCGAAGAGTTGATGGCGACCCCTGCGGTGGCGCCTGCGGCGACGGATGCCGACGACACGGGCACTCCGGGTCGATTCGGACGGCGTGACGAAGTGAATTCCTCGATGCGTCGGCCCGCGATGATCGCGATGACCGTCGTCCTCATCTTGGTGGGCGCTGGGCTCCTGGCGCTCGCGGCCATTCCGAGTCTGCGACAGGGAGTGGGGAAGGGATTCGTCTCCCCGTTGCCGAACTTCGGGACCGGCGCCCTCGTGATCGAGCCGTCGCCCCCCGCGGTCGGGATCGAGATCGACGGCGTGACGCAGACCGGCGGCTCGCCGTTTCGGTTGGAGTCGATCTCGGCGGGATTGCACCGCGTGCGCGTCGACCTGGGCGCGGCCGGCATCCATGAATCCGAAGTTCGCGTCGTACGAGGAGAGCCGACGCGCTGGGCCCCGCGGCTGACCGGCCGCGTCGAAGTCGTCGGCGGCGATCCGAGCCGTCAGGGCCGCGTCTGGATCCAAGGACGCGCGCCGATCGCACTGCCGGCGTCGCTCGATTCGATCCCGCTCGGTTGGGCGCGCCTGTTCTACGAAGACTCAGAGACCCCACTCTGGGATCGCCCCATATTCGTGCGCGCCGATCACGCGACCCGGGTGCTCGTGCCGAATCATCGTTTCGGCGTCGATCCTGTGGTCGAAGTGGAATCCTGGTCGCTCGCAGACGGACGCGGCCTCGTCGCGTCCCACACTGACTCGGTCTTCATCGACGGACAGTTCACGGGGCTCACGCCGCTGGAACAGGTGCTCCTGCCCGGACTGCGCAGCGTCGGCGTTCGCTCCGCGGACGGCGGCCAGTACGTCGAGTTGATCGAGGCGCGGGAGCACTCGGCGCGCACCGTCGTCGCGCGCTTCGGAACGGGCGATCGCCCATCGCTCGTCCATCACTCGCCCGGTCGCATCGTCGTGCGCGGACCGGTCCCGATCATGCTGACGGTGGAGGGATCTCTCGCCGCCCAGACCGCGCCGAAGCTCCATCTTCCGGAACTTGCGACCGGGCGCCTCGACATTCCTCTGGAACCGATCGACCTCGAGGCCGGAACGTTCGGCGGACTCATCCCCGACGCATCGATCCCCCTCGCCGGCGCCGTCACCTACTACTTCACCGCCAGCGCCCCCGACGGCGACCTCGTCTACTCCGACCTGTTCCGCTTGGAGCCTCGACGTAACCTGGCGACCGCCACCGCCACCCCTCCGAAGCCCGACTCGACACCCACCCGTTCCCCCGCGATCGACTGGAGCGCCATGACCCCATCCGGAGAAGAGCCCGTCGCCGAACCGTGAGATTCAGTTTACAGATGGAATGACCCGTGTTTCGCGTTTCCATCTCCGGACCGTGAGTCGACCAGCGCTGTTACTTCTTGACGCGGTCTGTCCCGCGGTGGATTCTCCCCGGTGGTTCGCGCCTCCGAAGCATTCCGAGTCGCTGACATGGCAACGGAGTTCGCCCGATCCGTTGGGTCTGCCCTCGGCGGAAGGTCTACGGCGCGACAGCAACGACAACCGAAGATCGCCTGGCAAAGGCTGGGCTCCACGATCCGATTGTTTTGCAGCGGTGTGCCGTACGGGCCCCGCCCGGCTCGACAGCGTTCAACCCCTCTTAGCGATCGGTCCAACGGAGTACCGGCAAACGAAGGAGGAGGAGACGATGCGACTGTCATTCCTCGCGCTGCTGTGTTGCCGTCTGGGCGTCCTGGTCCACTGACGCAGGCGCCCAGCCCAGCTGCTCACACGTCAATGCGGACGATTTCTGCGATGAGACGCACTGCCAGGCGGTAATCGAGTGGACCGGAAGTTGTTCGTCGGGGAACCGGCAGTGGAAGTGCAATTGGGGTGTGATCGACCCCGGTTGGGGGGCGCGAGCGGATGGCAGAGCTGTTGCTGCGGAATCTGTTCCGGCTGCGACTGCATGCTCGCCGGCACTCCGATCTTGCTCGCAGATGGGAGCACCAAGCCCGTCGAGTCGATCCAGCCGGGAGACATTGTGCTCTCCTACGAGTCCCAGACCCGAATCATGACGGCAGCGAATGTCGTAAAGGTACATCGGCCGTTTCGCGCGTCGCATTACTACGTCATCAACGGGGTGATCCGGGTAACGGAGAATCACCCGTTCTTGAGCGGGGGCGATTGGAGGCCGGCAAGTACACTCACCGTGGGCGATGTCATGTCACAGGTTTCAGGCGGAGAATTAGAAGTGCGTTCCATCGAACGCGTAGACGAGGGAGCGATCGTTTACAACTTTCAAGTCTCGACGGGCGCCTTTGTGGCGCACGGCGTAATCGTCCACAACAAGGAAGATTGTCTAGATTTTGTACAGTACTGCCCGGATTGCGAGGATTGATTGCGACTTAGAGAGGGAGCCGTCGATCGGTTTAGCCGTAGCCCGTTCGCGACCGAGTGCGAGCAGCGGAAGCAGGAGCAGATTCGGATTGGGCTCCACGGGTTGGTCGCTGTCGCGATTGTGATCGCGGCGGCGTGTTCGCAAGACGATCCTGCGCCGACACCGCCGGACACCACGCCTCCCGCGACGGTTGAAAGCCTGCGGATCCAGAGCAACAGTAGTGACGTCGTGACTCTGAGTTGGACCGCGCCGGGCGACGACGGGATGGAGGGTCAGGCGTTTCGGTACGAGTTTCGGTATTCGAGGACACTGATCACCGCGGCGGAGTGGGATTCCGCCGCGGTGGCGCCGTTCCCGCCAGAGCCGCGGCGCGCGGGACAGGTGGAGACGATCCACATTGGTGAGCTGGGCGCCGGCATTTGGTACTTCGCGATGAAGGCTGCGGACGCCGACCTGAATTGGTCACAACTCTCGAATGTTGTCGCCGCCACCGTGCTCGGCGACCTCGCGCCGCGGGCCGTGATCGATCTGGAAGTGGTCGCCGAGACCGCGTTCAGTGTGACGCTCGCATGGACCGCACCGGGTAGTGACGCGGCCGTCGGCGCCGCAGCCGCTTACGACTTGCGACACGCATTCGCCCCGATAACCGAAGACACCTGGGAGGGCACGACTCAGGTCGTCGGATTGCCGATCCCGAAGCCCGCCGAGAGCCGCGAGGTTTTCGTCGTTCCCGGGCTCGAGCGCGCGCAGACGTACTTTTTCGCGCTTCGGTCTGCGGACGACAACCCCTTCTGGTCGGGGCTGTCCAACGTAGCGAGTGCATCCACTCGCGCTGTCGTTCGCCTCACCAACAGTTCGCTGTCGGCCGGCGCTACGATCCCGGACTGGTCCCCGGACGGGGAAACGATCCTGTTTCGTACGGATTGGGAGAATCAGTACCGCAACCAGATCTGCAGCATCCCGGCGAGCGGGGGCCGCACCGATCGCCTGACGGATATTCAGCCGGAAGGCGCCACAGTGGCAAAGTGGTCGCCCGATGGGCGGCGTCTTGCGCTGATTGCCTTGAAACCGGTCGACAACGGTTTGGAGTCCGAACTCGCCGTGATGGATGTGCCGGGGAGCGGAGACCTCGAGGTCATCGCTTCGCATGGCGCGGGCCGCGATGTAAGTTCGTTCGCTTGGGTGCCGGATGGGAGCGAGATCGCCTACACCGTCAGGGACATGTCGACGACCCAATGGACCAGCGAACTCTATCGAGTCCCCGTCTCCGGCGGCGCCCCGGTTCACTATCCGGCGGGGTCGGGGGCGGAGTCCCTGGATTGGTCGCCCGACGGATCCCGATTCGTCTTCTTCGTGACCCAGGACGGCGTGCGGGATTTGTGGGTCCTCACGCTCTCGACGGGGGAGCGAACGCAGATCACGCACGACGCGGCTCGGGAGTTCAATCCCAGCTTCTCGCCGGACGGGAGCCGCATCGCGTACGCATCCGACCGCGAGGGAGGGTACGACATCTGGGTGATGTTGCCGCTCGGCGAGAATCCAATCCGACTTTCGACCGATCCCGGCGACGAGTACGGGCCGACGTGGTCGCCGGACGGGAGACGGATCGCCTACAGCCTCTCCGAAAACCTTGTGAGCGATCTCTGGATTCTCTACCTGGACTGACTGTTGACCCCTCCTCGAGGCCGTTGCTATCGTTCACGCGTCTCATACTTTGGACGCCTACTCCAGGGCGAGCCGACGGGGCGAACCAAGAGTGTGAGGATCGTGGACGGAGGGGACGATGCGGCGACTTGGTCGGGGCCGACGGACGGGGCGCCTGCTCCTCGCGATCTGTGGTGTCGTTGCATTTGTCGTCGCGCCTATCGCCGCTCACGGTCACCCCGCTCTCACCTCCATCGATTCCGCGCGCGACTCGGGCGAGATCAGCGCGTCGCAGTCGGCGCTCTACAAGCTCCAGTTCATCCGCAAGCCTGACGCGTTGCCGGCGCGATTCGCACTCGAGGCGGCGCCGGTGAAGTGCGGGACCGAGATCATCGCCGAAGCCCAGCGCGAATTGGCGAGCCAACCTTCGGTGCTCCAGTCCGCGGTGCAGGCGGAGATGGGCGACTTGTTGGCGCGGCCGGTGCTGAATTCGCATGTCGACTCCGAGCACTTTCGCGTGCACTTCAACGACGGCGGCGCGAAGGCTCCGCATGGGTGGCCGAACCGCGCGTACTTGGATGCGGTGGTGGCGGCCTGTGAGGCGAGCTATGCGATCTACCATCGAGTCGAGGAGTGGCAGGTTCCGCCGTCGGATGGGACGGCCGGCGGAGGCGCCGGGCTGATCGACTGCTACATCGAGAACATCAGCGGCGTCTACGGCTACACCGAGGCCGAGGACTCGCCGGTCGACTCGTGGGCCGGGAATCGGACGGCGTTCTTCGTCATCGACAATGATTACGCCGGCTTCGAGTACGCCGACCGCACGCAGCCGATGCAGGTGACGGTCGCGCACGAATACCACCACGTGGTCCAGATGGGCTACACGATGGACAACCCCTGGTGGATGGAGAATCTCTCGACCTATCAGGAGAACGTGGTCTACGGCGACGTCGACGACAACTTCCAGTACATGGCGTCGTTCCTCGGCTCGCCCTGGCGCAAGCAGTCGACGTTCAACGGGTCGTTCCCCTACGGCGCTTTCCTGTGGCCGACGTTCCTGGTCGAGCATTGGAGCCACCGGATCGTGACCGATATCCAGGCTTGCTCCGGCTCGCAGTCGATCTTCGCCTGCTTCGATCATGTCTTGGGCGGCGTCGGGAGCAATCACGCGTCGGCTCAAGCAGAGTGGAACGTCTGGAACTTCTATACATCGGCGACGCGCTCCGACGGGAACCACTACTCAGAAGGCGCGCGCTATCCGGCCACACTGGCCTACGACAAGCAGATCTCGAGCTTCCCCGCCTACAGCAACCATCCGAGCGCGACCAAACAGCCCGAGGCGACCGGTTGCAGCGTGCAGCGCTTCCGGCCGGACATGCTCTCGCTCGACAATCTGCTGACGATCCACTTCAACGGCCCGGACTGCGTCGAGCAGGTCTGTGTCATTGCGAAGCGAGACGGGGAGCAGACCTTCATCGAGTACTACCTGGCGCTCGACGCGTCGGGCAACGGCGCGGTGGACATTCATCATTGGGACGAGATGGAGTTCGCGCAGATGATCGTCAGCTTCCCGCGGACCTGCGGGAACGGCGCGTTCGACTACTCGTTCGATGCCGAGACCAGCGCGGAGCCGACGGCAGTGGGCGACTTCCCCGCGCTCTACTCCAGGCAGATCGTGCTCGATCAGAACTTGCCGAATCCGTTCGGGCCGTCCACCCGGATCGGTTACAGCCTCGAGGTCGACACGCCGGTCGTCCTCTCGGTCTACGATGCGAGCGGACGCGAGATCCGCACGTTGATCTCTGCGGTACAGCCGACGGGCGTGCACTCGGTCCGGTGGGACGGACGCTCGCAGTCGGGCGAGCGGGTGACTCCGGGCGTCTATTTCTATCGGCTGACGGCCGCGGGACAGGCCGAGACGAGGAAGATGCTACTCGTCGAGTGAGCGACGGTCGCGAATCGGCGACCGCAACGCACCGAGCGAACGCGACCTGCTGATCGGGTCGCGTTTTTCCTTCCGCGGGCGCGCCGCTTGCCATTCCTGCGGGGATGGCGAATCCACGACACGACTCGAGCGGTTGGCCCGGAGTCTGGCTCGCGGGCGTGACGATCCTCGGCTCGCTCACGGCCGGATGGCTCGCGTCGACCGATCTGCCGGCCCGCGCGATCGAACTCGGCGCGTTCGGCGCCACGCTGATGCTGCTGAGTTGGTGTGCGGTTCGACGCGCGACGCCCGGCGTCGCCGCGGCGACGGCCTGGTTCTGCTTGGCGGTGGCGGCCGGCGTCGGAACTCGACTCGAGACGACGGAGCCGCCCGCCTCGATTCGAGAGATGGTCGAGGCGTCGGCCGCGCTCGAGCACTGGGCGCTGCTGGAGACGCGCGCGGGAGGTGGGGGAAGTGGGGCGGCTATCTGTCGGGCGCTCTCGAGTCCCGACGGATGGCGTGTGCTCGAAGAGCCCTGGAGCGTGCGACTCAGTGGATTCGCCCCCGGCGAACAACTCGTCATGCGCGGGGTGCTGCGACCGCCTTCCTCGCCGGGATCCGCGTGGCGGTTCGATGCCCGCGAGGCCTATGCGCTGGCGCCGAGTCGCGCGGGATGGGGGGATCGCTGCGCGATGCGCGCCGATTCGTCGCGCGCGAAGTTGGCGAAGCGACTCGACGCGGCGCTCGGCGCCGACGTCGGCGCGCTGGCGGCCTGGTGTCTCCTCGACGTGCAGCCCGAAGGAGATATCACGGCGTGGATCGAGCCGTTCCGGCGAACCGGCACGATCCATCTGCTCTCGATCTCCGGTTTCCATCTGACGTTGGTGGCTGGCGGCTGCCTGCTCTTCGCTCGGATCGTCGCGCGCGGGTGGTCGGGGAGTTGCTATCTCGCGCTCGGAGCGGTCGCCGCCTACGTCGCGTGGGTGGGAGCGCCGGCGCCGGCGATCCGCGCCGCCGGGATGGCCTTCGTGCTCACGATGGGTCCCGGCTTCGGCCGCACACAACGCTCGTGGAACGCGCTGGGGTGGGCCGTGACGTTCGTCGCGTTGTTGGAGCCGGCGTCGCTGTTCAGGCCGGGCTTCGTCCTGAGTGTCAGCGCCATGGCCGGTGTGTTCTGCGGCGGCGGGATCGCGCAAGCGGCGCGCGCGTCGGTCCCTCCGCTCGTCCGTTCGACGCTCGAACTAGCCGGCGCTTCGTGCGGCGCCTTCGCGCTCACCGCGCCTTGGTCGTTTCACTACTTCGGCGAGCTCTATCCACTGGGCGCGATCGCGAACCTGGCGGTGGTGCCGGCGATGGCGATCGGATTCCCGCCGCTCGTCGTGGGCGCGCTCGCCGTTTCCGTGGGGGCGGAAGCGGGACATCCATTGGTCGCCGCGGCTCGGTTCGCGGGAGACGCGGTCATGGTCCTCGTCCGGATGGGAAGTCCTCCCTGCAGCGCATTCGCATTGCGCGGCGCGCTTGATGCCGCCGGCGCTGCGGCGCTCGCCGTGTCGATCGCGGTGTTCGGGCTGATCACGCTGAAGATGCTGCTCCGCGAACCCCGGCGAGACCAACCGGGACGACCGAAGCGGCGTCTCCTCGCCTGGTGGCGGAGTCCCGCGCCGGTGGCGTTGTGCTTCTGCGCGCTCGCGGTCTTCGCCATCGCGCGAGGCGATCCCGCGCTCGAACCGCGTCTCGAGGACGGTGGCTGGAGCGTGACGTATCTGGACATCGGGCAGGGGGACGCGATCCTCATTCGATTGCCGGAGGCGACTTGGCTGGTCGACGTCGGCCCGCCGCGCAGTGGGGCGCGCACGGTGGCTTCGGCGCTGACCAAGCGGCGGATCGATCGGTTGGATCGCGTCTATCTCACCCATGGGGACTTGGATCATTGGGGAGGACTGCCGGGGTTGATCGCGAGCACCATTGCCGTGGACACGCTGGTTCTTCCGAGCGGCATGGAGGCGCCGGAGGGGCTCACGTCCGCGTTGGCGACTGCGATGTCGAGCGCGCGCCGGGCTCCGGAGCTGGTCACAGTGGCGGCGGGATGGCGACGAGCGTTTCCAGAGGACGGACTGCTCTGCGAAGCGGCGCATCCGTTCGAGGGGGAGCGCGCCGCGCGCAAGAACGACGGGTCGGTGGTGCTGCGTCTCTCCGACTCGACGGGGCGCGCGCTGCTTCTCTCGGGCGATCTGGAGGAAACGGGTCAGTCGCACCTGCTGGAGCGTGGGAGGGTCTCTCTGGACGCGCTGGTGGCGCACGCCGGGCACCACGGCAGCCGCACCTCGGCGGCCGACGCGTGGCTCGACCGAGTCGGCGCCCGTCTGGCGGTGGCGTCGCTGGCGCGGGGCAACAAGTTCGGGTTTCCGCATTCCGAGGTGATCACGGCGTGGCGCGAGCGGGGAGGGCGAATTCTGCGGACTGATGAGAGGGGCGCCGTCACCGTCGGAGTCGGGCGACAGGGGTGGTACGTCCACACGGAGCGCCCGCGTGGACCGCATGAAGGGGGTGTGCTATAAGCCGAACCATGCTCGAACCGACGGAATGGCGATGAGACTCGGGGTTCTCGCCTCCGGACGCGGCTCGAATCTACAGGCCCTCCTCGATGCGCGCGCCCTCGGCGGTCTCACCGCGGAGATCGCCGTCGTCGGTTCGGATCGCCCGGATGCGGCGGCCTTGACGCGCGCACAGGAGGCCGGAATCCCGGCCTTCGTGGTTGATCCCGAGAGCGCGCGGGCGCGGATGAAGCCCGAGGTCGAGACGCAGTTCGTCGAGCGACTGCGCGAGCGCGGCTGCGATTGGGTGCTCCTGGCCGGATTCTTCCGGATCATCGGCGCGCCTCTGCTCGAGGCGTTCCCGGATCGAATCGTGAACATCCACCCGTCGCTCTTGCCTGCATTTCCGGGACTCCACGCGCAGCGGCAAGCGTGGGAGTACGGTGTGCGGGTCGCCGGGTGCACGGTTCACCTGGTGGATGCCGGAGTGGATCAGGGCCCGATCCTCGCGCAGGCCGCCGTCTCGGTCGACGCCTGCGAGGACGAGGAGAGCTTGTCGGCGCGGATCCTGGAGCGGGAACACGAGCTGTTGGTCGCGACGATCGATCGCATCGCGCGCGTGGGATTTACACGCGACGGGCGCCGGATCGTCTGGGGTGACGAGGAACGAAGCGCATGACGAAGCCATCCACGAAGCCAACGACGTCACGGGCGACGGCGCCGACGTCAGCGTTCGCGTCGCTCGAGTCGCTCGGCATCCGCCCGGCCCGCAGCGGCAAGGTGCGTGAGACGCTCGATTACGGTGACCAACTCGTGCTGGTCACTACCGATCGACTCTCCGCCTTCGACTGCATCCTGCCGACGCTCCTTCCGGGCAAGGGTCGGATCCTGAATGAGCTCTCCACCTTCTGGCTGCGAGGTTGTGGGGAGTTCTTGCCGACGCACTTCATCTCGGTCGACGCGGCGGCGCTGCCCGCCGAGTTGCGGCCCCACGCCGAGACGCTCGCGGGCCGGTGGATGCTCGTGCGCAAGGCGGAACGAGTGTCGGTCGAGTGTGTCGTTCGCGGCTCGCTCGCTGGTTCCGGATGGCGCGAGTATCAAGAGACCGGGACGCTCTGGGGCGAGCCGCTGCCGCCCGGACTGCCGCCTTTCGGGGAGCTGCCGATCCCGCTCTTCACGCCGACCACGAAAGAGGAGACGGGGCACGACCGTCCGATCCCTCGCGCCGATCTTGCTTCGGTCGTCGGGGCCGAGCTGGCGCAGGCGCTCGAACGGCAGAGCCTCTCGATCTTCACGCGGGCGCGCGCCTTCGCGCGGGCGCGCGGGCTGGTCTTGGCCGACACGAAGTTCGAGTTCGGGTGGATCGACGGGCGGCTCAGTCTGATCGACGAGGCGCTGACCCCCGACTCGTCGCGCTACTGGACGGTGGAGTCGGTCGAACGGGCGAAGGCGGGTGAGGGGCGTCCGCTGAGTCTGGACAAACAGTACGTGCGCGACCATCTGCTCTCGCTCGACTGGGATCAGACGCCGCCGGCGCCCGCGCTATCCGGGGCCATCGTGGTCGAGGCGCTGCGTCGCTATCGACTCGCCGCAGAGACATTGACCGCTGGCGCGACGAGACCGACGTGGACGTCGCCCGAGGAGACCCGATGATCCGCATTCGCCGCGCACTCTTCTCCGCCTATGTGAAAGACGGACTGCTGCCGCTGGCGCAGGAGGTCGCGCGCCATGGAGCGGAGATCCTTTCTTCGGGCGGCACCGCCGACGTCTTGCGCGCGGGGGGCGTCACGGTGACGCCGATCGAGAGTTGGACCGGTTCGCCCGAGATGTTCGGGGGCCGAGTGAAGACGCTTCATCCGCGCGTGCATGGCGGGATCCTCCACCGGCGGGATGATCCCTCGGACCGCGCGCAGGCGGCCGAGCATGACATTCCGCCGATCGATCTGGTCGTGGTGAACCTGTATCCGTTCGGCGCCGCGCGAGCGAGCGGCGCAAGTTTCGAGGACTCGATCGAGCTCATCGATGTCGGCGGCCCCGCGATGGTGCGCGCCGCGGCGAAGAACCATGCACATGTCGTCGTGGTGACACGGCCCGAGGACTACGAAGCGGTGCGTCTCGCTCTCTCCGAGAACGACGGCGCCGTCCCTGAAGCGCTCGGCCGACAGCTCGCCGCGCGAGCCTTCGCCGTCACCTCGGCGTACGACGCCGCGATCGCGAACTATCTGGAGAGCGTCGACGCGGCCGACCAGTCTTCGAGTAGTTCCAGACTCCCCGCGACGTGGCGTCTTTCCGCGCCGCGGCTACGCTCCCTTCGCTACGGAGAAAATCCCGCGCAGGCAGGAGGGCTCTACGGCGAAGGCGAGGGCTTTCCGTTCGATCTGGAGCAACTCCACGGCAAGGAACTCTCCTACAACAACTACCTAGATCTCTCCTGCGGCCGCGATGTCGTCTCGGAATTCGGCGAGTCGACGTTCGCCGTGGTGATCAAACACGGCATCCCGTGCGGCGCGGCGTTGGGGGACGATCTCGCCTCGGCCTATCGCGCCGCGCGCGACGCCGACCCGCTCTCTGCTTTCGGCGGAGTGGTTGTCATGAACTCAACAGTCGACGCGTCGACCGCCGAGCTCCTCGACGAAACCTTCTTGGAAGCCGTCCTCGCGCCTTCCTTCTCGCCCGACGCGCTCGCGCGCCTGCGCGAAAAGAAGAATCGCGTTCTCCTCCAAGCCCCACTCGCCACGCTCCGCGCACGTCCCCGATCGGTGACCGGCCGCCTCTGCGGCGCCGGCTTCCTCCTCCAGACCGCGCTGCCAGAAGGCCACGGTGAACGCGAGTGGAAGGTCACCTCGAAACGTGCGCCCGATGATCGCGAGCGTCGCGATCTGCTCTTCGGGTGGAAGGTGCTCAAGCATGTCCGGTCGAACGGAATTCTCTTCGCGCGCGGCGGCCGCACCGTCGGGATCGGTTCGGGTCAGACCTCGCGGATCGACTCGATCGAGTCGGCGTTGCGCAAGGCGCGGCGCAGCGGACACGATCTGGCGGGAACAGTCTTGGTCTCGGATGCGTTCTTCCCGTTCCGCGACAGCGTCGATGCGGCGGGAGAGGCGGGCGCCACGGCGGTGCTGCAGCCCGGCGGCTCGCTGCGCGACGACGAGACGCGCGTGGCCTGCGACGAAAGGGACATGGCGCTGTGCCTGAACGACGCGCGCATCTTCAGTCATGGATGAGCCACGTCATGGATGAGCCCTGTCATGGATGAGGCGCGTCATGGATGAAACCGGGGAGGCCACTCGTTGATCGCGGTTCTCGACTTCGGCTCGCAGTACAACTTGCTGATCACGCGCCGCCTGCGTGAACTCGGCCACGCTTCGGAGATGTTTCGCTATGACGTAAGCGCGCGCGAGCTGCTCGCGCGCAGTGTTCGAGCTCTCGTCCTCTCGGGCGGCCCAGCCACCGTGCTGGATAACGAGATCCTCCCTCGTCGCGACGTCCTCGACCTCGGCCTGCCCACCCTCGGCATCTGCTACGGCATGCAGGCACTCTGCCATCTGCTCGGCGGCCGAGTCGAACGCGGTCAGAGCGGCGAGTATGGTCGCCAGGTCGTGGAACTCGATCGGGAGTCGGTGCTCTTGACCGGCGCTCAGAGACCTTTCGAGGCCTGGATGAGTCACTTCGATCAGGTGGTCTCGCTTCCCCCCGGTGTCCGCACGATTGCGCGCACCGACACCTGTCCCCACGCCGCCGCCGAGGATCCCGCGCGCAAGCTCTTCATGGTGCAGTTCCATCCCGAAGTGAGCCACACGTCGCAAGGCGAACTCGTTCTCCGCAACTTCCTGCGGACGGTGGACGGGCTGGAAGCCGACTGGCGTCTGGAGGACTTCCCCGCGCGCGCGATCGAGAAGATGCGGGCGCAGGTGGGGAAGGGGCGTCTGCTCTGCGCCGTTTCCGGCGGCGTCGATTCGACGGTCGCCGCGGTCTTGGCCCACCGCGCGCTCGGCGATCAACTGGCGCCGATCTTCGTCGACCACGGTCTGCTGCGCCAAGACGAGGCGGCGCAGGTCGACGAAATCCTGCGCGGACAACTCGGACTGCCGCTGCACTCGGTCGATGCGTCGGAGCGGTTCCTCGCGGCGCTCGAAGGGGTCGAGGATCCCGAACGGAAACGGAAGATCATCGGCGAGACGTTCATCCGCGTCTTCGAACAGGAGGCGCAACGCGTCGGTCCCGTCGACTTCTTGCTGCAGGGCACGCTCTATCCCGATGTGATCGAGTCGACGAGCGTGCGCGGGCCGTCCGCCACGATCAAGAGTCACCACAACGTCGGCGGACTCCCCGAACACATGAAGCTCGGCCTGGTCGAGCCGCTCCGCGAACTGTTCAAGGACGAGGTCCGCCTCGTCGGCCGCATGCTCGCTATCCCCGAAGTGATCCTCGGAAGGCACCCGTTCCCCGGCCCCGGGCTCGCCGTGCGCGTGCTCGGCCCGCTCACGCCGGAGCGCATCGCGCGCGTCCGCCGCGCCGACGCCATCTTCCTCGACGAACTGCGCCGCGGCGGTGAGTACGACAAGATCTGGCAAGCCTTCGCGGTGCTGCTGCCGGTCAAGAGTGTCGGCGTCATGGGGGACGAACGCACCTACGCCGAAACCATCGCCCTGCGCGGCGTCACCAGCGTCGACGGCATGACCGCCGACTGGTCCCGCATCCCCTACGAGATCCTCGAACGCGCCTCGCTCCGCATCGTCAACGAAGTGCCGGGCGTCAATCGCGTCGTCTACGACGTGACGTCCAAGCCGCCGGGAACGATCGAGTGGGAATGAGGCGTCTCGGTTGGGCGGGCCTTCTGCTCGCTGGCGCAACCGTCGCGTGCGCGCAGGGCGCGCCGACGCTCTCCGACGGCGATCTGTCGAGTTGGAGCGCGCGCTGGAAGCCGGCCGTTCGTGAATCGATCCTCGACAGTCTGGCCGCGCGCATCACCGCAGGAGGTTGGCCTGAACGTCCCGCGAGCGAGGCGCAACGCCGCTGGCTGGAGACGCGTCTGCGCGAAGCCGCCATCCACCGCGACCCCCGTTTCGCGGAGTTCTTCGCCCGTCGATTGAGTCCGGCCGACGCCGCCTGGATCGACGTCGACGAGTGGCGGCTCTTGGGCGCTCTCTACGCGCTCGACGCCGACGACGCCGCGCGCGCCCGCGAGTGGCTCGAACCGGCATGGTCGAACGCGCCGGTTCCTCTCTGGCGGGGCGTGAGAGCTTCCCGCGAAGCCGCCATCGCGATCGAAGCGGCGGAAGCCGACAGTCTGACCGAGCTGGCGGCGGGCGTGACCTGGCGGCGCATGCCGGAGAAGTTCTCGTTCCTCACATTCGCGGGAACTCTCGCGGAGGCCCATGTCGCACTGGCGCGAAGTGACTATGGACGGGCCGCCACTCTCTCCGCCGACCTCCGCGGTTCGCCTCTAGAGCTGGCCTTCGCGGCCGAGCTGGCTCGACGCCAAGGAGACGAAGCCGAAGCGCGACGGCAGGAGCGCGAGCTCCTGGGGGCCGCTGCTTGGCGCTCCAGCGAGATGGCGCGCGCGATCCTGATCGCACGACTGCCCGTCGCGACGATCGAGTCGGCTTCTGATCTTTCGACCGACGACATCCAGGGGTTGCTCGAGGTGGCCGAGGCGCATCGCGATCTCGACCGCTTTCTCGTGATCGATTCGGTCCTGACTGCGCGCGGAATCAGTTCAGACGAGCGGCCGGGCAATTCGCTCTCGCGCGCGGAGCGTTCGCTCCATGGCCTTCGGCTGGCATTCGCGACTCGGGCGTACGACAAGGTGATCTCCCATTCGTGGCGTCGCCCATCCGCGGCGGAGGATCGCGGCGAGATCGATTTCATCCTGGCGCGCGCGTATCGGAATCTCGGGCGGCCGCAGGAGATGGGTCGGCACTACCAGCGCGTCCTCGATCGACCGAATGCGGTTGATCGGGAGGAAGCGTGGTGGGAGTGGGCGCGGGAGCTGGAGTATCTGCGGCGCTATGACGAGGCCGACGCGCTCTACGGCAAGATCGTGGAGGCGGACTACGGGAAGCGCCGCGCCGACGCGCGGCTACGGCGTGGGTACTGCCGGTGGTTGGACGGCGATCTGGAAGGGGCCAGCCGGGCGTTCGCCGAGACCGCGGCGCGAGAGACGGGCGCGGCGGCCAGCGCCGCGAACTTCTGGATGTTCCGGATTCATCTGCGGCTCGGCGATGAAGAGGCGGCGGAGCGGGCGATCGGGACCGCGGCGGACGGGACTGGCTACTACGCGTTGCGCGCCCGGTCGCAGCGTCTGCTGCAAGACCGGCCCCACCCGGGCTCGGTGGACGGCGCGCCGTTCGAGTCAGCTGAATACTGGGGTCGCGTTGCGAAGTGGATGCGGACGGTCGACGCCGACCGGCGGGCGGTCGTGTCCGACGTCGCGCTCGAGCCGGATGATCCGCGAGCGTCCGCGATCGACGCAGAGCTCTGGCGCCTGCGTGAAGATCTCCTCGTCGCGCGCCACTTCGGGCGGAGCGAGTGGGTGAGCGTCGCGCTCGACCGACTCGACCGGCGCCCGGGATTGGGCGACGACGTTGCGCGCGCCCGGACGTTGGCCCAGCTCGGTCTGCCCGACCTCGGAGCGCGGCGCGCCCTGCGGGCCGGGGCGCAGGCGTCCGAACTCAAATTACCGCGCGCCTACGCCACGCTCGTTGATGCCGCAGCCGAGAGCGCGAAGGTCGCGCCGGAGCTGCTCTGGGCGATCATGCGGCGTGAATCGTTCTACGAAAGCGCGGCGCGGAGTCCGGCTGGTGCGGTCGGCTTGATGCAATTCATGGAACCCACGGCGGAGTCGACGGCGGCGGCCAACGGGATCGCCGCGGCGCCGCGGGAGTCGCCGAGGGTCAGCATCCAATTGGGGGCGGCGCATCTGCGGGAGCTGTTCGAGCGGGACCATGCCCACGTCACGAAGGCGCTCGCGGCCTACAACGCCGGCATGCACAACGCGGTGCGTTGGGGAGGCGCCGAGGCGGAGGATCCCGACGTCTATCTGGAGACGATCGGGTTCCGGGAGACGCGTGAATACGTCATGGCGGTGATGGAGCACTTCTGGGCGTACATGGCGGCCTTGCGCGGGCTCGATCTCTGATCGGAGGGGGCGACAGGCGGGGCGGCCGGCTCCGCCTCTGCTAGGATCTCGCGGATGCGATACAGCTCCGAGATGGCGCGCAAGACGATCCATATCTCGAGCATCGCTCTACCTATCGCGATCTACTTTGCCCCGACCGATCTCTCACGTCGCGTGCTGGCCGTGGTCACCATCCTCGTCCTGGCCTTCGACGCGATCCGGCTGCACGAGCCGCGCTTCCGGCGAGCGTTCTACTTCCTCTTGGGGAGGGTTCTGCGCGAGCACGAACGATTCAATCTGTTGGGCTCGACCTATCTGCTCATCGCGGCGTTGGTCTGTGTCTTCGCGTTCCCGAAACCGATCGCCGTCACCGTACTCGGTTTCCTCATCGTCGGCGACGCGGCCGCCGCGCTCATCGGTCGACGTTGGGGACGCACCAAGATCTTGGACAAGAGTCTCGAAGGGAGCCTGGCCTGTCTGGTCTGCTGCCTGATCGTCGGTTTCCTGTATCCAGGATCCGCGCCCGGCATCCTGAGGATCGTGGTCGGCAGTGTCGTCGCCACGCTCTTCGAACTTTTGCCGGTGCCGCTGGATGACAACCTGAGGATTCCGCTCGGAGCGGGCTTCGCGATGATGCTGCTGCCCGGAGCGCTGCCGTGAGCGCTGCCGTGACCGGCCGCGCGCCTTGACCCCGTTTCCGACCGCTGCCTAGAATCCGCGTTCGCCGACCAGACCGACCGGCGTCCAAACCCCGGAGCCCAGATCTCATGCTCGACCTCATCAAGGGCGCGGCCAATCGTGTGGCCACGAGCCTGTTCGGCACCAAGGCAGATCGCGATCGCAAGAAGCTCGCGCCGCTGGTCGACGAGATCCTCGCCGTCGAGCCGAGCGTGAGTTCACTCAGCGACGAGGAGCTGCAGGCGAAGACCGTCGAGTTCCGCCGTCGACTGGCCGAAGGGGCCGCGCTCGACGACCTGCACGCGGAAGCCTTCGCCGTCGTGAAAGAGGCCTGTCGCCGGCATGTCGGTCAGAGCTGGAACGTGGTCGGGATGCCGCAGAAGTGGGAGATGGTCCCCTTCGACGTCCAGCTCATGGGCGGGACGGTCCTGCATCAGGGAAAGATCGCCGAGATGGCGACCGGCGAGGGAAAGACCCTGGTCGCGATCTTCCCGCTCTACCTGAATGCGCTGGAGGGACAGGGCGCGCACCTCATCACCGTGAACGACTACCTGGCCCGACGCGACAGCGAATGGGTCGGGCAGATTTTGCAGTGGTTGGGTCTGAGCGTCGGCTGCATCCAGCACGACATGGACAACGCCTCGCGACGCGACGCCTACCGCTGCGACGTGACCTACGGCACGAACAACGAGTTCGGCTTCGACTACCTGCGCGACAACATGGTGGTCCGACCCGAGGAGCGGGTGCAGCGCAAGCACCACTTCGCCATCGTCGACGAGGTCGACTCGGTCTTGATCGACGAAGCGCGCACGCCGCTCATCATCTCGGGACCGGTCGCGCACACCAACCAGCAGTACGACCGACTGCGCGGGCCGGTCGAGGAGTTGGTGCGGCGTCAGGCGACGCTCATGTCGCGCTTCCTCGACGAAGCCGAGAAGATGCTCGAGTCGACCGACAAAGATGAGCTCTACCAAGCGGCCTACCGACTCCTCCAGGTGCAACGCGGCGCGCCGCGGCACAAGCGGCTGGCCAAGATCACGAGCGAAGGGGAGTGGAAGAAGCGGATCCGCTCCGTCGAGAACGACTACATGCGCGACAAGAAGCTGCACGAGATCGACGAGCAGCTCCTCTACGCCATCGACGAGCGCGGACACTCGGTCAATCTCTCGTCCGAGGGGCGCGACATCCTCTCGCCGGGCGACCCGCACATGTTCACGCTGCCCGATCTCTCGGAGGAGATGGGCGCGGTCGACAAGCAGACCGAGCTGCCGGTGGCCGACCGCATCCGTGAGAAGGAAGAGATCCACCGCAAGTACGCGATGAAGAGCGAGCTGCTCGGCAACGTCAATCAGCTCCTGCGCGCGTTCGCGCTCTACGAGAAGGACCGCGAGTACGTCGTGCAGGACGGCAAGGTGCTCATCGTGGATGAGTTCACCGGCCGCTTGATGCCGGGACGGCGTTTCTCCGACGGCCTGCACCAGGCGCTGGAGGCGAAGGAGCGCGTGCGGGTCGGCGAGGAGAACCAGACGCTCGCCACCATCACGGTGCAGAACTACTTCCGGCTCTACGACAAGCTGGGCGGCATGACGGGAACGGCCGAGACCGAGGCGGCGGAGTTCTTCGACATCTACAAGCTCGATGTCGTCGTCATCCCGTCGAACGAGCCGATCAACCGGATCGACAACGAAGATCTGATCTACCGGACGCGCAAGGAGAAGTACGACGCGATCCTCGATGAGATCGAGCGGACGCACAAAGAGCAGCTTCCGGTCCTGGTCGGGACGGTGTCGGTCGACGTGTCGGAGACGCTCTCGCGCATGCTCAAGCGGCGCGGGATCAACCATCACGTCTTGAACGCGAAGTACCACCAGCAAGAGGCCGAGATCATCTCTCGCGCCGGGCAGCCGGGCGCGGTCACCATCGCGACCAACATGGCCGGACGCGGCACCGACATCAAGTTGGGCGTGGGTGTGGTGCGCGACGCGAACAACGCGCCGGTCGATCCCGACCGGGCGAAGTCGCTCGGGAAGGGGGACCTGCAGGGAGGTCTCTACATCATCGGCACCGAGCGACACGAGGCGCGGCGGATCGACCGCCAGCTTCGCGGCCGCGCCGGTCGTCAGGGAGATCCCGGCTCCTCCGTCTTCTTCCTCTCGGTCGAAGACGATCTCATGAGGCTCTTCGTCTCTGATCGCATCGCCGCCGTCATGGACAAGCTCGGCGTGCAAGAAGGCGAGGTCATCACCCATCCGTGGATGACCAAGGCGATCGGCACCGCGCAGAAGCGGGTCGAGATGCACAACTTCTCGATCCGCAAGCATCTCCTCGACTACGACAACGTCATGAACCAGCAGCGCGAGGTGATCTACGGCCTGCGCAACGAGCTGCTGGACGAGGAGAGCGTGCAGTCGCGGATCGAGGAGTTGATCCGCAATCACATGGAGAAGGTGCTGGAGCCGTACCGCGATCCGAAGGCGCGGATCGACGAATGGGAGCGGCTGCTGACCGAGGACGTGCAGGGGTTGGTGCTCTCGCCGGTCGATCTCGAGCAAGCCTTCCTCGGCAGCTTCGAGCAGGTCGAAGAGGCGGTGCGCACGGCGATCACCGACGCCTACGTCCGCAAGGAAGCGCTCTTCGGACCGGAGAGGATGCGCGAAGTCGAGCGACGGATCTTCCTCGCCGTGATCGACGAGAAGTGGCGGGACCACTTGCACGAGATCGACCAACTCCGCTCCGGCATCAGTCTGCGCGCCTACGGGCAGCGCGATCCGCTCTTGGAGTACAAGGGCGAGGCGTTCCGCATGTTCGAAGAGTTGATGGGCGAGTTGGAAGCCGACACGGTGAAGTTCCTCTTCCGCGTGGTGCCGGCGCCGACCGGGCCTGTCGGGCCGGGCTCCGGCGGGCCGCCGCCCAATCCGTTGCCTCCTCCGCGACTCACCACTCGGCCGCAGCCGGTCGCTGAAGTCACGTCGGTCGGGGGGGCGGAGACCATGTCCAACGGTGGGAACGCGGCGACCCCCGAGCCGCAGATCATCGGCGCGCCGTTGCCGCGAGCGGGGGCGCCGCCCGGGCAGAAGCAGCAGGCGAGCAAGGCGGCCTCTTCGCCCTACTCGGGAGCGCCGGCGCCGTCGAATCCATTGCAACGCGGCGGCGCGCCGACGGCGGGCCGTCCCGTCGTGAAGACCGAAGAGAAGATCGGCCGCAACGAGCCCTGTCCCTGCGGAAGCGGGAAGAAATACAAGAAGTGCTGCGGCGCGGACGAGGCGTGAGCCCGGAACCTGACCCGCAACTCGCGCCGAACCTCGCGTCGAACCTCGCGCCGGCGCTCGAAGCCGCATTGAAGAACTGGGAGCGGCAGCTCCGATCGATCGAAGGGAAGAGCGAGCACACGCTCAGCGCCTACTCCGGCGATGTCAGCGCCTTCCTCCAGCGAGTCTCCCGGTCGGCAGCGAGCGGCGCAGTCGACCTGACTGCGATCACGCGAGACGCCGTGCGGGGCCATCTGGGGGTGCTCCAGACCGCCGGGCAGAGCGCTCGCTCGCAACAGCGTCACTTGGCGGGTCTGCGTTCGTTCTTCCGATACCTGGTGAAACGCGGCCTATTGGCCGCCGACCCGACGGCGGGGATCGCCTCGCCGAAGGTCGGGACGCGTCTCCCGAAACTCGTCGCCGAGGACGAACTGGCGCGCCTGTTGGACCACGCGTGGGAGGACTCTCCCGACGCCGCGCGCGACCGCGCCATCCTCGAGCTGCTCTATGGGACCGGCATGCGCCTTTCGGAACTGGTCGGGCTGGACCGTGCGGCGGTCGACGTGAAGCGGCGCAATGTCCGGGTGCTCGGCAAGGGCAACAAGGAGCGGCTCTTGCTGTTCGGGCCGAAGGCTCAGGCGGCGCTCGAAGCGCATCTCGCTAGCTCGAGGGCGCGCGGCGTGTCGGCCGACGGTCCCCTCTTCCCGGGGCGAACCGGCCGACTCAGCGGCAGGACGGTGCAGCGCATCGTGGCGCGACGGCTCAGCCAGGTGGCGCGCGCGGGCGGCCATTCTCCCCACGTCCTGCGGCACTCCTTCGCGACCCACATGCTCGACCACGGGGCCGATCTCCGCTCGATCCAGGAACTCCTCGGACACGCCAGCCTCCAGACGACGCAGGTCTACACCCACGTCTCGATCGAGACGCTGCGACGCGCGTTCGAGGAGGCGCATCCCCGTGCGAATTGAACCGCTCCCGGCGGACCGTCGCCTCCGCTCCACGACGATCCTGGGCGTGGTCTCCAACGGCTGCGCGGCGCTGGGCGGAGACGGACAGGTCACGTTGGGCGAGACGATTCTGAAGCGGACCGCGCGCAAGATCCGGCGTCTATCGGGCGGAGCGGTCCTGGCGGGATTCGCGGGAAGCGCGGCCGACGGACTGACGCTCTTCGAGCGATTCGAGGCGGCGATGGAATCGAACCCGGGCGACCTGCGGCGCGCCGCGGTCACCTTGGCGCGCGAGTGGCGGACCGATCGAATCCTCCGGACGCTCTCGGCGCAACTCGCCGTGGTCGATGTCACGCAGGCGCTGGTCATCACGGGATCGGGCGATGTGATCGAGCCTGATGACGGCATCGTCGCGATCGGATCGGGCGGGCCCTACGCGATGGCGGCGTGTCGCGCGCTGCGGCGTCACACCGATTTCGACGTCGCGCGGCTGGTCGAGGAGTCTTTGAAGATCGCGAGCGAGGTCTGTATCTTCACCGGCGGTTCGCTTCGTGTGCTCTCACTGCCCGAATCCCTCGCGGAATCACTGACGAACGAGACAGGTCCGCCGCCCTCGCCATGAGGTCTCGATGACGCTTCCGATCCACGAACGCACGCCGCGCGAGATCGTGGCGGCGTTGGACGAGTATGTGATCGGTCAACCAGAGGCGAAGCGCGCGGTCGCGATCGGTCTGCGCAATCGACGTCGCCGCGGCCTGGTCGATCCCGCCTTCCGCGACGAGATCACGCCGGCCAACCTCCTGATGATCGGCCCGACCGGCGTCGGCAAGACCGAGATTGCTCGGCGGATGGCGCGCCTGTCGTCGGCGCCGTTCGTCAAGGTCGAGGCGTCGAAGTTCACCGAGGTCGGCTACGTCGGAAGGGACGTCGACTCGATCGTGCGAGATCTGGTCGAGGCCTCGGTCGCGTTGTTGCAGCAAGAGCGGACGGAGCGCGCGGCGCCGCGGGCGCGCAAGCAGGCCGAAGAGCGCTTGCTGAACCTGCTTTCGCCGCGCAAGCGCGGACCCTCGGGTGAGCACGATCCGGCCGCCCGGGAACGCTGGGAAACAGAGCGGCGTGCGCTTCGCGCCGCGCTGCTGAGTGGAGCGCTCGATCAGCGTCCCGTCCAGGTCGATGTGACCCAGCCGAACCCCGATGCGCTCGAGTTCTGCTCGCAGCTCGGGCTCGGCCCGCCGACCGAAGGCGGCGGCGGTTCGCTGGAGTCGCTCTTTCCTCCGCGCAAGAGTCGCCGACGACTCTCGGTGGCGGAGGCGCGCGAGGTCTTGCAGCAAGAGGAGTCGCGCCGCCTGGTCGATCGCGACGACCTGATGGCCGAGGCGATCCGCCGCGCGGAGCAATCGGGCATCGTCTTCATCGACGAGATCGACAAGCTGTGCGGTCCGCGCGGCTCGAACGGTCCGGAGGTTTCGCGCGAAGGGGTGCAACGAGATCTCCTGCCGCTGGTCGAAGGCGCGGCCGTCGCCACGCGCTACGGCGTGGTGCGCACCGACCATGTCTTCTTCATCGCGGCCGGATCGTTCCACACCGCGCGTCCGTCCGATCTCTTGCCGGAATTGCAGGGACGCTTCCCGATCCGCGTGGAGCTGCGCGCTCTCTCCGCCGACGACCTCTTGCGCGTGCTGACCGAGCCGAAGACGTCGCTCCTGCGTCAGTACCAGATGCTCTTCGCCACCGAGGGGATCGCGCTCGAGCTCACCCCGGGCGCGTGCGAGCGGATCGCGGACGCCGCCTTCGAGATGAACCGGACGCGCGAGAACCTCGGCGCGCGGCGGCTGCATGCCGTGCTCTACACGTTGCTGGAAGACCTGCTCTTCCGCGCGCCCGACCTGGGCGTCGACACGGTCGTGCTCGGCGAGCGTGAAGTGGCGCAGCGCCTGGGCAAACTGCCCCGCGAACGAGACGTCAGTCAGTACATCCTCTGATCCGAAAGGAGACCCGCGAGCCCCATGGACTCTGTGCGCCATTTCCTGACCCTGTCCGACTTCGATCGCGCGAGCCTCGACTCGCTCCTGGCGCTCGCGCATGAACTGAAACGCGACTGGCGCGCGGGGGAGAGCAGCGTCCGCTTGGCCGGCCGGACGCTCGGGTGTGTCTTCATGAAGCCGAGCCTGCGCACGCGCGTCTCGTTCGAGGTCGGCATGCGGCAACTCGGCGGGCATGCGCTCTACATCACCGATCAAGAGATCGGATTGGGGAAACGCGAATCGGTGCACGACGTGGCCAGCGTCCTCAGCCACATGCTCTCGGGCATCATGATCCGCACCTTCGCGCAGGCGCAGGTCGAAGAGCTCGCGCACTCCTCGAAGATCCCGGTCATCAACGGTCTGACCGACGCGGTGCATCCCTGTCAGGTCTTCTGCGATCTGTTCACGCTGCAGGAGAAGGGGCTCGATCTCGACAAGATCAAGGTTTGCTACCTGGGCGACGGGAACAACATGGTCCACTCCTGGATGGACGCCGCGCTCGCCTACGGCTTCGACTTCTGGTTCGCCGGGCCCGAGGGATACGACCCCGACGCCGGGGTCGTCGCGCGCACTCGGGCGAACGGACGCGGCCAGCTCACGCTCACTCGCTCGGCCGAGGACGCGGTGCGCGGCGCGGACGTCATCTACACCGACACCTGGACCTCGATGGGACAAGAGGCCGAGGCGGAGAAGCGACGTAAGGTCTTCCCGCCGTATCGACTCGATTCGAAGTTGCTCGCGCTGGCCGCGCCGAAGGCGCTCGTCCTGCACTGCTTGCCCGCCCATCGCGGCGAGGAGATCACCGACGAGGTGATGGACGGTCCGCAGTCGATCGTCTTCGAACAGGCGGGCAACCGACTCCACGGACAGAAGGCGATCCTCGCCTGGGCCATGGGGTGATCGCGCGCGTCCGACTGGCGCTGCTCGTCGCGACGCTCACGTTCGTCGGTTGCGCGCGGATCGAATCGCCGACCGGCGGTCCCTTGGATGATCGCTCGCCGCGGCTGGCTCGGTCGTTTCCGGACTCGGGCGCGGTCAACGTCGGACCGATCGACAGCCTGGCTTTCGTCTTCGACGAGAGGATGGACAAGGCGTCGGTGGAGCGCGGCTTCGTGCTCTCGCCCCCGGCGCAGATCTCGTCGAGGCGGTGGGTCGACGATCGTTGGGAATTGTTGCTGGAGACGCCGCTCTCGCCGGATGTGACCTACGTGGCGGCGCTCTCCGCGACGATCACCGATCGACGGAAGAACGACTTCGGTCGGACCGTCTTCGTCGTCTTCGCCACCGGCGAGCGGCTCGACGACGGCCGGCTGCGCGGTTCGGTCCTCGGGCAACGCTATCCGGGCAAAGGGGCGTGGGTGTTTCTCTGGCCGTACGAGTCGGCGGCGCCGGACACGAGCGAAGAAGGCGCGCCGCCGGATCCGCTGCGCTTCACGCAGGCCGATGAGCAGGGCATCTTCCAGTTCGAGGCCGTTCCCCGCGGACGACCGCTGCGTCTCTGTTCGCTCTACGACCGAGACCAAGACCGCATCTTCGATCCGATCGACGACCGCTACGGCTGCGTCGACGAGCCGATCGTGCTGGGCGCGAGCGTCGACAGCACGGCGATCGGCGCAGTGCCCGCCGACACGAGCGGCGCCGCCATCGATTTCGAATTGGTCATCGCCGACGCCGACGAACCGGGCACGGTGAAGGTCGCCGTGATCGACTCGCTCTGCCGAGGGGCCGAACCGCCGCTCTGGGTGCGGCTCCGCGCCGAGCGCGACAGTCTCGTCGAGGTGACACGTGGGCAACGCGACGCCTTCGGTCCCACGGGCGCGGCGCGCGCCGGCCTCTTCGAGCAGCTCGCGCGCGAAGAAGCGACGACCGACTCGATCGGCGCAGGACCGACCCCCGAAGCGGGCGCCGCTCCATCGGCCGCCGACTCTCTGGCCTGGGGCGTCCGTCTGGTCGAGCTGGACGAACGGATCGCGTCGACCCGAGGCGACAGCGTCGAATGCGCCGCGCCGATCGTCTGTGAACTGGTGCAGCCCTCCGGGGAGTGGACGACGCGGCCCGACGCGCCGTTCGCCGCGGAGGAGATCGTGCGCACCGGGCAGGGATACGAAGTCGCCTGGAGCGACGTACCGCCCGGCATCTACCGCCTGCGCGCCTTTCGCGATCGCGACGGCGACGGCCATCCGGGGCCGAGCGAACCGTTCGGTGTCTTCCCGACCGCGATCGAGGTGCGCCCGATCCGCACGGTCGACGGCATCCGCCTCCAACTCGCCGCGCGAGATTCGCCGCCATGACGCGGCCGACGGATCGAGCGCGACCCCCGCGCGAGTTCTGGAAGGTGGAGGGGGGCGGCAACGACTTCGTCTTGCTCGATGCGCGCGGCGCCGATCGGGCGCAGCGGACGCCGCCGTCGGCCTCGTCGATTCGACGCTGGCTGGATCGACACCGGGGCATCGGCGCCGACGGTCTGCTCCAGATCGACCGAGTGCGCGGCGAAATCCAGGTGCGTTATTGGAACTCGGACGGCGGGCGCGCCGCCTTCTGCGGCAACGGCGCGCGCTGCGTCGCGCTCTTTCTCTTGCGAGAGACGGGGGATGAAGCGAGCGACCCGGGCCGCCAGGAGATCGACACCGTCTCGTTCCGATTCGGCGCCGCGCCTCTCGTCGCTCGACGTGTCGGCGCGAATCGCATCTATTCCGGCGTCGCTGCGGGCAGTTCGAGGGCCGATCGTGTCGCACTCCGCCTGCCGGCCCCGCGCGAACGACGGCCGCGGCTTCCCGCGTCTCGCGTGCCGAACCCGCCCAGCGCGATCGCCGCGCAGGCGCGCTGGCTGCACGCCGGTGTCCCGCATTGGATCGCGCACGTCCCTGACGTCGATCGAATCGACGTCGCGAAGTGGGGCGCCCGGATCCGTTCGGCGGCGCCGTTCGGTCGCGCCGGGACCAACGTGGACTTCGTGAGCTGGGAGGGAAGGACCCTCGTCGTGCGCACGTTCGAACGAGGCGTCGAGGGCGAAACACTCGCCTGCGGTTCCGGACTTCTCTCGGCCGCGGCCTGGGCGATCTCGGTCGGCGGCGGCCGACTTCCCGTGACTCTGCGCAGTCGCGGCGGCGATCGCTTCGTGGCCCGCGCGGGGGAACCGGGGTCGCTCTGGTTGGAGGGACCGGTGCGCATCGTCTTCCGCGGCGAGGTCGGATAGGATCCGCGCAGCAAAGAAGGAGGCGGCGAAGATGTTCGAGGGAGTTTCCGTTGCGATGGTCACGCCGTTCCGCGACGGCCAACTCGACTACGAGGCGGCGGATCGCGTGCTCGCCCATCTGCTGGCGGGCGGCGTCGACGGCGTCCTTCCGTTGGGGACGACCGGAGAAGGCGCCACCGTCACGCGCGAGGAACGCCGCGCGTTCATCGAGTTCGTCGTCGGGCGCACCCGCGGTCGCGCGTGGGTCGCTCCCGGAACCGGGAGCAACGACACGGCGACGACGATCGAACTGACGCGTGAGGCGCGCTCCCTCGGCGCGGACGGCGCGCTCGTCGTCACGCCGTTCTACAACAAGCCGACCCAAGACGGATTGCGCGCTCACTTCGAGGCGGTGGCGTCTGCGGCCGGCTTCCCGCTCATCCTCTACAACGTTCCATCGCGCACGTCGGTCAACCTGCTGCCCGAGACGGTGACGCATCTGGCGCAGGTACCGGAGATCGTCGCGATCAAGGAAGCCTCGGGCAATCCGGATCAGACGACCGAGATCTGTCGCGACACCGATCTCACGGTCCTGTCGGGAGACGACAGCTTGACGCTGCCGCTCCTCGCCGTCGGCGCGAAGGGAGTCGTCAGTGTCGTCGGGCATCTCGCGCCGGCCGCGCTGCAAGAGATGGTGCGCGCCTTCCGCGCGGGCCGGGTCGATGACGCCGTCGCCATCCACCAGCAGCTCTTCGCCCTCACGCGCGCGCTCTTTTCCGAGACGAATCCCGCGCCGGTCAAACATGCGCTCGCCCATTGGGGATGGATCCGCGAGGAGGTGCGTTTGCCGCTCGTGCCGATGGGCGAAGCGAACGCGCGGCGGCTCGACGCGATCCTCGATGCGACGATGGCCGCGCTGCCGGAGCGGTTCCGTCCGGAGATAGGCGCCTCGACGCAGCCGGTGCGTCCGTGAGTCGACGCGCCTCGGCGGGAGAGATGGACGCCCGCGCGCGCGTCGCGGTCATCGGCGCGGCGGGACGCATGGGCCGCCTCGTCGTCACCGCCCTGGAAGAGGCGCCCGATTTCGAAGTCGCGCTGAGGGTCGAGCGTCGGCTTGCTCCGCTCGGAGCGGAAGAGGATGTCGCTGCGCGCGTCTCTCCTGTTCTGGAGCAGGCGACGCCGGGCTCGATCGACGCCGTGGCCGAGTTCACGGTGTCGCGCGCGGTTCCCGCCATCGCCGCCGAAGTCCGGCGGCTGCGTTGCGCCTGGTTGAGCGGCACCACCGGACTGGAGGAGGCGGGTCACGCCGCGCTGACCGAAGCCGCGCGCACCGGCCCGGTGTTGTGGGCGCCGAACTTCAGCCTCGGCGTCGCGCTCCTCCGTCGATTCGTGCGACAGGCCGCGGCGCTCCTTCCGACCGCGTGGGAGATGGAGCTGGTCGAGATCCATCACGGCGCCAAGGTGGACGCGCCGAGCGGCACCGCGCTCGCGCTCGCGTCGGATTGGCGTGAGCGACGCGGCGGAGAAGAGATCCACGGACGCAGCGGCCGAGTCGGCGCGCGCGCGCGAGGCGAGGTCGGGCTACACGCGGTGCGGCTACCGGAAGGTGTGGGGGAGCACCGTGTCCTCTTGGGAGGCGACGGCGAACTGTTGGAACTGACCCACCGCGCCACCGAGCGAGCGTCGTTCGCGCGCGGCGCGGTGGAGGCCCTGCGTTGGCTCGTCGGCCAACCGGCCGGTCTCTACACGACGGAAGATTGGCTCGCGGACGTGCTGCGCAAATGACGACCGAAGACTCGTCGGGGGCCCACTCGGGAACACAGCCGGGAACACAGCCGGAAACACAGCCGGAAACACAGCCGGAAACACAGCCGGAAACACAGCCGAGTTTCGATCTACTTCTTCGT
>CAZVYN010000004.1:0-17439 GCA_964631125.1 uncultured bacterium | reverse complement strand
AACACAGCCGGAAACACAGCCGGAAACACAGCCGAGTTTCGATCTACTTCTTCGTCGAGCCCTTCGCGGCGCCCTTCGCCGCGGCCTTCTTGGCGGCGGTAGCCTTCGCGGCGACGGCCTTCGAAGCCGCGGCCTTGGCGGCGCCCGACTTGGCCGGTCCGCTCCTGGCGGGACCCGCGAGCGTCGCGCCCGACTTCGCCCGGTGCAGCGCGCTCGCGAGGCGGCCCGCGCGACGATCGGCCGTGTTCTTCTTGATCACGCCCTTCTTGGCGGCCTTGGCCAGGGTCGACTGCACCTCTCGCAGTTTGGTCTCGGCCACGGCGGGGTCGAGCGCGACGGAGTGCGATCCGCCGGTCGGGAGGGTGGCGACAAACCCCTTCGTCGCGTTGCGGATGTCGGCCTTCACGCCGCGATTGCGCTGCCTCCGCTTCTCGTTGGTGCGGACGCGCTTCTCGGCGGACTTGTGCTGAGGCATCAGGACGGCTCCTCTGGATCAGGGACTAGGTCGGGCAACGCAGACTTGGTCGACAACAACTTCGATCGGTTCAGGCAAAAGTGACGGGGAACGTACCAGCCGATTCCCCGCGGCGTCAAAGGTTTCGCCCGGGGCCCGATGTTCGGGCGGCGCTCGTCGCCGGGTTTCTCTCTTTCGCCGCTTTCCCGCCCATCGGCTTGGCGCCGCTCCTTTTCTGCGCCTGGGCGCCTCTGCTGAAGCGCGTTCTCGTCACCGGCGACGCCCTCTCTTGGCGCCGCGTCGGGTTCCTCGGATGGCTCGCGGCGGCCGTCTTCTACGCGGGGCTGCTGCACTGGCTGCTTCTCCTGGCCAACGACGAAGTGACCATCCCCGGGATCATGCTGCCCGCGCTGCTCGTGCTGGCGGGGTATCTGGCGCTCTTTCCTGCGCTCGCGCTGCTCGCCACCCGTGGGATCGCCCGGGCGAGCGGGCTCTCGCCTCTGCTGCTGTTCCCGTTCCTCTGGACCGCGACGGACTGGCTGCGCGCGTTGGGCGAGACGGCGTTTCCGTGGGGCTCGTGGGGCTACGCCTTTGCGCCGTGGACACCGGCGATTCAGATGACAGCGTGGACCGGGTATTGGGGGCTGGTTTTCTGGGTGGCGGCGGCGAATGCGCTGCTGGTGTGGGCGCTCGGAGGGCTGCGGCCGCGGCGGTGGATGGCGGAGGCGTCGCGGGTGCGGGCGGCGGTGTTGCTGCTGTGGGTGGGCGCGCCTTGGATCTTCGGGGCGGCGTTGCTTCGGGGCGTTCGCGCGGAATCGGTCGTCGACGGGGTCGACGACCGATTTCAGATCACTCTGATCCAGGCCAACACTCCGCGCGAGATCAAGTGGAAGGCGGGGTACCGCGGGCAGGTGGTCGAGGATCTGCTGGAGCGCACGCGGCGCGCGGCGGCCGAGAACTCGCCCGATCTGATCGTCTGGCCGGAGACGGCCGCGCCGATCCGGATTCCGTGGGAGCCGGAGTTGGCGAGACGCCTCTCGTCGACGGTCGACTCGCTCGACGTCTGGGTGCTCGTCGGCACCCTCGACGCCGTCGTCGATCCCGATCGCAGCGTGCACGACTACAACGCGGCGCTCCTCTTGGGCCCGGACGGCGCGGTCGTCCAGCGGTACTACAAGAGTCATCTCGTGCCGTTCGGCGAAGTGACGCCGTTCAAGCGCGCCGTTCCACTCCTGGCCAAGCTCGACTTCGGACAGTCCGAGTTCGATCGCGGACGCGAGGGGGTCATCTTCGAAGGCCCCGCTGGCCTGCGCTTCGCCTGTCTCATCTGCTTCGAATCGATCTTCCCCGAGTTGGCGCGCGACGGCGTGCGAAGCGGCGCTACCGTGCTGGTCAATATCACGAACGACTTCTGGTTCGGGCGGAGCTCCGGTCCGGTTCAGCACGCCCACATGGCCATCTTGCGCGCGGTGGAGAACCGAACTCCGGTGGCGCGCTGCGCGAACTCGGGGCTGAGTTTCTTCGTCGACGCGTATGGCCGCGTCACGCAACAGACCGGGCTCTTCGAGGCGGCTATGCCGTCGGCGAGGGTGCAGCCGGGGACGGGCGGCTCCTTCGCGACGCGTCACGGAGAGAGCGTCCTCGCATTCGCATTGCTGGGCGCCGCGGGCGCTGCCCTCTTCGCCCTCACGCGCTCACTCTCGGCGCGCTTCCGTCGTCCTTCACCGCATGGCAAGATGCGTCATCGGGAAGGAGCCCAGAAGCAATGACCGTCGAGACCGCAGCCCCCGTCCGCTACCGGCTCAGGCTGAAGAAGGGTCGAGAGCGCTCGCTCGAGCTGCGCCACCCGTGGCTCTTCACCGGCGCCATCGATGAAATCCAGGCGCTTCCCGGCGCGACGCCCGGAGATCTGGGCGATGTCGTCGACAGCAATGGGAGATTCCTCGCGCGCGGCACCGTCCAGCCCGATAGCCAGATCGTCTGTCGCATCTTCGTCTGGGAAGACACGCCGATCGATCGAGACTTCTTCGTCGCGCGACTCGCGGCCGCGCGGCGTTGGCGGGGAGAGTGCATCTCCGCCGATCACACCGACGCCTACCGCCTCGTGCACTCCGAAGGAGACGAGCTCCCCGGCCTGGTCGTCGATCGCTATGGCCCGCTCTTGGCTGTGCAGACCCTCACCGCGGGCATGCACCGACTGCAGCCGCTCTGGCTCGATGCGCTCGAAGAGACGCTGGCGCCCGAGGCGATCGTCGAACGAGGACAAGAGGGGCGTCGGGAGCCGGTCGCGGATGGACCGGCGGTGGTCTTGCGCGGAACCTGGGCGCACACGCTGCTCGAGGTGAGAGAGCACGGGCTGCGTTACCGCTTCGATGCGCTCGGCGGGCAGAAGACCGGCCTCTATCTGGACCAGCGCGAGAACCGCGCCCTGGTGCGCCGTCACGCCGCCGGAGCGCGCGTCCTCGATCTCTTCGGTTACGTCGGCGGATTCGGTATCGCCGCAGGCGCCGGCGGAGCGTCCGACGTCACAGTGGTCGACAGCTCGGCGCCCGCTCTCGCCTTCGCGCGCGTCAACTGGGAATCGAACGGACTCGCCCCCGATCTCCTGCGCACACACGACGTCGACGGTTTCGAGTTCCTCCGCCGGACCGAGGAGACGTGGGATCGCATCGTGATCGATCCGCCCCCGTTGGCCCGCACGCGAACGAGTCTCGAGCGGGCGCTACGCGCCTACAAGGATCTCAACCTCTGGGCGTTCGTCCGCGCGCGTCCCGGCGCGCTCATCTGGACCTTCACCTGTTCGCAGCAGGTCTCGCACGATCTCTTCCAGAAGGTCGTCTTCGGCGCGGCGCGTGACGCCGGCGCCTCGGTGCAGTGGTTGGCGCGACTCGGAGCCGGACCGGATCATCCGGTGCACCTCGATCATCCACAGGGCGAGTACCTGAAAGGACTCTGGTTGCGCGTGCTCCAGCCGGGACGCGCGCCGCGTCCGCGAGAAAAAAAGCCGTGAACTCCGGCGGTCACGCGGCCTGGACGATCGGAATTCTCGGCGCTACCGGCGCCGTGGGACGCACGTTCCTCGATTGCCTGGAGACGGCGCCGCTTCAGATCGCCCGACTCGCGCTCACGGCCTCGCCGCGCTCCGAGGGGATGCGCCTTCCGTTTCGCGGCGTCGAGCAGACGGTGCACGCCGCATCGATGGAGCAGTTCGAGGGATGCGATCTCGTGCTCTGTTCCGCCGGCGCGCGCGCGGCCGGAGAGTGGGCCGAGCCGTTGGCCGCGGCCGGCATGTGGGTCGTCGACAATTCTTCGCGCTATCGCATGGATCCGCGCGTGCCGCTGATCGTGCCGGAGGTGAATCGCCATCGCATGCCTGCCGCGGATGGCTCGGAGGGACGGCTGATCGCGAATCCGAACTGTTCGACGATCCAGTTGGCGGTGGCGCTGGCGCCGCTCGATCGTCGCTTCGGTCTGCGTCGCGTGGCGGTCTCGACCTATCAATCGGCGGCGGGGAAGGGGCAGGTCGGAATCGACGCGTTCCGGCGCGAAGCGCAGGGCGAGACTCCGCCCCCGGGCGTCTTCCCGACGCGGTTGCACGAGAACGTGATCCCGCAGGTGGACATCTTCCTCGACGACGGTTGGTCGCGCGAAGAAGAGAAGATGCTGAACGAGAGCCGCAAGATCCTGGATCGACCCGACCTGCCGATTCATGTCACCTGCGTGCGGGTGCCGGTCCTGCGCGCTCACTCCGAGGCGGTCTACGTCGAGTTGGAGCGCGACTTCACGCTGGCCGAGGTGGAAGAGACGCTGGGCGGCGCCGAGGGGATCCGGTTGCACGGTCCCAACGTCGAGACGCGGTATCCGACGCCGTACGAGGCGGCCGGCAGCGATCCGGTCTGGATCGGGCGATTGCGACGCGATCGGACCGACCCGAAGGGTCTGTATCTCTGGATCGTGGCCGACAATCTGCGCAAGGGCGCGGCGCTCAACGCGGTCCAGATCGCCGGAGCTCTCTGGCGCCGAGCGACGATGGCGCGTGCTTCCGTCGCCTGAATCGTCGCCAGATCCGTCGCCTGATCCGTCGGTTGCGCGCCGCTTCCGCGCGATCGTCGCCTACGACGGCGCTCGCTTCCACGGATGGCAGTTCCAGCCGGGGCTTCCGACGGTGCAGGGAGAGATCGAGGCGGCGATCTACGCCGTGACCGGCGCGCGGCCGCGGGTCGACGGCGCGGGGCGCACCGACCAAGGGGTGCATGCGCTCGGTCAGGTGGCCGCGTTCACCGTGGCGACTCGACTCGGGGCCGAACGACTGAGGCTCGCGCTCAATCACCACCTGCCGGCCGACGTGCGGCTGCTGCGCTGTCAGGAGGCGTCGCCGCGATTCTCGCCGCGTTTCGACGCGCACTGGCGGATGTACTGGTATCTGCTCGCGCGCGAGGCGACGCCGTTCACGCGCGGGCGGGCCTACACGCCGTGGTTCTGGCCCGAAGTCGAACGGATGAACACGGGGCTCCAGTTCCTGCTGGGCGAATGGGACTTCAACGCCTACACCGTGGCGTCCGAGGGGCCGTACTCCTGTCGCATACACGAGGCGCACTGGGATCCGACTGCGGATGGCCTACGGCTCACCATCCGCGCCAATCGGTTCCTCTACCGCATGGTGCGGATCATCGTGGGGACTTCGATCCGCGTCGGCACGGGGCGACTGCGTCCGGAGGCGATGGGGGAGATCCTGGGGGGCGGCGACCGTCGCGCCGCGGGCCGACTGGCGCCGGCCGAAGGGCTGTACCTCGCGCACGTCGAGTACGGTGACGACGCGCCGACTCAGGGGGCGAGGTAGATCGTTCGTCGCTCCTCGTTCCGTCCGGCTCGCACGGTGGCGAAGTAGAAGCCGGGTCCGCAACGTTCACCCCGTTGGTCGCGCCGATCCCAGAGCAGATCGAGCGGACCGACCGAGGGCGCCTCGCCTTGCAAGCGGCGTCGAACTCGTCCGGTCACGTCTCGAATCGTCACCTCGACCCATCGATCCTCGTTCGACGCGAAGTGGATACGGAAGCGAGCGTCATCGACGATCGGGTGCGGGAACGGGCCCTCGAAGGAGAACGTCGTCGTCGAAGGGCTCGACGGCGAGCCGGGGAACGACGACTCGACACTCGAACTCTCCTCGCTGTTGGCGAGCAGCGAGGTCACTGCGATCTGTCTCAGCGGGGCGGCCGATTCGGGCGGAATCCGGAGCTGCCTCAGTCCGGCCGCGATCGTCGAGAGAACGCGCCAGGCGCCGCCATCCTCACGCCCGCGAATCCGGTACGACACGACGCGCAGATCGATCGACGGACTCCAGGTGATCTCCAGCGTCTCTCCGTCCCATCTCGCGGTCACATCTCTCGGCGGGGCGGGCGGCGCGAGATCCTCGGCGGGCAGGGTTCGCCACTGCACGACTCCGGAGAGCACCGAAGCCCGACCGGATTCGTCCCACGTGCGGATCGCCAGCGCATACGGCGTGTCGGGCGTCAGGCCGGTCGCGATGAAGACCGCTTCGACGCCCGCGCTGTCGGGCTCGATCGATGGCTCGACCGAGGCGTCGAGCGAGTCGCCCGTTGCGAAGCTCGCTTCTGAGATCTCACCGATTCGCCAGCGCACTTCGTAGCGCGCCAACCGAGGGGCGCCGGCCTCTAGCGTCGGATGGACGAAGCGAAGACGAGCGCTCTGTTCGGTGACCGACTCGACGCGCAGCTCCCGCACGATCGCGACGTCCGGCCATGGCGGCGGCGGCGGGAGCGTCTCGAGCATCACTCCACCGACGAGGGGGGAACGCTGATCGGCGGCGTCGAACGCGAAGAGCGCGACACCGTACGTCGCCGCGGGATCGAGCAGTCCCGTCTGGAATCTCTGGAGCGCGCCGGCCGAATCGGGCGCCGGAAGTCCCGCGAGTTGGAAGGAGACGGCGAGATCGGCCTCGCTCTCGATGGTCGCTCCGGCCCGCAGGTAGATCGCATAGCGCGCCGCGCGTCCGTTCGAGGAATCCTCACCCACCGCCGTCCATTCGAACTCTGCTTCGGTCGCGGAGAGACGCGTCGCGCGAAGATCCAGGATTGCGGCCGGGGGGGGATTGGGCGGCAGCGGAACAGCGGCCGTTCGCGCGACCAGCGGCGCAGAGAGCGGACCGAGAAGCCCCGCGGCGTCGACCGCGCGCACGGCGATTCCAACCGCGGCATCGGGCGGAAGTCCCTCGATGCGCCACGACTCTCGAGCGCCAGGCGCAGCGGCCGATCCGGGCTCGGTCTCGACGCGCACGGCCAACACCCACGCCGCTTCGTCGTCGACCGCGGCGCCCAAGCTCCAGCCGACCGCATAGTGATCGACCGGCGCTTCGGAGAGCGAGTCGGACGGCGCAATCCAGACGAAGGCGAGCGCCGATTCCTCGGCTTCGACGAGGAACAGCTCACGCACGCGCTTGGGCGGGACCGTGTCGGGCCAGGCGGGTGTCTCGAACGCAACGGGCGCCCCGAGCGGGCTCAGATTGCCGATCTCGTCGCGCGCGCGGACGGCGACGACATAGACCCGCTCCGCCGTGAGTCCATCGGTGGTCAGCGAGACCCCGCTGCCGGGTCCCTGGGGCGCATTCGCCGGGATCAACGTCGTGTCGCACTGCGCCCAGTCGGTCTCGTTCTCGATCGGAAGTTCGGCCGAGAGTTCGCTCGTCGAGCCGTCGACGACGTCAGCGCTGCGCACGCCGACGACGAAGCGTGCGGCGACGCCCTCGCTTCCGTCGTCCCCGGTTTCGGTCCAGGTGAACCTGGCGCGACGCGGCGAGCGCACCTCGACGGACAAGTCGGAGATCGCGGCCGGCGGAATCGTGTCGGGCCAGTTGGCCGGCGCCGAGAGCTCGAAGATGTTCCCGATCAGCGCGCGCTGTCCGAGGTCGTCGACCGAGACAATTGCGAATCGGTGGATGAATCCGGAGGCGAGGTCGGCGAGGTCGAACGACTCCTCTTCCCCCTCGTCGCGAGGAGGAGGGGTCGAGACGATGAAGCTGTCGGTCAGTCCGTCCGCGTCCACCGAATCGACCGTGGCGACACCCGACCGCGCGGCCGGCGGCGGCGACGGCGTTCGACCGAAGCGCACGACGTAGTGGTCGAGGCGGGCGGCCGGCGGTCGCGCCGCGACGGCCGTCCAGCGAAGTCGCGCGACACCCGCGCCGGACCACTCCGCGCGCAGATCCTCGATCGGCGCGGGCGAAGTCGCGGTCGTATCGCGGGGAGGATCGAGGGTCGTGAAGGAGACGAAATTGGAGAGCGGAGAAATCGCGCCCTGCGCGTCCCACGATCGCACGGCAAATCCGTAGAGCGTGGACGGCGTCAGGCCGCTCGCGACGAACGTTGTCGCGGATCCTGGCGCCGTCGGCGTCGGTCCGTCGATGAGGAGAGCGCGAGACCAGTCGGTCACGTCATCGAACGGTTCGCCGACCAGACCTCCGATCTGGTACGCGGCGACCGTCCCGCCTTCGCCGTCGTCGGGCGCGCTCCAGTGCAGCGTGGCCTGGAGCGAGTCGATTCCGGAGACCGCCAGGTCATGGATCGCTACGGGCGGTTGGGCCGGCGTCGCGGTGGTGGCGACGAAGAGCGGCGAGAGCGCGCCGAGATTGTCGGCCTCGTCCCGCGCGCGAACGGCGAAGCCGTAGGTGGAGCCAGGCGTCAGGCCGGTGAACCGAAACGTCTGCGGCGCTCCGGCGTCGAGCGGAGCGGGCAGTGGGTCCGGCGAAGCGGAGGCCGAGTTCCACTGCGTCTCGTTGCCGATGCCGCGTCCCAACAACGAACGGAGCAGCGTGCGGGACGCGCGACCGAGATTGCCGTCGTCTCCACTCGCAGTCCACGACAACTGGATCCAGGTCTGGCCGGCGGCGACCGTGCGCAGATCCGAGATGACGGCGGGCGCAATGGGATCGGGAGCGGGGGTGGTGGGTTCGGTGCGAGCAGTGAGCGGCGCGGAGAGTGGGCCGAGGTTGCCAACTTCGTCGCGCGCGCGCACCGCGATCCCGTACAGCGTGTCGGGCCCGAGGCCCGAAACACGGAAGCTGTGCGACGTTCCGTTCGGACCGGGTGACGGCGGCTGGCTGCTCGCAGGAGTGGCGAGGTTCCACTCCGATTCACTCTCGATCGCGGAGTCCGCCAAGACGCGAACCCAGAAGTTCGTGGCCTGGCCGAGCGCGCCGTCGTCCCCGGGGGCGGTCCAGGTGAGGTCGATCCAAGTCGTGCCGACGTCCGACGCCGCGAGCGCCCCGACCGCGCCCGGCGGTGTGGTGTCGGTCGGCGGCGGGGGCGGCCCCGTGCCGTCGGTGGTGACCGTGAAGGCGTTGGAGAGCGGCGCGAGGTTGTCGGCGTCATCGACCGCGCGCACCGCGAAGCCGTAGGTGACGCCCGAACTCAGGCCCGTCGCCAGGTAGGACTGTTCGACTCCCGCGGGCGCGGGTGTCGGCAGGTTTGCCGTGACCGGCGTCGCGTTGTTCCACTGGGCCTCGCTCGTGATCGGACCGCCCAGGCGACGGCGAATCATGTAGCGATCGGCCACGCCCACGTTCGCGTCGTCGCCGGGAGCGGTCCATGCGAGCACGACGCGGTCGGCCTGCACCTCGCCGCTCTCGAGATCGAGGATCCGGTCCGGCGGGGTCGTGTCGCCTGGAGGAGCGGGGACGAGAGGGACCGAGCGAGTCGTGAGATCCGGCGCCAGGCGACCGAAGACACGGTTGCGGGCGGCCAGATGGATGGTGGCGCCGAGCGGCAAGCTGCCGATCGTGGTGGTCACGGGGGACCCCGGCGCGCCGGCGAAGATGCCGGCGGACGTCGCCGACGACCAGTTGGCGGAGGTTATCGGCGCCGTCGACCAGCGCAACTCCGTCGACTCGACCGGGAGCGCGACGGTCCCGGGCGCCGACCAACCGGCGGAGAGCGAAATCCCGTCGATCGCATTCGCTGCGAGATCGTCCACCGTCTGCCAGAAGCCGACGCGCGAATCTTCCGCCGGTACGCCCTGCAGCGTGACCTTGTTCGGATTCACTTCGACCACGCCCTCGTCGAAGAGGCGGACGTACAGAGTGTCGGTGGGCGTCTGTCCGCCGTAGGTCTCGCGAGTGAAATGGCCGAGCGGCTCGCCCAGATCCCATTCGTACTCCGGCTGCCAGAAGAGCCCGTGTTGGTCTTTCGTATACATGTAGAAGCCGTCGCCGAGGAGGGTCGTGCCGAAGCCGAATCGCTTGAGTCGCTGCGTGCGCGACGCGATCCAGTCGAGCGGCGGCGAGACCTGGAGGAGCGTGTGGTCCCAGCCCTCGTCCTCCAGCCCGTCGTGCCCGCAGTACCACTCCGCCCACTCGTAGCCGGGGCCCCAGACCTCGGTGTCGTTCCAGTTGCGGGCGCCGTAGAGGTACTCCCACCAGGAGATCGAACTCGGGTTGGGGAACGACATCCAGGTCTCGATCTTCATCCCCGCCGTGTCGGTCCACCACGCGGGATTGACGTACTTGTTGCCGCCGTTCATGAGAACCGGCGTGTTCGGCGGGAGCGCGGAGTAGAGCCCGGCGTGGAAGATCTCGTTCTGCTCGCGGTAGAGCACCGAGAGGCTGTCGTCGGCCCCGCCCTGTGAGCAGGTCGCGAAGACCCCTTCGGCCTGGCCGTCGCGATCGGGATCGGCGAACTGATACCTCTGCCAGCCGTAGGAGCCGACGCAGTCGGCGATGATCTCCAGCATCAATCCGGTGTAGCTCGAGCTCCCGCGGCCCCAGTCGGCCCAGCGCGGATTGTTCTTCGTGATCTTCGGGATCGCCACCTGCACCAGCCACTCGACGTAGGTCAGGCCGCGCGACGTGCCGTAGACCCCTTTGGGGCAGTACTTCGTCCAGTTGGCGGCATGCCCATCCCACTCCACGATCCGCTGGCCGTTCACGTCCCGCAGGTACCAGTCGTTCTGCTGCGCGTAGAACTGGGACAAGCGGTACAGGCTCCAGGACGTGTCGGCGTGCCAGAAGGTGGAGTTCTCGCTCCAACTCACGATGTTCTGCGGCATCCAGATCCAGAACAGCTCGATGTCCGCGTTGCGGCTGCGGACACGCCCGACGTTGTTCGGTCCTTCGTTGAAGCAGACGAGGTCGTACCAGGAGAGAGTGTCGAACTGCGCCTCGCTCATCGTGCCGACGCGATCGGTGTAGAGCGCGATCTTGGGATAGTTCTGCACCTGTCGCACGGCGTGCGCCGTGTCGACGAAGGTCGGCGCGGCGGCCAATGCGGCGGCCAATGCGACGGCCAGACCCAGCAGCGGGCGGGAGAGACGCGGGAAACTGGGAGTCATCACCGTGCGGCGGAGCAAGATGGGCGCCGGTACCCTTCGTGAGCCCAACTCGTTGCCCGGTTGCCTGCTGACCCGCTGCGGATGGCGCGTCGGGCGCGAGATCCTGCAATCCGCAATGCGCCCGCGCGCGAAACGCGGTACTTCGCGCTGGCGGCCCCGACGCCGCTCAATCCGTCGGCGAATCTACAGGAGCCGCGGGCGCGAGCCGAGGCTCCGTCGCATGCGTCGACCGCGACGGCGCCAGGCGTTTGAAGGATCTGCGCACCGCATGCACCCATTGCTCCGACAGCAGATAGAAGGCAGGCACGACGAAAAGCGAGAGCGCGGTCGAGAGCAGGACGCCTCCGATGACGGCGATCGCCATCGGGGTGCGGATCTCCGAGCCCGGGCCGAGTCCGATCGCCGGCGGCAGCGCCGACGTCATGGGGATCGGACGCAGCCGCATCGCGCCGATGATGGAAAGCGGCAAAATGGTCAAGACCGTGATCGGATGGAGGAGCGAGTTGAACTGCGAAGCGAGGATCATGTACGCGATCATGATGCCGAGCACGAGCGCCAGGAGCAGGCTGTTCTGTGAATCACGGAAGGCCACGCTAGAGAGCCGAGAGCGCGCGCGCATCGAAGAGCACCTGATCGAACCCGACGCTCCACTGCAGCCGGTCCTGGCCGACCAAGGACTCGGAGTCGATCGAGTCGTTGCCGCTGCCTCTGGACGAAATGGCATCTCCAAAGCGTCGCAGATAGGATGCGCCGCCGCCGACATCGGGCCGGAAGAAGGACCGCGCGCGACGGAGACGCGCATCGGCCGCGCGCGCCTCCTCGGCGGCCGCTCGCCGGTCGGGGTGGGTCCGCATGGCGTGGGTGACCGCCGCTTCGAGGGTGAGAGAGTCGGCGGTCGTTGCTGCGACGGGGGTCGGTGAGAGCCCCGCGACGATCACGAGCGCGGCGGCCAGCCAGGTTCGATTCGTTCGATCGCAACACCACAGCGTCGCCGCCCGCATCCCACCTCCATGTTCTAGCACCGGCGCAGAACCTGTCGCCATCAGACGGGTTCCGTGACAAACCTATGACACGCTCGCGATTGAGCGACCTGACGAACCTCGGCGAAAGCGAGACATCGCACCGTCGAGGCGACACGGGAATTGGGGTGCGGACCTGCGCGCGGATGAGTACCTTGTCCGCTTCCCGGAAAGTAGGAATTGGGGGCCCACACGCGGAACGGCGGACAGGCAGGATGACGAGCAGGTTCAGCGGAGAACGCTCCGGCGGAGCGCGCACCACCCTCTTGGCGCTCCTCTGTGTCTTCACGCTGGGCTTCGCCGCGAGCGCCTGGTACTTCGCGCTGCGGACGCCGGTCCCGACGCAACTCACCCGGGATCCCGACTCGAGCGGAGACCCGGGTTCGATCACGACCGACCGGGACCCTCGCTCGGCCGAACCGGAGCCGGAGATCTCCACCCCCTCGGCCCTTTCCCCGCGCGATCAAGAGCGGGCGCGGATTCGAGCCGAGGTCGACCGCGGCCGACGAAGTGCGATCGTCCGCGCCGCCGAGACGGTCGGGCCCGCGGTCGTCACCGTCGGTGTCGTCGTGCGCGGCCGCCGCCCCGTCGCCGTCGATCCCTGGGGGTTTCGCTATGTCCCTCAGGAGTTCGAACGCGACGTTCCCGAGGCCGGCTCCGGCGTGGTCGTCGATTCGAACGGACTGATCCTGACCAACGCGCACGTCGTCTCTGGCGGCGTCGAGTTCCATGTGCGATTGAGTGACGGGCGCACGCTGCCGGCCAAATTGCTCGGGAAGGACGACAACTCCGACCTTGCCGTCCTGCAGATCGAAGCAGACCACCTGCCGGCGGCCCGAATCGGCGATTCCGACAGTTTGATGGTCGGCGAATGGGTGATCGCGATCGGCAATCCGTTCGGCATGTACATGAACGACCCGCAGCCGACCGTCACCGTAGGCGTTGTCTCCGCGCTGCACCGCGACGTCCAGACCGGCACGCGCGCGATCTACAAGAACATGATCCAGACCGACGCCGCCATCAATCCGGGGAACTCCGGAGGACCGCTCGTGAACAGCCTCGGAGAGGTCATCGGAATCAACGCCGTCATCATCACGCCCGGCCAGGGCTCCGTCGGTCTCGGCTTCGCAGTACCGATCAACATGGCGATGCAGGTAGCGAACGACATCGTTCGCTACGGCCGCGTGCGCGGGGTCTACATCGGGTTGGAGGTCGTGGACATCACGCCGCTCATCGCGCAACGGCTGCGTCTGCCGCGCTGGGGCGGGCTCTACGTGACCAAGGTCCAAGCAGGCTCCCCGGGCGAAGCCGCCGGATTGCGCCGGGGCGACGTCATCCGGCAGATCGACGGCGCGGTCGTGAGCGATCGAAACGCCCTCCTTCGCGCGATCTTCGGACTCCGGCCGGGCGATGCGCTCGATTTGAGCGTCGAACGCGGGCTGGAAGAGTTCGACGCCACGCTCCGTCTCGCCGCCGAACCGGAGTCGAACGCGTCCGGGACCACGACCCAATGAGGACGAACCAGTGAGGACGAACCAGTGAGCGCTGCACAGTGATCGCGCGCTACACCCGACCGGAGATGCGCGCGCACTTCGCGGAGGAGTCCCGCTTCGGGATCTGGCTCGAAGTCGAGCTGGCCCACCTGCAGACGCTCGAACAGATCGGGCTCGCCCCGGCCGGCTCGGCCGCCGAGGCCCGCGCCCGCGCCCGATTCGACGTCGCGCGCATCCATGAACTCGAGCGCGAACTCGAGCACGACGTCGTCGCCTTCCTCACCTGCGTGAACGAATCGCTGGGTCCGGAGAAGGCCTGGATGCACTACGGCATGACCTCTTCCGATTTGGTCGACACCGCGCAGGCGCTGCAACTGACGCGCGCGAGCGCGCCGATCTTCAGCACGCTCACTTCGATCGGTCGCTGTCTCCGTCGGATGGCGGAGACGCACCGAGAGACGTTGATGACCGGCCGCACACATGGCGTGCACGCCGAGCCGACCAGCTTCGGCTTCAAGGCGCTCGGTTGGTACGCGGAACTAGGTCGCCAGCAGACGCGTCTGCGTCTGGCCTTCGATGACCTCGCCTTCGGCAAACTCTCGGGCGCGGTCGGCACCTCCGTCCACCTCGACCCCGCACTGGAAGAGGCGACGCTCGCGCGACTCGGTCTCCGTCCGGAGCCGGCCGCCACCCAGGTGCTCGCGCGGGATCGGCACGCGGCGCTCCTCGGCGCGCTCGGGAATCTGGGCGGCACGCTCGAACGGATCGCGTTGGAGATCCGTCATCTGCAGCGGACGGAGGTTCGCGAGGCCGAAGAGCCGTTCCGCGCCGGCCAGAAAGGCTCGTCCTCCATGCCGCACAAGCGGAACCCGATCCTGTGTGAACGGATCTGCGGACTGGCGCGCCTCCTGCGGACGAACGCGCTCGCCGCGACGGAGAACATGGCTCTCTGGCACGAGCGCGATATCTCTCACAGCTCGGTCGAGCGCGTCATCCTGCCCGACTCGCTCATCCTCACGGACTATCTGCTCGATCGTCTCTCCTTCGTGCTGGAGGGGCTGCAGGTGTTCCCCGAACGGATGCGCGCGAATCTCGAGAGCAGCGGCGGGTTGGTCTTCTCGCAGCGCGTCTTGCTGGCGCTGACCGAGGCGCTCGGCAGCCGCGAAGAGGCCTACCGTATCGTGCAGGCCGCGGCCATGGAGACCTGGCGCGAAGGCGGTTCGTTCCAGACGCGACTCGCGCAGGAGCCGGCGGTGCTGGGAGCGTTGGGAGCAGGGGGGCTGGCCGCGCTCTTCGATCCGATGCATTACCTGCGGCATCTCGGTCCCCTCTATGCGCGCACGCTGGCGGCGAACTGGGAACAGTCGGTTCCGGAGGCGCGCCCTTGATCCTCGCGTTGCTCGGCCGGAAACCGGAAGAGATCCAGGCCGAGGCGCGACGCTTCGGGCTGCGTCTCTCGGACTCGGAGTGGGCGCAGATCCTCGAGGCGCTCGGCCGCGATCCGACGCTGGCCGAAGGGCTCCTCTTCGACGTCTCCTTCAGCGAACACTGTTCGTACAAGAGCAGCCGACCGCTCTTGAAGCAGCATCTCCCGCCGCTCGCGTCGCATGTCGTGCTCGGTCCCGGCGAAGATGCGGGGGCGGTCTCTCTCGGTCACTGGGCCGGGGAGGAGTGGGTGCTCGTGGTGGCGCACGAGAGTCACAATCATCCTTCGCAGGTGCTGCCGGTGGAGGGCGCCGCGACGGGAGTCGGCGGCATCGTGCGCGACGTCTACTGCATGGGCGTCGATGTGCAGGGGGTGATGGACTCGCTGCGCTTCGGCGATCCGGCCGGACCGAACGGCGAACGCGTGCGCGCCATCGCGCGCGGGGTGGTGCGAGGAATCTCCGAGTACGGCAATGCGCTCGGCGTCCCGAATCTGGGCGGCGAGACCGTCTTCCACGAGGACTTCGACGACAACTGCCTCGTCAACATCGTCGCCTTCGGCGCGGCCCCGCGGCGTCGGTTGATCCGCAGTCGCGTCCCGGAGCGCGCGCACACGCACGAGTACGCGCTCATCCTCGTGGGAAAGCCGACGGACGCGAGCGGACTCGGCGGCGCCTCGTTCGCCTCGCAGGTGTTGGACGAGGCCGAGGCGCAAGTGAACCGCGGCGCGGTGCAGGTCCACGATCCGTTCCTCAAACGCGTGCTGGTCGAAGCGACGAAAGAGGTCTGGCGCTACCTCGAGACTCACGCGATCGAAGTCGGCTGCAAGGATCTCGGGGCCGGCGGCCTGGGCGGCGCATCCTCCGAGTTGGTTTTCGCCGGCGGGTTCGGCGCCGAGATCGACCTGAACCGAGTCTCTCGGGCGTTGCCCGATCTCGGAGCGCACGAGGTGCTGTGCGCTGAAACCCAGGAGCGCTTCGTCTGGGCCGTGCCGCACGAGCACGCCGCCGCGATCTGCGCGATCTTCGAGGAGACGTTCGATCTCGGAGGCATCTATCCGGGGGCCGGCGCCCGCGTGGTCGGGCGCGTCACGAGCGAGCAGGTCTATCGCTGTTCGTGGAACGGCGAGGTCGTGGTCGACCTGCCGCGGTCGGTGCTGGAGACCGCGCCTCGCGTCGATCGACCGCTCGCGTCTCGCACGAGCGCGCTGCCCGAACTCGATCCGCCGCCGCCCGAGGCGTCGTGGAGCGAGTGGCTCGTCGCCCGGCTGACCGACCTGGCCGCCGCGAGTCGCGAAGCGATCTACCGGTACTACGACGCGGAGGTGCAGGGACTCGCCTTCGTGCGACCGGGCGAAGCCGGGGCCGGCGTCTATCGACCGATCCCCGGCCAGCCGCTCGGCATCGCTGTCTCGACCGATGGGAATCCCTGGTACGGCGACCTCGACCCCTACTGGGGAGGAGCGCTCGCCGTGCTCGAAGCGGCCCGAAACGTCGTCGCCGCCGGGGCCAAGCCGCTCGCGCTCACCGACTGTCTGAACTTCGGGAATCCAGAAGATCCCATCGCTCTCGGCGACCTCGACCGGGCGCTGCGGGGGATGGCCGACGCGAGCCGCGCCGTCGGATCTCCAGAACATCCCGAAGAGCCGCTCCCGATCGTCTCGGGCAACGTGTCGCTCTACAATCATTCCGCCACCGGCCGCGCGATCCCACCGTCGCCGATCGTGGCTTGCTTCGGACTCCTCGACGACATCCGGCGCACCCCGTCACCCAAATTCCTCCGCGGCGGGGAGCAACTCATCGTGGTCGGCCGTCGTGAACGCGCCTGGGGATCCCCACGGATCTCCGAGCGTGGCGGCCGCGTCCCTCGCCCCGACCTGACCGTCGCCGCGCGCGAGCTGCGGACCGTGCAGCGCCTGATCAGCGAAGGGCGGGTCAGCGCGGCTCAGGACATCGCCGATGGCGGATTGCTCCGCGTGCTCTTCGAGATGTCGACCCTCGACGGGCCGACGCAGCGCTCCGTCGGCGCGCGTTGCGATCTCTCTCCGCTCCGCCAGGCTTGCGGACTACCGACGCATGAACTGCTCCTCAGTGAGTCGCCCGGCTTCCTCCTCGCCATCGCGTCCGAGCACGTCGACTCCGTCCTACGAGCGCTGCGAGCGGACGAACTCCCGCACTGGTTGCTGGGCGTCACGCTCGATGTCGCGCGCATCGAGTTCTCGCAGGGACCGATCGGAGAATCGTTCGCGATCGAACTCGAGTCGCTTCGAGCGGACTGGCGACGCCCGCTCGAAGCGCTTCTCTTCCACGGGAGCGGCGCGTGATGACGAAGCCAAAGGTCGCGGTCATCCAGTTCCCCGGCAGCAATTGCGAAGGGGAGAGTTTGCGTGCGCTCGATCGCGCAGGACTCGACGGTCGCCTCCTCCGTTGGACCGACTCGCCGCAGCAAGTGGCCGCGCATGCCGCGTATCTGCTCCCCGGAGGCTTCAGCTATCAGGATCGGATCCGCGCCGGCGCGGTGGCGGCGAGGCTGCGCGTCATGGACGTCGTCTGCCGCCGCGCGGCCGAGGGCGCGCCGGTGCTCGGGCTGTGCAACGGCGCGCAGATCCTGGTCGAGTCGGGATTGGTCGGCGATTCCACCGGAGCGCCGCGCCCGCCGGAAGACCGCGCAGTTCCGCTCGTCCTCGCGCCCAATCGGATCACCGGCCGCG
>CAZVYN010000003.1:0-109085 GCA_964631125.1 uncultured bacterium | reverse complement strand
CGAGGTTGTCCGCCGGCACGACAGTGCACTGCGACGGATCTGGGATATCAGCGGACGCGACGGTCGCCACGAGCGCGAGCATCATCATGGACAGCACCAACTTCTTCATTTCTCCGGTCCTCCTCTCGCCGAACCTGCAGGGCTCGGGCGGGCTGGTTTGCGATCCTTCGTCTGCTCCAACATGTTCGGGCCAGCGAGCGACTCGAAAGCGTGTGCAAGCCTCGAGTGTTCTCTCGAGCCGAGCGACCGGTTCGGCCTCTCGACCTCCCCTTCTCTCGGCGCGCGCTCGACTGGCCTTCCCTTCCGCCTCGACACTTTCGCAGTGCCGAAGCACGATCGACGCTCCTACCTGACGAACCTCTACCTTGCTCAGCGGCAGGCGCCGCTCGAGTCCAACCGGTCTGCAAACAACAGATCTCCGTCTTGGCGAGGGAGGACGACCCAGACAAACGGGGTCACGACGGCGGGCGAACAGGCCACGCTCGGTCGGGTCTCACGGACGGTGAGTCGCAGCCATCCTTCCGTCGTGCGCTCGATGGCGGCGATCTCGATCCGGCTACCGCTCGGCGCCGAGCCGAGGTAACAGGCGACGATCATCTCCCGGCTGAAGTCGACTCTCGGAAGGGTCGCTGACTCGAGGTCGAGCGACCTCCGTGCTTCGGCCAGGAGGGCGTCTCTGTTCTGGAGGATGACGCGACGGGGTTCGCTCACCCGTGATTGCTCCCCGTGCAGCGCGATCCGAACGGCGAGATCTTGGACTCTCGGTTCCCGCAGCTGGTCGAGGAGCGAAACCAGCGACGCGCGGAGTTCGGTCAGCTCGACCGGACTCGTCGTGTCGCCGGAGAACGAGAGGTGGGTTCGCTCGCCGGACGCGTCCACGATCGAGATGAAGTAGGTTCCGGCCGAATTCGGCTCTCCTGCGCGGTGCGGTCGAGCGGGAAGATGAGCGACGAGGCGGGCGATCGTCTCCAGTCGTTCGCCCGCCAGCAGGCCCCGCGTGAACGCTGCATCCTCCCGCTCCGGACCGCTCGGCGTCGCCACATCCGTACTCCGCCGGCCAGCACTCCTCGAGTCAGCACTCCTCGAGTCAGCGCTCCGGAGCGTCACCGCGCCGTCGGAGTCAACCCAGAGATCGATCCCGGAGGCGGATGTGGGAGACTCGAATTGATGAAAGCGCAACGACGTCCAGCCCGTCGATTCCGGAACGGTGGCGGACTCATTCGAACCGCAGCTCGACAGCAGCAGGCCGCTCAGTCCCAGAAGTAAGAAGCGCTTTGACATCATGGGTCTCCGTCGACGTGAACGCGATTTCCGTGCCAGTTCGAGAAATCCCGCTTCACTCCGTGCTTGTCGTTCTCCTACAGTCTGTTGCGGCGATTGTTTCGCGCGAGGAGTCGCTGCGGGGGACGCGGAGCGACCGTCCGTGCAACAGATTTCCGGGAGCGCCGTCAGAAACTCGAGGCGCCCGACTCCCAACCGAGGGCGATCGTCCAGAGCCTCTTGTCGAAGAAATCCCCCACCAAGAGCGACTCGTTGCGGTACCACGCTAGTCGCAGCTCGGCGCGCAGGCGTGACGCGAATGCCTTGGTCAAGCCGACCACCAGCGCGTTGTTGTCCTCGTTCGCCTCGAGTTCGTCGCCCGGGCGGAGGATGAAGACATCGTCGAGATGATCATCGACGTAGTGCACTTTCTCGAGCGTGCCGAAGCATTGCACGTTCAGGCCGTGCGGCAGAGAGCGCGCCGCAAGCCAACGGACGTCCCATCTGCGCCAGGATGCGCCGAGCGAATTGGAAGTCTGCGACTGGTAGCCGACTTGGGCCCGGAACACGACCCGCCGTGCGAACCGCGCGCCCAGATGGATGCGCCGCCCCGAGTCACTCTGATCTTCCGCCAAGAGCGCCTCGGGAACTCCCGTTCCCTGGTCGACCAGTCGGAGCGACGGTCTCCCATGTCGGATCCGCTCGAAGGCGACGCCCAAGTGTCCCATCCAGTTCGCGGCCAGAGCCCGCTCGTAGTCCAGCCCGACGTCGAAGGCCCGTCGATCGACACGCGGCGTCTGAGCGAAGTCCAACCTCCAGATCTGGAACGAAGGTCGGACCACCCCGTCGCGGCCCAAGCGGGCTCTCGCCGCGAACCGTCCCCACAGGCGCTGGAACTCTCGACTCGTCGAGTCGGGATAGGCGCGATGCCGCACGCCGGCTTCCGCTTCGATCCCTCCGCGCCGCTCACGCAACGGCTGATCGAGGAGCAGACGCACCTCTCCCTGCGCGCGCGCCTCCGCCGGTAGATCCAGATAGCGCTCGACGAAACCGCGCGACTCGAGTGTCACGCTTCTCCGCCCGGGCGTCGCGGAGACGGAGCGGATGCGCCCCTCGAGCAACAGGCGGCTGAACGCGTCGGACGCGTCGCTCGAAGGCTCGAGTTCTTCTCGCGGATTCGAGTCCAAGCCGAAGGCGGCCTGGACGCGGCCGAACGTCTCGACACGGCGATCCGACGGCGTCTGCGCCGCGCTCCGACCGGAGACTCCGAGCAGCAGGAGGAGAAGGATCCAGCCCCGCGGCGAACTAACGCGGCGCGGAATCCTCCGGAGAGAGTCGGGGCTCGATGCGCGCGATCTGGTCGGCAATCTGTTCGAGCTCCTTCTGGATCTCTCGACGGAAGAGCGTGAGCACCTCGCGCACTCTCCGCGACTCGGCCGGCGTCATCGGGCTGTAGCGAAGCGCGAAATCCAGGGTGGCGTCGCGCGTATCGGCCGACATGTCGCCGAGGGGACGACTCATGTCGCCCGCGTCCGGGTCTTCGCCCGGGAGACTTCCGCCTCGCACCCGAACCGTTCCACCCGACTCGAGCCGCCCACCCTCGTCCAGGAAGGCGAGATCTTGGAGGAATCGATTCGCCTCGGCCAGGACACGCGCCTCTTCTTCCAGCTGACCGAGGCGCACCCCGACGCGAGCATCGACCGACCGAAGATACGACGCGACCTCGACATGGTATTGCAGCTTTCCGCGCAACGTCTCTTCGGAGTCGTCCGGCTCGGGAGGGAGTTCCGGATAGTCGAGCGAGACCCGCTCTGCCAGGGCCGCTTGGATCGCCGCGCGCGCGTCGAGGAGTTCCAGCAACTCCTCTGCTTGGGCGACGCTGGCCTTTCGATCGGAGACACGACGGGCGAGTTCGTCCAGCCGGTCTTCGAGACCCGGCAACGCTGCGCGCGCGGCCTCCCGACAGGTCTCCCGTTGCACGAAGAGGTCCAGTTCTCGGTCGAGCGCCCGCTGCTCGAGCGCGGAGGCCGCGCGGAGGAGCTCCCCGGAGGGCGAACCCAACGCATCCACCAGCGTCGCGAGACTGTCGGCCGCCGTGAGCTGAAGGTCTCTCACCGACTCGAGCCGATGTTGCTCCGAAAGACAATCGAGCGCCTGCTGCACGAGCTGGCCCCGAGCGGGCGACGGGCTCGAAGCCGCCAACGCGGCCGCCGTCAATCCCAGCACGAAGCGCCGGACCACGCCGCGGCCCGTCAGGAAACGGACGGTCGGAGTCGGATCCTCGAGGCGCGCTGCGTCTCGATCCAACCGTCGCGGCCCTTCCGAGCCGTCATTCGGCCTCACCCCTGGCATCGATAAATCCGTACTTCTCCAGCTTGTAGTAGAGAACGCTCGGCTTCAGATCGAGTAGCCGCGCGGCCTCCATTTTCACGCCCTGCGCTTCTCGCAACGCCCGGGTAATCAACTGGCGCTCCACCGCTTCGACCACATCCCGGAGCGGCGGATGACCGGGCGGCAACTCGAGATGGAACCCGCCGCGCCCTCCGTCGAACGGGAGGTCTCGGACCGAGATCGATTCTCCTTCGCAGAGCACGAGGGCTCGTTCGATCACATTCTCGAGTTCGCGGACGTTGCCCGGCCAGTGGTACCGACACAGCAAGTCCAGTGCCGCCGGGTCCAGACTCGTCGGCGCACGGCCCGTGATCTTCGCCAACTTCTCGAGAAAGTGGGCTGCGAGCGCGGGGACGTCGTCCAGCCGCTCGCGCAGCGGAGGGATCCGCAGGGGAATGACGAAGAGGCGATAGAAGAGATCCTGGCGGAACGCGCCGGAGACGACGGCCGCCTCGAGATCTCGATGCGTGGCGGCGATCACCCGAACGTCGACCCGCAGACTCTCCTCGCCGCCGACGCGCTCGAACTGACGCTCCTGCAGGACGCGGAGCAATTTGACCTGGAGGCCCGGGTCGATCTCGGCCACCTCGTCCAGCAAGAGAGTCCCGCCGTCGGCGAGTTCGAATCTTCCCCGTCGTTGGCGCACCGCGCCGGTGAACGCCCCCTTCTCGTGTCCGAAGAGTTCGCTCTCCAGCAGGCTCGGGGCGAGGGCGCCGCAGTTGACCTTGACGAATGCCGCGTCTCTCCGCCGGCTGCGCTGGTGGATCGCGCGCGCCACCAATTCCTTCCCCGTGCCGCTCTCCCCCATGATGAGCACCGAGCTCGAAGATTCCGCCACCTTCTCGATCTTGCGGAAGAGCTCCATCATCGAGCTGCTCCGGCCGACGAGGGCGCCGTCCCCCCAGCGAGCCGCCACCTCGTCCGAGAGAAACGCGATCTGATCCTCGGCGCGCGCGAGCCTGCGACGGTCGGCCGCGATCGCCAGATGTCGCTTCACCTTCTCGATCAATTGATCCATCGAGAACGGCTTCACCAGGAAGTCCGCCGCCCCTTCCCGCATCGCGGTGACCGCCACCTCGACCGAGGCATAGGCAGTCATGAGGAGCACCTCCGTCGTCGGCGACTTCCCTCGCACCAGCGAGAGCACCTCCAGCCCTGACTCCGGGGACTCGAGGCGCAGGTCGGTCAGGACGAGATCGAAGCTTCCCTGTTCCAAGGCGGCCCGAGCGGCCTTGGCCGAGTCGGCGGTCTTCACCTCGTGCGGAATTCCGGAGAGGACCTCGGCGATAGCGCTCCTCAGCGTCTCTTGATCCTCGACCACGAGGAGTTTCGCCATCCGTCTTTGTTCCTCTCTCGCCTGACCGCGATCTGCGCGCGCCCTGACCGACGCGCGCGACGTCACTCTAAGGGCGGATCTTCGGGACGACGACGACGAAGCGCGCCCCCCCATCACGACCCGTCCCCACCTCGACCCGGCCGCGATGCCCGAGCGCGAGACGTTGCACGATCGCGAGGCCGAGACCGGAGCCTTGCGGCTTCGTCGTGAAGAACGGTTCGAAGAGCCGGTCGCGAACCTCGGTCGGGATGCCGCCCCCCTGGTCCTCGACCGAGACTGCGATCTCTCGCGCCGATTCCTGCCCTTCGACGGTGACGCGTCCGGAATCCGGCGACGCCTCCACCGCATTGCGCAAGAGATTCATGAACATCTGTCGCGCATGGACCGGATCGAGCGGCGCGGTCAGCGCGGGATCGATGTCGACCGCGAAGGTGATCGAGCGTGCCCGCGCCTCGCCCGCCAGGAGGTCGGTTACTTCGGTCACCGCTCGGGCCAGTGGAACCGGCTCGATCTGTGGGCTGCCCGGACGCGCGTACCGCAGGAACTCGTCGACGACCGCGCCGAGATGGTCGAGTTCGCGCAGGATTTTCGCCAAGCGCGCCTGCGCCGCCGTCGAAATGGACGCATCGGCGCCCAGGAGTTCGGCGTAGAGGCGAATGCCTCCCAGCGGATTGCGGATCTCGTGCGCGATCCCCGCGACCATCGCGCGTTGTTCGCGGTCGCGCGCCGACAGTTCTCGTCGCGCCTGCTCCAGCGTCGCGCCGAGGAACCCGATCTCATCGCGGCCGGTCGCCGGGGGCGGCGTCTCCAGATCGCCGCTCCCGAAGCCTCGCCCCCATTCCACCAAACGGTCGAGCGGACGCGTCAGCCCGCGCGCCGCGATGGCCGCGAGGAGGAACGCGAATACCAACGACGAGGCGCCGACCCACAGCAGGCGTCGACGCAGGTCCGACACGGCGAAGAGGAACGAGGCGTCGGCTTCGGCCCCGACCAGTCCGATCGTGCGCCCTCCCGACATCAGCGGCACGTAGCCGGTCTTTCGAACCGAACCCGACTCATCTCGGAAGAGGGGGCCCGAGACCGCGTTGCCCGCGCGGACACGGACGAGCGCGTTGCGATCGGCTCGGAGCTGCGGCAGAGCCGTCCCGATCCCGACGCGGGGGTCGGAGTCGACGATGGAGCGACCAGTGCTGTCCGCGAGAAAGAGTCGACGGACGCCGGTTCGCGCGCAGAGTTCCACCAGCACCGCCTGCTTCTCTCGGTGCAGCCTCGACCCGGATTGCCCCGGACCCAGCGCGACCAATCCGGGCACGAGCGCGGGATCGAGGAGCTCGATGGCCGATCCCCCCACTGCCTGCAATCGCTGGTCGAGTTCCCGCTCCAGCGCGGACTGGACGAGCGGCGCGCTCCCGAGTCCCACCGCGAGGAGCAGCGCCAACGCCAGGGAAGCAAGGGCGAGGAAGAACCTGCCACGGATGCCGATCGACCAGGTCATCCTGCGCCGCCGTCCTCGACGTCAGCGCCGAAGAAGCCGCGCCCATCTTCGTCGACAGGTTTTCTCACGCTCTCCTCGTGTCGGTTGGCCCGGGATTCTCTTATCCTCTCGCGGTTCGAGTCGGCCACCGACGGTGGTCGTCGCCCGAGGAACGAGGGGAAATCGGATGGCGCTTACCGCATTCTACCGATCGACGGTCGGGAAGAAGATCGTCGTCGCCGCGACCGGGGTCGCGATGGCCAGCTTCCTCCTCGCACATATGCTCGGCAATCTACAGGTCTTCGCGGGCCGGGGAGCCACCCCCGAGACGACGAAGCTGAACGAGTATGCCGAACTCCTCCGGACGGAGATGGCGCTTCTCTGGGTCGCGCGGCTCGGACTCATCACAGCGGTCGTCCTCCACGCGGTCACGGTCGCCCAACTCGCCGTTCGCAACCGCGCGGCGCGGCCGACCCCCTACAAGGTCTTCCGCACGTCCCAGGCCAGCTTGGCCTCACGAACGATGCTCTGGGGCGGCCTCGCCGTCCTCTTCTACGTCGTCTACCACGTCCTGCACTTCACCGTCGGGAGCGCGCACTCCGATCTCTTCACGCCGGGAGATGTCTACGACAACGTCGTGCGGAGCTTCCAGCATCCCGTGATCGCCCTGGTCTACATCGCCGCGCAGATCGCGCTGTTCTTCCACCTGAGTCACGGCGTGCAGAGCGCCTTTCGCACTCTCGGTGTGAGCCATCCCGGCCACATCTCCGTCGTGACCAAGGCCGGCCTGGCCTTCGCCGCGATCGTCACCTTGGGCTTCGTCTCCGTTCCGGTCGCGGTCTGGGCCGGTCTCGTCCGCTAGGAGCCGTGTGAACCTCGAGAGCAGGAAATCGCCCGCATGAAACTCGACGCCAAGACGCCGACCGGACCGATCGAGACGCGCTGGGACCGCCACCGCTTCGAGATGAAGCTGGTCAACCCGGCCAACAAGCGCAAACACTCGATCCTCGTCGTCGGCACGGGGCTGGCGGGCGCCTCGGCCGCCGCGTCGCTGGCCGAGCTGGGCTACAACGTGAAGGCGTTCTGCTTCCAGGATTCTCCGCGCCGCGCCCACTCGATCGCCGCGCAGGGCGGGATCAACGCCGCGAAGAACTACCGCAACGACGGCGACAGTATCTATCGCCTGTTCTACGACACGGTGAAGGGGGGCGACTACCGAGCCCGCGAGTCGAACGTCTACCGGTTGGCGCAGATCAGCGTCGACATCATCGACCAGTGCGTCGCCCAGGGGGTCCCTTTCGCCCGCGAGTACGGCGGCCTGCTCGACAACCGCTCGTTCGGAGGCGCGCAGGTCTCGCGCACCTTCTACGCGCGGGGGCAGACAGGTCAGCAGCTGCTCCTCGGCGCCTACCAGGCGCTCTCGCGACAGATCGAACTCGGGCGCGTGGAGATGCACCCGCGCACCGAGATGCTGGACCTGGTCGTGATCGACGGCGTCGCGCGCGGCATCGTCACCCGTCGACTCGACACCGGCAAGATCGAGTCGTTCGCGGCCGACGCGGTCGTCCTGGCCACCGGTGGATACAGCAACATCTACTACCTGAGCACCAACGCGAAAGGGTGCAACATCACGGCGATCTGGCGCGCCTATCGACGCGGCGCCGGACTGGCCAACCCGTGCTTCACCCAGATCCATCCCACCTGTATCCCGGTGGCCGGTGAATACCAGAGCAAGCTCACGCTGATGAGCGAGTCGCTGCGCAATGACGGGCGCATCTGGGTTCCGAAGAAGCCGGGCGACACGCGTCCCGCCAGCCAGATCCCCGACGAAGAGCGCGACTACTATCTGGAGCGACGCTACCCGGCGTTCGGAAACCTGGTGCCGCGCGATGTGGCCTCTCGCGCCGCCAAGGAACGCTGCGACGCGGGCTACGGCGTGGGACCGACGAAGCTCGGCGTCTATCTCGACTTCCGCGATTCGATCCAACGGCTGGGCCAGCCGGCGATCGCCGATCGCTACGGCAATCTGTTCCAGATGTACGGGAAGATCACCGGCGAGAATCCGTACGAGGCGCCGATGCGCATCTTCCCCGCCCCGCACTACACGATGGGCGGACTCTGGGTGGACTACAACCTGATGAGCACGATTCCGGGCCTGCACGTGATCGGCGAGGCCAACTTCTCGGATCACGGCGCGAATCGCCTCGGAGCCAGCGCTCTCATGCAGGGCCTGGCCGACGGCTATTTCGTGCTGCCGTACACCATCGGGCACTTCCTCGCGTCGACCCCGCTGCCGAAGGTCGATGTCTCCCATCCCGAGTTCAAGCGCATCGAGGCCGAAGTCGACGCGCGGATCGGTCGACTGCTCTCGACCAAGGGAACGCGCCCGGTCGATTCGTTCCATCGAGAACTCGGTCGTCTGATGTGGGACAACGTCGGCATGAGTCGAACGGAGGTCGGGTTGAAGCAGACGTTGGCGCGCGCGCCGGAGCTGCGAGCGGAGTTCTGGCGGACCGTCGCCGTGACCGGCGAAGCGGAGTCGTTCAACCAGAGCCTGGAGCGCGCCGGCCGCGTGGCGGATTTCCTGGAGTTCGCCGAATTGATCGCGCGCGACGCCCTGGAGCGCCGCGAGTCGTGCGGCGGGCACTTCCGTGAGGAGAGCCAGACCGAAGAAGGCGAGGCGCGGCGCGACGACGAGCAATACATGCATGCGACCGTCTGGGAGTGGCAGGGCGCGGAGAAGCCTCCGATCCAGCACCGAGAATCGCTCGGCTTCGAATATGTCAAGCCGTCGCAGAGGAGCTACAAGTGAGACTCAGACTGCAGGTCTGGCGTCAGCCAGGTCCAACGGCGAAGGGCCGTTTCCAGGAAATCGACGCGACCGACATCAGTCCCGACAGTTCGTTCCTGGAGATGTTGGATCTGGTCAACGAGCGGATGGAGTCGAAAGGTGAGGAGCCGATCGCCTTCGATCACGACTGTCGGGAGGGGATCTGTGGAGCCTGCTCGCTCGTGATCAACGGCGTGCCGCACGGACCCGACCGCGGGACGACGACCTGCCAACTCCACATGCGGAGGTTCCGCGACGGCGAGACGATCGTGATCGAACCGTGGCGAGCGCGAGCCTTCCCCGTGGTGCGCGACCTCGTCGTCGACCGCTCGGCCTTCGATCGGATCATCCGCGCCGGCGGCTACATCAGCGTCAGCACCGGGAGCGCGCCGGAAGCCAATCTGATCCCGGTCGGCAAGGAGGCCGCGGACGCCGCCTTCGACGACGCCACCTGCATCGGTTGCGGCGCCTGCGTTGCGGCCTGCAAGAACGCCAGCGCGATGTTGTTCGTCGCCGCCAAGATCACGCACCTCGGGCTCCTGCCCCAGGGGCAACCGGAGCGAGATTCCCGCGTCCTGCGCATGATCGCCCGCGCGGACGAGGAAGGGTTCGGGTCCTGCTCGAACCAGGGGGAATGCGAAGCGGTCTGCCCGAAGGAGATCCGCATGACGAGCATCGCCCGCGCGAACCACGATCTGCGGGAGTCGGCGTGGCGGGAATTGCCGCAGGAGGGACGGAACTCCAGAGAGTCCGCCTGATCGCCTGACTTGCAGCTTCGAGAACGCGAAGATGGGAGAGCTTGCGGCTGCGAATGATGGTGCCGGGAGCGGGATTTGAACCCGCATGGGTTGCCCCACACGCCCCTCAAACGTGCGTGTCTACCAATTCCACCATCCCGGCACGGGATGAACTCAGTTCGCTAGTTGCCCGAGGGAGGGCTGATCGGAGCGGGCTCGACCGGATCGGCGCCGGCGGGCGGTACAGCCGCAGGATCCACCCCGGCCGGGGCCCCGCCAGCAGGAGTTCCGCCACCAGGAGTTCCGTCAGTGGGAATCTCACCGCCCGGAATCGCGGGCGCCGTCGAACTCGTCTTCGGGATCAGGCTTCGGCCCGAACCCGCCGACGGACCGCGTCCCGCCTGCAGCAGCGCCAGGAGGAGACTGGTCATCATGAAGGCGCCGCCGAGGACCCAGGTCGCCTTTCCGAGAAAGTCGACCGCGCCCCGTCCACCGAAGAGCGTCTGGTTGCCGCCGCCACCGCCGAAGGCGCCGGCGAGGGAACCTCCCTTGCCCGATTGCATGAGCACGGCGGCGATCAGCACGACAGAGATGAGCGCATGCAGGATCAGAACGAACACCATCATCGGACGAGGGCCCTCCTCGCGGAAATCCGCACAGGCGCGCAACCTAGCAACGCGTCTCTCGAAGCGTCAAGGAGAAACCTGATCGCCCTCGAGCGGTCGCGGTCGAGCCGTGTGCGCGACGCTCGAGAGGGCGCGGGCTTCCAGGCTGGAGCCTCCGATCAGCAGGCCCCCCACCTCGGAGATCGCTCCGAGCGCCGCGGCGTTCGCCGGTTGGACGCTTCCGCCGTACAGAATGGGGATCGCTTCCGTGGCCCCCCCGCCGAGGCGCGACAGGATCCGTCGGACTTCCTGATGCGCGGTTCTGACCTGGTCCACCGAGGCGGTGCGACCTGTGCCGATCGCCCAGACCGGCTCGTAGGCGACCGCGATCCGATCCAGCCTCTGCGCTCCGAGAGGCGCGATCGCCCCCGAGAGCTGTCGCGCGAGGACACGCTCCGTCTCGCCCCGCTCCCGCTCCGCTTCGGTCTCTCCGACGCATAGGATGGCTCGCAGACCATGTTCCTGCGCGGCCGCAAGCTTCTCCCCCACGAGTTCGTCGGCCTCGGCGAAGAGATGGCGCCGCTCGGAATGGCCCACCAGAACCCAAGCGCCGCCGGCCTCCAGGATCTGCCGCGCCGAGACCTCACCAGTGAAAGCGCCTTCGCGGCCCGGATGGAGATTCTGCGCGCCTACCTCGACGTCGGTACCGACGCACGCTTCCGCCAGATCGGCCAGCCCGGTGAAGGACGGGAACAGCACCAAGGACGTACCGACGGGCATCGAGCCGAGCTCCGAGCGCAACTCGTCGACGAACGCGCGCGCCTCGCCCCGCGTCTTGTGCATCTTCCAGTTCGCGGCAACGACGAACGGGCTCATCGGACGGGATCGGCGCGCTCGGTCAACGCCACGACGCCCGGCAACGCCTTCCCTTCCAGGAACTCGAGTGAGGCCCCGCCTCCGGTGGAGACATGGGAGACGCGGTCGGCGAGTCCGGCCGCTTCGATCGCCGCAGCGGAGTCGCCGCCTCCCACGATGGTGGTGGCGCCTCGCGCGGTCGCGTCCGCCAAGGCGCGCGCGACCGCGAGGGTTCCGCCGGAGAAGGCCTCGGTCTCGAAGATGCCCATCGGTCCGTTCCAGAGCACGGTTTGGGCGAGAGCGATCTCCGCCTCGAAACGAGAGCAGGTGGCTGGACCGATATCGACGCCCATCGCGTCATCTGGAAGGCTCTCCACCCGCGAGACCGAGGAGGGCGAGGAACCGTCCGTCGCCTGCGAGATCCGCGCGTCGACCGGGAGGACGATGCGAGCGGCGAGGGGCAATGCGAGGAGCTTGGCCGCGAGAGGGATGCGATCTTCCTCCACGAGCGAACGACCGGTGGAATGTCCCTGGGCGCGCAAGAACGTGAACATCATGGCGCCGCCGATGAGCAACCGATCGACGCGGGGAAGCAGGTGCTCGATGACGTCGATCTTGCCCGAGATCTTCGCCCCGCCAAGGATCGCGACGAACGGTCGTCGCGGCGCCTCCAGCGCTTCTCCGAGGTATTGGAGTTCCCGCTCCATCAGCAACCCCGCCACCGCGGGCGAGAGCAGACGCGCGACGCCCTCGGTCGAGGCGTGCGCGCGATGCGCGGTTCCGAAGGCATCGTTGACGTAGATATCGCCCGACTCCGCCAACTGACGCGCGAACTCAGGATCGTTGGTCTCTTCTCCCGGGTGGAAACGCAGGTTCTCCAGGAGCACCACCGCGGGCGGGTCCTGCCGCGCGGCGGCGGCCAACGCGTCCCTCGCCGGGGCGCCCACACAATCCTCGGCGAACAAAACGGTGCGGCCGAGCAGCCGCTCCAGGTGCGCCGCCAGCGGACGCAGTGAGTCCTTGGCGGTCGGTTTTCCTTTGGGACGACCGAGATGGGACGCGAGCACCACGCGCGCGCCATGGTCGAGCAACCATTTCACCGTCGGGAGTGACGCGCGGATGCGGGTGTCGTCCGACACGACGCCGTCGGCCATCGGGACGTTGAAATCCACGCGCACCAGCACGCGGCGACCTCGGACTTCGATATCGCGGATGGTCGGAAGGCGCACGAGACTCTCCCCGGTCAGTACGGCGAAGTGAGATTGGTATAGACCAAGGTGTAGTCGCCGATTCCCATCTCGTCCACGAAGATGAACTTCAATCCCATCTGTTGCCCCGGATTCACGTACGACGCGATCAACGGGTCGCCTCGACCGTAGTAGGTCCAGATCTCGTAGGCGCTGTTGTCGAGCGGCGTGCGGTGGCGCGTCTGGCGCTCTCGCGATCCGTAGTCGTCCGCCCCCCCTCCGACCTCACCCGGCAGGACTCGCCAGAGCAGCTCCTCGTCCTGCGGATTCAACTCGATCTGCACATCGTCGGGCTCTCCGAATCGAACCAAGGTCCGTCCCCGATCGGAGAGAATTCCTCGCGGCCAGCCCCCGAATCGCCGCTCCGCCTCGTCCACCCGATGGTAGAAGCGAGCCTCCAGTTCCGAGCGTGTCGTGGACGCGCCGGAGCCCGCGTCGCCCCAGAGTGTCCGGAGAACTACTTCCCTCCCGCCTCGATCGAGTTCGGCGAACTCCTCGAACTCCGGCGGCGAGAGCAAGACGCGTCCGTACGCGAGCAGGCGCGCGTCGTCGAGCGGCAGCAGCGCGGTGTCCCAGAGAACTTGGAATCTTCCGCCGGTCCTGAGCGTCTCGGCCGCAGCTTGGCGCCAGCGCACCTCCACTTCATAGGTCCCTGCAGGAAGAGGCGTCAGGTCGTACCGTTGCATGTGCCAGCTCGGCCCGGACTCCAGGCGAACTTCCCGATCCCGCGTCAGCAGCTTCTCCGACCCGTCAGGGAGGCGGAGAGCAAGGTCGTACCGAGCGACGTTCGACATCGAGTCGCCCGGGGGCGCAGAGACCGAAGGCGCCGAACTGGGCTCACCTTGTGGTGGATAGTGCTCCCAGTAGACCGTCAGGATCTCTTCGCCGCGACCGTAGTGTCGATCCGGATTGGGTTCGAGTCGGTCACGAATCGCGCGCAGGCCCGGGGCCGCATCGTTGGAAGCCGGAAGCGCCTCGCCCGAGGCGAAGAGCAACCCGCTCAAGACGGCGCCCGAGAGACGGCCCGGCCGCGGCTGCGAGATACGTGCGGCCAACTCGCCGGAGGGATGCTCACGATGGATCTGGGAGAAGAGCGCTGCTTTGATCGTCCGCAGATCCTCTAGACGGACGCGCAGACCACTGAACTCGTCACGCCACGGAACGCGGACCCGTAACCAACGCCGCGGCGGTGGCGATGGCGATGTCGTCTTCGCGACCTCCGACCGGGGCGGATCGGGCTGCGCGAGATAGGACCGCGGCAACTCGACTGTCGTCGTCCGACGCTCGAGCGATTCCTTCTCTTCATCGATCGCATCGATCGACAGGCCCAGCGACTCCGTCGGTGCGCCGGACGCGCCCAGCCCGTCGAGCGGAATCGAGAGCGAGAGATCCACGGAAGCGACGCCATCGTCGAGAAACCACGTCGCGTCCGCACGAAAGTGAATGTTGCCGTTGGCTTCGAGCGGAAACTTGGTTTCCAGCGGGTCGCTCCCGAAGATCGGGAGAAAACCGCCGAGGAAGAGACCGAACCAGACACTGGGCAAGGCCGCGGTCATCGGCGGAGCGTCCGAGGGGAGACGGCCCACGTTCGGGTCGCCTCGGCCTTCGACACTAGAAGCGGAAGTCGATCGAAAGGCGGTGGGCGCCGTCGAGCTCGCCCATGTCGGTGTAGCCGTAGTCGATTCGACCCTCGGAGTTCAGACTCGTGGCGATCTTGAAACCCAGGCCGGCGGAGTAACTCTCCAGGTCGTACTTGAACTGATAGCCGCCACGGGCGAAGAAGAACTCCTTGAATCCGTACTCCATCCCCCAACTCGCGCGCTCGGTGTTGTCGGGCGGGTGGCTGAATTCGCCGGAGGTGAGGAGTAGATTGTTGCCCGACTCGTAGAGTCGCATCGACATGCCCACCCGGAAAACCGTCGGCATCTTCACCGAACCGTCCAAGAACTTCATCTCGCTGCCGATGTTCTGGATCGCCATCCCGATACGCAAGCTGCGATATCCGGTGTCGTACAGTGTCCCGAAGTCGAAGGTGTAGGCATTGGCCGAGTAGGTGTACAACGTCGACTGGAGATAGTTGATCGAGACGCCGGTCGAGAACTTGTCCGTGAACGAGCGGGCATACGTGATGCCGAACGCGACATCGCCGGCGTCGAACGATTTTCCTTCGCCCTCCGGGCGAAATACTGTTCGGATCGGCTCGCGGTCCATGTACAGGCTCCGGGTGTTGAGCGCGAACCTTCCCGGCAGGAAGCTCAAACCGAAGACATACGAGGCCTGCGTGAAACTGATGTCCGCCAACCACGCAGTGTGGTTGACGTTGACCACGTTGTCCGAGAGTCGCGCCACGCCGGCGGGATTCCAGTAGATCGCGCTCGCGTCATCCGCCACCGCGACGAACGCGCCGCCCATGCCCGCCGCCCGCGCTCCGACGCCGATCTTGAGGAACTGGCCCCCGATCGTCCCTACTTTGGCGAACTCTGCGGCGGCCGGCGCCGATCCGGCGGTCGCCGCCGACAACATCGCGGCGCACGCCACCACGGTGCAATTCGCCACGCTCGAGAATCTTCTCTTCACGTCCTATCTCCTTCGGAGGCGCCCCGATCTGAAAATACCATCTGGGGAAAACAGCCCGCGGAACACAGCCCGCGGAACACAGCCTAGCGAACCACGACGAAGCGTCCGACCTTGCTCTTCCCTCCCGACTCGACGGAGTAGATATAGATCCCCGCCACCACGTCTTGGCCGTTCCGACTGACCAGATTCCAGAAGACCGAACCATCTCCCGGAGCGAAGGTCAGCGTCTCCACCAGGTCTCCGGCCAGCGAGAAGATCTTGACGGTTCCTCCCCGCCGTGGGAGTTGCGCGAACGCGATCTTCGTCCCGGTGGGATCGGAGTCGCTCGGGTCGAGATCCCAACCCGCGGGATTCCGGCTGTCGACGTAGGGGTTCGGCACGACGATCACTCCGTCCAGTCCGTCCCCAGCCGACCAAATCGGCACCACCGCGTCTCGCTCGACCGCAGTAGGGAGGCTGCTCAGCTCCACCCCATCCGGAAGGCTGTAGGCGGTCACGTCATAGAAATAGAGCATCCCGTTCTTGAGCCCCAGCGTGTCGGTATAGGAGTAGCGCCCCACGGGGTAGTACCACTTGAGGGAATCTTGATCGACCGACCCGGTTCGGATGGCGCAGAGCGAGTCGATGCTGACAACGCCGTCGTAGTCTTCGCGATACTTCAACAAGTAGTTCGGAGAGTCCGCCCCTTTGCCGTCCGCTGGTTCGAGCGAGAGGTCGGCCACGAGTTGCCAATCGTTGGGCCGCGGACCGGCGGCTCCGACTGGGCGGTTCCATCCTTCGACCCGCCAGAGTTTGTAGCCCGCGAACAGTACTCTCTGCAGGATCGGATCGGCCACCAACTCGCTCTGGTTGTCCCATTGAATCAGGTTTCGGCGATCACCGGCTGGGAGTGGGATCCCACCTTCGCCGGGTTCACTCCGTCTCGAGCAGGGATCGGTGAACGCTTCCATGTTCGTCCCGGGCGGAGGCGGCGCCACCGTTCCGACCCAGTGGATCAGCGACTCGAAGCCGTTCGAACCGGCCTCGGATGCGTTCAGGAAGAGCGGCGTGCAGCAGTTGCAGTCGTTGTCGACGTAATTTTCCGGCAGACAGACCAACTCCTTGATGAGCTTGGTCTCGGGATTGAGCGAATCACAAGGATCGCGCCAGAAGACCTGATCTCCTGGTTCGAGGATCTTCAGGCAGGTCTCGCGCCCATCCACTCCGGTCTCGACGCTCCCGTCGAGGTCGCGCCACTTGCCGTTGTAGATCCGCTGCGCGTTGATCGCGTTCGTGATCATCCCGCGAAACCCGAGTCCAGCCACGAAGGCAACCTGCAGCTGGAGCTGATCGCCCGGATTCAACTCGCGGAACGGACCGGCGGAGAACACGTAACGATAGTCGTCCGGCGCCGTGGTCTCGCGCTCGTTCGCGTCTCCGGACTGCAGCAGGTCGTAGCGTTCGGCGTCGTTGCGGGGATCGCCGTTCGGATATGGGTTGTTTCCGCTGAAGAACCGGGCGGTGTGCATCTGGACGCGCGCCGGCGCCCGCTCCCCGACCGGGTCGGTCGTGTGGCCGAGGAACATCCCGCCGAACCACCCGTCGACATCCCCGCCATTGGCCGACTGTCCATCGTCCGGGCGATCGAACATCGCCATCACATCCATCTCCAGTTCGAGGATCGAGCAGTCCTTTGTCTCGCCGCCCCCCGGCTGGCAGGTGAACTGAACGGTGGGGTCCGAGAATGTAGTGTCGATCGGGAAGTAGCGACCGCCGTCGTCCGTCCAGTAGTTCGGCGTCGCCTTCGGGCCAGCATCGGAGTCGACGAAGAACCCGAGGTAGACCTGGCGGAGAACTTCGAAGCCGTCATTGATGATGTCGAAGTCGAAGCCGACGAATTCGTTCGACCCCTCGGTCGACCAGGCATAGCTTCGCTGGCGGACTCGAACGTTCAAGGGACGATGCTCCGCGCTGAGATTGCGGGCCTCTTCCGTATAGTCCCAGTATTCGCACGAATACATCTGCTGCGAATACGCCGCGTAGTCTTCGTCGATCCGACCGTCGCCGTCGTCATCACGGCCGTTCAAGAACTCCTCGTCGGTCGCGCCGTCCCCGTCATCGTCCGGGGTCGGCGAGAAGCCGGGGCGGTTGCCTCCGGCGACTCCTTCGTACGCGGGGTAGATCGTGTCGATCGGATCCTGGGAAGGCAGCAGTTCGAAATCGTACCCGCCGGTCGTGCAGTAGGCGAGGTTGTCGCTGGCGATGGCGCCGATCCACATGGCGCCGATGTAGAGGTACTCCCCGCCTCTCCAACCGGCGGAAACAGAGTCGAGTTGGAGTTGTCCATTGCCCACGCGGCCGATGTTCGTGATGAACAACTCCAGCAGTCCGACGTTGTGATAGAAGACGTCGGGAGGGCGAATGGCGTAGATGTTCGGGGAACCGTACTTCGTTCCGTCGCTGGTGTGGTACGGCGGATTGTAGCTCCCTTGCGCCGGCGCCGGGGTCGGCGCGAGCAACCCAACCGTGAGCGCCGCCGGCAAAACCGCCCAGACGGGGACGCGCGTCGGTCCCGGTCGCGCGGAGACTCTCTCGAACGTCACTCGCATCCTCCTCGCTCGACCCCTTCGCAGTAACTGCTTGGCGCTGAAATTCGGACCGCCGCTGACCTCACCGGACCGTTCCCTGGTCCGCACGATCAGAACGTGAACGAGATTCCCATCCGGATCGATCGCGGCTCGCCGAAAACCCGTGGATCCCGCAGCGGAACCCAGTCGCCGATGTCGTCGCCGTTCACGTCGTCGCCGACGTAGGCCCCGCCGGCGCGTCCGGTCTCCGCGAAATAGATCACGTAGTCGTTGACGTCCCGCCCGGGAGGCGGCGGCCAGTTATCCGGCGCGATATTCGTGATGTTCTGTGCGTCGAGGACATTCCGACTCTGCATGAAGAGTTTGAAGCGCTGCCCCCAGAGTTGGTAGTACTTCTCGGCCTGCACATCGAGCGACGTCGTGCTCGGCAAACGTCTGGAGTTGACGTTCTCGGGGGCGACTTCGCGGGTGTTGCGGCCATACGGCGTGTAGGGGAAGCCGCTCTCGTATTGCCAGATCAGCGACGCTCCCCAGGATCCCGGTTCGGCCAGATTCGACGTGACTCGGAAGGTGTGGCGCACGTCCCAGTCCAACGGCTGCTCGGAGATCGGGAGGTAAGCGAAGGTTTGCTCCGTCAGCGCATTGGGGTCGGACGCCACGCCGGTCGCGACCCCGAATCCGTAGTTCACCTCGCCGGCGAAATTGTTCGCGAAACGCCGGGCGAGCGTCGCCTCGAACCCTCGGGCCGACGCATAGTCCTTGTTCACATAGCTGGTCTGGTTGGTGACGCTGCCGAAGCCCGGTCGGTCTTCCGTCGTGACGAGCCCGAAGATGTCCTTGTAGTAGACGGCGAACTGTCCGGAGAGCAGCTCGGTGAAGAGATGTTGGATTCCGGCCTGATAGGAGACAGTGGTTTCGTTGGTCAGGTTCGGGTTTCCGCGGGCGCGGCCGTCGAAGACGTTGCGATCGTCGAAGAGGAAACGCCGATCCGGAATCTGATAGAAGCGGCCGTAGTGGAACGAGAACACATCTCGGTCCGAGATCGGATACGCGATGCCGACGCGCGGACTGACCTGTTGCTTGACCCGCTCGCGGACCTCGCTGATCGGGAGCTGGTCGCCGACGCTGAAGGCGTCATAGCGCAGCCCGACGTTGAGCACCATCCCCTCGTGTTCCCAACGGTCCTGCAGATAGAACGCGCCCTCGGGGTTATAGTAGTGGTAGCGGGTGCGCGTGCCGCCGATTTCTCCGTTGCCGTTCGTGAGGTAGGGCCGGTCGACCTGGAAGAAGCGCATGTCGTTGTACGCCATCTCCACCCCGGTCTGGATCGTGTGCTTGTTCACGCGCTTGGTCATGTCGAGCTTGCTCGTGTAGGTGACCGTCTCGCGCGTCGAGAGCGTCGGGTAGTCGCCGTTCTGGACGAAGAAGTCGCTGGCCCGGTTGTCCCGATAGTTGAACCAGAAGTCGAGCTCTCGGTCGCCGTCGTACTCCCACGGTTCCTTGCCCGTGACCCGACGGTCCGCGAAGAAGTAGTTCCGCGTGAGCTTCAGGGTGTAATACGCGCTGGCGTCGAGGGTGTGGTTCCAGACCAACTTCATCTGATTGAACTGATCCTCGAAGGTGGGCGTGTGCTCGGCGGCGTTGTAGTACTCGAAACTCTCGTCGATCTGCGTCGGCGACCAACGGCCGCGTCGCACGAAGACCTCACCCGAGGTGTTGGTATCGCGGAAGGTCTCGACGAAACCGACACGGCTCCACATGTGCTCGTACTGGTCGCGCCTCGTGTCGTTGTTGATCATCTCCCAGGTGAGCTTGTAGTTGGCGCTCGGCTTGTACGCGAGCTTGCCCTGAAGACGCACGGAGTTCGATTGACGGTCGCCCACCGAGATGAAGTTCAGGATCCGAGTCCGGCCACGTCGCCTGGGGGTCGCGGGGTAGGCGTCGGAGTAGGTGCCTTCGGCTGAAACGAAGTAGGTGATCTTGTCGATCGGCGAGGGACCACCGAAGCCGAGGAAGACTCGGTCGAGGTTGTCGTAGGTGTTGTCCGGTTGTCCGTAGTCGTCGGTCTGGTAGTAGATCTCGCCTTCGAACTCGTCCCCACCCTCTTTGGTCTTGTAGTTGACCACGCCCGACTGCGCATTCCCGTACTGCGCGTCCAGTCCGCCGAGGATCGTCTCGGTACTCTCGACGGCGAGCGCGGCGAGGCTCACGCTGCCGCCGACGAGCGGGTCGCGGACCTGGACTCCGTCGACTTGGTACTGCACTTCGCCGGCGCGGCCGCCGCGGAAGTGGATCGCGTCACCCTTCGCAATGACCCCGGCCTTGAGCCCGATCATGTCGGTGATCTCGTCGACCGGCAGGCTCTCCATGTCCCTCGAAGTGATGAGGTGAGACGTGTCGGTGCGCTTGTCCTTGAGCACGTCTCGCGATGCGACGATCTCGATCTCCGGGAGGTCGGTGACCGGCTTCGGCTTCACCTTGAAATTGTGGCTGACGGTGCGGTTGGCGGCGATCTCGAACCCCTGGATCGTCTGGGTCTCGTATCCCATCATGAGGACCCGAAGGTCGTAGGTCGCGGGGGGAAGGTTCTTGATGGAGAACGATCCGTCGGCCGCGGTGCTGGCCCCCCACTGGGTTCCGACGAGCACGACGTTGGCGTATGCGAGCGGCTTGCCGTCGGAGTCGGTCACGATCCCTTCGACTGCCCCCGTGTTGTTCAACTGGGCTGACGAGGGAGCGGCGGTGAAAACCAAGCCGAGAATCAGCGTCAGGACGGCGGCGTAGAACGCACTCGCCGACCGGGCGGCCATCGCACGCCCCAGCTTCGCAGGTGGGAAGAAACTAGTCGCGGGGGGAAAGACAGACCGAACGAAAGCCGCCGGAAGAGGTCTCATGCATCGCATCCGTTCACTCCTTTGCCGACTCCGACCGCGCGCGCCCGGCAACGCCGCAATCACCCGAGTCTGCAACTCCACTCCCGACCCCGCGCGTATGCTATCGGCCAATTTCGGTCGGAGTCAACCGGAGACATCTTCCGACCGCTGACGCCGACGCGATCCCCGAAGCATCCAGCCCTCGGATCAGAACAGGAAACGCGTGGCTAAAGCGAAATCGAAGAGGTCGGTGCGCCGGTTCACGCCCGTCGATTCGCTCGGCCGCTCGTTCCTCACTCGCATCCCCGCATCCAAACTGAAGATCCCGCCGCGCGGGAGGTAGCCGACCCCGAACGTGAAGCCGTTCGCCGTCCGGTAGCTCTCGGGAAGGTCCAGGTCTTCGTCGATCCCGGCGCGCTGGTAGCCGCCGCGGAGCGCCAGCTCAGGACGGATCAACCACTCGACGCCCACCGCCGCGTCGACCGAGCGTTGGTCGACATCGCTCGTGCTTCGCGCAAGGATACGTCGGTCGTTGCCCGACCGGAACCCGGCCTCCACGCCGACTTGTAACACGCGCGAAGGGAAGAGATACCCCACCCCGCCGCGGAGCGTCGTTCGAGTCTGCTCCAGGTCTTCCGCTCTTCGAGAACCGACGAAGTTGACTGCCTCCACGACTTCGGAGGTGAACTCTTCGACCGAGCCGGAGGCGGCAATGTGCAGGAGCGGGCTGACGGCGAACCGCGCCCGTCCCGAGACTCCGCTTCCCTGCTCCTGTTCGTCGAACGTCGGCACGAGGCGCTCATAACCGAACCGACTGGGATTGTCGGGGAAGCGGTCCGACCAACTGATCTCCGCCTCTTCGGTGCCGTTGCGCGAGAGCAGATCGATGTTCACGCCGACTTCCAGTCGTTGTTCCGGCGACCGACGAGGAAGCAACAGGGTGAGTCGCGCGTTCGTCGTCGGGCGGCGCCATTCGAAGTCGTCCTGGTGGAAACCGGCCGCGTCCCGGCTCTTCCCCCGGATCGTCACCGCGTCGAACCGGGCCTGCGCTCCCAGACGCAGCCCGAGCAGGTCGGAACCGACGCCGAGGGTGGTGAGCCAGGCGTTGGTGCGGTGGCGGACAGCAAACACATCGGTGGTGACGAGGTCTTCGTTATCCGACCAACCGAGGACATCGAGGCCGAAATCGAAGTCGGCGACCCGATACGCGACCACACCCCGCATGGCCGGGCCGCGTGAACGCCGCTCGTCGCCGTAGCGGATCGACGCGCGATGTCCCGCCCACTGGACGCCGCCTCCGATCGCGAACCGTCCGCCCGAACGGTAGATCGCCTCCGAAACGCCGAAATCCTGCTGGATCGCGGCGCGCTGTCGCACGCCCGAGCCGGCGAAGGTGGAGTTGAAGTCGGTGGAGTTCTTCCATCGACCGAACCACGAGTCGAGACTCCATCGGTCCTTGTCGGCGGCGATGCCGGCCGGGTTCCCGGCGAAGTCGATCAGGTTGTACTCGGTGTTCTCGTCGGGAACGACGAGCAAGAGGCCGCCCATCGAATCGAGTCGCAACGTGGAGACGCTAGACGGAAGCGGAACACCGCTTCTCTCGGCCAACAGTGTGGAGTACTGCGCCGCGCCGCGAACCGGGACGCCGAGGGCGAGTGCGACGATCGCCGCGACCACGAGGCCGGGAGAGAACCGGAGGGAGGCTCGCGGCGCGCTCATCTCGGGACCTCGCCGTCGTGACGGGCGGTGGCGCTCGACGTTTTCGGGCCGAACCGCAGAACCTGCGCGACCGATCCACGGTGGACGGCGCCCGAATTGTCGAAGATCGCGATCGCGAAAGGGATCTCCTCGCCCGGCTCGCCTGCGAAGATGACGTCGTCGGCGGGATTGCCGGTGTCGAGCCGGCGCCCGATCTCCAGGGTCCAGCGGAACTCGTCGTCCGACCACGCGCCCTTTCCCTTCACATCGGCTCGACTGCCCCGCGCGTAGGTGTACCAGTAGCCCGTCACGAGATCTCCGATGTCCCCAGGGATCTCCGGGATGGCCGGCTTCCACCTCCGGGGCTCGCGCCCTTGTGGGAGCACCGCCTCGTTGAGCGTGTCGCACTCGGAGAACTCCGCGTACACATTCGTCACGTTGTCGCGGAAGAGGTAGAACTCGTCGAGTCCGTTGTTCTTCAAACAGTCGGCCTGGAACTCGTTCCGACAGCCCTCGGACCCGAAGGGGATGTCGTCATTCACTTTGTAGACGAAGATCGGGTGGCGCGTTCCCTCAGCGGTGTTCAGACGCCACGAAGGGGATCCGGGGTCCGGCGCCAGACCGACCTGCGCGTCGATCACGTAGTCCTCCAGGTAGCCGGGATAGCCGCGCAGAGGAAAGTTCGGATTCTCGGTCCGCTCGAAGAGATCTCGCGGCGGATTCGTTCGAGTGGAGAGCCACTGCCACACATCGAGACGACCGCGGTCGATCCCGCCGAACGTGGGGTTGCTCCCGACGTGACAGGCGGTCTGACACCCCTGCTCCGCGAACGAGCCTAGATCGTCGCCGGACGGTTCCATCTCGAAGACGACCGAGAGCCGGTCTTCGTCCTCGGGGAGCCGGCGCCAGGAGGCATCGGTGGCCAGCGGCGGGTAGCAACCGGAGCCGAAGCGGAGGTCTTCGCCGATGTACTCGAGCGCGTCCTTGAACACATTGGGGTCGTCGTCCGCCCACTGGAAGAGCATATAGAGATGGGTCTGGGTGTAGACCGCCTTGATCGAGACGTAGAGGGGGTCGCCGGGGTCGCCGGCGCCGTCTTCCCGGCTGACGCGCACCTGGAGGATCGGCCGTTCCGGGTCGAGGGCGCCGCCCCATTCCCGCGCGAGCGCCTCGCCGTCCAGCTCGATCGGGTTCTGCGCGAACTCCGCGTCGGAGACGTAGCCCACCACGAGCACGTTGCTCTCGACGTCGCCCGGCTTCAGGAGATCGTCTTTCTGACAGGCGGTGAGAGGCAGGAGGAAGAGCGCCGCCCCGAGCAACGAACAGAACAGTCCCGCGAACCTTGGCGTCGCCGGAGAGTCTCCTCGTCGTTCGTGATGGAAGCGCTCGGCGCCGCGGGGGCGCGCGTTCGAGCGTCGAGCCGCAGGATTCCGATCCAAAGCTAGGCCTGCCTCCCCCCAACCCTCTGGCACGTTCCCGACGGTCCGCCTCGCGAACCCAGGCGATCCGGGACACTTCCTGCCGTCGCGCGAGCGAAGCGAATCGCTGCTCGAACGATGCGGCCGTGAGAACGGCGGGAGACTAGGGAACCCCCCACGAGGTGTCAACCCATCGGGCCGCGTGCGAGCGGCGACCCTCAGCTCCTCGGCCAGTGAACTTCGGGATAGGTCGCGAGCGCGCTGCGGAACTCCTCTTCGATGCGCGCCAGTGCGTCGGCCGTCCGAGCCTCGAATCGCAGGACGAGCACGGGTTGGGTGTTCGACGCTCGCACCAATCCCCAACCATCCTCGAAGATGACGCGCGCGCCGTCGATCGCGATGACCCGATGCTTCGCGGCGAAACGCGCGGCGACCTCTTCGACGATCCCGAACTTCGCCTCGTCGGTGCAGTCGACGCGGAGTTCGGGGCTGTTCAGGTACTGCGGGAGCGACAGACGGTGGGCGGAGAGCGGTCGATCCGATCGCGCCAACATCGCCGCAAATCTCGCGGAGCCGTAGATCGCGTCGTCGTGCCCGAAGAATCCCTCTTGGAAGAACATGTGACCCGACATCTCACCCGCCAGCGGCGCGCCCTCTTCTTTCATCTTCGCCTTGGTCAAGGAGTGCCCCGTCTTCCACATGATGGGGCGCCCGCCGTGCGCGACGATGTCCTCCTCCAGACCCTGCGAGCACTTCACGTCGAAGACGATCGGCGCTCCCGGCACGCGGGTGAGCACGTCGCGGGAGAAGAGCGCGAGGAGTTGGTCACCCCACAGGAGCACTCCGTTCTCGTCGACCACCCCGAGTCGATCGGCGTCGCCGTCGTAGCCGACCCCCAGGTCGGCTTTCTCGGCCACGACCCGGGCCATCAGGTCGAGCATGTTCGCCTCGACCGTCGGGTCGGGTTGGTGATTCGGGAAACGCCCGTCGGGCTCGCAGTAGAGCGGCGTCACCTGGTGGCCGAGCGCCTCGAGGATCTCGACTCCGAGCGGACCGCCGGTGCCGTTGCCGGCGTCGACCACGATCTTCAGCGGGCGCGCCGGTCGACAACGTTCCGTCACCATCGCGACGTAGTCGGGCCCGATCGGCCGGACACTCTCCTCGCCGGCTCCGCTCGCATGTTTTCCCTCGAGGATGCGCCGACGGAGGTCGCGGACGTCGTCGCCGTGCAGGGACTCGCGGCCGATCTGCAATTTGAAGCCGTTGTACTCGATCGGGTTGTGGCTCCCGGTGACCATGACGCCGCCGTCCACCCCCAAGAACACCACTGCGTAATAGAGGGCCGGGGTAGGGACGACCCCGATGCGCACGACATCGCATCCGGTCGAGCGCAGACCGCGGCCGAGCGCGGCGACCAAGCGAGGCGACGACTCGCGCACATCCTCGCCCACCGCCACGCGCCGCCCGCCGCTCTCGCGCACGCGCGTCCCGAAGGCTCGACCGAGATGCTCCGCCAGTTCATCGGTCAGATCTCGATCGGCGATTCCCCGCACGTCGTACTCACGGAAGATGTGGATGCTCGGCTCGAATGCGCTCACGCCTCGTCTCCTCGGGCTTCGGCCACCGCGGCCGCCTTTCGCGGCATCCGCAGGAAGGCCTGGATGAACGGATTGAGATCGCCGTCCATGACTGCGACCAGGTTGCCGGTCTCGTGACTGGTGCGGTGGTCCTTCACCATCGTGTAGGGGTGGAAGACGTACGACCGGATCTGACTGCCGAAGGCGATATCGCGTTTGGCGTCGTGCAAGTGGCCGAGCTTCTTCGCCTCTTGCTCACGATTCCAAGCCCAGAGACGCGCAGTGAGGATCTTCATCGCGAAGTCTCGGTTGCGGTGCTGGGATCGCTCGGCCTGCGACTGGACCACGAGGCCGGTGGGGATGTGCGTGATGCGGATGGCGGAATCGGTCTTGTTGACATGCTGACCGCCCGCGCCGCTGGCGCGGAAAGTGTCGACGCGAAGGTCTTCGTCGTCGATCTCGGCTTCCGCCACCTCTTCGACCTGAGGGAGCACATGCACGCTCGCGAACGAGGTGTGGCGCCGCTTCTGCGCGTCGAAAGGGGAGATGCGGACCAACCGATGCACGCCGCTCTCGGCTTTCAGGTAGCCATACGCGTAATCGCCGGCCACTTCGATGACGGCGTCCTTCAACCCCGCCTCGTCGGCCGGCTGGTAGTCGAGGATGGTCGCCTTCATGTCGTTCTGCTCACACCAGCGCAGGTACATCCGGTAGAGCATCTCGGCCCAGTCCTGGCTTTCCGTTCCGCCGGCGCCGGGATGGATCGCCAGGATCGCGTTGTGGGCGTCGTATTCGCCGTCGAGGAGCGTGGTCAGCTCGAACTGTTCGAGATCGGAGACGAACTTGGTCGCCAGTTGCTCCGCCTCCCGTGCGTCGTCGGCCTCGGAGGAGAGCTCGACCAAGACTCCCAGGTCTTCCCACTCGCGCTGGACCAAACCGTACCGTCCGAGGATCGCCTTTTCGCGGCGGAGCTGCTTCAGGACGTCGCGCGCATCCGCCGGGCGATCCCAGAATCCGGGCGCCGCCAGTCGCGCCTCCAACTTCGCCACCACCGCCTGACGCCCAGCGACGTCAAAGATATCTCCGGAGGGATTGCAGTCGTTCTCCCCCATCGCGGTGCGCGTGCGCTACGTCGATCGACATCGTCATCCACTCCCCTCGTCTGGTCGCACTTCGTTTCGTCGGGCCGACGCCGGCCAAGCGGCGCGGATCTCGCTCCAGAGTTGGTCGGCAGCCTTCGTCAGCGCCTGCCTCGAGCCGGAGTTCTGCACGACCCAGTCGCCGGCCCCAATCCATTCGAGGTCGCTGCGCTGCGCGCGGACCCTCGCGAGCGCCTCTGCTTCGGTCAATCCGCGTCGCGCCAGCCGCTCCAGGCGTTGCTCGAGCGGCGCGGTCACGACGACGATCCCGTCGACGCGCAGATCCTCCTCGGGCACGCCTCGAAGCGTGTGGCCGGGGATCGCATCGTCTGGATCAGAGTCGGAATCGGAACGGCGCTCGACCCAGTCCAGGAGGAGCGCCGCTTCGAGCAGGAAGATACCTTCGTAGTTGGATGCCCGCAAGGCCGCGACCCGCGCGACGATCCCATCGAGGATCCACGGGTGGACGATCTTCTCCAGATCGCGGCGCGCTTCGTCGTCGGCGAAGACGATCTTCGCCAGGTACGAGCGCGAGAGCGCGCGATCGGGTCCGAGCGACTCCTCGCCGAAGCGCGCGACGAGCGCCTCGTAGACCGTGGTCCCGGCTCGCAGGGCGTCGTGTCCGAACGCATCGGCGTCCAGCGACTCTGCCTGGAACCGTTCCTGCAAGAGGCGGCACAACGTCGACTTCCCCGCTCCGATTCCGCCGGTGACGCCGACGACCCGGAGCCGCCGCGCGCTCACGGGTGCGCCTCGGACCAATCGTCTCCTGCGCCGAAATCGACGCGCAGCGGCACCGACAGATCGCCCGCCTGCTCCATCGCCTCGCGCACCAACTCGCGCACCTCTTCGACTTCCGCGTGCGGCGCCTCCAGCACCAACTCGTCGTGCACTTGCAGGAGCAGTCGCGCGGAGACCCGACGCTCGCGCAGCGCGGCGTGCACGCGCAACATCGCGCGCTTGATGAGATCGGCCGCGGTCCCCTGGATGGGAGTGTTCCCCACGATCCGCTCCGCCTGCGCCTTCAGCCGAGGGTCGCGCCCGTCGAGGCCGCGCACGATCCGCCTTCGACCGTAGAGCGTGCGCACGTAGCCGTTCTGTCGCGCCTCGGCCAGACTCGCCTCGAGATAGAGCTTCACTCCCGGGATGCGGGCGAAGTACTCCCCGATGAATCGACGCGCCTCGGCCACCGGAATCGAAAGGGCGCGCGCCAATCGAATCGGCCCCATCCCGTAGATGACCCCGAAGTTGACGGTCTTCGCGCGAGACCTCAGTTCGGCATCGACGTGCGATGGATCGACGCCGAACAGCCGCACCGCGGTCGCGACGTGGATGTCCTGCCCTTGGCGGAACGCCTCGCGCAACGTCTCGTCGCCCGAGAGATGCGCCAGGATGCGCAGCTCGATCTGCGAGTAGTCGGCGCAGATGAGGCGATGGCCCGGCGCGGCCACGAAGGCGCGTCGGATCTCACGCCCCGCGGCGCTGCGGATCGGGATGTTCTGCAGATTCGGGTCGTTCGAAGAGAGCCGCCCGGTCGCGGCGACCGCCTGACCGTACGTGGTGTGCAGGCGCTTCGTCTGCGGATCGACCAACGCCGGCAGCGAATCGACGTAGGTGCCCTTCAGCTTGGAGAGCTGTCGGTGCTCCAGGACCAGACGCGGGACCGGATGGAGCGAGGCCAACTCCTCCAGGACTTCTTGATCGGTCGAGTAGCCGGTCTTGGTCTTCTTCCCCTTCGGAAGTCGCAGGTGATCGAAGAGAACCTGGGCGAGCTGCGCGGGACTCGCGATGTTGAACTCTCGCTCCGCCGCGGCGTGGATCTCCAACGTGAGGGCCGCGAGCCGACGCTCCAGCTCTCGCGACAATACTGCCAGGTACTCGACATCCAGCCCGATCCCGGCCCGCTCCATCGTCAGGAGCACGTCGATCAAGGGGCATTCGAGCTCGGTCCACAGTTCGTGGAGTTCGGCCGCACGCAGCCGCTCCTCGAAAATCGGATGAAGCCGCCCCGCCGCGTCGGCGTCTTCGGCTGCGTACTCGGTGGCTCGATCGACGGCGACCTGGTCCATCGTGATCTGGGTTCGCCCCTCGCCGATCAGTTCGGTGATCGGGATCATCCGATGTCCGAGGATCTCCTGGCTGAGTGCGTCGAGGCCGTGGCTCCCCTCCGGATCGAGCAGGTAGCTGGCCAGCATCGTGTCGCGGACCGGACCGACTCGATCGATCCCTCTCGCCGCCAAGAGATGGAGGTCGTACTTGCAGTTCTGGCCCACCAACAAGACGCCGGGGTCGGCGAAGACGGCGCGGAGACGCTCCAGGACCCCGTCGAGCGGCGCATTCGGTCCGTCGCGATGTCCGACCGGCACATAGACGGCGTCGCCGGGAGCGAACGAGAGCGAGAGACCGACGAGTTCGGCTCGGCGCGCGTCCAACGACGTCGTTTCGGTGTCGAAGGCGAGCGGGGCGCCGCTGGCGCGAAACGCCGCCAGATACGCGTCGAGCTCCTCCAAGGTCGCGAGCGTCCGATAGCCGGGTCCCCAGAGCGGGCCGGCGTTCGGGTCGGGCGGCGTCTCGATGTTCGACTCGGGAGCGATCGCGGGGGAAAAGTCCAACTGGCCGACGACCGGAGCGGGGTCGGGCGAGGGAGCGAGGACCGCCAGGAGTCGGCGGAATTCGAGCTGCTCCAGCAGCGCGCGCAGCTCCGGCGTCGCGCGAAGCTGCGGGGCGGCCAGATCATCCAGCGAGTACGGCAGCGGCAGGTCACACTTCACCGTGACCAACTCGCGAGAGAGCAGCGCGTCTTCACGGCCGCGGCGGAGCTTTTCGCGCAGGGTGACCGGCAGGACCTCTTCCAGTCGTTCGTAGATCGCATCGAACGAACCGAAAGTCTGGAGCAGTTTCGCGGCGGTCTTCTCCCCGACTCCCGCCACTCCGGGGACGTTGTCGGAGGCGTCCCCCATCAGCGCGAGGAAGTCGATCATCTGCTCAGGCCCGACGCCCCAGCGCGCGCGGACCGCGTCGGCGTCGATCCACTGGCCCGGCTCGTTCGCTTTCGGCGGGATCCACTGCCGCACCCGCGAACCGACCAACTGCATGAGGTCCTTGTCGCTCGAGACGATGACGACGTCATCGCCCGCCCGCGCGGCGGCGCGCGCGTAGGTTCCGATCCAGTCGTCGGCTTCGATTCCCGCCTGTTCGATCAAGCGCGCGCCGAGCGTCGTCAGGACCTCTCGCGTGCGCGGACCTTGGCTGATCAACGCATCCGGCATCGGCGGCCGGTGCGCCTTGTAGTCGGCGTATTGCTCATGACGGAAGGTCGGCTCGCCGCGATCGAAGGCCACGAGCAATCGGGTCGGCTTTTCTTCTCGCAAGATCCGGAAGACGGTGCTGATCAACCCGAAGACGGCGCTGACCTCCTCCCCGCGCGTGGTGATGAGCGGATTGCGCAGGAAGGCGAAGTGAGCGCGGTAGATCAGCGCCGTCCCGTCGAGCAGGAACGTGCGTGGACGGGACGGTTCGCTCAACTCTCCCCTCCCTCCGCTTTGGAGCTGCCGATCGGATCGAGGTAGAGACCATGGCGATCGATGTACTCGCGCACGACATCCGGCACGAGGAATCTCACCGAGCGGCCAGCGGCGATTCGGGCGCGCACCTCGGTGGCGGAAAGGCGAAGACGCGGGCCGTCGAGCCAGAGCACTTCCCCGTGGGACGGAGACGGAGCGATCTCTTCCCCCGGCCTCGGATAGACCGCCAGACGAGCGAGCCGGGAGATTCGCTCCGGCTCTCTCCAGGTCGGCAGATCACGGAGCGAGTCCGTGCCGAGCAGCAGGAAGATCTGGTCGTTCGACTCGAGCTCCGCCCGCACGCGCGCCAGGGTCTCGACGGTGTAGGACGGCCGCGCTTCGTCGCGCTCCAGGTCGGAGGGGACCAGTCCGGGGATCCCTTCGAGCGCGAGCTCCAGCATGCGGAATCGATGCCGGTGGGACGTCCGCGGTCCGTCCGCCTTGTGCGGAGGGCGAGCCGCCGGAACGAGCAGGACGCGATCGAGCTCCAACGACTCACGGGCCTGTTCGGCCAGCAGGAGATGACCCAGGTGGATGGGGTCGAACGTCCCGCCGAGAACTCCGAGACGCATCTGAAGTGTGCCCCGCTAGCGAGGTGACGCGGCGGCCGTGGCCAGACGCGCCAACTCGGTCTCGGCCCGCGCGCGGATTTCCAGCCGATCGCCGTCGCTCTCCCCCGTCCCGACCGCGTCGATCAAGCGTTGATAGATTTCGCGCGCCTGTTCGACCTCGCCCAGTGCGGCGTGAGAGCGGGCCGATTCGAGCAACGCCTGTGCGCCACGGCTCGAGTCTTCGAGGATACGGAGCGACTTCTCGAAATAGAGGAGCGCCGCGCGGTGCTTTCCGAGCTGTTGATAGGTGCGGCCGTTCATGTACGCCTTGACCGCCAAGCGATCACGGCTCTCGCGCAGCAGTCTCTGCGACTCCGCCGCGAACACGCCCGCGGGGTAGTGGCGCAAGTACGCCTCGAACGCCTCGATCGCCTGTTGGGTCGGCTCGGGGTCGCGCGCAGGCGTGTAGGCCGAATCGAAGAGCGTGCGGGCGCGTTCGTACTCCGCTTCTTCGCGCAGCTCGGACTGCGGATAGTCGGCCAGGAGTCGGTCGTATTCCTGGACGGCGAGGAGGTGCTCGTCCAACTGAGCATGCGCCCGCCCGAGCCAAAAGGTCGCGTCATCGACGCGGTCGCTTCCGGGATGGCCGGCGCGGAAGTTCTCCAGGAGCTGGATCCCGTCGAGGTTGCGGCCCCGCTCGACCAGATCGCGGCCCCGTTCGAAGTCTTGCTCCGGGCCGATCTCCAAGCCCGACCGAGGGCCGGCGCAGGCGGCCAGCCCGAGGAGTGCGGCCAGTCCGACGAGTCGGGCGGGCCAGACTTCTTGGAGTCGGCGAGCGTTGCGCACGCGGGTCGGCGCGTCAGTTCTGATTGGCATAGAAAAGATAGATGAGGCTCCCGACCACGCCGACGACGACCGCGGGCTCGACGTACTTCCCGAGGCTCGGAGGCTTGAGTTCCGGGCGGGTGAACGGGTAGCCCGCACCCTCCGCCAGGACTCGGTCGGAGCCGCCGAGGCGGTCGACCCAGTGACGCTCTCCCGCGCTCATCCGCCGCAAGCTACCGGCGGGACCGATCAAATGGGTCAGCTCGAGGTAGCAGCCCGCGACACGGGTCACGGTCACAGGACCGAAGGCCAGCTTTCTCCCGACGTCCGCGTAGGAGACTCCGAACTCCTGGATCTTCAGCTCGATGATGTGACCCGCGGGCAAGCCGGTCGGGCCGCTGTCGGTCACGATCCTCGGGGTGGGCGCGCCCATGTCGGGCGGCTCCTCGACCTCAGTCTCCGAGAGGGCGCCGGTCTCCGACAAGGCGCCGGCGGCGCGCGCCTCTCTCTCCTTCGAGGCGGCAGCCGCCGCTGCGACCGCCTCGGGATGGAGCGGTTCGCCCCAGAGCGGGTCGAGCAGGAGCGCGAGCGAATCGGCGTACGCGCCCGTCGTGTCGCCGACGGCGGCAGGATCGTCCGGATCGAGTTCGAGGGCGCCGATCGGCTTCGTCGGCGCGGGCGCCGCGGCCGCGCCCTTGGCGGCTGTTGCCGGCGGGGGCGGCGAACTCTTCGCCGGCGCCGCGTCCTCCCGTTCGTCCGCGGCGGCCAGCACGGCATCGACGATCGTGACCTCGTGGCCTCGATCGATGAGGATCTTCGCCAGACGCGTCAGGACGAAGCTGTTCGCTTCGTGCGGCGAGCGGGCCAGGATCGAGACCGGCTCACGCGACTCGAGTCGGAGCGAGTCGACCGCCTCGCCCAGCGTTTCGAGGCTGAGCCGTTCGAGAACCGCGAGATTGCTGGGAAATCCGCCGGCGCCGGCCGAGACGGGAGTCGTCTGCGCTCCCGCGAAGCAGGTGACCAGCAGCAGAACGGCGGCGAGGGGATGAAGGCGAAGGACGAACCGATCCACTCAGCGGACCTCCTCTTTGACCGCAACCAGGTCGTACGGGCCCGCGGCCCGCACTCGCGCCGGCACGAATTCGCCGACGGCGGGCGGCGGCGTCCCGGCCGACCAGACCAAGCGCGTCTCGCCGTCGATCTCGGGCGCCTGGCCCTGCCAGCGACCCCGCGCCATTCCCTGCTCCAAGTCGACACTCTCGACCAGGACCTCCACTGCCTGGCGCACACGCGCGCGATTGCGCCGGAGTGAGATCGCGCGTTGCTGAGTGAGGACACGGTCCCGCCGTTCGGCGCGGACTTCCTCGGGCAACTGCTCCTCCATGGCGCCGGCGGGCGTGCTGTCCTCGGTGCTGTAGGCGAAGGCGCCCAGATGATCGAACTCGACCTCACGCAGCGCGGCCAACAACGCCTCGACGTCGGCCTCGGTCTCTCCGGGAAAACCGGTGATGACGGTCGATCGCAGCACCATCTGTGGAATCGCGCGCAGGCGTTGGAGGAGATCGGAAGTGCGCGCCCATCCCATGCCGCGCTTCATTCGCCGCAACACCGGATCGGAGGCGTGCTGGATCGGCATGTCGACGTAGAGGGTGAGCCGCTCGAGCCGCCCGAAGCAGGCGACGAGCTCATCAGTCCAGTACCGCGGATACGTATAGAGCAGGCGGATCCAGCGGACGCCCGCGATCGAGTCGAGACGCTCGAGCAGACGATCGAGCGAGAACTTCCCGTAGAGGTCGAGCCCGTACGACGTGGTGTCCTGCGCGATCACCACCAGTTCCTCGATGCCCGACTCGACCAAGCGACGGGCTTCGCGCTCGATGTCCTCGATCGACCGACTGCGGTGTTTCCCGCGGAGCTGCGGGATGATGCAGAAGGTGCAGGTGTTGTTGCACCCCTCGCTGATCTTGAGATACGCGGTGCGGCGCGAGCCGGAGATGACGCGGGGCTCCCAATCGAAGTCGATCGCGTCGAGGCCGCCGAGCCGCGCGCCGCGCTCGAGACCCCCACCGAGCAATCCCGCGGCGACGTCGACCACTTGCGAGATGGTCCCCGGCCCGATCAAGAAATCGATCTCCGGGATCTCGTCGAGGAGCGATGCGCCATGGCGCTGGGCCAGACAACCCGCCACGACCAATCGCTCGAGCCGACCGGTCTCCTTCAGCTTCGCCATCTCCAGGATGGTCGCGATCGACTCCTCCTGCGACGCGGTGAGGAACGCGCAGGTGTTGACCACGACCAGTTCGGCCTCGGCGGGATCTCCGCTCATGCGATAGCCGGCCCGGTGGAGCTGCCCCAGCATCGATTCAGAGTCGGCCAAGTTCTTCGGACACCCGAGGGTAACGACCGAGATCGTGCGCGCCTCGGGCGGGCGCGGCGAGTCGTGCTTGGACGACTCGCCGTCAGCAGCAGCGTCGGTTGACGAGGGTTCGGTCGCGCGCATGGCTCCTTCGGGCGTGGGAGATCGGTGACGGCCGGGTCGGGCAGTCGCGGAGCCGATCGTCACGGCGCCCCGACCTCCACCACCGGAATCCCCTCGGGCGGCTCGAACTCGAAGAGCCGGGCGTCGAGGCGTGGATTCGAACGAGACTTCAAGAGGCGATAGGAACTCACATTACCCGAGCCATCTTCGATCTCGTACTGGAGGATCGCATCCGCGTCGATCGGAGTCCAGACCCGCAGGCGAATCACTCCGAGAGAGGGATCGGGGCGCAGGGTCAGAATTCGCGCGGCGGTGTCCCCCAACGAGCCGGTTTCAACCAGCGGATCGGGGGTGCTCTCTGCTAGGAGCCTCGAGAGCATGTCGCCTCCCTTGGCCTCGTCCCCCAGCCGCGCCAGGAGCACTTCGCCGTTGGCCGGGACGTAGGTCCAGACCCGTTCTCCGTCGGAGACCTGCACGTGACCCTTCGGCTGACTGTATTCGAGACGGAAACGGTTCGGGCGCGCCAGATAGAGCTTCCCGGTCGAGACTTGCGGTGACTCCATGCCGACCCAGATCTGACTCTGCTCGAAATCGGCCTCGAAGGTGGTCAAGGCGAGGAACCGTTCGGAAACACGTTGCAGGAGCGCTCCGCCGGCCGACTCCCCCGACACGGGCCGACCGATGAGTCCGAGGGCGAGCAGGAGTGACCAGGAGACGAAGCCGGCCAGCGATCGAACGGTCATCGAGACTCCACCTTTTCGCGCTGCAGCCATTGGTCGAGGAAACGGTCGTCGGCCAGAACCTCGCGCGCCTTGCTCCCGTCGGCGCCGCTGACCGCGCCCGCCTTCTCCAAGAGGTCCATCAATCGTCCGGCGCGAGAGTAGCCGACCTTCAGTCGACGCTGAAGGAACGAGGTCGACGCCTGCTTCTGCGCGACCACCAAGCGCAACGCGTCTTCGAACATCTCGTCGTCGAAGCCCAACTCGTCGCGCTCTGTCCGCAACGCATCCTCGCGGAAGATCTCCGGCGCGGGGGGCTGCTGCTTGAGGAACTGCACCACCGCCTCGGTATCGCGCTCGCTCACGTACGCTCCATGGACTCGGGTCGCCTCGGACTTGCCGGGCGGGAGGAAAAGCATGTCACCGCGCCCGAGGAGCGATTCGGCGCCGTTCGCGTCGAGGATGGTGCGGCTGTCGACCTTGGACGCGACCTGGAACGCGATGCGCGCCGGAAAGTTCGCCTTGATCACGCCGGTCAGCACGTCGACCGAGGGCCGTTGCGTGGCGAGGATGAGGTGGATGCCGACGGCGCGGGCCATCTGCGCGAGGCGCGCGATCGGACCCTCGACCTCATGGGCGCAGGTCATCATGAGGTCGGCCAACTCGTCCACGATGACGACGATCGTCGGCATCGGCTCGAGCCCGTCCTCCGGCTTCGCGGCCGCCACCTTGGCGCGATAACCCTCGATGTTGCGCACGCCGAACCCGGCCATCCGACGGTAGCGCCGCTCCATCTCCCCGACCAACCAGCCCAACATCCGCGCGGCCATCTTCGGTTCGGTCACGACCGGGCAGAGCAGATGTGGAATGCCGTCGTAGGGAGTCAATTCGAGCATCTTCGGATCGATCAACAAGAGACGCAGCTCGTCCGGCGTCCGGCGGAAGAGGAGCGAGAGCAGCAGCACGTTCAGACAGACGCTCTTGCCCGAACCGGTCGTGCCGGCGACCAAGGCGTGCGGCATCGCCTCCAGCCGCGCCGCATGCGGCCGTCCGCGGATGTCTCTCCCGAGGACGAGCGGGAGGTCCCCCGCCAGACTGGTCAGCTCGATCTCCTGCAGCACCGAGCGGAAGCCGATCTTCTGCGCCGCGCGATTGGGGACTTCGATTCCGACCGCCGCCTTGCCCGGGATCGGCGCGACGAGGCGCACGCGCGACGAGCGCAGTGCGAGAGCGAGGTCTTCGGCGCGGGAGACGATCTGCGCGATGCGCACGCCGGCCGCCGGCTCGAACTCGTACTGCGTGATGACCGGCCCCGGGTGCACCTGCCCGAGCTGTCCCTCGATGCCGAAGTCCCGCAGCGCGCGCACGAGCGTGCGACCGTTCTCCAAGATTTCTGACTGCTCGACCATCACCTTCGCTCCCGGATCGGGCTCGAGCAGCTCGATCGGCGGAAGGACATACCGACCGCTCTGCGCCGCGTTGCTTGGATCGTGCTTCTTCGCCCTCGTGGGTTTCTCGCGCGACGTCGGGGGCGGCGCGGCCGGCTTCGCGGATGCAGCCGCGGGCGCCCGCAAAAGCGCGTCGAGGTCCACCGGCGTCAGCTCTTGGCCGTGTGCTTCCGCGACGCGGTCGGGGCGACGCCTCTTCGGCGACTCCGTTCGAGCCGCGTCTCTCCGCGCGGCCCGCGACTGCCGCCAGGCATCCGCGGCCCCAGCGATTGACGTCGAGATGCGACGGAAAAAATTGCCGGTCACGGCGGTCGTCGCGCGCGACGTCGCGCCCGCGGTGACCGCGGCTCGCGTGGTCCAGCCGGGCAGCAGGCGGGGCACGACCACGATCCCCGCGAGCACGAAACCACCGCCCAACGCCAACGCGGCGCCGAGCGGTCCCAGGCGACCGCTCGCGGCGAGGAACGACGCGCCGGCCCGCGCCATCTCGCCCCAGGCCCAGCCCGCCGAGGGGGCGACCTGCGCGAGGAAGAGCGAGAAGGTGAGCGCGAGCAGTCCCGTGCCGAGAAGCGGCGCCTGCACGCGGGCCGGATGCAAGAAGACGAAACGCGCGCCGAGGATCAGGCCGGAGGCGCAGAGCCATACCGTCAGCGGGATCCCGAGCCCGCCCAAGAGCGCGGTGGAGACGGCGCGACCGAATTCGCCGCAGGCATCTGGCGGGAGGCCCAAGAGCGGCGCGGCGCCGGGCCACGGAGGCGAGGATAGACACGAGCCGGCCAGCAGCAAGCCGACCATCCAGACCAACGTCCCGAGGATGGGACGGCGTTCGAGAGCGGATCCTTCGCTCATGTGGTCCATCACCTTCGGGGGACGTGAGTGAGGATCGCCCTCACCTCACGCCGGCGCCGCGCCCCCTGCGACGCCCGGTCGTCTTCCTGGCGACCGTCAGACGCGGGCGGCCGCGCCGAGCAGACTCTGCCTCAGCGCATCCACCCGATCGAGCCTCTCCCACGTGAACTCGGGCTCGCTGCGCCCGAAATGTCCGAAAGCCGCCGTCGCGCGGTAGATCGGTCGGAGCAGGTTGAGCGCCGGGATGATCGCGCCCGGCCGCAAGTCGAAGTGATCGTAGATCGCGGCGGTCAGCCGTTCGGTCGAGACCTTCTCGGTTCCGTACGTCTCGCAGTGGATCGAGACCGGTTCCGGGTGCCCGATCGCATAGGCCAATTGCACTTCGCAGCGATCGGCCAATCCCGCGGCCACGACATTCTTCGCGACCCAACGAGCCGCGTAGGCGGCGGAGCGATCCACCTTCGAGGGATCCTTCCCCGAGAAAGCGCCGCCGCCGTGACGAGCGAGCCCGCCGTAGGTGTCGACGATGATCTTCCGTCCGGTCAAGCCGGTGTCGGCGGCCGGACCGCCTGCGACAAAACGTCCGGTGCGGTTGATGTGATAGATCGGTTCGACCGGGACCAGCGCCGGGGGCAGGACCGGCTTCACGACCAGACGCTGGATGTCGGCGCGAATCTGGTCGATCGAGACATCGTCACGATGTTGGGCGGAAACGACGACGGTGTGGATCCGAATCGGCCTCGCATCTTCGTACTCGACCGTCACCTGGCTCTTGCAATCGGGACCGAGGTAACCAAGCTCGCCCGTCTCACGAACCTCGGCCAGTCTTCGAACCAGTTTGTGCGCGAGGACGATCGGGAGCGGCATGTACTCGGGCGTCTCGTTCGTCGCGTAGCCGAACATGATGCCTTGATCGCCCGCGCCTTGGCTGAGCGGATCACCCTGATCGACGCCGCGCGCGATGTCGCGCGACTGCTCGTCGATCGTCGTGAGGACCGAGACGCTATTGGCGTCGAATCCGAAGATGTGATCGTCGTAGCCGATCTCGGCCACCGTCTTGCGGACGACCTTGGGGATGTCGACATACGCCGCGGTCGTGATCTCACCCGCCACGAGGACCAACCCGGTCGTGACCAGGGTCTCGCAAGCCACCCGACATTGGGGATCCTTCTCCATGATCGCGTCGAGGATCGCGTCCGAGATCTGATCCGCGACCTTGTCGGGATGCCCCTTGCCGACGGATTCCGAGGTGATCAAGTACCGCTGCGCCATCGTCCGGGGCTCTCCCTTCGTGCCATCGATTCGCTCAGGTCGGGTCGCCCGCCGGACCGGCCAGAGGCGGGTCACGGCGCGAATGGGGCAGAGTATCACGCGCTCTCGAGGGGCGCCAACGGGTGGCGCGTCCGCGAGAGGGCCGGGGGCTCAGCCTTCCGATCGCCCGGAGAAGTCGATCTCGGAGGAGTCGCCCACGTTCAGCCGGTGGAAGCCCCCCTTCACCACAGCGTTCTCCCCCACCAGCGAGCCCTCCAGCACGATGTCCCGGACCTCGGCGTTTTCGTTGATGATGGTGTCGTGAACGATGGCGTTGTGGACGACCGCGCCCCCTGCGATCGAGACATTGGGACCGATGATCGAGCGGGTCACCCGCGCCGTCGGATCGATCGCCACCGGATGGAGGATCGTCACGCCCGGGATCTCGGGCGCGCGCGGCGCCAACTCCAAGAGGTACGCGTTGGTCGAGAGCAGCGTCTCCGGCTTGCCGCAGTCGAACCACCCCTCGACCGTCTCGGTCTTCATCTGCACTCCGTCGGCGATCATGAGCGCGAGCGCGTCGGTCAACTGGTACTCGCCTTTCGTCGTGAGTTGATTGGCGATCATGTGGTCGAGCTGTCGGTGGAGTTGTGCGACCTCGGGCAGATAGTAGATCCCGACCAGCGCCAGATTGCCGGCCGGATGCTCCGGCTTCTCGATCAACGCCTTGACCCAGCCCTTCTCGACCTGCGCGATGCCGAAGCGCCGCGGGTCTTCGACCTCTTTCACGCCGAGCACGGGATTCTCTCCCTGGAGGAAGGCTCCGACGTCCGCGTGCAAGATCGTGTCGCCCAGGATGATCACGACCGGACCTTCGGAGACCGCCGCGCGCGTCAGGTGCACGGCGTGGCCCAGGCCCATCCGCTCCGGCTGCTCGACATATTCGATCATCCCGGCGTAGCGCTTGTCGGTGTAGGCCCGGATCGCGTCTCCCATGTAGCCGATGACCAGCACCACGCGCTCGATCCCCTGTTGCACCAGTCCGTCGAGGATGTGCGCGAGGATCGGCTTGCCGGCCACGTTGACCAACGCCTTCGGCACGGTGTGCGTGTGCGGCCTGAGTCGAGCGCCGACGCCTGCGGCGGGGACGATCGCGACCGGGCGGCGCGTCGCTGAGGTCATTGCGAATTCCTTTCGGTCACAGTTCCGGCGGCGGCCGCCTTCACTCGCGTGATCGCCTCGATCGGCATCGGATCGACTCCGGATTGAGAGGCCAGTTCGAGGCTCAAGTAGTCGCCGAGCGCGACGTGTGAGAGGACGCGCTCCACTCGGTCGGCGCCGTTGGCGGGCACGCGGATCCACTCGACTCCGCGTCCCGACAGCTCGGCCTCGGCCGCCGCGACGACTCGGCCCCGCGTTCCGTCGGCGAGGGTCGGGTCGTCCAGGACCAACACGACCGAAGGCGCGCCGTCGGTCGGGTCGCCCCATCCGACGATCTCCGCATGCACCAACTCGGGAAAGTACCCCTCGTGCGCCAGTCGCTTCGCATTCTCGTTGAAGACATTCCTCCAACGGCCGGTGATCGCGCGATCGCCGTCACCCAGCGCGTAGAGGAAGATCCGTCGTCCTTGCAGCCGCGCGGCGAGCGAGCGTGGATTCCGGCCGGGGAGGCCCTCGCCTCTTTCCCAGCGGGACATCTCGTCAGAGATGAGCTCGGCCGCTCGCGCGATTCGTTCGGCCACCGCGGGCGCGGCGGGACCGGCGAGAGCGAGCATCAGTGGGACGACCATCCATCCGAGCGCCGCGCGCGGGGCGTATCCCTCGGGCACGCGGAAGAGCGCGGCGGGATCGAGTCGCGCGTCAGAGGCGAGACGACCCCCGCACGCCACGGCCAGCAACCGCGCTCCCCGTTCGGCGGCGGCGTCGAACATCGCCAACGCCTCCCAACTCTCGCCCGAGTAGCTCGAGATCGCCACGCGCGTCCCGGGGCCGATCCACCGCGGCAGAACGGGGTCCGACTGGATGACGCACGGCATCGAGAGTTGGTCGCCCAGCGCGGCGTGAGCGAGGCGACAGGCGGAAGCGGAGCCGCCCATGCCGCCCAGGAAGATGGGGCCGGTGTCGGCCTCTCCGAACCAACGCGCCGACGGCCAACCGAGCGCGCGGGCGCGGGCGAGCGCTCCGGTCAACTGCGACGGCGTCTCCAGGCACCAGCGCCGCATCGTCTCGAGCCCGCTCTCGATCACGCGTCGCTCCCGTCGCGGCGCAAGCCGGCGCGAGGCGGCGACGGCAGCGGCTCCGGACCCGCGTTGCCCACCAACTCGGCCAGTGACTTGGTCAGGACCCGTCGCACATCGAGCCCCGTCGGCTGGCGGAGCGCTTCTTCCGCGGTGTTGCGCAGGTCGGCCAGGCGCACCTTCCTCACCAGGTGTTTCACCTCGGGCACGCGCGGCGCGCTCATCGAGAGGGAGAGACAGCCGAGGCCGATCAGGAGCGCGGCGCCATAGAGATCCCCCGACATCTCACCGCACGATGTGACCGGAATGCCGGCCCGACGCGAGGCCTCGACCGTCGCGGCGAAGCCGCGGAGCACGGCTGGATGGAACGGATCGTAGAGGTGTGCGACCTTCTCGTCGCCGCGATCGACGGCCAGTGTGTACTGGATCAGGTCGTTGGAGCCGATCGAGAAGAAGTCGGACTCGCGCGCCAGCAGATCGGCCAGCGTGACCGCGGCGGGGACCTCGATCATGATCCCGCGAGCCACCCGCTCCTCCAGATCGATCCCTTCCCGCCGCAGATCCGACGCGGTCTCCTCGATCAGCACGTTCACCTCGCGCAGCTCGTCGACGGAGCTGATCATCGGAAACAGGATGCGGGCAGAGCCGTGCACCGACGCGCGCAAGATGGCGCGGAGCTGCGTGCGGAACACATCCCGATGCAAGAGCAGGAAGCGGATGCCGCGCACGCCGAGGAACGGATTGTCGGGACGCGAGGTCCCGAGGTACGAGGCGAACTTGTCGCCCCCGACATCCAGCGTGCGAATCGTGACCGGCCGAGGACGGAGCCGCTTCAACACCTGTCGATAGGCGCGGTACTGCCCCTCCTCGTCGGGCAGATCGAGACTGGCCAGATAGAAGTACTCGGTTCGGTAGAGACCGATGCCGTCGCAGCCGGCTTGCAGGACATGATCGATATCGCCCGGCGTCTCGATGTTGGCCAGGAGCTTCACCGCGTGGCCGTCGAGTGTGACCGCCGGCTCGGTCTGCTCGCGCCAGACCAATCGACTGTGACGGCGCTGATGACGCTCGCGCTCCGCGAATCGACGCCGCTCCGCCTCGGTCGGCCGCACGATGACCACGCCGGTGTGGCCGTCGACCAGGATCCAGTCGCCCGTGGAGACCTGCTGCGTCAGATCGATCAAGCCGGCGACCGCGGGGATGCCGCGCGAACGCGCCAGGATGGCGGCATGCGAGGTCGCGCCGCCGTGGCCGGTGATCATGGCGCGCACGCGCGCCGGATCGAGGACCGCGCTCTCGCTCGGGCTGAGCTCGGGCGCGATGATCACCGCCCCTTCGGGCACGTGCGAACTCTGGCCGCGGCGCCCGTCCAGATGTCGCACGATCCGTCGCTTCACGTCCCGGATGTCGGCCGAGCGCGCGCGGAAGTAGTCGGTGCCGGCCGACTCGAGCGCGGAGATCATCCGCTGGAAGATCGAGCGGAGCGCGGCCGTGGCGGTCATCTGATCGGAGCGGATGGCGGCGACGACACTCTTGAGCAGCTCCTGGTCTTCGAGGAGCGCGAGATGCGCGTCGAGCACGCGCATGCCGGTGTCGTCCGCGTCGACGAGACATTCGCGCAGCGCCTGGATCTCATCGCGCGCGCGACGGACGGCCAGGCGGAAGCGACGCACCTCATCGGCCGCTTGGCCGGGCGCGAGCGTGCGCTCATCCACGGCGATCTGCTCGGGCAAGACCAGATGCGCGGCGCCCGATCCGAGTCCATCGGAGACCGGCACGCCATGGAAGGTGAGGCTCTTGCGGCCGGCGTCACGCCCAGTTCGGGGACGCACCTCGGGCGCGCGGCTCACGCGCCTCTTCCCGGCTCGGCCAGCTCACCGAATCTGGAATCGATCAGATCGAAGAGCGCGTCGACCGCCTCTTGCTCGTCGGCGCCGTTCGCGCGCAGCGTGAGCAGCGTGCCGGTCTCGGCCGCGAGCATGAGGACGCCCATGATGCTCTTTCCGTTCACGGTGATTTGCCCGTTGGAGATCTGGATCTCCGCCTTGAATTTCGACGCCTTGCGGACGAAGAGATCCGCCGGGTGCAGATGGATTCCCGGATAGTTCCGCACCGTCACCTGCCGCTCGACCACGGTCCTCCTCCCCCGCCGATTGCGACGAGAACCGCCGCGGTCAACACGGCGCCCCCCACGAGCCCGGCCTGCGCGAGCGGGCCGAGTCCGGCTCGCACCGCCAGAGCGCCGGCCGCGCCTCCCAGAGTGAGGAAGGCGATCTCCAAAGTCCCGCCGAACTCCGTCAGATTCCAGGCCACGACCGCGAACGCAACCGCGCCGGCCAGCGCGGCGACCAAGTCCGCGCCTCGAGTCCAGCGGGCCCACGGCCGCGTCCGCAACTCCGCGGCGACGTTCGCCTCGCCCCCGACTCCCACGCGCCAACTCCGCCCACGCCAGTATCGCCCGGCGATCCCTGCTCCCGCCACACAGACGACCGCGGGCGCGGCGAGCGTGAGTGAGAGCAGTCCCGAGTTCGGCGCCGAGGCGTGGAAGAGAGACAGTGCGATCAGGCCGATGGTTGCCCCCGCCCACGCCAGCGCGGGATGGACGGCGCCGGCGAACAACCGGTCCCCCACGCCCGAAACCACCGGCGCGTGCAGCGCCTGTGCGACCTCCAGCGCTTCACCCGTTCGCGCCTCGGCGGCCGAGGCGACCGGTCCGAGAACGTAGCCCGAGAGCGACGCATGCGTTTGGAAACTGCGCGCCGCGAGGAACTGCCGCGCCTCTTCGCGGGCGGGCGCCGACAAGCTCGGCGCGAGCGCGCGGTAGATTCCTCCTCTTTGCTGGCCCCTCGGATTGTAGAGAGCATCGAGGCAGAGCAGTCGGGCCTGAGAAGCACGCGGACGTCCCTGCGAGACGACGGCGAGAGGTCCGAGCGGCGACCCGGACACGGGCGCGACGTTGGTGACTCGCGAGAGAACTCGACCGACGCGCGGCGCCCAGTCGACGAGCGCTCCGCCCAGCGCGCCCAAGACCAACGCGTGCCCGAGCAGATCCCACCGAGACGCTCCGACGGGCCCGCCTTCCGAGAACGCGCGCAAGAGGATGCCGGCGGCGCAGGCCGCGGCCGCGACGAGGAGCCATCCGCGTAACAGAGCGTCGATGGCGGCGTGTCGAACGGCGCGGTCGAGAGCCGCATCCCCGCCGATCAGCGCGGCGAACGCTCGCGCCTCGCGTTCTTCATTGCGACGACGGAGCCACGCCTCGGTCTCGCGACCGGCCAGCGCGACCAACCAGGCCAGCGCGACGGCCAGCGCGAGCGCGCGGCCCGAACCGAGGAAACCGGGAGCATCGGTGAAGACCCGTCCGCCGGCCGCGGCGACCGCGCCCGCGGTGACGGCGCCGAGGCCGATCGACGGGAGCAGATTCCCGCCCGAGGGGATGAGCGCGGGCCAGAGCGCGGTCAGCACGAGACCGGCGAGGAGTCCGGCGCGCGCATCTCCGACCAAGGCGCCCGCGACGGTCGCGGCGACCAACGGCTGCTGCAGACGCAGGGGACCGAAGACCCGTTCGTCGAGCGAGACAAGCGCCCCGAGCGCCAACAGCGCGACGAAAACCAGGAGCAGCGCCGTCACGCGGCGTCCGTTCCGATTCTGCCGAAGACCCGACGCACCGCGTCCCGCAGTTTTTCGGAGCCGACCCGCTCGTTGCCCGGCAGATCGTGCGCCACCAACTCTCGTCCTTCGCGGGCGAGCGCCTCGATCAACTCGGCGTCGGCCGCAGAGAGAAACGCGTACGGCAGCACCTCACGCGCGCCGTCCCTGAAATGCAATCCGCCCAAGACGAGCGGCCCACTCACGCCGGCGCGCAAGAGCGTCACGCCGTCGGCGAGCGTGCGGACCAGCAGGATCGACTCCTCGGTCCGCGGAAGCCGCGCCCGCGCGGAGGGGTCGTCCAGTGCGGCGAGGAGAGCGTTCACCGAGAGGATCACCACGGCGACGCCTTCGGGGACGGCCGACTCGTAGAGCGCGGCCGCAGCCGGGTCGGCGGCCAACCGATCGTCAGCCAAGAGATAGGCGCGGGGACGGAGGCGGGACCCCCATCCCAGCGTGACCTGGCCGTGCAGGAGTCGATCATCGACACGGAAGAGCAGATAACGAACGGTCACAGACGTCGGATCCCTTCCCGGCCCTTCTCGACCAGCCGCAGGGTCAACTCGTCGAACGGCAGCCGCTCGCGGTTGTGGACGAAGTCGAGCAACATCGGGAGATTCAAACCGGAGAAGACCTCGCAGCGACCGCGTCGACGCCGCACCGCCTCGCTGGCGAAACGGCAACTGCCGCCGAAGAGGTCGGTGAAGAGGCAGACCTCGCCCTCGTGCACGACGAGTTTCTCCTCGATGCGCGCCAAGAGATCGTCGAGCGAGAGACCCTCGTTGGAGACTGCGTCGATCCCCTCGAGCGCGCCGACGAGACTCTGCGCGATGCGGAGCAGTTCTTCGCCCAGCCGACCATGCGTGACCAAGACGGCGCGAATCACTCGAGGTCGTCCCTCGCCAGCACCGCCAGGTTCGCCTTGCGCCGCATCAACTCCAGCAAGTGGTCGTTGAAGTCGCGCGCGGGGTCATAGCCGTAGGCCTTCAGCAGGTAGTTGAGCGCGATCGCTTCCACGATCACCGTGATGTTCTTGCCCGGGAAGATCGGCACGACAACGAGCGGGATCTCCAGGCCCAGATAGCTGGTGCGCTTCTCCTCCAGTCCGAGGCGGTCGTAGTTCTCGGTCGAGTCCCAGTCGCGCAGGTTGACCTCGAGCTCGACCCGCTTCTGGGCGCGGATCGCGCGGATGCCGAAGATCGACTGCACGTCGATGATCCCCAGTCCGCGGATCTCCATGCGGTGGCGCAGGAGTTCGTTGCCGCTGCCGAGGAGCACGCTGCGTTTGCGCATGATCGAGACGACATCGTCGGCCACCAGTCGATGGCCGCGCTCGACCAGATCGAGTGCGCACTCGCTCTTGCCGACCGCGCTGCGTCCCGTGATCAACAGTCCGACGCCGTAGACGTCGACCAAGGTCGCGTGCGTGCTGGTGGTCGGCGCGAAGACATCCTCCAGCAGCGAGGTCAGCTCGTGCAGGAGGTCGATCGTCAGCATCGGCGTACGGAGCACCGGGATCTGACGGCCCTGCGCCATCTCCAGCAGGATCGGCGGCGGATCCCAAGCGCGCGAGATGATCACGCAGGGCAGATCGAACGAGAAGAAATAGGAGAGCGCCTCCCGCAGTCGTTCCGGCGGCAGCGTGTCCAGATAAAGCAGCTCGGCTCGCCCGAGCACCATCACCCGAGCGGCCGGAAAATTCTGCAGATACCCCGTGAAGACGAGCCCGGGCCGATGCAGATCGGCCGTGGTCAGAGGCTCGCGCCCCTCGGCGCTGGTCAGGCACTCCAACTGGAGGAGCGTCCCGGCGCGCGCGAGGAGTTCCGGCACGCTGAGCGCGCGGACGGTGCCCGACTCGTCGAACGGTCGACTCACTCCGGTTCGACGAGGCCGAAGTTGCCGTCGTGCCTCAGATAGACGAGGGCGGCCTTGCCGCTGCGCGCGTTGGAGAAGAGCACGAACTCCCAGTCACGATCGCGCAGCTCCTTGATGGCGTCTTCGACCGAGCAGGGCATCGCGATGAAGTGCTGCGAGCGAACGACGACCGGCGAGAATTCCTCTTCGACTTCGACGTCGTCCAGGTCGGCCTCCTCGACGATGGAGCCGGCCGCGACCACGCGACGGACCTTGCGGTCCTTCAGTCGCGCGCTGTGCTTCTTGATCTGGGTCTCCATGCGATCGACCGCGCGATCGATCGACTGCTGCATGTCGGCGCTCTCCACGCGCGCGATGAACTCACTGCCGCCCGCATGCGCCGCGAGCTCGGCGATCTGGCGATACTTCTCCTCGGCCAGGACCAGGTGCACTTCCTGGATCCGATCGAAGAATCGCTCGAGCTTCTGGATCCGCTTCTCGGCGTACTCGCGGACGTCGGGCGTGATCTTGTAACGCCGACCCGTCGTCGTGATCTCCATGCTCCGGGACTCCCTTCCTAGCTGACACAGCGCCTAGCCAACACAGCGTCGGCGTCTGACCGAGGCGCGCTCGATTCCCAGTTGGTCACGGTACTTCGCGATCGTCCGTCTCGCGATTCGAATGCCTTCCCGCCCGAGGAGGGCGGCGATCTCGTCATCCGCCAGCGGCCGGCCGCGATCCTCCAGCGCGACCAGGGCGCGGAGGCGCGCGCGCACGGAGCGGGCGGAGATATCGGCCCCGTGCGAGGTGCGCACGCGACTGGAGAAGAAGAACTTCAAGGGGAAGAGACCGCGCGGGGTCTGGACATACTTGCCGTGGGTGACGCGGGCCACGGTCGACTCGTGGAGACCGACTTTGTCGGCCACCGTCTGCAGCGTCATCGGTTTCAAATGTGAGATCCCGTGCTCGAAGAACATCCGTTGCTCACTCACGATGCAGCGCATCACCCGGAGCATGGTGTCCCTCCTCCGGTCGAGCGCCTGCACGATCCATCGCGCGGAGCGGAGTCGTTCCTGCAAATAGGCGCGCGCCTCCGCCTCTCGAGCTCCCTGCCCCGCCAACAGACGTCGACAATGCGGATCGAGTCGCAGCCTCGGAACATGACGATCGTTCAGCCAGACTTCGAATCCCGCGCCGACCTGGTCCACCACGAGGTCGGGGTGAATGTAACGCACCTCCTCCGACCCGACCAGCCGGCCGGGCGCGGGGTGGCACTGGCGGATGCGCGCGCACGCCTCTTCGATCTGCGCTGGAGTCGCGCGCAGCGCGCGGGCGAGCGCCGAGGTTCGGTGCGCGGCCAGATGCTCGAACTGCTCGGTCACGATCCGATACGGCAAGGCGCCTTCGAGGCCGTGGGCCTGGAGCTGGAGCGCGAGACACTCGGCCAGCGAGCGGGCGCCGAGCCCGGGTGGATCGAGCGACTGCAGGAAACCCAGCGCCTCGCGCATCGACTCGAGCGGCGCCTTCGCGTATTCGGCGATCGACTCCAGGGAAACGCTCAGGTAGCCGCGGTCGTCGAGGCAACCGGCCAGGAGTTGGGCCAGCTCCAGTTGCCGCGGCGTGAGCGCAGCGGCGCCGAGCTGTTCGGCGATGCCCTGCTGGAGCGAGACGCGTGCGGCTCGCCCCCGATCCTCGTCGGGCCCTTCGAAATCCTCCGACTCACCGGGGCCGGTGTCGTCGTAGCGCGGCAGATAGTCGGTCCAATCCGGCGGAGGCGCATCGGCGGCCGCGGGCGCCGGCGGGTCGTTCGTCTCGGGCGCCTCGTCCAGGGGCGTTTCACCCGCTGCCACCGCTCCGTCCGCCCCTTCGTCGGCGATCTCGAGCACCGGATTCTCGCTCAACTCGTGGCGCACCAACGCTTCCAGCTCGAGCGTGGGGACCTGGAGGAACTTCAGCGCGAGCTGCACCCCGGGGGTGAGGCGCAACCCGGTGCGGAGCGAGGTACTGAGGCGAGCCCTGGACTGCATTCTCCACATCTCCTCGGCGGATGGAGCCCCGGGCTGAAGGTCGATGACGATTCAGAGTCGGAAGTTCTCCCCGAGATACAACTTCCGCGCCTGTTCGTCGGCCGCGATCGACTCCGGTGATCCGGAGAGCAAGATCTTGCCGTCGTAGATCAGATAGACGCGGTCGGTCGCGCGCAGCGTCTCGCGCACGCTGTGATCGGTGATGAGGATGCCGAGCCCGCGGCCGCGCAGTTGCAGAATGATCTGCTGGATCTCGTGCACCGCGATCGGATCGATCCCGACGAACGGCTCGTCCAAGAGGATGAACGCGGGATCGGTCACGAGACAGCGCGCGATCTCGGTGCGCCGACGCTCCCCGCCCGAGAGGTTCATCCCCTTGCGATCGCGAAGGTGCGTGATCGCGAGATCCTCCAGGAGCTGCGCGCACCGCGCCTCACGCGCCTTCCCGTTCATCGGCATCGTCTCCAAGATCGCCATCACGTTCTCTCGGACGGTCAGCCGTCGGAAGATGCTCGGCTCCTGCGCGAGATACCCGATGCCCAGGCGCGCGCGGCGGTACATCGGGAGAGGGCTCATGTCCCGGTCGGCCAGCGTGATCCGTCCGCTCTTCGGAGCGAGCAGCCCGACGATCATGTAGAAGGTCGTGGTCTTGCCGGCGCCGTTGGGGCCGAGCAGTCCGACCACTTCGCCGGGGCGGACGACGAGACTGACTCCGTCGACGACACGCCGCTTGCCGTACTCCTTGACGAGATCGGTCGCGCGCAACGCGCCGCCGTCGGGGGCGCTGCTCGAGGCGCCGGCCGGGGCGCTGCTCGCGACATCGTCGGGTGCGCTGCTCACGGCTGCTCCTCCAAGGGCGGATCGGAGAGCACCGTGGCGCGAACCGAGTGGAGGATGGTGTAGGCGCGCAGATCCGGATCGGTCTCGATGCCGACGCCGGTCAGCACATCGCGCCCCCGCCAGAGACGGAACGGTTGGTCGGTCGAGATCTTCTGCGACCGCTGATTCCAGTCGAGACTCTCTGTTTCCAGCCGATCACCATCTTTCGTCACGACGAGGACCGAATCGCGCGCGATCAGGCGAGAGGCGTCGCGGTCGATGTCGCCGCGCTTGGAGGTCAGCACCGAACCGACGGTCCCGTCGGATTCGAAGAATTCGATCTGCAGGTCCTCCAGCGCGATCGGCTCGCGAGGTCCATACGAGACGCCGCGCGAAGCCTCCAGCGCCCACTTCGGTCCCGCCGTCTCGTTCTGCACGAGCCGCACCCCTTCCAACACCTGCTGGGGCACGCGCAGGGTCGGGTCGACGGGCGGCGGCGGCGGAACCGTCTCCTGCGCGCAGGCCGCGAGCATTCCCGCCATCATCGCCGCGAACCTGACCGCGAGGAAGACTCCACTCTGACTGCGGCTAGGCATCGGTGTCAGCGATCTCCCCGCGGCGCCGAGTCGGGCCAGGGATCCTCGAACCAGGGCCATTGCGCAGGAACCGCAGCAACCATTTCCTCCAAGGTCGCGGCCAATCGCGCGGTGCATTCGACGACATCTCCCTGCACTCGTCGCCCGCGCGAGTCGTGCGAGTCGTGCGAGTCGCGCAAGTCGTGTGCTCCTCGAGACTCTCGCACGCCGGCCGCTTCGAACGGCTCGAAGAATCGGAGACGATAGCCGCCGTCTTCTCCCCCCCACAACGCCATGGGCAGGATGGAGGCGTCCCCCAGCGCGGCCAGCCTCGCGGCGCCGAGCGCGAACGGGCGCGACCCGCCCAAGAAGCGACACGGGAGCGAACGGCCCCGCGCCGGAGCATCGAAGAGTACGCCGAGCACTTCACCGCGCCGCAGCGCGCGCACCGCGGTGAGGAATCCCGCATCGAGCGAGAGCGGGGTGAGTCCGAACGAACGACGCAATCGGTCGAGTCGCTGCGCCAGGCGCACCTCGCGCGGCGCACGCACGAGCACCGAAACGGCGCGGCCGCGCCGCGCGATGGCGGCGCCGAGCAGCTCCCAGTTCCCGCAGTGCGCGGTGCAGGCAAGCACGCCGCGGCCGTCGCGGGTCGCGGTCCGCCAGTGCTCCTCGCCTTCCACTCGCAACGGTTCGAGCACGTAGGAAACTCCGCGGGCCTCGGCGAGTCGGAGATCGAGGACCGCGCGGCCGATCCAGGAGAAGGCGTCGCTCGCCACCACGACCGCTTCGGCCGACGTGAGGTCGGGCCTCGCACGCGCGAGGTGGGCCAGCGCCCGGCGCCGCTGTCGGCGCGCCACCGTGAACGCGATCCGACCGAGACCGCGACCGAGGCCTCGCGCGGCGGATCTCGGCATGTAGCCAACTGATTCCAGGACAACGGATAACGCCCAGAATCGGAGAACTCGTCTCGAGGCTCGCCACCAGGTGGGGCGTTTCACCGGACGGTGGGCGCCGCGGCGGGACTCGCGGCAGGCGCCGCGCCGGAGACGAGACGCAGACAGTCGTGCAGGTGCAGCACCCCGACCGGCCGCCTCTGCGCGTCGGCCACCACGAGGCAGGTGATCGGACCGCGCTGGTTGTTCTCCATCCGCTCGACCGCCGTGGCCAGGAATGCCTCCGCCTCGATCGTGCGCGGATCGCGCGTCATCACCTCTTCGACCCGCAGGCCGTCGACGCGATCGTGTCGGTGCATGGCGCGGCGCAGATCGCCGTCGGTCAGGATCCCGACGAGCACTCCGCCTGCGTCGACCACCGTGGTCATGCCCAACTTCTTCTCGATGATCTCGACGATGGCGGCGCGGAGTGAGGCATCGGGCGCGACCCGAGGAACGCGCGCGCCCGCCCGCATGGCGTCGGAGACGCGTCGCGTCACGTTCTGGCCGATGAGTCCCCCCGGATGCAGGAAGGCCAGATCGCCCTCTCCGAATCCGCGACTGGCGTAGAGGGAGGTGACGAGCAGGTCGCCCACGGCTTGGAAGACGAGCGCGCTGGTCGTCGGCACGCTGCGCAGCGGCCCCGCTTCGCGCAACGGACCCAGCGTGAGCGCGACATCCGCCACCAAGCCGAGCTGTGAGCGCGCTTCCCCCACGATGGCGACGAACGGAACCGAGATCCGATGGAAGAGTGGGGCGAGTTGCATGAGCTCGGGGGTCTCTCCGCTCTTGCTCAGGAAGAGTCCGACGTCGGCCGGATCGACGAGTCCTAGGTCGCCGTGCACCGCGTCGGTCGGGTGCAAGAAAACCGACGGCGTGCCGGTCGAGCGGAGGGACGCGGCGATGCGCTGGGCGACGAGTCCCGACTTCCCCACGCCGCTGACGAGGATCCGGCCGCGAGAGCCGAGACAGAGTTCGACCGCGCGCGCCCACTCGGGGCTGGAGATCATCGGCTCCAGACTGCGCAGACCCTCGATCTCGTCTTTCAAGACCTCGCGGCCGAGAGCGACCAGGTCGATCGCCTTCACGCCGATGGCCTCGTCCGGGGGAACGCGACCGGATCAGGCCGGTCGACATAGCGCGCCTGGAGCGCCCGCCACTCCTTCATCTCGGCCAGGAACGCCTCGATGCCGTCGAGCGGCAACTGCGTGGTCGGGTCACTCAGCGCGTTGTCCGGATCGTGATGCGTCTCCAAGAAGAGGCCGTGCGCCCCCGCCGCGATCGCCGCGCGGGCCAACGGGAGCGCGAAGCGACGGTCGCCGCCGACTCCGGGATGCTGCAGCGAGTGCGTCACGTCATGCACGACCGTGGCGGGGAGCGCGCGCAAGACCGGGAACGAACGCATGTCCACGACCAGGTTGTGATAGCCGAAACTCGCGCCCCGCTCGGTCAGCCAGACCTCGCCGTTCGGACTTACGGAGCGCAGCTTGCCCAAGACGCGCGCCATATCCTCCGGCGCCAGGAACTGCCCCTTCTTCACGTTGACGACTCGCCCCGACGCGGCCGCCTCGTGGAGCAAGCTGGTCTGGCGCGAGAGGAACGCGGGAATCTGCACGACATCGGCGACGGCGGCGACGGCGGGGACCTCTTGCGGCGTGTGCACATCGGTCAAGATCGCGACGCCGAGCTCCCGCTTGATGCGCGCGAGCAGCTCGAGCCCCTCGTCGAGTCCCGGCCCGGTGAAGGACTCTTCGGCCGATCGGTTGTCCTTGCGGTACGAGGCCTTGAAGACGAACGGCACCGCCAGGCGCGTGGTGATCTCACGCAGCCGCGAGGCGATCTCGAAGGCCATGACCTCCCCCTCGAGCACGCACGGCCCCGCGATGACGAACAACTCGTCGGCGGCGAGAGCGCGTCCCAGGAAGCGGGGCGAAGGATTGGAACCGGTGGGCGGAGTCACGCGTGCGCCCGACTGCCTTCGGGATGCCGATGCGAGACCGCGGCCTGCACGAAGGATCGGAAGAGCGGATGCGGACGCTGCGGCCGCGAGCGCAGTTCCGGATGGAACTGCACCGCGACGAACCAGGGGTGATCGGGCAGCTCGAGGATCTCGACCAGTCCGTTCTGCGGACAGACACCGGGGAAACGCAATCCGCGCGCCTCCATCGCCCCGCGATACTCCGCGTTGAACTCGTAGCGATGCCGGTGCCGCTCGCGGATGCGTGCGACGCCGTAGATCTCACGCACGCGGCTCTCCGGCGCCAGATCACAGTCGTAACCACCCAGGCGCATCGTCCCGCCCAGACTCCGCAGGTTCGCCGCTTGGTCGGGCATGAGATCGATGACCGGATGCGGCGTCGCGGGATCGAACTCGGTGGAATTGGCTCCGACCAGCCCGCAGACATCGCGCGCGAACTCGATCGTAGCGCAGTGGAGCCCGAGGCAGATCCCGAGGAACGGGATGTCGTGCGTGCGTGCGTAGTGCACCGCCCGCACCATCCCCTCTATCCCGCGCTCGCCGAACCCGCCGGGGACCAAGATGGCGTCGACCCCTTCGAAGAACCGCGCGGGCGAACCCTCTTCGAGTCGCGTCGATTCGACCCAATGGACGTCGACCTGCACCTCGTTGGCGGCGCCGGCGTGGATGATCGCCTCCAGGATCGACTTGTAGGCGTCTTGCAGGTGCGTGTACTTGCCGACAATAGCGAGCTTGACGCGCCGCGACGGATCGAGGACCGAGCGCACCATCTTCTCCCACGAGGCGAGATCGGGCGACTGCGGCGGCTGCAGGTGGAGCAGCTCGATGACCAGGTCGTCGAGGCCGCCGCGATGCAAGACCAGCGGCAGTTCATAGATGGAGCGGACATCCGGCGCCTCGATCACGCAGCGCGCCTCGACGTTGCAGAAGAGCCCGATCTTCTCGCGCAACTCCGCGGAAATCGGCACCTCCGAACGACAGAGCAAGATGTCGGGTTGGATTCCGATCTCGCGCAGCCCCTTCACGCTGTGTTGCGTCGGCTTCGTCTTCAGTTCCTGCGCCCCTTTCAGGTACGGCACGAGCGTCACATGGATGAAGAGACTGTGTGTGCGTCCCACTTCCAGGCGCAACTGCCGGATCGCCTCGAGGAACGGCAGCCCTTCGATGTCTCCGACCGTTCCGCCGATCTCGATGATGGCGACGTCGGCCCCGGCCTGCTTGGTCCCCTCGATCATGCGCCGCTTGATCTCGTCGGTCACATGCGGGATGACCTGCACGGTCTTGCCGAGATAATCGCCGCGCCGTTCCTTGGTCAGGATCGTCTCGTAGATCTGCCCGGCGGTGACGCTGTGGCCGCGTCCGAGATCGACATCGGTGAAGCGCTCGTAGTGCCCCAGATCGAGATCGGTCTCGGCGCCGTCATCGGTCACGAAGACCTCACCATGCTGGTAGGGACTCATCGTGCCGGGATCGAGATTGAGATACGGATCGAACTTGAAGAGCGTGACCACGAGGCCACGCTCTTTCAGCAGTCGTCCCAACGAGGCGGCGGAGATCCCCTTGCCGAGGGAGGAGACGACGCCACCCGTCACGAAGATATAGTGCGGCTCTCGTTCCATGAGTTCCTTCTCAGCTCGCGGACGTCTCGAACGCTTCGGCCGAAGAATAACCCGAGCGCAGCCGCTCGAGATCCTCCGGAGTATCGATGCCCGGACTCCCCTCCTCGGAGAGAACGACGCGGATCGTCATGCCCAGCTCGAGCGCGCGCAACTGCTCCAGCGCCTCGACCTGCTCCAGATGAGTCGGCGGGGCCGCGACGAAGCGGCGGAGCAACTCGGACGGATAACCGTAGACCCCGACATGCCGGTAACGCACTACGGATTGCGACGCGCCGGTATCCCGCACGAACGGGATGACGGCGCGCGAGAAATAGAGCGCCCGGTGATTCGCCGTCAGCGCGACCTTTACGACCTGCGGCCGCGCCAGATCTGCGGGGTCATCGATCGCCTGCGCCACGGTCCAGATCGAGTCTGAATCGGCGCGCAGGCCGCGCGTCAGCTCGGTCACGGCGCCGACAGGAAAGCGCGGCTCGTCCCCCTGCAAGTTGACGACGAACGACGGCGCCTCGCCGCTCAGGCTCGAGACCGCCTCCCAGACCCGGTCGGCGCCGCTGGGATGATCCGCCCGGGTCCGCACCACGTCGGCGCCGAACCGTCGCGCCTCTGCTTCGATGCGCTCGTCATCGGTCGCGATGATCACGCGATCGAAACAGGACATCGCGGCGGCGCGACGCCACGTCCATTCCAGCACCGTCCGACCGAAGAGCTCCGCCAGTAATTTGCCCGGAAAACGAGTCGCGCCGAAGCGCGCGGGCAACGCCGCGACGACGGCTCCACCCTCCCGTCCGGTCTGGGTCAGTGCGGCAGCTCCGCAATCATCTCCGCCACTTCCTTGGCCGACTTCGAGAGCGCGCTCTTCTCGTCGGCGGTCAGCGGCACTTCGAAGATCTTCTCGACGCCGCCGGCCCCCAGCCGAATCGGCACGCCCAGGTACACATCCTTCAGGCCGTACTGTCCGTCGAGATGGACGGCGCAGGGAACGACGCGCTTCTTGTCCTTGAGGATCGCCTCGACCATCTGCGCCGCAGAGGACGCGGGGGCGTAGTAGGCCGACCCGGTCTTCAGCAGCGACACGATCTCGGCCCCGCCGTTGCGCGTGCGAGTCACGATCTCTTCGAGGCGCGCGGCCGGGATCAGTTCGCTGACGGGGATGCCGGAAACAGTCGCGAAACGCGTGAGCGGCACCATCGCGTCGCCGTGTCCGCCCAACACCATCGCCATCACGTCCGAAACCGAGACCCCGAGCTCCATCGCGATGAACGAGCGGAAGCGGGTCGAATCGAGCACGCCCGCCATTCCGAGGACGCGCTCCTTCGGGAAGCCCGTGCGCTTCCACATGAAGTAAGTCATGACGTCGAGCGGATTGGTCACCACGATGACGAACGCCTGCGGGGCGTGCTTCTTCACGCTGTCGGCCACGGCGCCGATGATCTCCGCGTTCTTGGCCAGCAAGTCGGTGCGGCTCATCCCCGGCTTGCGCGGGAATCCCGCGGTCACCACGACGACATCGGAACCGGCGAGCGACGCATAGTCGTTCGAGCCGACCGAGGCGCCGTCATATCCGCGGACGGGAGAGCCTTCGAAGAGATCCAAGGCCTTCCCCTGCGGCAGTCCCTCGACGACGTCGATCAACGTGACGTCGGCGATCTCCATCTCCGAGACGTAGAGCGCGCAGCTCGCCCCTACGTTGCCCGCACCCACCACCGAGACCTTTCGACGCATGAGCCGTCTCTCCCTTCCTGCCAAAAAGAAGCGGCGCCCGCATTCCACGGACGCCGCAAACCTGCTCGCGCCAGGCGAGTCGGAAGCCTCGCTCGCCCGCTAGTTGGCGCTCGGCACTGCCTCGCTCGGCACTGCCTCTTTGCCAGCCGGCTCGAGCGGAACGATGACGATCTGCTTCCTGTCGCGCCCCTTCGGCTTGAAGAGGACATGGCCGTCGACCTTGGCGAAGAGCGTGTCGTCGCTCCCGATGCCGACGTTGACCCCCGGATGGAACTTCGTCCCGCGCTGACGCACGAGGATCGATCCGGCCGTGACCAACTCACCGCCGTACCGCTTCACACCCAGTCGCTGCGAATTCGAATCGCGACCGTTGCGTGAGCTGCCGACCCCTTTTTTGTGCGCCATCTCGCGATCACTCCCTGTCTGGAAGGAATTAGTCTGTGCGGAAGAACTCAGAACCCGAACCGCCTCGGGCCCCCGGTCTAACCCAGGATCGCGTCGATCCGGAGCTCGGTGAAGTACTGCCGATGCCCCTTGCGGCGACGGTAGTCTTTCCGCTTCTTGAACTTGCCCACGACGATCTTGTCGGCCCGTCCATGTCGGACGATCGAGGCCGTGACCGTCGCGCCGGCTACCGTCGGCGTGCCGACTCGGGTCGCCGCGCCGTCCGCCACGAGCAAAACGTGGTCGAGGACATACGCGCTTCCCGGCTCTTCCGCCAGGAGCGGCACCTTCACCAGCTCGTTCGGGCTGACGTGATACTGGAATCCCTTGCACTCGACGATCGCGAACACGCGCTTCCTCCGATACGAACAGGTCTGGCTCGATGACGAAGTCGGCACTCTATCGGCGGCCCCAGGAGAGGGTCAAGGTTCGATTTGCGGCTGGGATCGGTGCGTCCTCCCTCGGCTCAGGGTAGCGGCGCACGAATCGGTCCCGCTCGGTCGAGGCGCCGCCTGCACTGGAGGGGAACGGTAACCTGACCGTCCGCTCGTCATGAGGAGAGGGTCGTCAGCCAACGGTCGAGACTGACCAAACGCCCTGCGTCGACATGGTCGATAACCTTGCGCATCGATTCCTCGCGTCCGTCGCCATACGTGGCGCGAAGTGCATCGGTGCTGATGTGGACGACAGTCGTGAACATCGGGGCGTTGACTGCCAACTTTTCGCACGCGCGCATGAGGCGAGCGGGGTCGAACTCGTTCGTCACGAACACATACTCGAAGGGCTTCCCGTCCGACTCGGCGTTGACGTAGGCGCCGAAGTCCGAGGCGAACTGTTTCTCGCGATCCGCGCGGACGCTCCATTTGGCAGTCACAAGAGTCCGCATCGACGGGCGCACGATCGAGAGGTCGACCTTGTTGACCTTCTCACCGCGTCGGTTGCGTCCTAATCCTGGGATGTCGTGGAGCACGTTGCGCGTGCTGACAACAAAGCGAGCGTCTGGACACGAGCGTCGGATGGTCGCTCCGAGCACATCCTCGAACCCCTCTCCCAGGAGATTCTTGCGCTTGTTGTCCAGCGTGAGGTACTGGCGAATTCGTTGGACGAGCAGTCGCCATTCGTCGCTGGTCGGCTCTGAGTCGAGGTGGTCGCCCAACACCTGTCTCACGATCGAGACGAGTTCGGGATCGTCTCCTGGACTCGGGAAGGCCCTTCCCTCGTACCGGTGACGTTGCTTCATCGCGGTGAGTTGGAGCGCCCCCTGCTTCTTCACGACCGCAGCCGCCAATTCGGTCGCTGCCCGCTGGAACATCCAGTCGATGTGTTCAGCGACCTGCGACGGCGTCACAGCGAACGCTTCAGCAAGCCAAGCATGGAACGCAAGTGAACGACCGTACCATGGCTTTCCGGGCTGACTCTTGTCGCTCTCGTAGCAGTGGGCGAGGCCGGTTGTCTGGTCAGTCCACAAGAGCATTCGATAGATGTGCGACCAGGCCGACGCCACGTCGGTCGCGGCGCCCCAGGACGATCCGAAGTACTGGTTGATCAGGCGGAGGCGGTTCTTCTGGCCGAACGCTGTCGTCACCACCTCGTCAGAGGAATTACTTCCTGCCGGCTGCTCCGACGAGCCGCTCACGAGACCAGGGTTGCGGCCGTCGCGTCGCGCCGACGGAGCGCAGTGAACTCCGCCAGGAGTGCGGTGGCGACTGCGCGCGCCAAGAGGGGTGGGACCGCGTTACCCACCTGCCGATAGCGAGAATGCGCCGGGCCGCCTTCGTGGCGGCCGTCGAGTGCTCCCGAGCGAGTATCGGTCGTGAAACGAAAGCGATCCGGGAAGGACTGGAGTCGAGCGAATTCCCGGACCGAGAGGGCGCGAGGATATTGGTAGTGGTAAACCGAATCCCCTTTCGTGTTCAGCGTCCAAGCCCAGACGGCCGGATGAAGTCGGCGATAAGCGTAGAAGTGTCGACGCGAGAGTCGACCCGTCCCGTTTTCTTGACCCCACTTCTGACCCGTGATGTAGCCTTCGAGGAGCGCATCCGATAGATCGCGATGGTTTCCACCATTCGGGATCCCGTCCAGCCGAAGTCTCGTGTCCGCGTTGATGCGTGGGACTTGCACGTTGGTCAGTTCGTACCCTGCCCCCGACCGCATTTGGCGCTGGTACGCCGACCTGGCGACCGCCACTTGCGCGTAAGGGACGACATCAGCTCGGTTGCCGGCTGGAAGTTCGGTCAGGTCGGAGATCGCGTCAGCGACGGACACCACCGCCAGGTTCTCCGAGTCCTCGAGGGCGTCGGCGATTCCCGCGTTCAAGAGATTCTCCTGCACCTCGATCTGATACCTCGGCCCACCAGGACCAGAGGAACGGACCAACGCCACGGCCTCGATCGCTCCGGTGCCGCGAAGGATCGGCACAGCTGCGCCGAGCGTGCTGCGCAATCCTACGAACAGCAACCGCCGCCGTGTTTGCGGCACCCCAAAATCGGCCGCGTCGACAACCTGCGGGACGACGGTGTACTCCCCATCGAGGCCGAGGTCGTCCGCGATCTGTTCGCGGGCTCCCATCTGATCGATCCCGGTGACGTTCTCCATCACAAACGCCTGCGGCATCGAGTCGGCCAGAACCCGCGCGAACTCTCGATACAGTACGTTTCGCGGGTCGCTGATCATCCGCGTGTGGTTTCGCATCTGGGAGAAGGCCTGACACGGGGGTCCGCCGACTAGCACCGTCGCCGACCTTGCCGCCGCCAGAACGCGTTCCCTCACGGCGGGCGCCCGAAGGTCGCCGAGGATGACTGTCGCCTCGGGGAAATTGGCGGCGTACGTCGCCGCCGCGTCGGGATCATGGTCCAAGCCGGCGAGGATCGAGAATCCAGCCTGACGAAATCCCTCGGAGATCCCACCCGCACCCGCGAACAGATCGACAACCGTCAGCATCGGGGGCGGGATCACTGGCTCCTCCGTCGAGGACCTCGACCGGTCTCTAGAGTCCGCGCGTCGTTGTCTCTCCCGTGTCATGGTCGGGCAGTATTGCCAATCGGCTGAGCCCGTGGAAGCTCTAGAACCCGCCGCAACCCGATGCGCGCCGTTACGCCAGAGCGCAACGACCGCGCTGCGCGCCCAACCACCGTCGCGCGAGCGTCGACACTCTCGCGGAAGAAGCGTCGATCGTGCCAGCGATCGCGAAATCCAGTCCCATGGCTCGCGATTGCTGTCGGCTGTGCTACCGAATGACGTGCACCTTGGTCGCCGCCACGGAGCGCTGCCCGCCGCCAACCGCCCGGATCCAGTAGACCCCAGAGCGGCCGCCGACCAGATCACGGACTTGGAGAGGCGAGCCTGCCCCGCCCAGGGTCACCAACCGACGCGCCACTTCCGCCCCTGATACGTCGACAACCTGCAGCCCGACTTCTCGTCTCGGGCCGGCTTCGAAGCGAAGGATGGGATCGGCGCCTGGCGAACCGAGCACCGTCCAAGGCGCGTCGATCAGGCTGAGGTTCTGCTCCTGATCGTCCACGCCGACAGTCCCACCGACATCGATGCGGTACATCGGATGGTTCGGCGCCGACAGAATGAAAACTGGCGCCTCGGGTGCGGCTTCGAACCGCCAGCGGTGAGTGTCGTTGTTGGGTGAAGCAAACGTGCCGTCCTCCAGTCCCACGACTTCGTCCCAAGGGTCATCGACAGTCGGGTCTAGTGTCCGCTGCACCCGCAAGTCCCCGCCCATAGGTTGGTTCGTGCCCGCTGTGGACCATGCTAGGTACATCGCCCCCGGGTCCCAGCGCGGCGTCTCCATGCCGATGTCCCCGTAGTTGTTGTCCACCCAGAAGAATCCCTGGAAAACCCAGTTCTCCCAAACCAAGTACCACCGCGAGCCAACCTGAACAGTTCGCGAAGACGGAAACTCCTCATACGTCAGATCGATCGGAGCGACGCTGTTGTACGGGTGCGACTGATTGAGGGACCACGAGCCGCCCGTGTCCGTCGTTCGGTACAGCGACGACTCGAAAAAGCCCGAGAAGTGCGCCCCCACGGCGCGCGTCGGATCGGTATTCGCAATCTCCGTCGCAAGGAATCCAGACGTCGCGCAGCCGACGCACACTGTAAACGTGGACCAGGTCTCACCGTAGTCAGTAGAGGTCATCATCCCAGCCCGGTTCAGAGCATTGTCCTTGTAGCTCGCGTACCACACCTCCGGCCTATCGCGATGGAGACGAACATGCCAGAAGAAAAACTGGGAGTTGCCGATGGCCTTCGAGTCCCAGCTCTGGCCCCCGTCCGTGGACAGCAGGATTTCCGGGGGGTTCCCGGCTACCACGACGACCCCTTCATCCTGCGAGCCGAAAACCTGTACGGATGCGATGAATCGGTCCTCAAATCCAAGGGGCTCCCAGCCTGCAGCCAGATCCAGAGAAGTACGATACAAGCCCGTCGGCTGCTCGGTGGCGTCTCCCGTCGCCGCGACAATTGCATCGATCCCGATGTCCATCGCGCGGATGTAGACGCTCCCTATCGGAAGCGAGAGACTGTCGAGATCGCTGGCATGCGAAACTCGAGGGTAGGTCAGGCCTCCGATAGCCAAACCAACACCCGCGAGGAACATGTTCCGGAAGCCCGATTTCGGAGGTCGTGCGCCAAACATAACTCGTCCTCGTCTGTGAGACTGTTCAGGCGAGGGCGCCACCGGGGCGCCCTCGCCGATCGAACCTTTCAGCGAACCGTCAAAAGCTTCGTCGCGGCAATTTGGCCGTGCTCACCCAACGCTCGAGCGAAGTAGATTCCTGACGCCGACACTCCGGCTCCTCCAAGATCGACTTCGATCGGCCATTGATCTGGCTGAATGTCCTGCCGCCGCGCGACCAGGCGACCAGCGACGTCGAGCACCTCGAGGCTCCGAATGCCGTCAGTAGCTCCAGACGCGAGGATTGAGACTCGGCCGTTCCCTAGCGCTGTCGACGAAAGCGAAGACAGGCGGGGAGTCGGAGGCGGGGTCATTGCGCTCGAGGAGACATACGTGTAGTCGAATTTCGGGCTAAGAGCGAAGCCCGACCCGCAGGTGCCCGCTCCAGAAACACCGATCGGATACCATGCAATGCACGTTGTCTCGGAGTCATCTTCGTAGATCTTGTAGGTGTAAGTCCGGAGAGTGCATCCGTAGTCGTCGATCGTATTTGGCACGATCTCGGCGTATCCCGTAAGGAAGCGGGCGTCGATTTTGTCCTCGTCCGGAAATCCCGTGGTCAATCGCTTCCGAGGCCAAGCATCGACGATAGAGTGGCCGCCGGGGAGACTCCAGGTGACGGTTACGTCCACCTGATACACCTTCACCCAGAAGGTTTCCCAATTGTCATTGTTTCCATTTACGCTGGGAACCCGTCGGAACTCTTGCTCTCGACTCTCCAAGTATGTTCCCGAGTAGCTCGTCTCCGTGTCGTGATGCACAGCGTTCGGACTTGACACGTACTCGATCGCCTCGTCGAGCGGAGCTGTCCATAGCCTTACGTGTCGTCACGACCTCCTGCTCCTCTATCCGTCGCAGTTCTCTTCAGTACACCGGCGATGTCGTCTGTCTCTAGAGCCGGCTCGGCGGCAAGCAACATTGCGGCGGAAGCCGCCACAATGGGCGCGGAGAATGACGTGCCGCAGTTCGCGTCGATAGAGTTCTCTCCTTGATATGCATCGTCAGCCGAGGAGTCGGTCGTGACGAGCATGTCGGAAGGTGCCGCGAGATCGTTGTAGCTCCGAGCAACGAATGTCGGGTCTCCCTCGCAGTCATAACCCGACGCCGCAATTGCGAAGTTGTTGAACGCTGCCGGGTAGGAGAGGCAGCTGTCGAGTGCACCAAAGCACGATACGGCGTTGCCTGCAGCTACGACCAGCGTCAGCCCCTTGACGTATGCATTGCGGTGGGTGTCCCGCTGCGTCACATCGTAATTCCATTTCTGCAGCCAGCTCCCCCAGCTCTCGTTGACCACCAGAACGTCGGGATAGTAGGCGGGGTCATTCGCGAGGGTAGAAAGCGCGGTTGCGGCCGCGGTTGCATTCGGGGCAAAACCGCCAGTGTCTATATCCAGGACGACAAGCATGTTACTGGAGGTGCCGCCATCGGGACGAGCTACGCCCGCAATTCCCGTCGTATTGTCGCCCCCCGCAACCATCACTCCCGATAGTGCGGTCCCATGGCCACACGGATCGCCAGAGTCGGAGAGCGTGATGTCTACACTGCCATCTAGATCCTCGTGCGAGTCCCGCACGCCCGTGTCGAGGAGCCCGATCTTCGTTCCTGGAGCGTCGATGAGATCCCACGCTTCGGGAGCGTTGATATCGTAGTCTGTCACGCATCCGGTGTTGTCGCCGCAAGCCCCGTCGATTGGATACGACGAAGTGTAGTTATGCAGGTACCACTGGTCTGGGTAGTAATCGTCGTCGGGGGTGAAGTAGAACGACGAGGCAGGAGTGACGGCGACCCAACCGATGCCTGGAGTGGCACGGAAGGTCTCGACGATCTCCTCGGGGTCGGTCTCGGAGATGACGACGACATGGTAGTCGTCGGTTTGATCGACCAGTTCTACGACGTTCCCGAGGTGGTCGTACGTGGTTTCGGGTAGGTGGCGGAAGTGAGGGGCGACGGGGCGGAACTCGGTTACTCCAGCGGCTTCGAGCGCTTGCTCGAGGAGTTCGTTCGGGATGATCGCGTCGCTCAGTTCCGCGACGAAGGCATCGCCAATGCCGCCGTCGATCTCACCGAAGGAGATCGCTTCGGGCAAAAAGCGAATCGAGAGGGTCACGGGCTCGGTCGCGACCGCGTCGTGGAAGCTGCACAGAGAGAAAGAGAGAAAGAGAGAAAGAGAGAAAAAAGAAGGCTGAGGGAGGAAAGGACTTGTAGGCTACCGCCAAGCAGGCGGGACGCGTGGCAGCAGTTCTGCCCGGTGCGTGCTGCGCGTACGGATCGCCGGGACATACCGGCGTGGGTCTCGGTCATCATCTGGAACCTCCTCGGCGTCGCAACGACGCGAGTGGCTTGAGCATCGGAACTCCGTGCTCCCTGCCGCCGACGGGCCCAGCCCCCGATTCGGACTTTGAAACCGAATATCTGCTCGGCTCTGCGGTCGGCTCGGAGTGGCTGGTGGCCTTCCGGGCCATGATCCTCGTGCTCAAGTTCGCGACCGTGCGACGCACGGTGGGTGTCGAACTCGTGCGCAAAGCGCACATGGACTTCCTCGCCTGGGAAGAGTCTGGGCACGCGTTCTCGGTTCGTCAATCCGGAGAATTTTCTCTGTCGCACTTCTTTCCGGAAAGTTCTGGATGCGAACTCGGCATCAACCCCATTCCTCTCGCGTGATCTCGAAATTGAGGAGCGAAGGCGCGGAATGCTCGACCGGGGGAACGAGCCGCATGCCGAGGCGCTCCAGGAGACGGCGGGAGGCTGAGTTCGGGGGATCCGTCGAGGCGCGGAGCCGGTCGGCGCGGAGTTCGTTGAAGGCGAAGTGGATGACGCGGCGCGCGGCTTCGGAGGCGTAGCCTCTCCCCCAGTGCGTGGGGGCGAGGCCGAAGATGAGCTCGGGGGCTTCGTCGTTCGTCTTGCGCCAGAGCCCGACGAAGCCGATGGCGGGGCCGCCGCCGAGTTCGAGGATGGCCCAGAAGCCGCCGCCCCAGAGTGCGGCGTGCGCCATTCCTTGGTCGAACATGTCGCTGGCGTCGTCGACCGAGATCTCGACGTCGTCGAAGAGGTAGCGGCGGACTTCACGGGCGCGCCACAGATCGTGGAGCCACTCGAAGTCGTCTCGGCGGACTCGTCGGATCCAAACGCGCGTGAGCGATTCAACCACGTCCGATCCCCCACCCAGCCGGGAGCTGGAGTCCGAACCTACGTCCCGAACTCCTCGGTCACGTCCTTCTGCAGGCGCGGGAAGAAGATGCGGATGTCATCGCGGCGCATACGCGGATCTTCGCGGATGTCGATGCGGAAGCCGTGGCGCTTTTCCAGCTCTTCGAGGCGGGCGGATCTCGAGTCGAAGAGGTGCGTGGCGACGTCCGGGTGCACCCGGAGCATGACCTGCTTCTCCTTCGACCTGGCGCCGACGCGGAGCAAGAAGCGATCGACCTTCATCGAGACCGAGTTCATCGAGAGGACCTTGCCGGTGCCGCCGCAGGTGGCGCAGTTCTCGCTGAAATAGTGAAACAGGCTCTCGCGCTCGCGCTGGCGCGTCATCTCGATCAGGCCGAGCTCACTCACCGCGTGGACCTTGGTGCGGGCGCGGTCGCGACGGAGCGCGGAGCGCAGCAGTTCCGCTAGCTGCTTCTTGGACGACTCCGACTCCATGTCGATGAAGTCGACGACGACAATGCCGCCGAGATCACGGAGACGGAGCTGGCGCGCGACCTCCTCGGCCGCCTCCAGGTTCGTCTTCAGGATCGTCTCTTCTTGGTTCTTCTTACCGGTGAACCGGCCGGTGTTGACGTCGATCGCGACCATCGCCTCGGTCTGGTCGATGACGAGATAGCCGCCCTTCTTCAACCAGACTTTGCGTTCGAGCGACTTCTCGATCTCGGATTCGATGCCGTACTCGTCGAAGATCGGCCCGTCGCCTCTGTAGAGCTTGATGCGGCTCTTGAGTTCGGGTGCGTACGACTTCAGATAGGTCACGATGCGCTGGTAGGAGTCTTTGTCGTCGATGACCAGCCGGTCGACCTCATCATTGAACACGTCGCGGATGAGGCCGGTCGTCATCTCCATCTCACGGTGGACCAGGGCCGGCGCCACGACCGAAGCGGACGCCTCCTCGATCTGCTTCCAGAGATCGACCAGGTATTCGACGTCGTCTTCGACTTCCTTGCGCGTGCGTCCTTCCGCCGCGGTGCGGCAGATGAGCCCGGCGTGATTCGGCTTCAGCTCCTGCAGGTATCCCTTGAGGCGTTGCCGTTCGTCGCGGTCGATGATCTTGCGCGAGACGCCGATGTGGTTCATCCCCGGCATGAGCACGAGGAAGCGACCCGGGAGTGAGAGTCGGCCGGAGACCTTCGGACCCTTCGTCCCGATCGGCTCCTTGATCACCTGGACGATGACCTCTTGGCCCTTCTTCAGGTGGTCTTGGATGTTCAACTCCTCGCGATGGTGCGAGGAGGAAGGGCGCGGCGCCTCGTTGTCGTCGATGTCGAACATCTCGAAGTCGACCATCGACTCCAGCAGATCCGAGACATGGAGGAACGCGGTCTTGGCGAGCCCGATCTCGACGAAGGCGGCTTGGATCCCGGGGAGGACCGCGTTCACCTCACCCTTGTAGATGTCGCCGACCAGGCGGCGTTCGTCGGCGCGTTCGACGAAGAGTTCGACCAGGCGGGCGTCCTCCAAGACGGCGATCCTGGTTTCGTTCGGGTCTGCATTGATGACGATCTCGCGGAACAAACAGAGCCCTCCTCGTCGGAACTGGCGGTGCGGCGTCCTGACCGACCGGCACAGTATCACAGGGCCCAACTCAGCGAGTTACAGCTTGGCGGGTTGCGGCTCGACGGCTCGACCGCTCCGGGCCCGGCGGGGCGTGGCGCCGAGCGCCGCGACGGCCACGACTCGCCCGCCGGCCGCCTCCAGCGCGCGCCGGCACTCGCCGAGCGTGGCGCCGGTCGTCACGACGTCGTCGACCAAGACGAGATCACGATCGAGGAAGGCGGCAGAGCCAGGCGCGAACGCGATCGCCCCGCCAATTTCCTCACGACGGGCCTCCGCAGAAAGCCCGCGCAACGGTCGTCGGTAGCGGACGCGACGGAGCATCGGCGCCCAGGCCGCCCCACGGCCGCCATGACTCAGCGCACGCGCCAAGCGTTCGGCCGGATGGGTCCCCTTCTCTCGCCGCCTCACCGGCGCCATCGGGACCGGCACGAAGACCACCCCGTCGGCGCGGCGCGCCCGAGAGACGGCGCGCAGGAGCCGACTCTCCAGACGGCGCGAGACTTCGCGGACATCCTCGGCCTTGTAGAGCTGGACGAGGCGAGCCCAGACGCCGCGGTGGACGCCGGCCGTCACGACCGGGATGGCGCCCTCCGGCGGACTCGGTCCCTCGCTGCGGCGGGCGCCGGCGGGCGTCAGCCAGAGGCCGAGACGTTCGTGACGCCAACGCCGTTGCTCGCGGCCGACGCGCAGGCGACAGCGCCGACAACAGCCGCCGCGCACCGGCACGCGCACGCCGCAGGCGGCGCATTGCGGAGGCGCCGCCAGGACGAGCAACGCCGTCCAGAGCGCGCCGGAGAACCGCGCGAGCTGTTGCACTCCAGCAGTTCCCGCGTCAGGACGAGAGGCGGCGCGAAGGCGCCAGGGTTCTGCGGCTCAGACCGAGGGCTCGCTCGAAGAGCGCGATGTCCACCTCGTCGCCCAACCAGAGAGAGAGAGACCGCGCGGCCTGCGCCAAGAGCGGCGCGCGGCCGTCGGCGACCCGCAGCCCGCGCCCCCGCGCCGCCGCGGCCAAGAGGGCGCGCTGCTCACCGTAGTTCAGATCGAGGATGACCGCGTTGGACGGCAGACTCCGCAACCAGAGTTGCGTGGCGCGGGCGCGCGCGGCATGCGGCGGGAGCGTCGAGATCCACAGCCGCGGCGCCTCGGCGACTCCAAGCCCCCATCCCATCGTTTCGGGCCGTCGAGCGGACGGGAGAGACTCACGCCTTTCGACTCGCGCCGCCTGCTCCCATGCGTCGAACTGCCGCGCGACTTCGCGCGGACACCTCGAGCGAATCGCGACGAGCGGCCGACCGTCGCGCCAGGCGCGGTGGGTGAGACTGCGCGCGGTGGCGCCGAATCCGAGCAGGCCGAACGGTTCCGCTCTCATTCCCCATCCCTCCAGACAATCGAGGATGCCGGCGCCGTCGGTCCCGCAACCGGCCGCGCCGCGCGCGCCGAACGAGACGGTGTTGACCATCTGGGTGCGCGCCGTCTCGCGGTCGAGCGGACGCACGAGGCGCGCGACTGCGCCCTTGAACGGCGTGGTGACGTTGAAGCCGAGGAGCCCGAGCGAAGGCGCGAGCGTGATCAGCTCCGGCAGTCGGTCGGCCGACACCGGTAAAGGGAGATAGAGCAAGTTCCGGCCCAACTGGCGGAGTACTTCGCTCATCAACTGCGGAGAGAGTGAGTGGTCGAGTGGGTCGCCGACGATGCCCAGGAGTCGGGTCCGGCCGTTCGGAAGCGACAGGCCCGGAAACGCGCCGCGGGGTGCGGCGCGTGTCATGAGTAATCGAAGCGGTGGACGGCGACGTTCATCAGGAGACCGAGCGCCGCCAGCATCGTCACGAGGAAGGTGCCTCCATAACTGACGAACGGCAGCGGCAGACCGGTCACCGGGAAGAGTCCCATCGTCATCGCGATGTTGACCGCGGCGTGATAGAAGATCAGCCCGACGATCCCCACCGCCAACAAAGAGCCGAACGGCGTCCGACAGAGCCGCGCCACATGCACACCACGCAAGAGCAGCAGGCCGAAGAGCGCGACGACGAAGCTCGCGCCGACGAACCCCCACTCCTCCCCGATGACGGCAAAGATGAAGTCATTGTGTTGCATCGGCAGATACGCGAGCGCCTTCTGACTGCCGCCCAGGTATCCCTTGCCGAAGAGCCCGCCCGAGCCGAGCGCGATGCGCGATTGCAGTCCTTGGTAACCGGCGCCGGAGGGGTCGGCCTCGGGATCCAGGAACGACGCGATGCGCGCCTGTTGGTACGGCTCGAGCCCCTCGATCACCTGCGGCGCGCCCAGCTTGAGTCCGAGATGGAAGATCAGAAAGCCGGCGAGCACCACATAGGAGAGACGTGAACGCAGGATCCAGACGAGCCCGAGCGAGAGGAACACCGCCCAGGTCAACCAGTGGTGGACGAGCACCAGCCCGAGCACCGGCGAGACGAGGAGGAACGCGGTCAACCGCGGCAGCCCGGCCCAGAGCAGCATCGGCAGCGCCATCGCGAGGAAGGCGCCGGAGGTGCCGAGGTCGGGTTCTTTCAAGACCAAGAGAAACGGGACGACGGCGAGCGCCAACGCCACGAAAAGCGTGCCCGGACGCGTCAGATCGATCCGTTTCCCGGAGAGGAAGCGTGCGTAGGCGGCGACGAAGGAGAGTTTCGCCATCTCCGAGGGCTGGAACTTGAGCGGGCCGAGCTGGAGCCAGCGCTTCGCGCCGTAGTGCTCGATCCCCATGATCAGCACCAGCACCAGGAGGAACAACGAGATCCCGAAGCCGATGTACGACCAGTCCTCCCAGAGCCGCAGCGGACTGAAGAGGCAGAGCGCGCAAACGCTGAAGCCGACGCCCAAGAAGAGGAAGTGCCGCAGGAAGTAGCCGTGACGCGGATTTCCCGGGATGTGCGTCGCGCTGAAGACGGTCAGCACGCCGACCGTCAGCAGCAACAGCGCCGCCGCCACCAAGACCCAGTCCCAGCGCTGTCGATAGACGCGAGGGATCGCTTCCATCAGTCGCCCTCCCAGGACAGGAGCGTCGTGTGATCGGCCGCGACCGGGCCGGCGTGCATCGGATCGAGATAGGCCGCGAGAACCTGACGCGCGATCGGCGCGGCGATCGAACCGCCGTGCCCCGACTCTTCCACGATCACCGCCACGACGATGCGAGGATCGTCGGCCGGCGCGTAACAGATGAAGAGCGCATGGTCTTCTCCATGCGGATTCTGCGCCGTGCCGGTCTTGCCGGCGACTCGGATGTCGCCGACGCGCGAGCGGCCGCCGGTTCCACTCGGATCCATCACCACTCGCTCCATCGCCTGCTGGATGAGGGCGAGGTTCTCGCTCGCGACCGCCCATCGGCCGACTTCCCAACTCTCTTCCGAACCGTCGCGCCGCACCCGTCCGTCGGGCGACTGAGCGCGCCCGAAGAGATGCGGCGTGACCAGACGTCCCCCGTTGGCGATGGCCGCGGTGTAGCGCGCGAGTTGAACGGGTGAGAGCAATACTTCGCCCTGCCCGATCGAGACGTTGAGCGCGGCGCCCTTGAAGACCGCGCCGAAACGCTGCTTGTACCAGTCGGACATCGGCACGAGGCCCGCGCGCTCCTGCGGCAGATCACAACCGGTCTTCTCGGTGATCCGCAGTCGCTCGGCCCCGCGCCCCATCCGATCGATCCCCAGTTGGATGCCGACCTGATAGAAATAGACATCACACGAACGAGCGAAGGCGTCGAGCAGCGTGAGCGTGCCGTGGCCGGCGCGGCGCCAACATCCGAAGGTGCGATTGCCGTAGAAGTAGCCGCCGCGGCAGCCGTCGAAGGTGCGCCCGGGCGTGATCACCCCTTCTTCCAATCCGATCAGCGCGGTAATCGCCTTGTAGGTGGAGCCGGGCGGATAGGTCGACTGGATGCCGCGATTCAGCAGCGGGTGCCCTTCCGTGTAGAGCGCGGCCCACTCCGCCTTCGAGATGCCGCCCAGGAACACGTTTGGATCGAACGAGGGACGACTGACCATCGCCAGGATGCCGCCGGTCTGCGGATCCATCGCCACGACCGCGCCGGCGGGACCTTGCCAGAGCGTGTCGCCTTCCGCCGTGATCTCGAAGCTCGCGCCGTGGCCGTGGACCTGCGCGCGATCGAGCGCCTCTTCCGCCGCCCGCTGCACCGCCAGATCGAGCGTGAGGTACATGTCCTCGCCCGGATGCGGCGGGACGGAGGGAAGCTCCTCGAAGTAGTGCGTGCGACGCCCATACGCGTCGGTCTCGACATGCGCGACGCCGTCGGTCCCGCGGAGGAACTGCTCGTACTGTTTCTCCAAGCCGGAGCGCCCGATCAGATCCCCCGGATGGTAGTGGTCCTCCAGGTCGGCCTCGAGATCCTCCTCGGAGACCTCGCCGAGATACCCGAGGAGATGACAGGCCAGGCGGCCCTGCGGATAACTGCGCGCCGATTCGGTCTCGACCTGCACGCCCGGCAGGCGATCCATCCGCTCTTCGAGCTGAGCTACTTGCTCGAAGGAGAGCGATCGCCCCAGCGGCAGCGGTCGACTGGTGCGCCGCCGCGCCTTCTCGATGTCGGCCAGCAACTCCTCCGGCTCACGTCCCAGGATCGGCGCGAGGGAGTGCGCGACCGACGCGCGCGCCTCCGCATCGCTCGCGAGCGTGGGTTCGCGCAGATCGAGGGTGACGCGAAACGTGGGAAAATTGTCGGCCAGCACTTCGCCGCCCCGCGCGAAGATCCGCCCTCGTTCGGCCCGCAAGATCTCGCGATGGATCCGGTTCTCGTCGCTCAGCTCGTCGAAGTGCCCGCCGCGCACGATCTGGAGGAAGCCGAGCCGCCCGACGAGCACCAGCAAGACCGCGCCCACGAGGAACGAGATGTCGCGCGCGCGACGGGCGCGTACTTCCGGCGTGAACTCACGCGGCACCGAGGATCCAATCCTTTCGTCCGAAGAGACGGGCGAGGGCCAGGGAGAGCGGAGGAATGGCCAGCGCAGTGTAGAGCGCGCCGGGCAGCGCGTACCGCAGCCACGCGAGCGGAGGATCCCCCACGCCCGAGACCGAGAGCCAGACGACGCGCGCGCTCTCGGCCGCGAGCGCGCCGACGAAGAGCAGCGCCCCCGCCACGAACGGATTGCCCTTGTCCAGTTGGGTCGATCCCCGCCCGATGACCAGCCCGGCCAGCGCCAGCGCGAACGCGTGCATGCCGAGTTGCTGCGGCTGCTCCACGTCGAGGAGCAGTCCGACCGCGAGGCCGAGCCAGACCCCCCAATGCATCCCGCGGCGCACGGCAATCCAGAAGACGAGCGCGACGAACAGGTCCGGCGCGATGCCGGCGATGGCGATCCGCGGAATCCAGGTCGCCTGGCAGACCAAGAGGACGAAGACGACGGCCAGGAGCCGCAGGGCTGTCAGCATGGCGACCTCACGGCGACGGGACCGGACCGGAGCGGAAGCGCTCGGCTTCTCCCATTTCGAGCCTGGAGAGTTCGCGCTCCGGATCGATCGGGTAGAGCGCGGTCCATCCCGCCTCGTCCGGATCCGCACCCGGCCCTCGCGTCACCGGTGGATAGGTCGGCTTGCCGTCGCCGAGCAGGAAGAAGACCACCTCGGCGCGCGCGAACGACGCGGCCGGCCGCAGGCCGATGCGCCGCAGCCGCCCCATCTCTTCCGCCTGCGCTCCCATCACGTAGCCCACGAGCAATCCCTTCGGAAACACCGCTCCGAGACCGGAGGTGACGACACGATCCCCTCCCTGCCAATCGGCCTGCGAAGGCGCGCCCTGCACCCAGAGCGGCCACCGACCGCCCGGAATCCACTTGGCGATGCCTTCCTCGCGGCTCCGCTGGTCCTGGACGCTGACCGCCACGTTCGGGTTGGCCAGCCCCTCCACCCGGATCAGTTGGCCGTCGATCGCCGCGATTCTTCCCAGCAGCCCTTCGGGAACGACGACCGGAAGTCCGAGCTCGAGCCGCTCGGCGCCCTCGTAGCGAGCGGTCAGGACATCGCCAAGCCGCCCCCGTCCCCGCGCGACTACGACGGCGGGCACGAGCCGGGCCTCGCTCCGCCGCCCCAACCCGAGGAGCCGGCGCAGATGCTCGTTCTCGGCCGACGTCTCGCGCGCGGCGCCTTCGCGCGTGGCGGCGTCGGCGCGGACGGCCTCGTGCGCCACGAGTGCGCGTTCGGCCAAGAGCGAGCGCGGTCCCCATCCGATGGCGGCGCGATACGGGAAGAAGAGAGAGTGCTCCAGGAACGACGCGAGCGAAGTTCTCGCGTTGGTCGGCAGGACGAATCCGAGGAAGAGCGTGAGCACGAGCGCGGAGACCGGACTGGCCCAGGCGCGGAGTCGATGGGTCGCGGCGCGAGAAGGGCGAAGAGCTATGAGCCGGACCGAGCGCATCGAACGATCAGGAGCGGTGCATCAGCACTTCGCCGTAGACATCCAATTCGTCGAGGATCTTGCCGGAGCCCAAGACGACGCAGAGGAGCGAGTCTTCCGCCACACGAATCGGCAGGTGAGTGCGATCGTGCAACAACGCTCCGAGTCCGCGCAGGAGCGCGCCGCCACCCGTCATGACGATCCCGCGGTCGACGATGTCGCTCGCGAGTTCGGGCGGAGTCTTCTCCAACGATTCCTTCACGGCGTCGACGATCGCGCTGACCGGCTCCTCCAGCGAGCCGCGAATCTCCTGCGAGGTGATCGTGATCGTCTTCGGAATTCCGCCGATCAGGTCGCGCCCCTTGATCTCCATCGACGTCTCTTCGCCGAACGGGAATGCGCTGCCGACGCCGATCTTGATCTTCTCCGCCGTCTGCTCACCGATCAGCAAGTTGTACTGCCTTTTGATGTACTGGACGATCGCGTCGTCCATCTTGTCGCCGCCGACGCGGATCGAGGTGTCGGTCACGATGCCGTTCAGCGTGATGACCGCTATTTCGGTCGTGCCTCCGCCGATGTCGATGACCATGTTGCCGGTCGGCTTGTCGACCGGGAGTCCGACTCCGATCGCCGCGGCAATCGGCTCCGCCACGAGGAATACTTCGCGCGCGCCGGCATGCTCGGCCGAATCGCGCACCGCGCGCTTCTCCACTTCGGTGATGCCGGAGGGGACGCTCACGATGATCCGAGGCCGGACGAGGAACCGTCGGCTCTGCACCTTCTGGATGAACTTGCGGAGCAGCTCTTCGGTCTTCTCGAAGTCGGCGATGACGCCGTCCTTGAGCGGACGCACGGCATCGATGCCGGTCGGAGTGCGACCGAGCATTTCCTTGGCCTCACGACCGACCGCCAGCACGCGCTTGGTCGCGCGGTCGACCGCCACCACCGAGGGTTCGTTCAGGACGATTCCCTTGCCCTTGATATAGACGAGCGTGTTGGCGGTGCCGAGATCGATGGCGATGTCGTTGGAGACGAAACCCATCAGGGAGCGCAGACCCATCCTCGCTGCATCCTCTCCACAGTGGCTTGCTCTATGCCGGGGCGCATCCCTTGGTCCCGGGTGCGGCACGCTAACAGACGATCCGGGGCCGGGCAACGGACTTCGCGCCGCCTTGACCGACCGCGGCACGGTTGATACCTTGCGGCGCGATCCATTGCCGGGGACCAGGGTTGGGTGAGGAGAGCGCGTTTGGCCCGACATCTTTGGACGGCGCGCGTTACCGGCATCCTCGTCGGGCTCGTCGGCGTCCTCTCCGGCGCGGCCGGGGCCGACGCTGCACCCGACTTCCCGGCGGCCCCACCCTCGATCGCAGCCACGACCTTGTTGAAGGGGCGCGCGTCGAACACGCGCGGCGAGGGTCTGGCCGCGGCCCGAGTGCAGGTTTTCAGGGACGGGATCCTCTGCGGGCACGCCACGACCGGCGCCGACGGCGACTTTGCCTTCGTCGTCTCCTGGGCCGAGCAGGGCGATCCGACGATCGTGCTCGTGACCGAAGCGCCGTCGTATCTCCCGGAAGTCGTGCTGCTGCGAGAGAGCGCGGCGGCGGCGCAGGCGGGTCTCTGGAGCGCGAGCGCGCCGAGAGCTTCGTTCCAGCCGGGTGAAGCGAGCGTCGACCTCGTCTTGCGGACTGAATCTGAAATGTGGCGCGAACGGGTCGAGCCCACCCGCGGCGAACGAGATCGGTAGAGTAGAGAGGAGTGAGGATGAACGCGAGAGGTCGTCTGCTGCTGGTGGCGTTGAGCGCCGGATCGCTCGGGGCGCTGCTCCTCGGCGGTGGCTGTTCGGAAGACAACGTCGTCACTCCCCCGCCTCCGGGGAATGCGCCGCTGCCGGCGTCGAACGTGAGCGTTCTGGCTACCGCGCCTGCGCGGATCGACCTGTCCTGGCGCGACGGCTCGCTCGACGAGACCGGATTCCGGATCGAACGGCAGGTCGGCGGCGCCGGTGACTTCGCTCGACTCGACACCGTCCCGACGAACACGACGTTCTTCGGCGATCAAACGGTGGCCGAGAACCAGACCTACTCCTATCGCGTGGTCAGCTATCGGAACTCGACCGACGCGACGCCGTCGAACGTCGCGACCGCTACCGCCGCGACGAACAACTCGCCGCGGACGCCGTCCGATCCGGGACCGGCCGACGGCTCGGTCGAGTTGAACCCGGACTCCACCGTGACGCTGCGATGGAGCGGGGGCGATCCAGACGGAGAACAGCTCGCGTACACGGTCTACTTCGGGGAGGTGCGCAACCGGCTCGAGATCATCAGTCCGCCGGCCTTCGCCGATTCCAGCCTCTTGCTGACTCGGCCGATCGTCCCCAACACGCACTATTTCTGGCAGGTGTTGGTCCGCGATCCGAAGGGAGCGACGCGCAGTTCCCCGGTCTGGGGCTTCACGACCAAGGTCGATCGCGTCTCGATTCCGTTCGGGCGCTTCGTCATGGGCGACACGCTCGATCCGCGCTTCGAGCATCCCGGCAGCCCGGTCCAGGTCAGCGACTTCAACTTCGATCGCTACGAGGTCACGTCGCAACAGTTCGCCGACTATCTGAATCAAGCGCTCGACCGGAAGCTGGTGACATTGAGCGGCGGACGGGTCGTGGCGCGGGCGGACTTGACCCTGCTCTGCGAGTTGAAGGACCGCGACGACGACTCCGACCTCGAGTTCTTGGTCGCCGACAGCGCGTTCATCGTCACTCCGGGGCGAGAGAACTTCCCGATCGTCGAGGTCACCTGGTTCGGCGCCTCGGCCTACGCACAGTTCTACGGACGGCGTCTCCCGACCGAGCGGGAGTGGGAGAAGGCCGCACGCGGGACGAGCCGAGAGCGCGGCTCTGTCGTCTTCGGCGCCAACGACACGGTCGGCGTCGGCTTCGCCTACCCGTGGGGCTTCGAGCCGGATGCGTCCCGCGGCAACTTCAACGGCTCGGGGGATCCGTTCGAGTCGCAAGGCTCCGTCCGGACCACTCCGGTCGGCTTCTACGACGGACAGGTCCAGAGCGGATACCAAACCGGCAACGGCGCGAGTCCTTACGGCGCCGACGACCTGGCCGGAAATGTCTGGGAATGGTGCTCGGACTGGTTCCGCGACTACCAGTCGCCGCACACGGAGCCGCTCTCCGGCGATCGAAGGGTGATCCGAGGAGGGAGTTTCGAACTCGGACTCGGGTCGGCCGTGAACTTCAATCGGAGTTCGATCGACCCGGGCGCGACCGATCGCGCGATCGGGTTCCGCACGGCCGCGCCCGGACTTCTCCCCTAGCTCTTGGCGTGTCCGAGGCCGGCGGCCAGCGTGGCCGCGCGCTCGACCCCGCGCGCCAAGGTGGAGCGAATTCCGCCGTCTTCCAGCGCCAAGATCCCTCCGATCGTGCAGCCGGCGGGCGTGGTCACGTCGTCCTTCAGTGAAGCGGGATGCCGTCCGGTCGCGAGCACCATCTCGGCCGCGCCGAGCAGCGTCCGCGCCGCCAACGTGATTGCGACCTGCCGCGGCAGGCCCATCATCACGCCGCCATCGGCCAACGCCTCGATCATGATGTAGCCGAAGGCCGGACCGCTCCCGGAGAGGCCGGTCACCGTGTTGAGGTGTTTTTCCTCGAGTTCGAGCGTGTGGCCGAGACAATCGAAGACGCCACGCACGCGGGCCAGGTGTCTAGGCGTGGCGCGGAGCCCGGGGGAGAGCACGGTCGTCCCCTTGCCGATCGCGCAAGGCGTATTCGGCATCGCACGCACCACGGGGCAAGGCTCGACGAGCGTCGCTTCGATCTCCGCGGCCGTCACGCCCGCCGCGATCGAGACGTAGAGCTGTGAGCGCTGGACCACGCCGGCCGCCGTCAACTCCGCCAAGACGCCGAGCACCGCCTGCGGCTTCAAACAGACGAAGACCGTCTCGGCGCCGCGCACCGCCGCCACGTTGTCGGTTCCGATCTTCACGCCCAGCTCGCGCGTCAGTTCACGCGCTCTCGCCTCACTCCGCACCACGCCGGTGAGTCGCGAGGCGGGCAAGAGGCGCGCCTGCAGGATCCCGCGCAGGATCGCCTCCCCCATCTTGCCGACGCCGATCACGGCGAGGCGTCCCGGTCGACGAACGGCAGTCTTCGGCATCAGTCGGTCCTCCTTGGAGCGCGGGGTCGCGTGCGCGTCTCGTGCGCGGGCGGTCGCCAGGGCGGGCGAGTCGTGAAGAGCAGGATCTGCAACATGGCTCGATCGCGTTCGTCGGGTCTCACCGACGACGACCGCCGGACCTCGCCCGAGGCGTGCAGGAATCGGGTCGGCCCCTCGGCGATCGCGACATGCGTGACGCGTCCCTCCTCCCCGAAGAAGAGCAGATCCCCGGGAACCCGCCGAGCGTCCGGCGGCAACCGCCAGCCTTCGGTCAGCGCGGCGTGATCCTTGGCGTCGCGCGGGAGGGCGACTCCGTGCACCGAGAAGACGAGTCGAAGCAGTCCGGAGCAGTCGAGTCCGCCGGGAGAGCACCCGCCCCAAAGGTACGGCGCCCCGAGGAGCGACTCGATCGACGCGAGGACGCGCGCGGCGGCGACCTCCGAGAGTGCGACGGCGAACTCTTCGGCGGTGAACGGCGCTTCGGGGGAGCCGAGGCGTCCTCCGATCGTGAGCGCGTGACTGCGCTGCGGCGGTTCGACCACGACGTCGCGCCTCGAGACGACGGCGCGCGCGCCATCGGCCAAGACGACCGGCCAGCGGGGACCGGTGAGCGGGCCCGCGCTGAGTCGCAAACGCGATCCCATCGGGAGGGAACGCGCGTGCAGGGCGAGCGACGGTCGGCTGACGCGCACCGCGGGCGACAGCAGACTCGGCGGCGCGGGCGCGAGCGACCAGTCTCTCACCCATCCCACCAGGCCGTCAGGCGCTACGGCGTGGCGCCAGCGGCCGCTCTCATCCGAACGCAACGCCGTCACCGCGTGGCCGTGCGGAATTTGCGAGAGCAATTCGGCGCGGTGATCCGGCTCGGCTCTCAGGTCGGCCAACGCGGTGACCACGACGAAGAGAGCGCGTTCGGCGTCGCGCCCTTCGGTCACGTCAGCGCCCCGGCCGGTAGTACTCGTATCGTCCGAATCCGTCGTAGTCGACGAAGACGAAGCGCCGATTCAGCCGGTCGTAGCTCCAAACGATGTAGCCCGGTCCGTCGATCTCGTGCGGCTGCTCTTCCACTGTGTCGGGGGCGCCATAGAGGATGTAGGTGCGGCCGCGATCCGAACGCCAGCCCGGCTCCAACACGCTGAAGTTCTCGTTGGCGAACTGCAGGCGCGCGAAGAACTGGTCGCGAAATTCGTTGTCGGGCGTGCCCGGGCTGGGGTCGCGGTCGGCCCAGAACCGATTCCACGCTTCCTTGCGCGGCAATCCATCGAGCGCGGCGATCGAGTCGACCGTCGCGTCGCCCGCGATCAGGCGGATCGCCTCGATGCTCTCGTCGTGATTGGCGGTGAGGCTCACCGCGCTGTGGTCCATCTGGAAATCGAAGCTGCGCTTGGCTTCGCGGCCCGCGCTCTTGGCCGCCACTTCCACCGAGTGGCGTCCCAGCCAGAGAGAGGTGTAGTCGGGGCGGATGCTGAACTGGACGCGCCCGCCCCCCGGCAGCGTCATGTCGCCGCGTTGCACCTCGGCCCGCCGGCCGTCGAAGATCTTCCAAGTCAGATCGACCGGAGCGCCGCCGTCGGTCTGATAGATCATTCCTACGATGCAGAGCGGGCCGAGGAGTTCGCCGTAGCGATGTCCGAGCACCCAGTCGGTCGGCGGAAACGCCATCGCGGCGCCGGTCGCCGAACTGTCCTCGTCCGCGCAGGGAATGACCCAGAGAGTCGAGAGCGCGAGCGGCTCGCGGGCGTAGTCGGGCACCTCGAGATCCCACTCCAGCTTGCTGCGTCGGCCCGTGCGGCTCTCATCCACCGTCACCTCCGCGCGAAGTCGCCCGGGAGGCGACGCCAGGCGCAGCGCCTTGCGGAAGACCATCGTGCTCGACTTGGTCTCGGCCTTCTTCGCGACATCGACCGTGATCGGCCAGAGATCACCCGCCACCTGCCGTTTGCCGTCGTAGAGGACGAGGATGAGATCGAGGCGCGCGCGGAATCCCTGCTCGTGCGGCTCGAAGAAGAGTTCGCGGTACGGCACCTGCATCGCTAGCACCACCTCCGGCCCGTCCGGGCCCAGCAGCGTGGCGGCGTCGGCCTCGAATCGCGGTCGTCCCGAGGGGGCGAGCGGCGGCGTGTCGGTGACGTCGAAATCGGCGAGCGAGGGACTCGAGATCAGCGAGAGCAGGACGAGGATGGCCCCGAGGAGGCGCGCCGAGGCGCGGGACCGTAGATGGGGGAAGGCGCTCACAGGGGATGAAGTTACTCGTGCGCAAGCGGTGGGGACAAGCGGCGGGCGGCGACGAGAACTCCAGATGGGGTGCCTGAGGGCCGATTGTGGAGAGGAGATCGAAGGCTTCGGGCTGCTGCTGCCGCCCGAAGTTCACATGCTACTATGCCGCCCGATCTGACGGGGGGGCGCGGGAACGCAAACGGAGGTGCGGGTGCCGACCAAGCGGGTGAAGACGACGAGCCGCGCCACCGGACGCACGAAACCCGCCACGAAGAACCCAGTCGCCAAGAAGGCGACCGCGAAGACCGCAACTCCGAAACCGACCCCGAAACGATCCGCCGCCGCCCCGAAGGCGCGCGCTGCGCGCCGTCAACCGATGACGAAGGTCCTCTCGCACCGACTGCTCCATCTGGAAGACCGTCTGAAGGGGCGAATCGTCGGCAAGGACGAAGCAGTGGAGCGGATCGCGCGCGTCATCCGCGTCCGGCTGACCCAATTGGATCTGCGACCGGAGCGGCCGCGGGGTCGCTTCTTGATCCTGGGTCCGCACGGGGCCGGCAAGAGCGAGCTGGCGACGGCGCTGGCCGAGGCGCTCTACGGTTCCGAAGTTGCCCTCACCACGATCGACTTGGACGAGTTCGAGGACGAGGAGCGGCTCGGCCGCCTCGGCTCGACCATCGTCAACACGCCCGAGCCGACGCTCTTCGAGGGATCGCTCACCACCCCGGTGCGCCAGCGCCCCGACGGCGTCATCCTGCTGCGGAATCTGGACCGCGCGCACCCGGCGATCCACCGCGTGCTCATGCAGATCCTGGAACGCGGCGTCTACGAGGACATGGTCGGGCCGGTCTCCTTCGCGCGCTCGATCGTCTTCGTCACCGCCACGATCCGACGCGACGAACTGCCCACGACCGGCATCGGTTTCTCGCGCGCGTCGCGCCTGGACGCCGACCTGCTGCGCGAACGGTTGGAGCGCGTCGTTCTGCCCGACCTGCTCGACGCCTTCGACGAGATCGTCGAGTTGCAGCAGCTCCGCCCGATGGATGTCCGGCGCATCGCCCGGTACAAGGTCACGCAGGTGCTGCAACGCACCGAGCACCGTCGGCGCTCGATCGAGATCGCCGACGAGGTCTTCCAGAAGCTGATCCCCGACGACGTCTGCGAGAAGCAGGGCGCGGCGCTGCTCAATCGCACCTTGGAAGACGGCCTCTTCAACCCCCTCGCGCGCTACCTCCTGGCGCACCGCGGCCCGCAGACGCTGAAGATCGACCTCGACCCCGGCGGTCAGGTCCAGATCCACCCCGTTCGGCCCCTCGCCGCCCGCCCGAGAAAATCCTGACCGACTGAAACCTTCCGGTTTGGCTGGTTCCCCGGCGCGCCTATACTCCTACCGCGGCGATCGGATGTCCCGATTCGCCTCGCGAGCCGCTCCAATCCAACCCAGGAATTCCAGGAGGCGCTTTCATGAAGCGTGCGTTCACCCACTTGACGCTGGCCGCGGGGATGATCCTCGGTCTGTCGTTCTCTGCTCTCGCCGGTGTGCCCAAGGTGGTCTGGATCGAGGAATTCGGCGCCACGTGGTGAACGTTCTGCCCCAACGCCAGGTGTGGCGTTGCTGATCTTGCCAACGATCCCGGAATCCGCGTCGAACACCTCGAGTGCCACGTCTCCGGCACCGATCCCTTCTCCACCCCCGCGACGGAACTCCGCGGTGACCGCTACGCGGTCGGCGGTATTCCTCACGTCATGATCGACGGGAAGTACGCCGTCGTCGGCGCCGGCTCCTGCGCTGGCGCGAAGGCGAGCTATCTCACTCGGTACAACAATCGAATGACCGAAACGGGTGGCGTCAGCGCGGTCGACGTGACCGGTTCGTGGAACGCCGACGAGACGGGCGGCGGCTGGTCGGTCACGGTCGAACAGTTGGATCCGGGCGCGTTCAATGCGCACCAGGTCACCTTCTTCCTCTACGAAGACGACATCACCTGGTGCTGCGGATACGGCGGCGTGAGTCACTGGGACGGCGTCGCGCGAGTCATCTCCACGCAGACGGTCTCGGTCGACGCAGTCGGTGAATCGGTGACGGTCGACGGCACGTTTCCCGTCGGAGTCGACTGGAACCTGGACAACATGCGCGCGGCCGCGATCTTCGAAGAGATCGGCGGTCAGAAGACCGTGGTCCAGGCCGGCGACGTGCCGCGCGTGATCGACTTCGTCCTGGCGTCGCCGGGACGCATCGGCTCGGCGCCGACCGGCAACTCGACGGTCGACTTCTCGTTCATCCTGGAAAACGTGAGCGGCGCGGCCGACACCTACGACCTCTCCGCGAGCGACGCGGGCAGTTGGGACCTCGAGTTCCAGGTCGAAGGCGACGCCAATTTCTACGAGAACCTCTCGATCGGGCTGGCCGACGGCGAGACGCGGGACGTCACCGTGCGCGCGACGACCGACGGCGTGAAGGAGATCCGCAACGGCGCGTTCAACGTCTACTCACAGACGAGTGAACGGACCGCGGTGGCTTCCGTCCGGATCTTCAACCTCTCCCACTCGATCTTCTTCGTCGATGACGACGGGACGGCGACTCAAGAAGCGATCATCGAGAGCAGCCTGAATTCGTTGGGCTATCTCTTCGACGATTGGAACGTGGGCATCGATCACGCGAACGAGGAGCCGATTCTCGCCAACATGCTGGGGTATGACTGCGTCGTCTACCACACGGGTCAGGCCACCAACAATCTGCTGGACGATGCGGTCGAGGCCGACCTCGGGGCCTATCTGGCGTCGGGCGGAACGGTCTTCCTGAACAGCATGGAAACGCTCAATGCCAACACGCCGAGTTCGTTCTGGTCTGACTACATGGGCGTGAGCAGTTGGGTCGCCAATACCAAGGCGCACACCGCAACCGGGGAAGCCGGCGACCCGATCTCGGACGGCATGGTCTTGAGCTGCACCTTCGCGAGCGAGTCGTTCAACCGCGTCGACAACCTGACTCCCGCGGCGGGAGCGTTCGTCGTGCTGCGTTCGGAGATCGGCGGCAATCCGGCGATGGTGCGGCGTGAGATCGTCGGCGTGCCCGGCGCGCGTTCGGCCTTCTCGACGATTCCGTTGTACGCCCTGAGCACGGTCGATCCCGATCCGAACAACGCCGAGCACTTCCTGGGCAAGACGCTCGAGTGGCTGCTCGAGTCGGATCCGACCGACGTGGAGCCCGCCGTTCTCGCCGGTTTGAAGAGCGGGCTGGTCGGCGCCTGGCCGAATCCGTTCTCCCCGTCGACCGAGTTGCGTTTCGCGGTTTCACCGAAGTCGGCCGCGTCTGACCTGTCGCTCATCGTCGTCGATGCGGCGGGCCGTCAGGTGCGTCGCTTGGTGGAGGGTTCGATGGAAGCCGGCCGTCATGCGGTCGACTGGGACGGACTCGACGACTCCGGTCGCGCCATCGCGAATGGGATGTACTTCGCACGGCTGCGGACGGCGGACGGCGAGTCGACGACGAAGATGATCCGGATCCGCTGAGAGAGAGCCGGGGCGGTTCGATTCCACGGTGGCGGGAGCGCGCGGCGCTCCCGTCACCGTTACTGCAAAGGAGATGGAAGGCATGTTCCGATTCGATCTCAGGTCGCTCACGCTCGCTACGGCCTTGGCCGCGAGCGTCTTCTCGCCGGCGGTTTCCGCCGTGCCGAAGGTCGTGTTCTTGGAGGATTTCGGCGCGACGTGGTGAACGTTTTGTCCGCGGGCGCGGTGCGCGGCCGCTAGCTGCAAGACGAGTTACGGATCCCAGCTGATCGTCCTGGAGAACCATGTTTCCGGGACCGATCCGTTCCAGACCACCGAAACCGAACTCCGCGCGGATCGCTTCGCGGTGAACGGCATCCCCCACACGATGATCGACGGAACCGAGGCGTTCATCGGCGCGGACCTGTGTCCCGCTCAGACCGTCGCGTACTCCGAGGCGATCGACGCCAGCCTGGCGGCGGCGGGCGAACTCTCCCCGATCAAGATCACCGGTTCGCTCACCTTCGACGGCCCCAACGCCACCGTTTCGGCCACGTACGAACTGACCGAGCCAGGGAGCTACACGGCGCACCAGGCGACGCTCTACTTGGTCGAAGACGACATCACTTGGTGCTGCGGCTACGGCGGCGTCAGCCACTGGGACCACGTGGTCCGCATGGTGCGCAGCACGCCGGTCTCGCTCACCGTGGTCGGACAAGAGGTCACCGTCGAGCAGACGATCAACACCACCGGCATGAACGTCGCGAACCTCCACCCGGTCGCGATCTATGAGTTCATCGGCGGCTCGGAAGCGGTCTTGCAGGCGAGCGACTTCACGTCCGACTTCAGCTACTTCCACGCCCTCTACTTCCCCGACAAGTTGGGATCGGTGCCGGCCGGGAACGGAACGTTCTTCTACCAGGGCCAGCTCCTCAACGCGGGTGAGAACGCCGACGTGATCGACCTGTCGTTCGCGACCGGCGGTTTCCCGTGGACGGCCGAGGTCTTGGTCGAGGGCGAAGCCGGCTACGTCACGACGGCCAGCATTCCGCTGGCGGTCGGCGAGAGCAAGGACGTGACGATCCGCGTCACGACCGACGGGACGCTCCAGCAGGCGGCCTTCCAGTTCCTGGCCGAATCGCAGGCGACGGCCGAGGTGAAGCAGGCGAGCTTCCGTCTCTTCAACGGTTCGCCGGCGATCTTGTTGGTCGACGACGACGTCAACCAGTCCGCCGAGACCGCCTTCACGTCCGCGCTGCCGGCGCTCGGATATCTCTATGACGTCGCCGTCGGGACCGTCTCGGCCGCGGGGATGATCGGATACGACGCCATCATCTGGCAGAGCGGATTCGTCGGGAACGTCCTCAGCACGACCGAGAAGGCGGGCCTGGAGGCGTACCTCGATCAGGACGGTCGTCTGTTCCTGGCGACGATGGATCTGCTCACCGGTCAAGGGACCGGGAACAGCTTCACGCAGAACTACCTCGGGATCGCGTCGTTCACCAACAACACGCTGGCGTCGGTCGCGACGGGCGTGGGCGGCGATCCGATCACGAACGGCATGGTTCATTCGCTGACGTGGGTCCCGCCCAGTTCGAACCGGGTCGACCGGCTGGTCCCGGGCGCGAACGCCGCCACGATCCTGACCTCGGAGATCGGGCCGAACAACCCGGCCGCGGTTCGCCACGAGGCGCCGGGCGGCTTCCGCGTCGTCACCTCGACGATCAACCAGGTCGCGTTCAGCACGGTGGCCGCCGACCCGAACAACAACGAGACCTTTATCGAGAAGGTGCTCGATTGGCTGCTCGAGCCGCCCGCCACTGACGCGCCCGACGAGGTGCTCGCCGCGAAGGTGAGCGGGCTCATCGGCGCGTCGCCGAATCCGTTCTCGCGCGGCGCCGAGTTGCGCTTCGCGGTCTCGCCCAACGCCGCGAACGCACCGGTCTCCCTCGTGGTCGTCGACGCGAGCGGCCGTCAGGTCCGTCAGCTCGTCGGCGGCTCGCTCCCGACCGGCCGCCACTTCGTCGCCTGGGACGGATTGGACGACGCGGGACGCACCACCGCCAACGGCATGTACTTCGCGGTGCTCAAAACGGTCGAAGGCGAGTCGTCTTCGAAGGTCGTGCGTCTGCAGTGATCTAGGTCTGATCCGCGTCGACTCCTCGACGCGGCGACAGGACGAGGCGAGGTGAGCGCGAGCCCACCTCGCCTCTGTTTTTTCATTGGTTTCCGGGGAGTTTGGCGACAATCGCGGCGATGAGTCGCCCCAGCCGGCCGCCCGCTTCGTTCGCGGCGGTCGTCACCTCGTCGTGCGAAAGCGGAGTCGGTGAGAGTCCGGTCCCGAGGTTCGTCACGAGCGAGAAGATGAGCAGGCGCAGTCCCAACTCGCGCGCGACGAGCGCCTCGGGGACGGTCGACATCGATGCGACGGTGGCGCCAAGTGACCTCCAGGCGCGCACCTCGGCGGCGGTCTCGTAGGTCGGGCCGGAAGAGGCGCCGAGCACGCCGCGGCGCAGTTCGACGCCGCACTCCCCCGCTGCGTCGAAGGCGAGTTGCGCCAGCCACGGCTCGACCAACGGACCGCGTCGCGACCAGAGGCCGCCTTGGTAGAGAGCGTTCGGCGCGGGCGTGGCGAGCGGACGCCAGAAGAGATTCAGCGCGTCTTCGTCGAGGCAGATCGAGCCGGGAGGCGCCGACGGGTCGAGGCTGCCGGCGGCGTTGGTCAGGATCAGCGTCTCGACTCCGAGCGCGGCGAGCAGGCGCACGGGGCGGGTCACGATCTCCGCAGTGTGGCCTTCGTAGAGGTGGACGCGGCCTTGCACGACCCAGACGGCGCGGCCGGAGAGGAATCCCGAGATGAGACGGCCTTCGTGGCCGGGGACGGTGCTGACGGGGTAGCCGGGGAGATCGGCGGCGGAGAAGGCGATGGGGCGATCGAGGGCGTCGGCGAGGAGGCCTAGGCCGCTGCCTAGGACGATTCCGAGCGTCGGGGTGCGCTCGGGGGTCTCGGAGCGCAAACGCTCGAGCAGGGCGGGAGGCGGCCAGGGGTCGGAGGCGGAGGCGCCGCGCGGGGCGCGCGGCACTACTCGGCCTCCTCCCGGTCGTACGCCTCGCCGAGTTTGGCGGGAGGGGTCGCGCGGCCGATCCATCCGGCGAGGACGAGCAATGTGACGAGGTACGGGATCATCTGGAGGAACTGCGCGGGGACGAGGCCGTCGGGGAGGCGAATCTGGAGCGTCTCGGCCGCGCCGAAGAGCAGGCAGGCGAGTGCGGCCCCCAAGGGACTCCACTTGCCGACGATCATGGCGGCGAGCGCGATATAGCCGCGGCCGCCCGACATCCCATCGGTGAAACTGTGTTGCTCCATGGCGAGCCAGACGCCGGCCATCCCGGCGAAGAAGCCCGAGAGGAGCACGCCGCTCCAGCGCAGCGCGGTGAGCGAGAGCCCGGCGCCGTCGAGCGCGCGCGGACCGTCGCCGGCGGCGCGCAGGGCGAGTCCGAAGCCGGTGCCGAAGAGGAGACCCTGCGCCAGCACGATGACCAAGATGGCCAGCAGGAAGAGGGGCGACGTCAGCAGATCGCCGAGTGCGGGGATCGACGCGAGGAACGGAATCGGCAGCGGCGCCAGAGCGTCGATGCGCGGCGAGTTGCTCGCGCTGTGATAGATCGCCTCCAGCAGACAGCGCGTCCCGCCGAAGGCAAGCAGGTTGATCGCCAGTCCCGAGAGGATCTGATCGGCGCGCGCGAAGATGGTGACCGCGGCGTGGAGCGCGGCGACCGCGAGTCCCGCCGCGACGCCGACCAACAATCCGATCCAGGGATTGCCGGACGCGAGCGTCCCATAGACCGCGCCGAACGCGCCCGAGAGCAGGATCCCTTCCAGCGCGATGTTGACCACGCCCGCACGCTCGGAGAAGACGCCGCCGACCGCGGCGAGTCCATACGGAGCGCTGATGCGCAAGACCTGCGCGACGAAGGCGAGCGTCGTCTCGATCATGCCGGCTCCGCTTGCGGCGTGACCTGGATCGGCGCCGGCTCGAAGGCGCGGCGCGTGATCCGCCGCAACGCGCGATCGAGGACGATGAAGGAGATCAGGATCACCGCCTGCACCACGTCGAGCAGTTCACGCGGGACGATTCCGTTGGCGACCAATCCGCCGTAGGAGAGCAGCCCGAAGAAGAGCGCCGAGGGGACGACCCACAGGGGACGATTGCGCGCGAACAGCGCGACGGCGATCCCTTGGAAGCCGGCGCCCGCGGTGAAGCCTTCCTCGAAGTAGTGCTTGTAGCCGAGAACGAAGTTGCACGCGGCCAGGCCCGCCAACGCGCCGGAAAGGGTCATGGCGAGCACGGTGAAGCGCGCGATCGGGATCCCCGCGTAGCGCGCCTGCATCGGCCCCTCTCCCAGAATCTGCAATGAGAAACCGGCCGGCGTGCGGGCCGACCAGGCCTGCAGCGCGAAGGCGGCCAGCACCGCCAAGAGGAACCCGGCATTGAGCGGGCTCCCGCGCAGCGCGTCGGACCACTCCGAGAGCCGCGGTAGTTGGGCCGAGGCCGCGATCTCCGCGGTGCGCACCGTCTCCGGCAGCGCGAGGCGCCGCGAGAGGAGATAGTTCACGAGCGCGAAGGCGATGAAGTTGAGCATGATCGTCACGATCACCTCGTGACTGCCGGTGCGCGCCTTGAGCACGCCGGGGATCGCGCCCCACACGCCTCCCGCCAACGCGCCTCCGGCGAGCGCCACGAACATCGCCAACGGAAACGGCAGCGCGCCGACCGAGGCGCCGACGAATGCCATGGCGAGTCCGCCGATCGCCATCTGTCCTTCCGCCCCGATGTTGAACAGCCTCGCCTGAAACGCGAGCGCGACCGCCAATCCCGTGAAGATGAGCGGCGTGGCGCGAAAGACGACTTGGCTCACGCCGTAGGCCGAACCGAGCGTGCCCGCGAAGAGCGTCTCGAAGAAGACGGCGGGAGAGGCGCCGAGCAGTCGCGCGAAGATCGCCGCCAATCCCAAGCCGAGCACCACCGAGAGGAAGACCGGCCCGAGTGAGCGCAGCACGAGCCAGAGCAGGCCGGGACGCCGCGCGGGCGGCGCGATTCCCTCCAGCGCGCCCGCCAACGGATCCTGACCGTGGCCCGAACGTCGACGGCGCAGTTTCATCTCGCAGTACTCATCGCGCAGCCTGCGCCGTCGGGTCGAGCTCGAGGCCGAGCAGGCTGCGATTGAGCGCTTCGACGTCGATCTCTTCGCGCGCCGCCTGGTAGGCCACTTTGCCGCGATAGAGGATGTGCACGCGATCGGACAGCGCGCGTAACTCGGTCAGGTCGGCCGAGACCAGGAGGATGGCGGTGCCGCGGGCGCGTTCCTCCAGCAGTCGCCCATGGAGGAACTGAGTCGCGCGCAGATCGACGCCGCGCGTCGGGTGCACCGCCAGGAGGAACGGCGGCCGCCGGGAGAGCTCACGCCCGGCGATGAAACGTTGCTGGTTGCCGCCGGAGAAGGCGCGCGCCGGCAGATCGAGCCTGGGCGGCCGCACATCGAACGTATCGACGATCCGCGCGGCCAGACTCCGCATCTCGCCGCGATCGAGCGTGAGCCCCTTGCGATAGGGCGGCCGATCGTGGAATCCGAGCACCGCGTTCTCGACCAAGGTGCGCGACGGCAAGAGTCCCTCACGCCTTCGATCCTCGGGAATCACGCCGATGCGACGTCGGAAAGCCGGCGTGCGCTCTGGATGCACCGGTCGGCCGAGGAAACGGATCTCGCCGCCGTCCCGCTTGATGTAACCCAAGAGCACCTGCACCAACTCGCGTTGGCCGTTCCCCTCGACGCCGCCGATGCCGACGATCTGTCCCTCGCGCACCGAGAAGGAGACGCGCTGCAACGAAGAAGCGGAGCGACCAGCGGAGAGCTTCTCGACTTCGAGCACAGGTTCGCCCGGCACACGCGGCAACCAAGGCAAGGATCCGGGCGCCTCGCCCCCGACAATCATCGAGACGAGCATGTTGGTGTCGATCTCGGCGGGCCGCACGGTGCCCTGCACGCGCCCGCCGCGCAGCACGGTCACGCGATCGGCCAGGGCCATCACCTCCGGCAGCTTGTGGCTGATGAAGAGGATCGCCTTCCCTTCCTTGCGCAAGAGACGCAGTACCTCGAAGAGGCCTTCGACTTCACTGGGCGCGAGCACGGCGGTCGGCTCGTCGAGCACGAGCACCTTCGCCTCGCGGTAGAGCAGCTTCAGGATCTCGACCCGCTCCGCCTCGCCGATCGAGAGGTCCGAGACCGGCACCTCGAGCTTGGTCTTCAGGCCGTAACGACGCGCCAGCTCGCGCACCTTGTCCTGCGCCTTGTGCGAGAGCGGCGTCAGCATGCGATGCCCGCGCGCGCCCAGGAGAATGTTCTCCATCCCGGTCAGAGTCGGCACGAGATGAAAGTGCTGCGCGCAGAGTCCGATCCCTGCCTCCAACGCCGCGCGCGGCGAGCCGGGTTTCAACGTGTGTCCGAAGACCGCCACGCGCCCCTCGTCCGGCTTGACGAAGCCCGAGAGGATGCCCATCAGCGTCGACTTGCCCGCGCCGTTCTCCCCGACGATGGCGTGGATCTCGCCTGGAAAGACCGGAAACGAGATCGAATCGTTCGCGATGAGCCCGGGATACCGCTTGGTCACCCCGATGAATTCAACGGCGGGATTCACCGTGCGTTCACTTCGACGGGACGATGAATTGCCCGCTGACGATCTCCTGGCGGAGCGCGCCCAGCCGTTGACGCACCTCGGCGGTGATCCACTGCGCGTTGCCGGCGTCGTCGATCAGGCCGACGCCGCCTTCTTTCAGGCCGAGGATCTTCACGCTGCCGGCGAACTGGCCCGCGTTCGCGTCGCGGATCACTTCGAAGACGGCCACGTCGACCTGCTTCACCATGCTGGTCAGGATATGGCCTGGCGCTTCGGCCTGTTGGTCGGAGTCGACGCCGATGGCGAGGATGTCGCGGGCGCGCGCGGCTTCGAAGACGCCGAGTCCGGTCGAGCCCGAGGCGTGGAAGATGACATCGGCGCCGCGGTCGATCTGGGCCAGCGCGAGCTCCTTCCCTTTCGCCGGGTTGGCGAAGGCTTCGCCGGTCACGCCGGCGTAGTTGGTCAGCACCTTGCCGTCGGCTCGCGTGCGCGCGAAGCCGGCCTTGTAGCCCGCCTCGAACTTGTGGATGAGCGGGATGTCCATGCCGCCGACGAAGCCGACCGTACCGGTCTTGCTGACCATCGCGGCGAGCGCACCCGCCAGCGCGGAGCCTTCCTCTTCCCGGAACTTGAGGCCGACCAGGTTCGGCGGAATCGCCTTGCCCTCTTGCCAGGTGTAGTCGACGCAGGCGAAGTGCTTGTCGGGGAACTCGGCGGCGACTTTGTCGATGTCGTCGCTGAAGAGGAAGCCGACGCCGATGATCAAGTCGGTTTCCCCCGCGGCGAACTGACGGAGGGCCGCGTCGCGCTCACTTCCGTCCCCCGGTTCGCGGTACTCGAAGGCGATGCCCAGCTCCTCGCGGGCGCGCACGAGCCCGCGATGCGCCGCGTCGTTGAACGACTTGTCGCCCAGCCCGCCGACATCGAAGACGAGACCGACGTCGAACTGGTCGGCGCTCTTCGCCGCCTCCTTCGAACCGCCGCTGCAACCAATCGCGAGCGCGAGCGCGGTGGTGGCGCCGTACATTCCGAGGCTGCGTCCGCCCATGCTTCGTCCCTTCACGTCCCCTCTCCCTTCGTCTCCGCCGCCGTCGGTTCGTCGCGCGGCGGCTCGAAGCAGCGCCGGCAGCGCGCCTCGTAGACATCGCTCGATCCGACCAGGATGCGGCCTCCCAGCGCCGCGACCCGCTGCGTCCGGCCCGCGGGCGCGCCGCACGACACGCAGATGGCGAGCGTCTTCGTGATGTACTCGGCGCGCGCCAGGAGCGACGGGATCGGCTCGAACGGCCGCGCGCGGTAGTCCTGATCGAGCCCCGCCACGATGACGCGGCGTCCCTCGTTCGCCAGACGTTCGCAGACGTCGGCGATGCCGTCGTCGAGGAACTGCACCTCGTCGATCCCGACCACCTCGGCCTCGCGCCCGAACTCCAACACTTCCTGCGACGTGCGCACTTGGACCGAAGGGATCTTGACGAGATTGTGGGAAACCAAGTGGTCGGCGTCGTAGCGATCATCGATGCCCGGCTTGAGGATGACGACCCGCTGACGCGCGATCTGCGCGCGCCGCAGTCGCCGGATCAACTCCTCCGTCTTGCCGCTGAACATCGGTCCGCAGATCACTTCCAGCGAGCCCTTGTGCGGAAGGTCACCGCGCACGACGCCTCCCTTCCGCCGCAGCTTCCGGGGCGTCGGCCGGCAGCCGATCATTCAGCACGGCGGAGATCTTGGTCGTGAGCAGGTCGATCGCCACGCGGTTGTGTCCCCCTTCGGGGATGACGAGATCGGCCCACCGCTTGCTCGGCTCCACGAACTGCAGGTGCATCGGACGGACCGACTCATCGTACTGGCGCAGGACCGATTCGAAGGTGCGTCCGCGATCGGTCACGTCGCGTTGCAGCCGACGCAAGAGCCGCACGTCGGCGTCGGTGTCGACGAAGATCTTGATGTCCATCTTCTCGCGCAGGGTCGGCTCGGCCAGGATGAGGATCCCCTCCAACACGATCACGTCGGAGGCCGCGATGTGGCGGGTGCGCGACGACCGCGCGTGGTGCGTGAAGTCATACGTCGGCTCTTCGATCGCGCCGCCGCCGAGCAACGTCTCCAGATGCTCACAGAGGAGCGGCGTGTCGAAGGCCTCGGGATGATCGAAGTTCTGCTGCGCGCGCACCGACTCGGGCAGGTGACGGAGATCGCGGTAGTACGAATCCTGCTTGAGGATGACGACGCGCTCGGAGCCGAGCGTCTCGTAGATCTTGGCGGCGATGAGCGTCTTGCCCGAGGCCGAGCCGCCGGCGATCCCGATGAGTACGCCGCGCCGGCCCGCCATCGGTTTCACTTCCGCGCGCCTGTGTCGACGGCATCGGCCGGATCGACGGCGTCGACCGCGTCGACCGCATCGACCGCATCGACCGCATCGACCACGCCGACGATGACCGTGCGGATCGGACCGCGGGACGACTCCAGCACCTGCGCCGCGCCGTTCCCTTCGTCGAGCACCAAGACCCGGTCGCCCGGGCCGGCATCGACCGAATCGACGGCCAGTCGGCAGCGTCCGGTCTCGTCTCGCACCCAGAGCAGCTTGCGGCCATCCAACGAAGCGTGTTGGACGCTCGCAACCAGCTCCCCGACCACGACGCCTAGGAACACGCCGGAGACCCAGGCCCGGTCGACGCGGCCGCGATCTCGTCTGCGTTGAGCACTCCGATGTAGGGCAGTCCCCGGAACCGCTCGTTGAAGTCGAGCCCGTACCCGACCACGAATCGATCGGGGATCTCGAAGCCGATATAGTCGACGTAGGTCCCGTCCGGCCTCGCCGTCCGCTTGTCGAGCAGCGCGACGACGCAGAGCGAGCGCGGATTCCTCGCCGCCAGATTCTTCTTGATGTAGGCGAGCGAGAGGCCCGAATCGACGATGTCCTCCACCACGATGACGTCGCGGTCGAAGATGTCGCGGTCCAGATCCTTCAGCAGTTGGACATGGCCCGACGAGGCGGTGCGGTTGCCGTAACTGGAGATCGCGATGAAGTCGACCTCGACGTCGATCGTGGTGCGGCGGATGAGATCGCCGAGGAAGACGACCGAGCCCTTGAGGATCCCGACCAAGATCGGAACGCGACCCATGTAGTCGCGCGAGAGGTCTTCGCCGAGCTGAGCGACCCGCTCGGCCAACTGCGATTCCGTGATGAGGACGTCCGTGGCCTTCTCCCTTGCAACTCGCGCAAGCGCGGATGGATTGACGGCTTCCGCGGGCGGCCCGTAGCTTGGAGCGGACTCGAGGAGGATCGCGGCGAACCGTGGCAGGAATATCGAGGCAGGCCTGACGCCGTCAAGCCGAATTCCCCCGCCCGAGCGGCGCGTGTGGGTCGGAGCGCTCCTCTTCCCCATGGATGGCGGCGGCGCCCGGCGTGGCGACCTCGCGATCGAACGCTCGCGTATCGCCGCGGTCTCCCCTCCCGACCCGCTGCCCCCTTGGGCCGACGATCCCGCACTGCGGGTCGATGCGTCCGCCGCGTGGATGCTCCCGGGCTTCATCCAGACCCACGTGCATCTCTGCCAGACCCTCTTCCGCGGATTGGCGGAGGGACGGCGCCTCTACGACTGGCTCAGCGACGTGGTCTGGCCGCTGGAGGCCGCGCACGACGCCGCCACCATGACCGTCTCGGCCGAAGTGGGCGTGCGCCAGCTCCTGGCCAACGGCACGACCACGATTCTGGACATGGGAACCGCCCACCACACCGAGGCGATCGCGGAGGTGGTCGCCTCGCTCGGACTGCGCGCCCACCTCGGTCCCGTCTGGATGGACCGCGGACCGAGCGAAGCGCGCGGGCTGATCAGCGACGGCGCCACGCTCTGGGATCGCTTCGAGCGATTCGCCGCGCGCTGGGACGGCGAGTCGGACGGACGGATCCGCGCGGCGCTCTGTCCCCGCTTCGTTCCCAGCGTGAGCGACGCGCTCTGGCGATCGATGACAGCGCGCCCCGATCTGCGCCGTTGCCTCATCCACACGCACGCTTCCGAGACGCGCGCCGAGGTGGACGATGTCCGCGCGGAAACGGGACAGACGCCGCCGCGCTATCTGACCTCGTTGCCGGGCGTGTCGGGCCGCCTCGCACTGGCGCATGGAGTCTGGCTCTCGGCCGACGACCGCGCGGCGCTGAGCGAGGCGAAGGCCGGCGTCACGCATTGCCCTTCGAGCAATCTCAAGCTCGGCTCGGGACTCGCCGATGTGCGCGCGCTCGAGCGCGCCGGTGTCGCGGTCGGACTCGGCGCCGACGCGGCCGCCTGCAACAACCGGCTCGATCCCTGGGTCGAGCTCCGACAATCGGCGCTCCTGGAAGGACTGCTGCACGGACCCGACGCGGTCGATCCGGCGCACGCCCTCTGGCGAGCCACGGCAGGGGGCGCGGCGGTTCTCGGCGCCGTCGGCGAGCTCGGCGTGCTGCGGCGCGGCGCGCGGGCCGACTTCCTGCTGCTCGACCCTGAAGCCGACGAGGCATCGCTCGGGCAGATCGAGGACAGCTCTTCCGCCCTGAGAGAGTCGCCCGAGTCGCTCTTGGTCTACGCCGGCTCCGCGCGCTGGGTGCGCGAGACCTGGATCGACGGTCGGTGCGTCCACCGAGCGGATGATTTCGATCGCGCTGCCCTTTCCGCACGCGCGCGCGCGGCGCGAACGCGACTCATCGCGCTGGCGCGAAGGCAACCGAACTGACACCATCCCGCGCACATTTCCCGGAGGCGCCCGCTTGACCACACCGATCCCGAAGCCGATCCCGAAGCCGATCCCGACCGAGCTGCTCCAGCGACTCCCGAAGACCGACCTCCATTTGCATCTGGACGGTTCGCTCCGCGTGCGGACGCTCCTGGATCTGGCGCGCGAACATGGCGTCGCACTTCCCGCCGACGACGTGGAGGGCCTCCGCCCGCATCTGGCGCCGCGCGGCGGCGATCTTCCGGCCTACCTTTCCATCTTCGATCTGACCCTCTCCGTCCTCGACACAGCCGCGTCGCTGGAGCGCGTCGCGTTCGAACTGGCCGAGGATGCGGCGCGCGAGAACGTCCGCTACTGCGAGATCCGTTACAGCCCGATCCTACATCGGAAGCGCGGGCTCTCTCTGGAGGAGATCGTCGAAGCGGTGCTGCGTGGGCTGCGCCGCGCGGAAGCCGAGCACCCGATTCGCTGCGGCGTGATCCTCTGCGGCATCCGTCAGATCGGACCGGACATTTCCTTGCGACTGGCCGATCTCGCCATCGCCTACAAGCACCGCGGCGTCGTCGGTTTCGATCTGGCCGGCGCCGAGAAGGACTATCCGGCCAAGGAGCACCGCGAGGCGTTCGTCCGCATCCTCGAAGCGAACATCAACGTGACGGTGCACGCGGGCGAGGCGTTCGGCGCGGCCTCGATTCGCCAGGCGCTGCACTACGGCGGCGCCCACCGCATCGGGCACGGGACGCGTTTGCGCGAGGATCCCGATCTCCTCGACTACGTCAACGACCACCGCGTCCCGCTGGAGATGTGCCTCACCTCGAACGTGCAGACCGGCGCCGTCGCTCGGTTGGAGGATCACCCGTTCGGCGAGTATGTCCGGCGCGGGCTCCGCGTCACGCTCAACACCGACAACCGCCTCATCTCCGACACCGACTCGACCCGCGAGCTGATCCTCGCGGCGCAGACCTTCCAACTCACGCCGGAAGAGGTGCGCAAGGTGCTGATCAACGGCTTCAAGAGCGCGTTCCTCCCGCACGACGAGAAGATCCAACTGCTGCGCTCGGTCGTGGCCGAGATGGACGACCTCTTCCGGGAGTGGATCCCGCAGTGGCGGCCGGAGCGCACCTTCCTCTGAGCGCGCCCGACCGCCCTGTCCCCGAGACGGACGCGGTCCTTGCGGCGGACGCTCGCGGTTGGCTAGATTCCCAGCTTCGATTGCCTGGAGGAGCCGCGGTCCGCGGCGGAAGGAGCCGGTTCCCATGATGAAGAACGTGTCTGCTGTGATCGTCGTCGGCCGCGAGAGCCGTCCCCTCAAGTCGCCGAAGCAACTCCTTCCCTTCGGCGACACGACCGTCTTGGGACGCACGCTCCGCGCCTACCTCACGGCCGGCGTGCAGGAAGTGATCCTCGTCCTCAGTTCGCGCGCCCCCGAGATCCGCGAAGGGCTCGGCGACCTGGCGGGCAAGGTCAAGATCGTGAGCATCGACGCCGCCCCGTCCGAGTTCGGCGCGTTCCTCAAAGCCGGCGTCGGCGCGGTCGCTTCCTCGGCCAAGGCGATCGCAGTCGGCCTCGGCGATCAGCCGCTCCTGGATGGGCCGATCATCGATCGTCTCTCCGAGGCGTTCGCGGCGGGCAAGAAGAAGATCATGGTGCCGGTCGCGCAGGGACAGATGGGGCTCCCGTTCTTCCTCGATCCTTCGCTCGCCGCCGAGGTCGAGAAGCTCGGCCCGACGGACGATGCGTGGGATCTGCTGCGCAAGCATGCCGACGAGGTGCATGACTTCCACATCTACGAGACCTCGATCGCGCGGACGATCGACGACATGGACGACTACCACACGCTGCTGACGCTGGCCGGGCTGCCGATTCCGGAGCCCACCCCGCACGGGGACGAGAGCCACGAGCCGAAGTCAGCCGCGACCGACGGCGCCGCCACCACGTACCACTCGCATTCGCTCGAACAGGGTTGATCGTCGATCGAACGCTCGCGCACGCCTCGGCGGCGCTCCTCTTCGATATCGACGGCACCCTCTTCCACGGGCACGGCGCGGGACGTCGCGCGTTCCTCGCCGCTATTTCAGAGCATCTCGGCCGCCCGGCCGATGACCGCGGGTTCTCCTTCGCGGGCCGCACCGATGGCGAGATCTTGCGTGTCGTCTTGGAGCGGAACGAGGCGCCCTCTCTCACCCGAGAGGAGCGCGCTCGGATCTTCCGCGGCTACCTCGAGCGCCTCGACTCGGAGCTCGACGCCGGCCCGCCGCCTCGCGAGATCCCTGGAGCGGTCGCGCTGATCGAGAGGCTCTCCGCCGACTCGCGCTTCGCCGTCGGGCTGCTGACCGGGAATCTCCGCGCCGGCGCGGAGACGAAACTGCGCCGCATCGGACTCTGGGGACCGTTCCACTTCGGCGCGTTCGGCGACGACCACGAGGATCGCGACTGCCTCGTGCCGATCGGCCTCGCGCGCCTGGTCGAACGGGGCGGTCCGGAGATCGCACCCGCGCGCGCCGTCGTCATCGGCGACACGGTGCGGGACATCGCGTGTGCCCGCGCGGGCGGCGCCCGCGTCCTCGCGGTCGGGACGAGCGTGGCGGAGCGTGACGCGTTGCGCGCCGCCGGACCGGATGCCTACGCCGACGACTTGGCGGACGCCGAATCGATCCACCGGACGTTGCTCTGGCTGGCGGGCCTCACTCCTCGCTGAGCGCGCCCCACTCCTCCATCGCGGTTTCGATCGCGGCCGCCACCTCGCGATACTCGTTCAGATAGAAACTCGCTTTCTCGGCGTCGCGGTAGAGCTCCTCGCCGGCCAAGACCGCGCCGATCTTGAGATGGCGCTTCTCCAGCTCGGCGATTCGCTCCTCGAGTTCGCGCCGACGCCGACTCGCCTTCCGCGCCGGCTTCGAGACGCCGCTGCCGCCGTTGGTCGGCGCGCCGGTCGACGCCACCGCCGCGCTCGGTGTTTCCGCCGCAGGCTCGCTCACCACCGCGACACGGCTCGCGCGTCCCTTCGACGACGACTTGCCGCCGCCGTCGCCGCGGCCGTCACCCCCATTCGCGGAGAGCCCCTTCTTGTAGAGGAAGCTCTCGTAGTCGCCCGGATGATCGACCAGCCGGCCGCCGCCCACTTCCACCACGCGCGTGGCCAGCCCTTCGATGAAAGCGCGATCGTGCGAGACGAAGACGATCGTCCCTTCGAAGGCGCGCATCGCTTCGAGCAGTACTTCCTGCGCCTGCATGTCCAGGTGGTTGGTCGGCTCGTCCAAGAGCAGGACATTGGCGGGACGCATCAGCATGAGAGCGAGTGCGAGCCGGCTCCGCTCGCCGCCCGAGAGCACGCCGACCGGCTTGTCGACGTCTTCGCCGCGGAAGAGGAACGCGCCGAGCAGGCTGCGGATCTGCGGCACATACGTGACCGGGGCGTGCGCGTGCGCCAGGTCGAGGATCGTGCGGCCCTGCGGCAATCGATCGGCGGCGTCTTGCGCGAAGTGATCGATCTGCACGCGAAGGCCCTCGGTTCGGGTTCCGACCTGGAACGGTTCGGCCCCCGCGAGGATCCGCAGCAAGGTCGACTTGCCGGCGCCGTTGGGACCGACCAGCGCGACCTGTTGCCCGCGCTCCAATTGCAAGTCGACGCCGCGGAACACCTCGGTCTCGCCGTACGACTTGGCCACTCCCTGCAACTCCAGCACGATGCGACCGGTGCGTTCAGCCGCCGGGAAGTTGAATCGGATCGCCTTGGGCGGCGCCACCGGCCGCTCCAGCTTCGGCATCTTCTCCAGCATCTTGATGCGACTCTGGACTTGCGACGCCTTCGTGTTCTTGGCGCGAAACCGGTCGATGAAGACCTGGACCCGCTTGATCTCGTCCTGCTGTCGCTCCCACGCCGCCAACGCCATCTCATAGCGCGCGGCGCGTTGCTTCTCGTAGGCGGTGTAGTTGCCGGTGTAGTCCTGCAGCTCTCGGCTCATCACCTCGGTGATGCGATCGACCGTCACATCCAAGAAATAGCGATCGTGCGAGACCAACACGAAGCTCCCCGGATAGGCCCGCAGGAATCCCTCCAGCCATTCACGCGCTTCGAGATCCAAGAAGTTGGTCGGCTCGTCGAGCAAGAGCACGTCGGGCCGCTGCAGCAAGATGCGGGCGAGCGCCACCCGCATCTGCCATCCCCCGGAGAGCTGCGGCACCGGTCGATCGAAGTCCTGCGGAGCAAAGCCGAGCCCGCGCAGGACGACATCGACCTGGCGATCGATCTCGTAGCCGTCCCGCCGCCGGAACTCCTCTTCGACCTTGTCCAGTCGTTCGAGGAGCGCCTCGCCCTCGGAGAGGTCCAACGACGTCGACTCCAGCCGCTGTTCCAGCCGCTGGCGCTCCTCGAGCAGCGCCAGGACATCAGAAAATGCGGCGCGGGACTCTTCGCGCACCGTCCCTTCGCCTCGGTAGTAGCCCGATTGGGGCAGATAGCCGAGCCGCTGCCCCTTGGGCAGTTCGACGCGACCGGCATCGGGCGACTCCGCTCCGGCCAGGATCTTGAGCCAACTGCTCTTCCCGGATCCGTTGGGCCCCACCAGACCGACCCGATCCCGATCCGAGACGAACCAATCGACATCTTCGAAGAGGATTCGGCCCCCATACCGCCGGGTAACTCCTGTCGTGCGGATCAAACGCGCCCCTCTCCCGCTCTCTGCCGCGCTTCCTGCGCGGGATTCCCCATCACCGCGCCTCGAGGAGATCCCTTGGGCCGGCCGTGAGGTCACTGTTAGGATCATGTCCGCGAGAAGTAGTCCCTGCCTGAATCGCGAGACCCCCATCCCCCCCTTCGCGGAGGCGCAGACATGTTCGAGAAGTCCGGAGTGTACGACCCGGCGGCAGGCGCACACACGCGGTTCGCACCGTCTCGTGCGCGTCGACTCCTGAGCGGCGCTCTCTTCGCGCTCGCCGCCTCGCTCCCCGGCTTGACCGATGCTCGAGAGGCTCTCGCCGCGCGGATCGACGAGGGGTTGGCCCAGCGGATGGCGGAGGCCGACCGAGCGGCGACATCGACCAGCGTGCGCGGCCTCATCGTGTTGGACGAGCAGCTCGACATCGCCCAGTTGGAGCGGGACATCGCCCGCCTCGGGCTCACCACGCGAGCGGCTCGCCACCAATACGTGATCGAACGCGCCCAGGAATTGGCCGCCCGGACCCAGGGTCGCGTTCTGAGCGATCTCTCGCGCGAACGCACGTCCGGAGCCGTCATCCGCACCCGCCCCTACTGGATCGCCAACGTCGTCGCGGTCGAGGCGGTCCCCAGCGTCTTTCGCCGGCTCAGTTCTGACCCGTCGGTCGCCTCGCTCGAAGAAGACGTCGTCATCGAGATCCGACGCGGCGTCCCCTCCGGCCCGGAGATCTTCCCGAATCTGCACAAACCGTCGCAGCATTCCATGACCGGACCGATCGCCACGCAGGACGGACAGATCTGCATCAACCTGCAGCCGGTCTGGGATCTCGGCTATACCGGCACGGGACGCATCGTCGCCACCTTCGACACCGGCGTCGACGGCAATCATCCGGCGCTCGCGTCGAAGTGGCGCGGGACCGACCCGGGAGTCCCGTGGTACCACGCCTGGCGCGACAACCAGTCGAACACCGAGTTCCCCCTCGACTACGCCTCGCACGGCACCCACGTCATGGGGATCTTGGTCGCCGATCCGCCCGATGAGGAGCCGCTCGGCGTGGCGCCCGACGCCAAGTGGATCGCGGCGCAGATCCTGCAGGGCTACAACGTCTCGGAGATCATCGACTGCTACCAGTGGGCGTCCGATCCGGATAGCAACGCCGCCACCATCGAAGACGTCCCCGACGTGATCAACAACTCGTGGGGAACGTCGAATAACTGCTCGTCGACCTTCTGGGTGGCGATCGACGTGGTCGAGGCGGCCGGAGTGATCAACGTGATCGCGGTCGACAACTCCGGACCCGGCGTCGCCACGGTGAATTCGCCCGAGAGCCGCGCCGAGACGCCGCTGCGTAACTTCGGAGTCGGGAACGTCAACCCGCATGTCGCCGGGTACCCGGTCTGGAGCACGAGCGGACGCGGCCCCTCGCCCTGCGACATGACCTCGATCAAACCGGAAGTGGCCGCGCCCGGCGCGCAGATTCGTTCGTCGCTGCCCGGCGGCGTCTACGGGAATCTCACCGGCACCTCGATGGCCTCCCCCCACGTCTCCGGCGCCTGCGCACTGCTGCGCGAGTTCTACCCCGACGTCACCGTCGACCAGATGAAAGAAGCGCTCATGGTCACCGCCGTCGACAAGGGCGCAGTTGGAGAGGACAACGACTACGGCTGGGGGATCATCGACGTCTCCGCGGCCATGGACTACGTCTACGACAACTTCGTCCCGCTGCCGACGCCGTACGACCTCGAAGCGACGGTGCTCGATGTCGTCGACGTCCAGCTCAGTTGGTTCCCGCCGATGCGTGTGAACCCGGACAATCCGCTCGTGGGCGAGCGCATCTATCGCGCGGCCGGCATCGACACGTTCCCCGCACTCCCGACTTACGAGATTGCGCCGATCCCCCCCACCCTCCCGATCATGCTCATGGACGCCGGGCTGACCGAGGGGACCTACCGCTATCACGTCACCGCTATCTTCCAGAACGGCCAGGAGAGCGATCCGTCGAACGAAGTGCAGGTGACGATCCTCGGGCCAGCGGCCGTGGGTGACGGGCCGGGGCGTGGCCTCGTCGGTGGCTTCTTCGCCGCGCCGAATCCGCTGGTCGATGGAACCGCGCTGACCTTCGCCGCACCGAACGCGGGGGCCTGCGAACTGACGATCTACGACGTCCGCGGGCAGCGCGTACGGCGGTTGCACCACCACGCCGCCAGCGTCGGCGCGGCTCTGACGCTCGTGTGGGATGCGCGCGACGACTCCGGCCGCGAGATCCCGGGCGGGACCTACTTCGCGCGGTTGGCCGGTGCGACGGCGGGACCGGCTCTGCGCCTCACCGTGATCCGCTGACCGGACGGCAGACCGGGCGCGTTACGCCGCCCTTCGCGAGATCCGGATCGGCATCCATTCGTCGATGGAACGGGCGCGCCAGAACTCGATGCGTTCGAGCAAGGCGGCGCGGCTGATCGGCTTCGACAGGTAGTCGTCGCAGCCGGCCTCGAGGGTCTTCTCGCGATCCCCCTTCATGGCCTTGGCGGTCAACGCGAGGATCGGGATGCCGTCGTTCTCCGCGTCGGCGGAGAGTCGAGTGGCCGCTTCGTAGCCGTCCATGACCGGCATCATCATGTCGAGCAAGATGACGTCCGGTCGGAAGATCGACATCTTCTCGATCGCGGCGAGGCCGTTGTCGACGATTTCGACCTGATGGCCGGCCGAGCTGAGGATTGCGCGGAAGACGTACTGATTCGTGGGGTCGTCCTCGGCGAGGAGGATCTTCAGCACTCGCCGGTCTGACGTATTCCCTTCCATCATCTTCTCCCTGCGGCCATCAGGCCGCGCGACGTCCCGGCGGGCGTCGGCGTTGCTCCAGTAAACGGTGGATCTCGTCGACCATCAGACGCACTCCACTGCCACTCTTGTGGAAGACCCGTTCGACCGAGCGGTCGAGCACTTTCCAGTCGGCCCGGGTGAGATCTTTCGCGGTGTGCACCACGATCGGAACGCGCGGCCGACCGGCGTCCGCGAAGCGCTCCAACAATTCGAAGCCCGATAGACCGGGCAGCATCAGATCGAGCACGACCAGATCGGGAGTGTCGCGCTCGAACTCGGCCAGCGCCTCGCGTCCATCCGACGCCACGCGCAGATCGAATCCTTCCAGCGCCATGATGCGAACGAGCGACTCCAGCACCCGATCGTCGTCCTCGATCACGAGGATGCGCGCGCGGCCCTGCTCCGGCGGACGTTCGTCCGACGTGACGTCGGCGAGGGGCGCGGGCGCGGGCGCCAAAGGCTCGACGGGCATGGGCATTTCGGTCGCCGCGACCGCAGCCGTCGGCGCGATCGCGGCCGTCGGCGCGATCGTCTCCATCGTCTCCAGCGTCGCGAGCGGCTCGGTCGACTCGTTCGGCCGTTGGCGTCGGATCGGCGCCTGCACGGTGAAGGTCGATCCGCGACCGACTTCGCTCTCGACCCAGATCTCGCCTCCCATCAGCCGGATCAGTCGATGGCAGATGGCGAGGCCGAGTCCCGTTCCGCCGAAGCGTCGACTCGCGCTGCCGTCGACCTGGCGGAATTCCTGGAAGATCGTCTCCTGGTTATCGCGACCGATCCCGACGCCTGTGTCCTTCACGTCGAGCGTCAGCCGTTGCGCGTCCAGGTCGAGCCGACTGCGCACCCGGACCGATCCGCTCTCGGTGAACTTGATCGCGTTGCCGATCAGGTTCTGCGCCACCTGCCGGAGTCGATCGGAGTCGAACCAACCGGCGCCCTGACCGTCCGGCTGGAAGTCGAACTCCAGGCCCTTCGACTCCGCCAGCGGTCGCAACTCGTCGATCAGCTCGCGCAAGACGTTCTGTGGCTCGCCGACCTCGTAGCGCAACTCCATCTTGCCCGCTTCGATCTTCGAGAGATCGAGCACGTCGTTGATGAGGCGCAACAAATTCTGTCCGCTCTGGTGGATCATCGTCACCTGGCGGCGCTGTTCATCGTTGGACAGCTCGCCGACCACCTCGTCGCGCAGCAGTTCGGAGAGCGCGAGGATGGCGTGCAACGGAGTGCGCAACTCGTGCGACATGTTGGCGAGGAACGCGCTCTTCAGACGCGAGGCCTCGAGGATCTGCTCGTTCTGCAGAGCGAGCGCGAAGTGCTTCTGGCGCAGCTCGGTCGTGCGCTCGCGCACCTTCTGCTCCAGGTCGCGGGTCTGCCGTTCCAACGCCTCGCGCGATTCACGGAAACGAGCGGAGAACTCGTCCAACGCCCGATCGATCGCGCGGATCTCGGCCGGCGACGACTCGACCGGCGCGGGGGCCGGCTGGCCCGCGGCCAAAGTAGCGGCGCGGAGGGCCAACGACCGCAGCGGGGCGGCGAAGCGACGCGCGTCGGCCCATCCGATCAGACCTGCGATGAGAGCGGCGCCGAGGCCGAGCCCCACCAGGAGCAGGCTCCACGTCTTGGCGCGCGCCTCGCTCTCGGCGCGCCGCCATCCCAGCGCCAGTGTACCCAGCCGTTCCGATCCGGCGTTGCGAACCGGGATCGACGCCACGAGGAGCTCTCCGCGACGTTCGACGCGCGCCCCCTCGCCGATCTGCTCCGAGAGCAACGCGGGCGTCCAATCTCCCAGGGTCAGCAGGGGGACTCCGTCGCGGTCGAGGACCACGGCGAAGACCGCCGCGTCACGCTCGAAGAATCCGTGCAGCGGTTCGCGCACGGCCGCGAGATCGTTGCGATCCAACCCGAAGGCGACCGCGCGAGCCAGGACCACAGCCGAGGTCTCCAGCACATCCTCGGCGTCTCGCGTCACGACCTGGCGCACGACCAACGTCCCTGCGCCGGCCATGAGCGTCGCCACCGCGAGCACGAGCGGCAAAACGCCGCGCAAGTACGACACCCGGAGAGAGCGATTGCTCGCCGGGATCTTCGAGATCGATGTTTCGATCGGGTCGCCGCCGTCCATGCCGCTCCTCAACTTGGTCCCCGGCGGAATCGCCGGACCATCTGTGGCATCGGCCGGCGCAGGGATCATCTGGAGTCTCCCGGTGGTCCGCCCGTGCGGGCATCGATATACTCGATCGCGCACTGCAAACCACCCCAGGAGGCGCCCCCATGTCCTCGAGTGCCCGGACGGTCCGACTCGCCCGACTCTGTCTGCCGATCCTTTTCATGGCGGGGCTCGCTTCGGCGATCCCGGCCCTCGCGGCGTCTCCCAAGCTGGAGCTGGCCGCCGGGTCGTTCGACCCCGCGGTGCCCGGCGCGGCTGACCGACTGACTCTCCCGCTGGGGCTTTCCGCGCAGGACCTGACGCCAACCGACGACCTCTCGGGGGCGCAGCCCTTCGTCGTGCAGTGGGATCGGCCCGTGGGCGCCAAGGAACGCGAAGATCTCGAGGCAGTAGGTTGTGAAATAGTCGGCTACCTGCCTGAACAGGCGTATCTCGTACGAGGATCCGAGTCGAGCAGGGACCGCGCGGCCGAGATCAGCGGAGTGCGCTGGGCCGGGCTGCTCCCGCCGGCGTGGCGGCTCTCCCCCGCGATCGGCGCGACCGTTTTTGTCGACCCGTCTCGGTCAGCCGCCGCGCCGCTTCGACTGCGCGTCCGCACCTTCGAGACGCCCGCGGTCGCCGCCGCACGCTTTGCCGCCTGGGGCCTCGAGGTCGTCGAGTCTCTCGACGACGGCATGCTGTGCATCGTGCGCCTCACGCTCCCGCGGGAGCGCGTCCTCGAACTCCTTCCACGGATCGCCGCCGATCCGCTCACGTGGTGGATCGAAGAGGAACCGGAGTTCCGCGCGCTGAACAACGCCACCAAGTGGGTCGTGCAATCGAACGTGGCGGACCAGACACCGCTCTGGGACCGAGGACTGCACGGCGAGGGGGAGCTGGTCGTGCTGATGGATTCGGGCCTCGACTACAACTCCTGTTTCTTCCGCGACACCGGGAACGCCCCGCCATCTCCCACGCACCGCAAGGTGACCGCCTACGGCGACTACGGCGGCAACACGAGCGATGGCTGCGACACGGGACACGGCACGCATGTCGCGGGCACGATCGCGGGCGATCAGTCGTTCATCAATCCGGGGAACACCAACCACGCCGGGATGGCCTATGGCGCGAAGCTCGGCGTCCAGGATGTCGGCAACGACGGCTTCATCGACTGCCTCCTCGGCTTGATCTCGATCCCCGGCTCGCTCACGACCGCCTTCAACGACGCCTACGGCTGGGGCGCGCGTCTCCACACCAACAGTTGGGGTTCGTCGAGCAACGCGTATGACACCTACTGCGTCAACGTCGATCAGTTCATGTGGTCGCATCCCGAGTTCTTGATCTTCTTCGCCAACGGTAACTCCGGGCCGGGCGCGGGCACGGTCTCTTCTCCCGCCACCTCGAAGAACTGCGTCAGCGTCGGCGCGACGAAGCAGGCGCCTTCGCAGGAGACGATCGCGTCGTACTCCAGCCGCGGCCCCGCCTCGGATCAACGGCTGAAGCCGACGCTGACCGCGCCGGGCGGCGACAATCCCATCTACATCTCCTCGGCCAACAACAACAGCGGATCGCCCCCATCCCCCACCTGCAACGTGCAGGGGAGTCCGTTCGCGGGAACGTCGATGGCGACGCCGGCCGCCGCGGGGCTCGGCGCGCTCGTGCGGCAGTACTTCCGCACCGGGTTCTATCCGACCGGCGTGGCGGCGGAGTCGGATCCACTCCTCCCGACCGGCGCCCTGATCAAGGCGGTGCTCGTCAACGGGTCGACCGACATGGGAGCGAGTGATCTCCCGAATCAGACCGAGGGATGGGGCCGGCTCCGACTCGACGACGCGCTGTACTTCGATGGAGAAACGCGCGAGCTCCGCGCGGAGCAAGACGCGGGCGTCGCGACGGCCGAGACGCGCACCTTCGTCTACGAAGTGGACTCCTCCGCCGAACCGCTGGAGGTCGTGCTGGTCTGGACCGACTACCCCGCCACCTCCGGCGCAGGAGTCGCGCTCGTCAACGACCTGGACCTGACGGTCACCGCGCCCGGCGGCGCCATCTATCTCGGCAACGTCTTCACCGGCGGAGTCTCCACCACCGGCGGCGCGGCCGATCGGCGCAACGTCGAAGAGGTGGTCCGCCTCGCGAGCCCCGCGGTCGGCAGCTACACGATCGAGGTCCGCGGACACACCGTGCCGCAGGGCGCGCTGCAGCCGTTCGCGCTCGCTTCGACCGCAGCGTTCGCCGGTTGGCCCGAATCGCCGACTGCCGTCTCCGAGGAGGCCGCCGAGGCCGGCTGGACGCTCTCACCGGCCGAACCCAACCCGACTTCGGGCGCGACGACCTTCCGGTTCTTGGCCCCGTCGGCCGGACCGGCTGCCCTCAGCGTCCACGACCTGACCGGTCGCCGCGTGCGCATGCTCTCGGCCGAGGAACTCCCGGCCGGGATCCACCTGCGGGAGTGGGACGGTCGCGACGATCACGGGCGGGAAGTCGCCGCCGGCGTCTACTATGTCCGCCTGCGCGCGCCGAGGGTCGAGCGGATGGAGAAGGTGACGCTGTTGCGGTAGTTCGACCGTCGAACGCGGAACTCGCGGCGGGGGGTGCGGGTAGACCGAGCCGCCCGGCCGCCCGGCCGCCCGGCCGCCCGGCCGCCCGGCCGCCCGCGGCGTGGTGCGCGTGCGCCCGCCATCGCTGTGATCTCAGTGAGGGGAATGAAAGCTACATGATCGAACGTCGACTCCGCCGCTCGGTCACCACCCTTTCTTTGACCACCTTTGTCCTCGGCCTCTTCGCGACGCTTCTGCCCGGCGTGGGGTCCGCGCAGGACCTGCTCAGCGCCGGCCCGGTCATCCGAGTCGACGCGCGCACCTTCGACTTCGGTCAGGTGCAGCAGTCGAATCACTACTCACACAAGTTCACCCTCTCCAACGGCGGCACCGCCCCGCTGGCCATCACCAAGATCGACGTCTCCTGCGGCTGCACGGCGGCCATCGCCAGCGACTCGCTCTTAGCCCCCGGACAGAGCACGACGCTGGAGATCACGTTCAGCTCGAAGGACTTCGAGGGCGAGCAGTCCAAGGGCGTCACCGTTTTCACCAACGATCCCGCCGAGCCGCGGCTGGACCTGGTCATCAAGGCCGACGTGAAGCCGTTCGTCCGCGTCTCCGATCGGATGCTCGACTTCACGGTGGTGCAGCGCGGAGAGAAGCGCACGCTCGTCGCCTACCTCGAGGCCGACGCCGGCCTCGGCTTCGCCGTTGACGACGTCGGCGAATCCGCCGACGAGTACGTCACCTGGAAGATCGTTCCGATGCAGGGCCAGGAGGGAGTCGACAGCGTCGACAAGGTGCGGGTCGAAGCGACCATCCGGTCTGACGCGCCGCTCGGTCGCTTCCTCAAACGCGTGCCGCTCTCGCTGAAGCATCCCCGTCGGGCGAGTGAGTCACTTGACGTTCGCGGTCTCCTCTACAGCTACTTCCTGATCGAGAAGCCGGTCGTGAACTTCCTCCCGCTCAAGCCCGGCAAGGTCGCCTCCCGGACGGTCGAGATCGAATCCGACGGCTCGAAGCCGTACAAGATCCTCTCGGTGGTCTCTCCGTCCGCGCAGTTCGTCGGCAGGCTGGAGCCGAAGGGGAAGATCACGCTGCTGCACCTGGAATTCCGTGCGCCGGACGAAGCGGGCAAATTCCACGAGGAGATCAAGCTCGCGACCGACGATCCGGCGCAGACCGAGATCATCCTGAAGGTCAGCGCCACCGTCCGCCCGTGAGAGCGGCCATCTTGGAGACGGTGCGTCCGATCGAACTGGCGGAGATCCGCGCCGCGCGCGAACGGATCGCGACGACGATCGTGCGCACGCCGCTCGTTCGTCTGGAGTTGGGCTCGGGCTTCCCGGAGATCCGGCTCAAACTCGAGAATCTCCAGCCGATCAACGCCTACAAGCTGCGCGGCGCGGCGAATGCCGTGGCGATGCTCTCCGAAGCCCAACGGCAGCGCGGCGTCTGGACGATCAGCGCGGGGAACGCGGGGCAGGGCATCGCCTACGCCGCCGCGCGGGCCGGCGCCCCGTGCACGGTCGTCGTGATCGAGACGGCGCCGACTTCGAAGGTGGATCGAATGCGAGCGCTTGGCGCGAAGCTGATCCCGACTTCGTACGAGCTCGCGTGGAAGGCGCTGGAGGAGCGCTCATTTCCCGGAGTCGAAGGGACGTTCGTCCATCCGTTCGACGATCACAACTTCATCGCGGGTCACGCGACGATGGGTCTGGAGATCCTCGAGGATGCTCCCGACACCGCCGCGGTCATCGCGGGAATCGGCGGCGGAGGACTCATCACCGGAGTCGGGAGCGCGATCAAGGCGTTGGCCCCGGCGGTCCAGATTTGGGGCGCCGAACCCGAGACGGCCGCACCCGCGGCGCTCTCCTTCGCCGCGGGCGCCCCTCGAGCGTTCGAGGGATGGCAGGCCTCGTTCGTCGACGGCGCCGGGGGGCAGAGCGTCTTCCCACGAATGTGGAGTCGGATGCGGCCGGTGGTCGACGGCTGCATCGTGGTCACCTTGGACGAGACCAAGCGAGCCATGCGAATGATGGCGGAAAAGGCGCGGGTCATCTCGGAAGGTGCGGGCGCCTTGCCGCTCGCCGCCGCCTTGACCGGCAAAGCCGGCCCCGGCCCCATCGTCGCCATCGTCTCCGGCGGCAACATTGATCTGTCGAAGTTCTGTGAACTGATCGCGTCGGTCGCGCGCTGATCGCTCGACCCTCTATCCGGGATACATACCGCGCAGCGCCTTTCGTAGCGCGACCGTGATCGATCCCGTCTCACCGCCTTGGACCGAACGCCCGTTCCACCGCGCGACGCCGAGCACTTCCCACAGGCTGTTCGTGACGAAGACCTCGGTCGCTTGCTCGATGCGCTGGGGCGACGACGCCACCTCGCGCACGGCGGCGAGACCGGCCGCGCCCTGAGCGGCGAGCGCGCAGACCTTCGCTCGCGTGATGCCGGGCAACACGCCGAGCGAGAGGGCCGGCGTCTCCAACGCGCCCTCGTGGATCCAGAAGAGATTCGAGACCGCCCCTTCCGCCAACCATCCTTCGCCCGAGAGCAGGATCCCTTCGTCGGCCCCGGCGCGGCGGGCGATGCGACGCGCGCGCAACGACGCGGCAGAGTTGCCCGACTTGATCGCGGGATCGAGGGTGGCGGCCGACGGTCGGCGCACGTCGGTCAGCGCCACGGAAATCCCTCGCGCGTACTGTTCTTCGTTGCGCGCGACGTACGGCCGCGCGGTCACGACCCAGGTGGGCGGACCGACGTCGACGGTATCCATGTCGCCGACGCCGGAGCTGACGGTGACGCGCACGCGCGCCACCCCGGTCGGCGCGTTCACGGCGAGACAGTGCCGGACGATCGAGAGTAGGTCGGCGCGCGAGGTGTCGGCGTCGATCTCGGCTCGCCGGCAGGAGTCGGCGAGCCGATCGATGTGCTCGCGCCAGAAGATCGGATCGCCGCCTTCGGCGCGCAGAGTTTCGAAGACCGAGTCGCCGTAGAGGAATCCGCGGTCGGCGACCGAGACCCGCGCCGATTCGAACTCGACGAAGGCGCCGTCGACATAGGCAATCGCACGGGGGGCGGTCAGGCGCGCCTCAACCGATCACGACCCGACCGGGGCGTCCGCCGACCTGGAGTCGCGGCGGAGACTGCGCCTCGAGCCGCACTCGTCGGATCCATCCTTCGCTCGTCGACGCCACCCACAGATCCCCGCGCAACGGATCGTGCGTGACCGAGTCGACGGGACCGAGCGGCAAGAACTCGACGGCCGCGCCGGCCGCGTCGAGGCGCACGATCCCTTCGCGTCCGGGATCGGCCACCCAGACTCCCCCCTGGCCGTCGAGCACGACATCGCGAGGCGCCACCAATCCATTCGTGAATCGAACCACGGCGCCGGTCGCCGGATCGAGACGCGCCACGCCGGCCGGAGTGACGGCGCCGCGCTCCGCGATCCAGACCGGCTGGTCGACGCCGCCAGGCGCGATCGCCACGGGCCAGGCAAACCCCTCGAATCGTTGCGCCACCGCTCCCGACTCGACGCGGCAAACCGAGCCGTCGCGCGCGCAGGTCCAGACCCCGGGTCTTCCGACACTGGGGGCGATGGCCTCGACCAAGCCGATCGTGGAGTCGGCCCAGGCGACCCGTCCCTGCGCGTCGTAGAGCACGATCGCCTCGAACGGAAACGACGCGGCCCACAGCCGCCCCGAGGAGGCATCGACAGCGAGCGCGTTGACGGCCG
>CAZVYN010000002.1:0-109362 GCA_964631125.1 uncultured bacterium | reverse complement strand
GTGGTGATACGGGGGGGTGGGTCGTATGGGGGGGGAGGCGTCGCGCCTGAGGGCGCGACACTACAGGGCGCGACACTACATACCACCGGTCTCTGCGGGGAGCTGCGGCATGACCCGGCGGATTTGGTTGTTACGGCGGATGCGGGGATTCGGTGGCGGGAGTTGTCGATTCGGCTACGCGAACGGGGGCAGCGGTTGCCGCTGGATCCTCCGGTCAACGCGCAGTCGACGTTAGGGGGCGTGCTCGCCTCGGGTCGATCGGGACCGCTCACGCTGACGCGTGGGCGCGCGCGGGACTGGGTGCTCGGCGCGCTGGTGGCGCGAGGCGACGGGACGCTGGTGCGATCGGGCGGACGAGTCGTGAAGAACGTGACCGGGTATGACCTGCACAAGGTGCAGCTAGGGGCGCAGGGTCGACTCGGCGTGCTCGCGCGCGTGGATCTGAAGCTGGAGCCGGCGCCGGAAGAGACGGTGTGGCTCGCGGTGGCGTGTGGTTCGCGCACGGCGGCGTTGGAGGCGGTTCGCTCGCTTCTCCAGTTGGATGCGGGGCTCGCTTCCGCCGTGCTCGTTCCGGGCGAGTGGGGCCAGGAGCAGTTGCGCTCGATCTTCGCCATCGACGGTGGTCGCGCCATCCTCCCGACGGGCGCACTCTCTTATCGCTTGCTCTTCCTCGGGCTCGAAGGTCGATCCGAATCGATCACGAAGTCGGTCGACACTGCGCGCCGTCAGTTGCGTCGACTCGGTTTCGGCGGCACGCCGGCGGTGATCGACCCTGCGCTCGCGCCGACCGTGCCCGAACTGTGGGGAGACTTGAGGTTGGCGGCGTCCACGGCGCTGGTCGCACGCGTACAGGCGCCGGCGGCGTCGCTCATCCGTATGCTCGATGAGGCCGAAGCGAACGGATGGCTCGAAGGGGCCACGGAGTTGCTCGTACCGGGAGGGGAGATGGGGTGGCTATGTTACTCGGCCAGTCACACGGCGGCGGCAGCCGCCGTGTCTCAGCTCGAAACGCTCCGCACCGCCCTCCAACAAGCCGGCGGCGGCCTCGTCATCGAGCGCAGCACAGTTCCCATCTCGTTCGATCCTTGGGGACTCGACCCAGCCCAACGCGAGATCCATCTGCGGTTGATGCGCGCGTTCGATCCGGCGGGGATTCTCGGTCCTGAGCTTTTCGCGAGTGCGGGAAACATAGAGAGCGCGAGATGAGTCGCGGCGCCGCTCGGCCCGAGCTCGACAACGGCATGGCTTCGCTCATGCCGTTGTTACAGGAATGCGTGCACTGCGGCTTCTGTCTGCCGACCTGTCCGACCTACGCCGAGTTGGGGACCGAGGCCGACTCGCCGCGCGGACGCATCCATCTTCTGCGCGCGTTGATCGAAGGGCGACTCGAGCCGGACGACGAGACGCTGGCGCCGCTCGATCGCTGTCTCAACTGCCGCGCCTGCGAAACCGCCTGTCCGTCGGGCGTGCGTTACGGCGAGATCTTCGAGGGGGCGATGGCCAGTCGTCCGCGCGGCCACGCGCGGAGTCCGCGGAATTTCCTCCGCCGTTGGCTCTCGAGTCGCTCCCGCCTCGCCCTGGCCCTCGCCCCCCTCCGCCTCGCCGAATCACTCGGCCTCGCGTCTTTCGCTCGCTCCTTCGCCCAGACTCGCCTCTTCCCGCCGTTCCTCGGCGCACTCGTGCGAACGCTCCCTCCCAGGCTCCCGCCCGCATTCCTCCGCTCCGCGCCCGATCGCATCCCTCCGCAGGGCGAATTTCGCGGCCGGGTCGCGCTCTTCGTCGGTTGCGTGATGGAACAGGCGATGGGCGAGACGCATGCCGCGACCGTGCGCGTCTTGACGCGCAACGGTTTCGAGGTCGTCTTGCCGAAGCAGCAGCAGTGCTGCGGCGCGTTGCACGCGCACAGCGGAGATGTCGAGACCGCGGAGAAGTTGTTGCGAGTCAATGCGGAGCTGTTCGGGGGCTTGGAGCTGGACGCCGTCGTCAGCAACTCGGCCGGATGCGGCGCCCACCTCCAGTCGCGTCTCCCTTCGAATCCGCCCGTGGTCGACGTCGCGGTCTGGCTGGCGCGGGCCGGCCTCGTTCCGCCGACGACTCAGATCCGCCGCGTGGCCGTCTACGACGAGCCGTGCCATCTCGTGCACGGACAACGCGTCTCGGACGAACCGCGCACGCTGCTCGCGCAGATCCCCGGTCTCGAACTGCGGCCGCTCGAGGAGGCCGACTGGTGCTGCGGCGCGGCCGGCCTTTACTCCGCGACACAGCCGGATCTCTCACGGCGGATTCTGGAGCGCAAGCTCGCGCACGTCCAACGCAGCGGCGCCGATCTCGTCATTACGGCGAATCCCGGCTGCCAACTCCAGATCGCGGCAGGAGCGCGCGCGGCGGGATACAGCGTCGAGGTGCTCCACCTGATGCAATTGCTGGATCGGGCTTACGCCGATCCGGAACCGGTGTAGGCTGGCGAGGCAAGGTATCCGGTCGCGGGATCGCGCTCTGGGTACAAGGGAATCCGCCGCAATCCTGTCCAGGAGGGACTCATGCCTAGAACGACGACGCTGCACACCCGTTCACTCCGATCACTGCTCGCACTCGCCGCGGTCACCTGCGCCGCCGTTTCCGCATTGTTCGTGGCCCCCGGCGCCCACGCCGCGGAGTGGAGTCTCGGCACGAACTTCGGCATCGGTTTCCTGAACTCGGACGGAGACGATGCGACGTTCATCGCGTTGCCGGCTTCGGTCGGCGCTCTCATGCCCGGCCTGCGTGTCGCCAAGCGGCTCTACAACCGTCACCATGAGCTCTATATCGACACCGGGGTGAGCGTCCTGTCGGCGGAGGACGTTTCGACCACGGGGATCGAAGCGACCGGAAACTACCAGTACAACTTCTCCGAGACTCGCAGCGGGCCCTACGCCACCGGCGGGGCCGGAATCCTGATCAACAGTCTCGATGTCGGCCCCTCGGATGCCACGGCGGCGAGCGTCACGATCGGTGTCGGCCTCGGCCTGCGTCGCCCCTTCATGAGCGACCGCGGCACCCTCCGCGCCGAAGTCCGCTACGACGTCTTCACTGAAGGCAAGGACGGCGATGTCGTCGTCATCTCAGACGGTCATGTCGTCGGCGTGAAGTTCGGGTTTGATCTGTGGAGCAACTAGTCAGAGATCGACAAAGTCGATCTCTGACCTCCTGAACCCCAGTCACCTCTTCCAGCTGCCCTTGGAGCGCACCCGACGCGCCGGCCATCATATGCCCCATTACGCCTCATATGGGGCATTATGGGGCAGTTTCTATGCACCAGTCCGCTCCCTAACTTGTTGCCGTAGCGTCATTTTACCCCTGGCACGCCCCTTCTGGGCCCCCCCCTGGCAACCCGAACCCAGGGAGGAAAGTCGCCATGCGAATCAATGGATTGCGTTTCGTCTGCCTGTTTTGTTTTGCCTGCGCCCTCGCCGTGGGATGCGCCAAGCGATCGACCCGTGGGGACAGCGTCGGCGGCGCCACCGAGTCGATGCTCGGACAAACCGGTAGCTCGGGCGGGGGCACCGGCTCGAACCCCGCGAGTGAGCTGCTCGGCTCGGAGGTCCGCGACGTCTTCTTCGAGTACGACCGGGCGGCGCTGCGCGAAGACGCCCGCGCGACGTTGCAAACCAACGCCGCGACTCTGAAGAGCGGCGAGGGGGAGCTGATCCTGGAAGGGCACTGCGACAGTCGCGGGACGGTAGAGTACAACCTGGCCCTCGGGGAGCGGCGCGCGCAGTCGGTGCGAGAGTACCTGGTCAACCTCGGGCTCCCGGGGAGCCGACTCCAGGCGATCTCCTACGGCGAGGAGCGGCCGTTCGAAGAAGGAGACCACGAAGGCGCCTGGTCGCAGAATCGTCGCGTCCACTTCCGTTCGCGCTGAGGCGGGTCGTTTCCGAGATGCGAGCACGAAGGATCGAGCATGAGCGTCGGGACCAAACTGTTCGTCTGGCTCATCGGCCCGATGATCCTCCTGCTCGGACTCTTGGGGTACATCGAGGGCATCAACAGCAGCCAACGTCTGCGCCAGGAGCTCGCCCGTGAGGGTCGCGCCATCAGTCGGATCGTGCAGCTTGCGTTCGAGGATGCCCTCCGGGATCGTCAGATCGGCGACATCCACGAGCTGGTCGATCAGATCTCGGGATACGAACGGATCCTCGGGGTCCGCCTCTTCGACCGCAACGGTGACATCAGTTATCAGGGTGAAGCACTCGCTCCTTACACCTTCTCACGCGCGGACGACCTGGAGCGCGTGCTCGCGACCCGCACGCCGATCGAGTACCGACGGCGGTACGGCGATGAGCCGGCGGTGGTCTTCTTGAGGCCGCTCGTCGGGCCCGACGGCGCCCTCCTCGGCGCTGTCCAGGTGATCCAGCTCGAGTCGTACATCGAAGAGGATCTGCGCGCGTCCTGGATCTTCATCATGGTGCTGACCGGCGCGATGATCCTGGCGATCGCCGCCGTGCTCTCGCTCGTCACCCGCATCGTCGTGGGTCGGCCGATCCAGACGCTCGTGCGCGGCTTTCGCGAGATCGGCGCCGGCCACCCCCCTCGACCGATCGGGCTTTCCAGCCGGGACGAGTTCGGACACCTCAGCACCGAGTTCGGTCGAATGGTCACGCAGCTCGACGCCGCGCGCGATTCGCTCGACGCCGAGCAACGTCAGCGCGCCGAGATGGAGAACGAGCTGCGGAAGACCGCCCGACTGGCGAGCCTCGGCCAGCTCGCCGCTGGCATCGCGCACGAGATCGGGACGCCGCTCAACGTGATCGTCGGGCGGGTCGAGTTGTTGGAGCGACGGCTCGCCGGACAGACGGGAGTGGGGGAGAACCTGCGCGTGGTGATCCAACAGATCGACCGCATCTCACGCATCGTCCGCCGCATGCTGGATTTCGCGCGCGCGCGCGAGATTCGGCTGACCACGATGGACCTGCCGGGAGTGGTGCACCGCGCCGTCGAGCTGGTCGATCACCGACTGCGCCAGCAAGGCGTCCGCGTCGTGCAGAAGTACCCCGGCGATCTGCCGGCGATCGTCGGGGACTCCGAGCAGCTCCACGAAGTATTCCTCAACCTGGCGCTGAACGCGAGCGACGCCATGCCGAACGGCGGTGTTCTGACCTTCTCCGCGCGTCGGGTGCAGCGCCCCGTTCCGGAGACCGGAGAACCGAGGGATCTCGTCTGCGTCTCGGTCGAGGACTCCGGGGCGGGGATCCCGCCCGATCTACTGGATCGTATCTTCGATCCATTCTTCACGACCAAGGACGTGGGCAAGGGGACCGGACTCGGCCTCTCGGTTTCGTACGGCATCGTCGAAGACCACCAGGGGTGGATGGAAGTCGAGAGCGAACCCGACCTCGGAACCAAGATGCATGTCTTCTTGCCGGTCGACGGGCCGTCGCGGCGTCAGGCGTCGGCGGCATGAGCGCGACGCAGGGCCGCATCCTCGTGGTGGAAGACGACGACGCGATGCGGCAATTGCTGGTCGAGGAGATCGGCGACGCCGGATACGCGGTGGTGGCGGCGGCCGAGGGAGAGGAAGCGCTGGCGCAGGTGGCGCGCCACTCCATCGACGTCGTCGTGACCGACCTGCGGATGCCCGGCATGCGCGGCGAGACACTCTTGTCGGAACTGAAGGCGAGGGAGCCGGACATCCCCGTCGTGATCATCACCGCCTTCGGGAGCATCGACTCGGCGGTCGAGACGATCCGCGCGGGCGCCTACCACTATGTGGCGAAGCCGTTCCGGATGGCGCAGCTCCTCCATGCGCTGGAGAACGCGCTCCGCGAGCGGCGGCTCCGGCAGGAGTTGGAGACGTTGCGGACGATCACTCCGACGGGCGGGTCCGCCATTGTCGCGCGCTCGCGAGGCATGCGACGGGTACTCGATGTGGTGGCGCGGGCCGCCGCCTCCAACACGGCAGTTTTGATCGAAGGCGAGAGCGGGACGGGGAAGGAGCTCTTGGCCCGCGCTCTGCATCAAGGGAGCACGCGTTCGCACGGACCGTTCGTGGCGCTGAACTGCGCCGCGATTCCAGAGTCGCTGCTGGAGAGTCAGCTCTTCGGACACAAGCGCGGAACCTTCACGGACGCCCACGAAGATCGTCAGGGCCTGCTCGTCGACGCGCACGCCGGGACGCTCTTCCTCGACGAGATCGGCGACCTCGCGCTCGCGCTGCAAGCGAAACTCCTGCGAGTGCTGCAAGAGCGGGAGGTGCTCCCGTTGGGCGCGCCCTCGACCGCCGCGATTCCGATCGACGTGCGCATCGTCGCCGCCACGAACCAGAATCTCGACCAGGCGGTCCTGGAGGGGCGCTTCCGACGCGATCTCCTCTACCGACTGAACGTCATCTCCGTCCGCGTGCCGCCGTTGCGTGAGCGGATGGATGACCTGGCCCCGCTCGTCGCGCACCTCTTGGAGAAGCATGGACGTCGCGTCGACCGCCCCGGCTGGAGTGTCGGGCCCGAAGCGCTGGAGGCGCTGCGCCGGTATTCGTGGCCGGGCAACGTGCGCGAGTTGGAGAACGCGATCGAGCGCGGGCTCGTGCTCGGACGCAACGGCGCGATCCAGCTCTCCGACCTGCCGGAGGCGATCCGTCGTCCCGGCGACCTGGGGCCCGATCGTGACGAGATCGGACGGCCGATGAGCGAGGTCGAGCGAGAGCACATCCTCCGCACGCTGCGCTCGGTTCGCGGGAACAAGGCAGCGGCCGCGCGGCTCCTTGGGTTCGATCGCAAGACGCTCTATCGAAAACTTCGAGCTTTCGGGCTCGAGTCTCGCTGACCCTTCCCGCCTCGGTCGGGGTGGAGCGCCTCACGTCGCACTGACCACTCGGACGCTTGACCGCGTCGCATGCCCTCCACCGCTGTTGGCACGGCGGTCGCCAGACGTAACCCCATGATCAGCCCGTTGGCCGGACCGAAGAGTCGTCACCTGGGAGTGGCGCCCCTCCTCCTCGGCCTGATGCTGGCGGCGGGCTGTTCTCCTTTTCCCACCCGTCCCGAGACGCGCGGCGCAGAGGCCTGGATCGAACCATCGTCGGCGGCGCCGGGCGCGCATTCCGATGTCGTCTCCGTCTACGCCGAGCCGTTTCTCCTCTGGCAACAACTGGACGGTGACTACTACCTGACGCCGCGCGTGCAGACGCACCTCAAGGCGGAAATGGCGATGGCGATGGCCAGCGTCGTGACCGGGAATCGCGCCTTCGGGGAGTCGGCCGCGCGCGATCTGGAGTGGGTGGTGAGGGCTCGGCTGCAAGACGACGGCGGCCTGCAGTGGGACGGGCCCGCTAATGACTACTTCTTCGAAGTGCACCAGCACTGGTTTCTGCTCGCGAGTGAACTCGTGAGGCCGTACTCCCCGCAGGCGTCCGAGTTCGACGCGCGGCAACTCGCGGTCTGGCGGTTTCTGGTCGAGGAAAACCCTGCGCACGTCGACTTCTATCGCGCCAACTACGCGAGGAGCGGCGCCTTCTTCGCGTTTCGCGACGTCAATCGCGCCGGACTCTTCCAGACGCAGGCCCCTTTCAAGGGCTCGTACGAGATCGGGGCGGCGCTCTGGTCTCTCGCGTTGCACGAGGTCGCGGGCGGTCCGCTCGCCGGCGTCGGAGCGGTCTATGAGGGTGTCCTGCGGCAGGCGCTGGCCTCGCCCCAACGTCAAGGGTTCTACGACTTCGGCCGCGGTGTCTGGGTGCGCGCGCTTCGTTGGAACGGCGCCAAGTGGAGCGGCCACGAGATGAACGATTGGAAGTACTCGCTGCACATGCAGGAGGGCGCACTGGAGGCCCTCCGCTTGCGCCGGGATCCTTCGCTGGAGCGCGCCGCGGCAAGACACCTCGACTACCTCTTGGCGCGGGTTCGAGGCGACGGATTCATCGTGGGACTGCCCGACGTCCACGGCAGCGAGCGGTATGAACTCGGGCTGGCGCTGTCGTGTCTCGCACTGGGGGCGCAGGTCTATCGAGACACCGACCCACGTCTGGCGGCGCGTTGCCGAGCGGCGTCGGACCAGGTCCTCGCTCGCGCGCTGAATCTGTTCCAGCCGGAGTCGAGCGAAGACGGCGCCATCTTGCTGCACGCGTTCTGCCGCCGCGCGCTGCTCGACGCGCCGATCTAGACGGCGCCGGTCGAGGCGCGGTCGCAATCGGTGTCGGCGCACTCCAATTGGATGGTGGCGTGCTCGATCCCGAAGCGATGGTGGAGCTCGCGACTGATGCGGGAGAGGAATGCGTCGTCGACGCTGGCGTCCGGTTTGACCAGATGCACCGTCAACGCGGTTTCCGTCGTGCTCATTCCCCACACGTGCAGGTCGTGGACGACGGTGACTCCGGGGAGCTCCTGCAGGTAGCGCGTGATGGCGGGGAGATCGGTTCCTTCGGGGACTGCGTCCATGGCCAGGAGGAGCGACTTCCTCGAGAGACCCCAGGTCCCCCAGATGATCGCGACGCCGACCGCGAGACTGACGATCGGGTCGAGGACCATCCAGCCGGTGGCGCGGATGACGACCGCGGCGAGGACCACCCCCGCGGAGACACCGGCGTCCGCGAGCATGTGCAAGAAGGCGCCCTGGATGTTCAGATCGCGCTTCCGGCCAGAGAGGAAGAGCAGCGCCGTCAGCCCGTTGATGAGGATTCCGATGGCGGCGACCAGGATGACGGTATCGGTCGCCACCGCGTGGGGCCGTCCGATGCGCTCGATTGCTTCCCACGAGATCCCGCCGACGGCGAGCAGGAGCAACACGGCGTTGCCCATCGCGGCCAGAATCGAAGCGCGTCGCAGTCCGTACGTGTGTCGCGTCGTCGGCGGGCGTCGCGCCAGGAGCGCCGCGCCCCACGCCAGACTCAGCCCGAGCACGTCGCTCAGGTTGTGGCCGGCGTCGGAGAGGAGGGCGAGCGAGTGGGCGCGGAGGCCGAAGATCACCTCCGCCGCGACGAAGAGCAGGTTGAGAAACATCCCCAGGGCGAAGGAACGCGAGACGTTCCAGGCGCCGGGACTGCCAGCATGAACGTGCATCGGCCTCTCAGACCTCGGACGTCATCTGCAGATGCGGCTTCGGATCCGGATGGAAGATCCGATAGAGCACCGGCAGCACAACCAGCGTCAGCAGCGTAGACGAGATGATCCCACCGATGACGACGGTGGCAAGCGGTCGCTGCACTTCGGCCCCGGTGCCATGCGCGAGCGCCATCGGCACGAAACCGAGGCTGGCGACCAGCGCGGTCATGAGGACCGGGCGCAGTCGCGAGAGCGAACCTTGACGGACCGCCCGGTCGAGCGACAACCCCTCCGTGCGCAGCGCATTGATGAATGTGACCATCACGAGTCCGTTCAGCACAGCGACCCCGGACAGCGCGATGAAGCCGACCGCCGCCGAAATGGAGAAGGGCAGGTCGCGCAGCGCCAGAGCCAACACGCCGCCCGTCAACGCCAGCGGTACGCCGCTGAACACCAGCAGCGCGGAGCGGAAGGAGCTGAACGCAAGAAAGAGGAGACCGAAGATCGCGAGGAGCGCCAGCGGAACGACCACCTGCAGCCGCTTCTGCGCGGCGATCAGGTTCTCGTACTGTCCGCCCCAACCGAGCCAGTAGCCGGCCGGGAGCGTCACCTCCGCCGCCACGGCCCGCTGGGCATCGCCGACAAACGACCCGAGATCGCGTCCGCGCACGTTCACTTGCACGACGACGCGTCGCTTTCCGTCCTCCCGTGAGATCTGATTCGGCCCCTCCGCCAGCTCGATCTTCGCCACGGCGCCGAGCGGGACGTAGTTCGCCGTCGGATTCTGGGATTGGGGAAGCGGCACCGGGAGATCCTGCAGGCCGCGGAGATCTCCGCGCAGAGCATCGGGGAGGCGCGCCACGATATCGAAGCGCTGATCTCCCTCGAAGATCTGGCCGGCGGAACTGCCGCCGACGGCGATCTCGATCACCTCCTGCACATCGGCCACGCTCAGTCCGAAGCGCGCGATGGCCGAGCGGTCGATCTCGATCGTGAGGATGGGAAGCCCCGAGGTCTGCTCCACCTTGAGGTCGGCGGCGCCGTCGATGCGCCCGACGATCTGGGCGATCGCGTTCGCCTGTTTCGTCAGCACGTCGAGATCGTCGCCGAAGACCTTGATCGCGACGTCACTCCGGACACCGGAGATCAGCTCGTTGAAGCGCAGCTCGATCGGTTGGCTGAATTCGTAGGCCTGTCCCGGGAGCCGCGCGAGGACTCGCTCCATCGCTTCGGCCAGTTCCTCCTGCGTGCGCGCGCGGCGCCATTGCTTGCGCGGGTGCAGCATGATGTAGGTATCGGAGACGTTCGGACCCATCGGGTCAGTCGCGATCTCGGCGGTGCCGGTGCGCGAGAAGATGTCGGAGACCTCGTCCGGGAACGAGTCCCGCAAGGCGCTCTCGACCCGACATTGCATCGCCACGCTCGTGGTCAGACTGATCGATGGAATGCGCGCCGGCTGGACCGCCAACGCCCCTTCACCCAGCTTGGGGATGAACTCGCTGCCCAGTTTGGTCGCGACGAACCCACAGACGAGCAAGAGCGCGAGCGCGCCGCCCACCGTAAGCCAGCGGAGCCGCAGCGCCGCGTCGAGCGCCGGAGCGTAGAGACGTCCCGCTCCGCGCATGACCGGATTCTCTTTCTCCGCCACCTTGCCCCGGAGGAAGAGTGCGACTGCCGCGGGAACGAAGGTGAAGGCGAAGAGCAGCGCGCCGGCCAGCGCGAGCAGCACGACGGACGCCATCGGGCGGAACATCTTCCCCTCGATGCCCGTGAGCGAGAGGATCGGCAGATAGACGATCATGATGATGGCGACGCCGAAGAGGGTCGGACGCGCCACTTCTCGAGCGCTGGTGAACGACGTCTCGAGGCGCTCCTGGGTGGAGAGCACGCGACCCAGTTGATGCTGTCGCTCCCCGAATCGCCTCAGGATGTTCTCCACCATCACGACCGCGCCGTCGACGATGATCCCGAAGTCGATCGCGCCCAGGCTCATCAAGTTGCCGCTGATCTTGCGCTCCACCATGCCGGTCACGGCGAAGAGCATCGAGAGCGGGATGACGAACGCCACGATGAGCGCGGCGCGCAGGTTTCCCAGCAACAAGAAGAGCACGGCGATGACGAGGAGCGCCCCCTCGATCAGGTTCTTCTGCACGGTGTGGAGCGTCGCCTCGACCAGGTAGGTGCGATCGTAGAGCGTGCGCGCCCGGACGCCCTCGGGCAGCGACTTGTTCACTTCTTCGATCTTGGTCGCCACCCGCTTCGAGACCGTGCGGCTGTTCTCGCCGATGAGCATGATCGCGGTTCCGATCACCGCCTCATGGCCGTTCTCGGTGGCGGCGCCGGTGCGCAGGTCGTGCCCGACCTCGACCTCGGCCACGTCGCGGATCCGCAGCGGCACCCCGTGGGTGGTGCGCAGCGCGATCTCTCCCAGATCCTCGATGCTCGCGACCGACCCCGTCGAGCGGATGAGGTACTGCTCATCGAAGTGCTCGATGTATCCGCCACCCGCGTTCGCGTTGTTGCGCGCGAGCGCATCGAGGACGTCGCGGAACGTGAGTCCGTGCGCCACCAGTTTGGCCGGATCGGGCAGCACGTGGAGTTGCTTCTCATGACCGCCGATCGAGTTGACCTCGGTCACGCCCCGCACGGTTCTGATCTGCGGCTTCACCACCCAATCTTGCAGCGTGCGGAGGTCGGTCAGATCGTAGGCGGCGCCGTCCGGTTTCTTCGCACCCGGTTCGGCCTCGACGGTCCAGAGGAAGATCTCGCCCAGCCCGGTGGAGATCGGTCCCATGGCCGGATCCCCGAGGTCCGGCGGCAGCGAGCCCTTCGCCTCCTGCAGCCGTTCGTTCACGAGCTGCCGTGCGAAGTAGAGATCGGTTCCTTCGTCGAAGATGACGGTGACCTGCGAGAGTCCGTAGCGCGAAAGGCTGCGCACTCGCTCGACGCCGGGCATACCGCCCATCGCCCACTCGATCGGAAAGGTGATGCGTCGTTCGATTTCGACCGGGGAGAGCGCGGAGACCGCTGTGTTGATCTGCACCTGCACGTTCGTGATGTCCGGCACGGCGTCGATCGGAAGACGGGTGAAGTTGTGGATGCCGATCGCGGCGATGCCGATCGCGCCCAACACGACCAGCCAGCGTTGCGCGATGGCGAAGGAGAGAATCCGTTCGAGCATTGATGGGCTCCTCGCGCTCAGTGGTCGTGGCCGGCTTCGGACTTCATCAGTTCCGATTTCAGGATGAAGCCGCCGCGAGCGGCGTACCGGTCGCCGGAGGCGAGACCGGAGAGGATCTCGGTCCACTGACCGTCGGCGCGTCCGAGCTCGACGGGACGCGGCTCGAAGGCGCCATCCTCTTGGACGAAGACGACTTCACGGCCTTCGAATCGCTGGATGGCGCCCTTCCGTACCGCGATCACGTCAGCGGTCTGTTCCTCGACGACGCGGGCGGTCACGAACATCCCTGGACGCCAGACGCGCGACGAATTCGAGAGGACGACCCGCGCCGATGCGGCGCGGGTCGCTTCGCCCAACGCCGGGGCGATGTAGTCGATGCGGCCACTGGCGGAGGGCTCACCGCCCGTGGCGGAAATCTCGACCTGCGCGCCGGTTCGCACGCGGGGAAGGTCGCGGGAGTAGACGGAGATCTGGACCCACACCGTCGAGAGATCGGCCACAACGTAGATGTCCGAGTCGTCACGGACGAACTCTCCGAGCGTGATGTGCTTCTCGATCACGGTGCCGGCGATGAGCGACCGCACCTCGTAGGGCGAGAGGCTCTCGTTGCTCTCGAGCGTCGCCAGCACTTCACCCTGCTCGACATGATCGCCCAGGCTCTTCCCGACTTGCTTCGCGATGCCCGGGAACCGAGGCACGATGTGCGCGAGCCGGTCCGCGTTGGGGACGACTTCCCCCGGCAGGTCGAGCGTGAGGTCGAGCTGCCTCGGCCCCGCTGTTTCGACGACGACGCCCGCGGAGGCGAGCGTCTCGGGCGGGAGCGTAACGCGATCCTCGTGCGCCTCACCTTCGTCGGCATGGCCTTCGTCGGCGTGCGCCTCGCCCTCGTGCGCCTCGCCTCCATGGGCGGCGTGGTCGTGATCGTCGTGGTCGTCGTGTGCTTCTGGTTTGCTCCCGCAGGCGGACGCCACCAGGAGGTAGGCGACCGCGGCGAGAACGGCGAAAAGGGGTCGATCGAACCGCAGGGTCACTTCTCCTCCTCCTCGAACGACGGCGAGCCGAGAGGCGCGCCGAGAATCTGTTCCGCTTCGAAGCGGGCTTGGTGGTGAGCGTGCAGCGCTTCGAGTTCATCAAAGTGCGTCTCGGTCCAGGCGCGGCGGGCCTCCAGCAGGTCGACGTAGGTGAACCGCCCATTGCTGTATCCGAGGCGGATCTCTTCGAACACGCGCTCGACGGCGGGGAGCGTCTCGTGACGCAGAGTCTCGATCGCTTCGCGCGAGCGCGCCATGGCGGCGAGCGCCTGTCTGAACGCGAGGCTCTGCTCGAGGCGACTCCCTGCCGCGAGTGCGCCCGTGCGGCCGACTTCCGCGCGCGCTTCTTCGACCGCTCCCGGACTGCGTCCGAAGAGAGGCAGCTCCACACCGGCGCTGACGAGGAAGGTGATCGCGTCGGCGTCTCCCAAGCGGCGCACTCCTCCGCCCAACGTCAGGTCGGTGCTCTTCACCGCATCGGCCAGCTCGACGGCTCGCTCGCGCGACGCTAGGTTCGCCGCCTGGAGCGCGAGGGCCGGCGACTCGTCCAGACGGCCGACGAGCGCATCCGCTGAAACCGGCGCCGACAGGCTGTCGAAGCGGGTCGTCAGCCCCGTGAAACGCGGATCCAACGAACCCCAGAGCGCGGCGAGGCTTCGCCGCGCCGCCTCCCGCTCTGTCGCGATCTCGTCCCGCCGCAGTCGCGCGCGCTGGAGGTCGACCAATGCGCGCGTCTCTTCCGCCGGTGAGACGGCGCCGGCTCGCGTCTTCGCAGCGACCGCGGTGCGGACCTCTTCGGCGATCGCGACCGACTCGTCGTGCAGCGCGAGCGTTCGGTCGGCCACGACGACGTCGAGATAGAGCGACGCTGTCGCCGCCAGCGCGGCTCGGCGCGCGAATTCGAACTCGAGACGATGGACCTTCGCTTCGGCGTCGGAGATCGCGACACGCGCCGATCGCTTGCCGCCACGCTCGAAGGTCTGCGAGATGGAGAGCGTCAGCTCGGACTCGGACGCGCCGGGGAGCTGTCCGGAAAAGTTCTCCATCTCCAACTCGAGCGTCGGGTTCAGCCTTCGGTCGGCCTGGAGACGACGCGCCGCATCGGCTCGCACCTCCCAGTCGAAGCTGCGGAGCGACGGATGGCGCGCGAGCACGAGCGCTCCGACTTCGATGAAGGAGAGCGACCCTTCGGGTTCCGACAACGCCTCGTCGGCGTGCACGGCCGCAGTCAGCGCCGAGAGGAGGGCGGCCGCTGGGATGAGCGCGAGCGCCCACGCGCGGCGCGTGCAAGGAGACAGCATGAGACTTCCCTCGAACAGTGGAGGAACGGACCGCGGCCGAACCGCGGCCGAGTGGTGGCCGGGTGGCGACAGAGTCGTCAGGTAGACGAGAGAGAGATCACCGGCGCGAAGTCAGAGAGACGCGCCGCGGACGGTCACAACAGTCGAGGGAGAGACGAGGAGAAGAGCGGGAGATTGGGAGACTCGTCTCGACAACTCGCGTAGGCCGCAATCGCGGCGGCAGGAAGATACGTTTCGCGATCGACGAAGTGCGGCGCCGGTTCCAACGTGGGCCCGGTCAGTTTCGTCAGCTTCCCATCGGTCGGCGTCGGCGAGGCGACATCCGCGCAGGGATCCGAGTCGCACACCTCTTCATGCCCGCACGTCACGCCGCACTCGCACGGATGCAGCAACGCCCCTCCCACGCACAACACGGGGGTGGCCACGAGAACCCAGAGCGCAACGAGGAGGAGAAGGAGGCGGGACATCGAGCGGAGAACCTACCCTCGGGTGATCGGATCGACAACGGGCGCGAACACTACATCGGTGGCCTGCGGCCGGTTCTACAGAACTTCCCCTCTCGGATCGGTCGGCGTTCGGCTAGTCGAGAATCAGATCTCGATCGCAGGAGCCGCTAGAACGCCTGCAGTTCCTTGGCCGCCGCCACGATGCCGTCCACGCTCGGGAGGATCGAGTCCTCCAACGGCGGGCTGTAGGCGTAGTGCGTGTCGGCCGTAGTGACGCGTCGGATCGGCGCGTCGAGCCACTGGAATGCTTGCTCGTTGATGCGCGCGGCGATCTCGGCGCCCAAGCCGCAGAAGGTGCGGTCTTCGTGGACGATGACGAGCTTGCCGGTCTTCTTGACGGTGGTGAGGACCGCGTCGAAGTCCAAGGGCTTCACGGTGCGCAGATCGAGCACGTCGACGGAGCAGTTCTCCTGCGCTAGCCGCTCGGCCGCTTCCAGACAGAGATGCAACGTCGGTCCGTAGGTGACGATCGAGACATCCTTCCCTTCGCGGCGGAGGAGCGCCTGGCCGATCGGCACGGCTTCGGCCACGCGGCGAAGGCGCGCCTTCAACCGCCGATAGAGGTACTTGTACTCGAGGTAGAGAACCGGATTCGGGTCGTGGATCGCTGAGCGCAGCAGTCCACTCGCGTCCTCGACCGTAGCGGGCGCAACGATCTTGATGCCGGGCACGGTGAGGAAGAAGTTCTCGACGTTCTGCGAGTGGAAGAGGCCGCCGCGGATCCGGCCACCCGACGGGCAACGTACGGTCATCGGGACGCCGATCTTGCCGGCGTGGCGATAGCACATGGTGGCGGCGCTGTTGGCGAGTTGATCGAAGCCGCAGGAGATGAAGTCGGCGAACTGCATCTCGGCGACGGGCCGCATCCCCATGATGGCCGCGCCGACGGATCCACCGACGATGAGCGACTCGGAGATCGGGGTGTCGATCACGCGCGACTCGCCGAACATCTCGAGCAATCCCTTGGTCACGCCGAAGGCGCCGCCTTGGACGGCGATGTCCTCACCCAGGAGCAGGACGCGCGAGTCGCGCTCCATCTCGTAGATCAGGGTGCTGCGGATCGCCTCGAGATAGGTGAATTCCTCCTCGGGCGCACTCTCGATGGCGCCGGTGACCGCGCCATCGGATGCCGCCGCGTTCGCGGAAGAAGCGGGCGCGGAGAACATCGGCGCGCCGTAGTTGTCGTCCGTGATCGGTCCGGTGCCGCCTTCGCCGGGCCCGTAGAAGATGGCGGTGCGCGCCGCCTCCGGTTCCGGGAAGGGACTCGCCTCGGCGAACTCGACCGCTTCGTCGATCCGCGCGCGCACGTCGTTCTGCACTTCGGTCCGCATCGCGTCGACGTCGTAGCCGCGCTTCTCCAGGTAGAGCTCCCAGAGTTCGATCGGATCGCGCGCCGCCCACTCGGTCACGTCGTCGTCGCTGCGGTACTTGGCCGGATCGTGTTCGCTGTGTCCGCGGATGCGATAGGTGACGCATTCGATCAAGGTCGAGCCCTGGCCGGTGCGCGCTCGCTCCAGGGCGCGCTCGACCGCGTCGAGAACGCGGTTCAGATCGTTGCCATGCGTGCGATCGCGGTGGAGACCATAGGCATCGGCGCGCTCGGCCACCGTCTCCACCGGCATCTGCTGATGGAGCGGCGTAGAGAAGGCGAGCTGGTTGTTCTCGCAGATATAGACAACGGGCAGCGAATGGATACCGGCGAAGTTGAGCGCTTCGTGGAAGTCGCCGCGACTGGTCGATCCTTCACCGAAGAGAGCGACGGCCACCCGCGGCTCTCCGCGAGTCTTGAAGGCCTGGGCGCACCCGGTCGCGACCGGGAGCGTCGCCCCGAGCATGCTCGTCGCTCCGAAGACGCCGAGACTCGGATCTCCCGTGTGGAGGAACGAGTCGCGCCCGCCGGAGAGCCCCGTCGCTCGGCCCAAGATCTGCGCCATGAGCACGCGCGGCTCGACCCCGCGCAACAAGAAGACGCCCATGTCGCGATGCAGCGGGAAGATCACATCTCCCGCCTGCATCGCATGGCACGCGCCGACGACGATCGCCTCTTGGCCGACGCCCGAGTAGACGCCGCCGATCACCTTGTTCTGGCGATGCAGCGTGGCCACTCGCTCGTCGAAGAGGCGGACGAGCCAGAGCTTCGCGTAGAGCTCGCGATCCAGGCTCTTGCGCTCCTCCGGGGAGACCTGGACCGCGGGGCTCACTCGGGACCCGCGTGGACTCGATCGCTTCGGCACAGGGCTCACGACTTCTTCTTCATGACCTCGACGCCGAAGTCGATCGTGACTTCGTCGCCCAGCATCGCGCCGCCGGTGTCGAGCGCCTTGTTCCACTTCACGCCGTACTCGAGTCGGTTGATGACGCCGGAGGCGATGAATCCGCCGCGGCTGCCGCCCCAGGCGTCCGGCCCGAAGCCGAGGACTTCGACATCGAGGGTGACCGGCTTGGTCACGTCCCGAATGGTGAGATCGCCGGTCACCTTGAACTGGCCGGCCTTGTCGCCCTTCGCCACCTTCGTGCTCTTGAAGGTGAGGGTCGGGTAGGCCTCGACGTTGAAGAAGTCATCGGTCCGCAGGTGCTTGTCGCGATCTTCGTTGTCGGTGTCGATGCTCGTCGCCTGGACGACGATCTCGACCGTGGAGTTCTCCGGAGCGTCCGCGTCGTAGTTCAGCGTCCCGGCGAAGTCGGTGAAGCGGCCGGTCACCGGCGTGAAGAAGTGGCGCACCTTGAAGAGAGAGGTCGAGTGGCTGGCGTCGACGGTCCAGGCTTCGGCCGCCGCGAGAGTCGGCTGCGCGGTGAAGATGCTACCGGCGAGCACGAGACCGACGAAACCGGCCCGTACGAAATCATGCGTCAACATTGACGATTCCTCCTGCATGTTTGCTCGATGTGGATGCGAAGCGAACCGCGAATGAAGTGCTGATCGCCGCCCGGACCATAACACGGAAAACCGATTGGGTTCCGGGCCCGGGGGGGATCACCGCGGGGACGCCGCCGTCGTCAGACCGAAGAGAAGCGAATAGATTCCATCCAGTGTCGACTGGAGGAAGACGGCATCGGTCGCGCGCGCGCGGGACCGACGCGGCGTTTCCGGTTCCGCGGCGCTCGCCTCACGCAGCTCGAGCAGACGGCTGAGGAGGAGATGCGCAACGTCGCGTCCCGAGAGGGGACCGCCGTCCAAGGGCTCGCCCGCGGCGCGCAGCGCCAGGTCGAATCCCTCCAATAGTCCATCGCGATCCCCCTGCTCCACCCACCGATCGAGCTGTCGAGTCCAACGGCGCGCCGGCGGGTGACTCCGCGCCGGCCACGGTCCCGCCCCGATCGGCTGCCCCTCGCCATCCACGGGATAGGGGAGCGAGAGCACGATCTCGAGGTCGACCTGCGCGAGCGGACGCGAGACCTCGGGCGAGTAGATCCGATAGATCCGCTGCAGCGGTTCACTCGCGAGCGCGCCCAACAAGAGGAGCGGCGGGATGCGCGGCGAGGTCTTGCTGCCGATTAGATGCAGATTGTTCAGGCAATAGAGCCCTTCGCGATCGACCGCGCCGATCAGCCGGTCGCCCGTCTGGCGCAAGAGGATCTTCGACTGGCGGTAACGCTCGAGGTCGAAGCCGCTCTTCCAGATCACAGTCAGGTTCTCGCGCGCCTCGGGTAGATAGAGATAGCCGCCGCGCGGCAGCGCGCGGTACGGCATCACCTCGGCGCCGCTGAGCAGAGCCGGGCGCCAATGCCGGAGCGCATCCTGTGAGACGTAGACCAACGCGCCCCGCGCGTCGCGCAGTTCGAAGGTCGAGCGCGGCGCGTCGGCCTGCACGCTCTTCTGTCCGTGGCGCGCGATCAATCCCGAGTAGGTCCAGGCCACATCGCGGAAGCGAAGCGGTGAGCGCTCCATGCGGTCGATGAACTCGAGCTCCTCCGGCTCGCGATAGATCCGCATCGGGTTGCCGTGTTGATAGCGCTCCAGCGGGACCAACACTTCGGGTCCGACGGCGCGCGCGGTGGTCTCCTCGTCGTCGTTCCCGCGCGCCAACTGCAAGACGCGATTGCGCACATGCATCGGAGGCGGCAGCGAGCCCCCTTTCTTACGCGCGGAATAGAACAGCGTGAAGCCGGTGCTCGCGCCGGGCCACGGCGCCGACTCGAGCAGCGAGAGTTCCAGCAAATCGGCCTCTTCGAGCAGCAGCTCTCGGATGCGCGAGAAATGGTGCCCCGAGAGGAGCGAGTCGGGCACGAGATAGCCGTGGTGCCCGCCGGGCCGACAGAGCCGCAACGCCAGCTCGATGAAGAGGGGATAGAGCGAGAGCTTGTACTGGGCGGCGGCCGGATAGAGGCGCTCGTAGTAGGTGCGCTCTTCTTCTCCGGCCCCGTCGCGATCGCGCAGTCCATAGCTGATCCACGGGGGATTGCCGAGGACCACATCGAAGCCAGGCGCTTCGCGCTCGAAGACGTGGGGGAATCTCCGCTCCCAACGGAATCCCGCCGAGAAGGTGCTCGGCTCGGAAGAGAGCGCGTTGCCCACCTGGATCCGATCCCCGAGGAGATACGGATAGGAGGCGCCCAGCGCCGCGTCGGTCGCCAGCGGATCGTCGTCGGCGAGGCGCACCGCCATGAGCGACAGGTTGTGCGCCGCGATCCAGGCCGCGCGCGGATCGAGATCGAGTCCGTGCATGGAGCGGAAGACGGAGAGGCGCGCGCTCGGTTCGGACCGTTCGCCGGGCGCGTCGCCGCGCGCGGCGAGCATGCGTCCGACCGCGGCGAGGAGGAACTGTCCGCTGCCGCAAGCCGGGTCGACGAGGCAGAAGTTCGCGGGATCGGCCTTCCGGGCGGTCGGCGAGAGCAGCGCGGGGTCGAGGACCGCTCGGGCGATCGAATCGGTCAGGACGAGCGGCGTGTAGAGGATGCCGTTGCCGCGGCTGCGCGTGCGGTCGGCGCGGAAGGCCGGGCGTCCGCGGGTGCTCCGCACCAGGCAGTGACGCAGTCCATGTCCGTGCACCAATCCAGGGAGATCATCCTGCGGTTCGGCTTTCAGCGCCAATGGCAACAGCCGACGCACGATCTCCTCGACCTCGCTGCGTGTCAGGTCGAGTCGTTCCGCCAACGCGCGTGCGCGCCCGAGTCCCTGCGTGTACGCCTCCTCGCGCGAAGGCGCCGGTTCCCCCAACGACCATCGCGACTCATCGAGAGCGGGGGTACGGGACCATTCTTCCAAGAGGCGCGTGGCCGGGCTCCCGCCGAGGCGGCGTCGTTGGCGCGCGCGAGCGACCGGTGAGGGGACGAGCCCCGCGCCTTCCATCTGGAGCAGCGCGATCAACTCGACGCCGAGCGCGTGGATCCGCTCGTGCAGCTCCTCGGGGAGCGGTTCATCGCTGCGAGCGGGCGGCGAGGCAGGCGCCGTCGTCTCTCCGTTCGAAGCGAAGAGATCGAATTGGGTCGGGTCCTCCTCGGCGGCTCGCCGGTTCGGCTTGCGACCGCCCGCCGCCAACAAGAGGATGCGGCGCAGTTGATCGAGCACTTCGCTCGGATTCATGGCGTCCCTCGCACGATGACGAGCCGGGTCGAAGAAACTGCCCCGAGCGGATCTCGGAGTTGCGCGAAGTAGACGCCGGCCGCAAGCGGCTGCGCCGTCGCGTCGAGCGCGCGCCACGCGATCGAACTCGCTCCGGCCGGCCAGTCGACGCGCGCGACCTCTCTTCCGGCGGCGTTCAACAATCGGAGCAGCTTGGCCCCTCCGGCGGGGAACGCATAGAGCAGCTCCTGACCGCCCAGCGCTGGATTGGGACGCAGCACCAGTCCGTCGGCAGGCGAGGCGAACGGGGAAGGCAGGGTGAGGGGATCGGACCACGCCTCCATCGAGAGCGGGGGTCCCCATGGGTTGGTGCTCGTCGTCGCCGTCAATCGGTAGCGGTGCGTGCCGACGCCGGGGCGATCGACCCACGATTCGATCTGCGCCGCGTCCAACGACGATGCGATGCGCGTCAGATCATCGGCCGACTCCTGGCCGAGCCGATCGATCTGGAGCAACCAAGTGAGGCTCGACTCGAGAGTCCAACGCAACTCGATGCCGCCCTCTGCGAGCGCGCGCGCCTCGAAGGCGGGTTGGAGGATCGGCGTCAGTTCGTCCGACACGACGACCGTCGATTCCGCGCGCACGCGCCAGAGTCCGGCGGGAAGTCCGGTTCCATCGGGAAGGCGGCTCAGGGAGAAGCTCCCGTCCGCTTCGCTCTCGGCGGCGGCGAAGGCGCCCGAGCTGTCCTCGCGGGCCCAGATGACAACGCGGGCCAGCGGCGAGCCCGAACTCCCATCGACCACACGACCGCGCAGGACGACCGACGCCTCCGGTCTGAACCGGACCCGCGTGAGGGTGTCCGGCGGGATCGTGACCTGCAGCGTCGTCGCGTCACTGCGGTCGTTGACCTCGTCGTAGTACTGCGTTCGGTACGGACCCTCCGGCTCCAAGCGCACGATGTAGGCGGCGGGCCGCAGGCAGGGGACGACGTACTCGCCGGCCGCTTCCACCACCAAGCGCACGGTGTCCTCGTCGCTCTCGGCGATGATCGTGGCGCGAAGCATCTCGTCGAAGGCCGCTTCGATCGTGCCGAAGATGTGGCTCTGATTCGGGGGCGCCAGGCGACAGGCCCCCTCCGGGATCCCCTCGAGATCGATGTTCGAAACGGTCGTCGGCTCGATGACGCGCACTGCGCGTGCGCCCGAGGGATCGGCGCCGCTCGGGTAGTACTCGCGGATGGTCGGGCTGTAGACGCGATAGCTCCCTGAGCTCAAACCGCGGATCGAGTAGAGGCCGAGATCGTTGGTCGACGCGGCGGCCTGCGCGCCGGTCGTCGTTTCGGTCGCGATCAGCTCCGCTCCGACCAGCGCACGGCCAGTTCCCTCCTCGCGCACGACACCGAGGATCGTTCCGCCGAGATCCAATTGGAGGTCGACGTCGGCGCGCGCGTCGCCTTCGAGCAGCACGATCGGCTCGGCCAGCTCGCGCGTGCGCGCCCCGCCGGCATATTCGGAAACGAAGTCGGTGCCGGACGCGTCGACCAGAACGTGGTAGGCGCCTTCGGGCAATCCCGCTTGGAGATAGCGCCCCGTCGCGTCGGTGCGCGCGATCCACTGGTGTTGCGCGTCGTCCGAGACGAGCACCGCGAAGTCCGCGGCCGGTTGGCCGTCCGCCGTGACCCGACCGCCCACGCGCGCACCGCGGAGTGTGACTCCCGCGACCGCCAGCACAGTTTCTTCGCCGTCGACTACGGAGACGACCTCGGCCTGCGCCGAGTCGACGCAATCGCCGGGTGTCGGGCATCCGGGATGGAAGACCGCGCGCGTTCCCTTGTTGGTCGAGAGGTAGGAGTCGCCCGCATAGCGAATGTGAGCGGATCCGGACGGGACTCCCTGGACGACGAACCGACCCTGCGCGTCGGTCAGGGTCTGACTGCGCAATGTTCCCGCCAGCGCTTCGACCAACACGCCGGCCGCCGGCGTCGAGCCGCCGGGCGCCTCGACGAAGAGTTGGCCGCGAATCGAGCCACCGGAAGCGGTGAGCGGGAGGAGCAACTCTGCGGAGGCATCCCCGGGACGCAGTTGGATGCCGGCCGCCGCGCTCGAATCGGCGACGCCCGGGTAATACTGCCGCGGATAGAGACGCGCAGGGTCGATCCCGCTCTCGGCCCGCACCGAGAGCACGCCGCCGCCGAGCAGCAACGCGGCGACGAGGGGCGCGATGACCGGCGCAACGATCTGCTTGGCCTGCTCGATCGCCCGTTCGAACGACAGGTGTACATCGAGACTTCCGTCTTTCCTGCGCCAACCCGCCTTGGCCAGCGCGCGCGCCGGCTGATGTTGGAGTCCGCCGATGATCACGCGCACTCCGACCGCTTCCAGCTTGCCCAGCGCCGACTCGAGATTGACGAGGCCGGTGGCGTCGATCGCCGACACCCTGCGGAGATCGAGCACGACGACTTTGACGCCGGCCTGCACGGTCCGCAGCGTGCTCATCGCCTTTTGCGCGGCGCCGAAGAAGAGCGCGCCGGTCACTTCGTAGACGAGGATCCCCTTGGGCAGATCGGCGGGGAGCGACGGATGCCCCGGCCCGACCAGGCTGATGGCGGAGACATCGGCCATCCGCTTCATGAAGAGCAGCGAGGCCAGCAAGACGCCGAAGGTGACGGCGATCGCCATGTCGAAGATGACGGTGAGTCCGAAGCAGGCGACGAGCACGAGCGAGTCGCTGGAAGGCGCCACGCGGAGTGAGTGCAGCACATGTCGGATCTCGCTCATGTTCCAGGCGATAACCAAGAGGAGCGCGGCGAGTGCGGCCATCGGCAGAGACCCGAGGAGCGGCGCGAGGAAGACCACCGCCAGGAGCACGAAGACCGAGTGGAAGATCGCGGCGAAGGGGGAGCGCGCGCCGGAACGGACGTTGGTGGCGGTTCGAGCGATGGCGCCGGTGGCGGCGATGCCGCCGAAGAACGGCGCGGCGATGTTGCCGAATCCCTGCGCCATCAGCTCCGCGTCGGGATCGTGGGTCTGCCCGGTCATGCCGTCGGCCACGACCGCCGAGAGCAGCGACTCGATCGCCCCCAGCATGGCGATGGCGAAGGCCGCAGGCGCCAGGGCTCGCACCAGGGCGAGAGAGAGGTCCAGCGGTTGTCCGTCGGGTCCGGGCCAAGCCCAGGGAAAACTCGGCATCGGCGGGAGCCGAGGAATGCCGTGGCGCACGACGCCATCCACGAGATAGCTGAAGCGTGTCTGGATCGTGTCGACCGCGAGGTCGGGCCGCGCGAGTCGCAAGACGAACGCGGCGACGGCGGCCAGGGCGAGCGCCACGAGCGGCGAGGGGACCTTGCGATTCAGCTTCGGCCAATAGATCAACGTGAAGAGCGTGAGCGCGCCGATCGCCATCTCGGGCCATCGCGCGGTCGGCAGTGCGCCGATCAACGCCCAACATCGCTCGAGGTAATGCGGCGGCAGGTTGGCTACTTGGAGTCCGAGGAAGTCCTTCACCTGCAGCGTGGCGATCACGAGCGCGATCCCCGCCGTGAATCCGCTGGTCACCGGATAGGGGATGTACTGGACCATGCCGCCCAATCCGGACACGCCCATCAGCAGCAGGATCACGCCGGCCATGGTCGTCGCGATGAGGAGCCCGCTGGTCCCGTACTGCGCGGCGATGGGAGCGAGCACGGCGACGAACGCGGCGGTCGGTCCGGACACCTGCACGCGCGAGCCGCCGAGCGCGGCGATGACGGCGCCCGCCACGATGGCCGTGTAGAGACCATGTTGCGGGGGAACGCCCGAGGCGATGGCGAGCGCGAGCGAGAGAGGAAGGGCGACGATCCCGACGATCGTTCCCGCGATCAGATCGGACCGGAGGCCCCGCCGGTCATACCCGTCCCGCAACACTTGTCGAAGCGCGATCGCGGGTCGCGTCCGCCAGGGGTTCTGCAGCGCTCCGAACAAGAAAGGACTTTGGGATGCCACGACGGGACAGTAGGTTAGCAGCGCCGAGGAGTGTTCCACAACCCGCGGGTTGCGCCGACGCCGGCCCCCGGCCAGAGTCACGCGCCATGAACCATCCTCCGCTGTCGCCGATCGCCCTGGAGGGTTGCTATGTGCGACTCGAACCGCTCACCCTCGAACATCTGCCCGCGCTGACCGCGATCGGACTCGAACCTTCGCTCTGGGAGTGGACGCCGATGCGGGTCTCGACCCCGGACGAGATGCGGGCTGAGGTCGAGTCGGCGTTGGCCGACCGGAAACGCGGGGTCGCGATGCCGTTCGTGACGCTCGACCGAGCGACGGGCGAGGCGCTCGGAGCCACCCGATTCGGCAATTACGACGCGAAGCATCGTCGCGTCGAGATCGGCTGGACCTGGATCACGCCGTCCCGCCAACGCACGCCGGTCAACACCGAGGCGAAGTACCTCCAGATGCGGCACGCGTTCGAGACACTCGGACTGCAGCGCGTCGAATGGAAGACGGATGCGCTCAACGCGCGCTCTCGCGCCGCCATCTCTCGCCTGGGCGCCCGCGAAGAGGGTACGCTGCGGCGCCACATGATCTGCGACACAGGACGTGTCCGCGATACGGTCTATTACTCGGTGATCGCGGAGGACTGGCCCGAAGTGCGCACCCGGTTGGAGCGGTTTCTGAGAGGAGACGCATGGACAAGCGCCCGATGACCGTCGATGAACTCTGGGCTCTGCCGCGGGTCGGCATGCCCGCCCCGTCCCCCGACGGTCAGTTCGTGATCGTGCCGGTGACCCGGTATTCGATGGAGACGAACCTCGGAACGACCCGCCTCTGGATGATCCCGGCCGACGCGCGCCGCGCCGGGCATGGCGACGCGAAGGATCCGGCTCGACCGCTCACGGGCGCCGGCGTCTCCAGTTCGCAGCCGGCGGTGAGCCCCGACGGTCGATCGATCCTCTTCGTGCGCAAGCACGGCTCGGCCGTCGGCAAGCACGCGAGCTCTCCGAAGTACGGCGACAAGCCGCAGATCCACCTGCTCTCGTTGGAGGGGGGTGAGCCCGAGCGGCTGACCGATCTTCCGCTGGGGGCCGAGGACCCGCGGTGGTTCCCCGACGGCCAGCGGATCGCCTTCATCGCGCCGGTCTACCGCGTCGCGCGGACGATCGATGAGACGGCGAAGTGGGCCAAGCAGCGGGCCGAGGATCCGGTCAAGGCGCACGTGACCGAGGACCGCGTCTATCGCTATTGGGACAAGTGGCTGACCGAGGGGATGGTCCACCATATCTTCGCGCTCGACCTGGCGACGCGGACCCTCGTCGACCTCACTCCCGATTCGGAGCGTTGGTTCGACCCGATGGACGCGACCGGCCAATACAGCATCGCTCCCGACGGCCGCGAGATCGCGTTCGCCGCCTGCCGCGTCGATCCCCCGTACGACCCGGTCCTCTGGGGCATGTTCAGTGTGAAAGTCCCGGTCAAGCTCGATCCCGAAGTGAAAGCCCCGCCGGTGCGCGATCTGACTCCGAAGGGGATCGCGGATGCGGGCAATCCGTGCTACTCGCCCGATGGACGTTGGATCGTCTATGGCATGAAGCGTCGGTGGGACTTCTGGGCCGACAAGCAGCGCATTTCGGTCTATGACAGAAAGCTCCGCCAACACCATGTCTTGACCGAGGAGTGGGACCGCACGGCGGTGTCGTGGGTGGTCGGACCGGACAGCCGAACGATCTATGTACAAGCGGATGATCGCGGTCGGAGCTGTCTCTTCAGTTTCGACCTGGTCCGCGCGGTGAAACGCCCGGCGGAGGTGAAGCCGAAGCGGGTGGTGCGTGGGGGCGGACTCTGCGCGCCGCGGCTGGGGGGGAATCGACTGTATTACACGCGGGCTTCGCTGAGCGCGCCGCCGGAGATATGTAGTTATGATGCACGGACTTCGCGTCTGCGCGAAGTCAGTGGTTTTACGGATCCGGGGATGAGTCAGTTGGCGATTGGTGAAGTAGAGGAACAGTACTTTATCGGCGCCGAAGGGCGCTCGATCCAAATGTGGGTGGTGCACCCGCCGTCTGCTCGTGAGGAAACAAGAGGAAGTCGACGCGCGGCGCGTCGGCTTCCTCTTGTTCATCTGATCCACGGGGGTCCGCACGGCGCGTTCAACGACGATTGGACCTGGCGCTGGAACGCGCAGACGTTCGTCGCGCCGGGGTATCGCGCGGCGTTGGTCAACTTCCACGGATCGACCGGTTGGGGTCAGAAGTTCACCTCGTCGATCCTGGGTCGATGGGGGGATCAACCGTACAAGGACATCATGGCGGCGACCGATCATCTCATCGCACAGGGTCTGGTCGACCCCACGCGGATGGCGGCGACCGGCGGCTCCTACGGCGGATACCTCGCGAGTTGGATTGCGTCGCAGACCGATCGCTTCACCTGCATCGTCAATCACGCCGGCGTCGCCGATCTGCACGGGCAGCTCGGCAGCGACATCACCCAAGACGACGGCCACGCCTTCGGGGGCGCGCTCTGGGGCGACCTGGAGGGCCTCGATCGCTACAACCCGGTGCGTCACGCCAAGGGCTTCCGCTCTCCCATGCTGATCATCCATGGGGAACTCGACTACCGAGTGCCGTACGGCGAGGCGCTCACCTGCTACAACACCTACAAGGCGCTCGGCCTGCCGGCGCGCTTCATCTGCTATCCGGATGAGAATCACTGGATCCTCAAGCCGCGCAACAGCCGGCACTGGTACGGAGAAGTCTTGGAGTGGCTGGACCGCTGGTTCCTCGCCTCGAAGTCCGGGATCCTCGGCGGCGGTCCGCGGCGGAAAGCGCGATGAGTCTTCCGCTGGTTCCGGGTCCGGTGGCGACGGGGCGGATTCCGCTGAGGCCGTCACCGGAGCTGGTCACGGAGCGGCTGGTGCTGCGCATCCCGAGGCGGGATGAAGCGGAGTTGATCCGCGACTTCCACCGCGTCAACGCCGAGTTCTTGCAGGCGTGGAGTCCGACGCGCGATCCTGCCATCGACAGCGTCGACTACTGGCGCGACAAGATCCACACTGCGCACGAGGAGTGCCGCCAGGATCTCGCGGTCCGATTGACGCTCTTCGATCGCATGGATCGGATGCGCGTGCATGGAACGGCGTCGTTCACCTCGATCGTTCGCGGCGTGGCGCAGTTCTGTTATCTCGGCTACTCGCTGGCCGAGACGTCCCAGGGAAAGGGATACATGACCGAGGCGTTGCGCGGCGCGATCGCCTACGCCTTCGGCCCGCTCGATCTGCACCGGATCATGGCCAACTACATGCCGAGGAACGACCGGAGCGCCCGCGTGCTCTCGCGGCTCGGCTTCGAACGCGAAGGACTGGCGCGCGGCTATCTGCGGATCAACGGAGTCTGGGAAGACCACGTCCTCACCAGTCTGGTCAATCCATCCTGGAACGACAGCCCGCCGCGACGCCTGTAGAGTGGACCGGAGAATCTGACCGCAGCCAAGGAGGCGACATGCGTGGTCCTCGCTCACCGAAGAATTCGATCGTCGCGATCCTTCACCTTTCGATCCTGACCGGGATCGTCTTCGCCGTCGGGTGTGGAGGAGCGCGACCCGACCTCGGCCCGCTCTCGCAGCAGTTCGAGTATCTGCGTCGCGACACGCGAGCGCTCGATCCGCAGCCGCCCGCTTCGCTCGTGCTGGCCGCGGGCGAAGAGAAGTACGCGAGGGCGGAGGCGCTCCAGGCCGACCGCAAGGAGGTCGATGCGCAGCCGCTCCTCACGCGCGCCGTGGCCGACGCTCGTTTGGCGCTCGCGGCGGCCCGGGCGCGGCGGGCCGAGGTGAAGGCGGCGGAGTGTTCCGGCCGGATCGGCGAGGCGCGCCAGCAGTGGGATGAAGCGATGCGAGGGCTGACGCAGACCGAACGCATCTCCGGTCGCTCGACTTCGGTCGTTCCGCGCGAGGATCCTGGCGAGGCGTATGCGTCCGAATCCGCGGACGCCGATCGACCGTTTTCCCTGGAGAACACCGACCCGCCGAACTTGCCGGCGGGGGACCTGAGCCAGGTCTGGCGCACCGCGTTGGCCGAAGCGAAGGGGCTCGATCTTCCGACCGCCGACCTGGAGTCGCGTTTCGACGCGGCGCTCTCGCTCTTGCATGACCCGAAGATCAAGGAACCGCAGAAGGCGGAGCCGACCTATCTCGCCGGGCGCACGATCGAAGAGATCCAGGCGCGTTCGGCCGAGGCTCGCGCGGATCAGCGGTGCGACGATGCGCCGGCCGTCGTCGGCGCGTATAGCGCCCGGCGCGACGAAGCGCTGCGCGCCACCCTAGAGCTGGAGCGGGGCCTCCAAACCGATCTGCGGGGCCAACTCGAGCAAGCCCGCCTCGACGCGGCGCGCAAGCAGACCGAGTTGTACGACGCGCTCGCCTCCTTGCAGGGTAAGTTCGCCACCATCACGCGCGATGCGCGCGGCACGATCGTGAGCTTGGCCGACATCCTCTTCGACTTCGACAAGGCGACGCTGAAACGCGACGTCGAGTTCAACCTGGTCAAGGTGGCGACCATCCTCGGGCAGTTTCCCGAGATGAAGATCCAAGTCGAGGGTCACACCGACAACGTCGGCAAGCCGGACTACAACCTGGATCTCTCGAGGCGACGCGCGAAGGCGGTCTACGAGTTCGTCTCTTCGCAGGGCGTGGACGCCGGGCGGATGGTCTACGACGGCTTCGGCATGACGAATCCGGTCGCCGACAACTCCACCGACGCCGGACGCGCCAAGAACCGCCGCGTCGATCTCATCATCCCCGACATGCCGTGAGTCCGCTGGCCTCCGAAGCGATGTCAGTAAAACGGCGCGACTTGCACTGAACTAGAAGGGAAACCCGTTCGATGCCGCACCTCACGATCATCTTCGGTTACATCCTCGTAGCGCTCGGCATCGTCGGGTACCTGATGGCCGACGGCGCCAGCAAGACCGCGCTCATTCCCACCTACTTCGGATTTCCATTGGTCATCCTCGGTCGACTCGCGCTCAGCCCGCGCTTCCGCAAGCACTCCATGCACGGCGCCGTCGTGATCGCCCTGCTCGGTTTCCTGGGCTCCGCTCGCGGACTGATGAAGCTGCCGGCCCTCCTCTCCGGCGGCGAAGTCGAGCGCCCTCTCGCCGTCGGCGTGCAATCGGCCATGGCCGTCATCTGCCTCGTCTACATCGTGTTGGCGGTGCAGTCGTTCATCGCGGCCCGCCGCGCGCGGGTGTAGACGCGACTCTCCCGCTGCGCTTCTCGACTGCGCTGCTCGACTGCCGCGAATCGTCGGATCAAGAAACTTGGCCGGGATTCGACTGGGGGCTAGACTTTCCGCCGCCTGAAGCGTGACGGCCCCCCGCTTCTCCAGGTGAGTCTCGTTCCCCGATTTCCGTTCCGCCTGCGCGGGCCGGAGGAGGTGGCCATGTCCGTCGCGCGCTGTCATCCCCGCTCGATTTCACTCCTGCCGCTGCCGCTGCCGCTGAAGCTGAAGCTGACGGGGACCGCGGCACTGACCCTCGTCGCCCTTTCCCTTGGCGCGACGCGGAGTCTGGCCGGACCCCATGCGCACGGCGCGCTCATCGTCCATTGGAACGAACAGCTCGTTTATACGGACGGCGTCGACTACTGCGGACTGTCGGCGCTCTCGGCGTGCGCGGACGCGGTCACACCGCGCTGACCCCGACGAGAGCTCGAGCCCGCAAGTGATCACGATCCTCGCGGCGTTTCCAGAGGGGAGTCTGCCTCGATTGAGGGGCGCGACCTTCGGCGTCGATTACAGCGCAGATGTCGAACTGCTCGATTGGGGAGCCTGCGCGGACTTCGTCTTGCCGACCGGCGAGTGGCCGGCTGCCGGGTCGGGGGTGGGCCTCGTGTGGGACGAGCCGCAGTCGACGCGGTTGGTGGAGTGCGCGTGGTTCGCCGTCGCCGATCCGAGCCTCGTCCCGGCGTTCTTCGCGGTGACGCCGCACCCGACCCAGGGCGGGATGTTCGCGGATGACTCCGTACCGTCGCAACTCGACGAGGTGGAGTTCTACGGATCGTTCGGCTTCTTCCAAGACGGCTCGCTGCCCTGTCCGTCGCCCGTTCCAGGCGCGTGCTGTCAGCCGACCGGCGCCTGCGAGATGCTCCTGCCGGATGCCTGCGACGATGCCGGCGGCGTCTATCTCGGAGTCGACACGGTGTGCGCGCCGAATCCGTGTCTGCAGCCGGCGGGCGCCTGCTGTCTGCCGATCGGAACCTGCACTGAGCTCCCCGCAGCCGAGTGCGATCTACAACTCGGCGTGTGGCTCGGCCCCTTCACCCATTGCGTTCCGAATCCTTGCCCGCCACCGCTCGGCGCCTGCTGTGATCCCGCGACCGGAACCTGCGTGTCGGCGACCGAGGCGGAGTGCGGAGCGGATGGATGGAACTATCTCGGCGCCTTCACGAACTGCGAGCCCAACAACTGTCCCCAGATCTATGGGGCGTGTTGCCTGAAGACTGGAGTCTGCGAAGTGCGGACGCTGCTCGACTGCGCCGCGGCCTCCGGCGGTTTCCTCGGAGCGGACACGGTCTGCGAGCCGGGCGCCTGTCCTCTCGGAGGCGCTTGCTGTTTCCCGAGCGGCATCTGCGAGGTGCGCACCGAGATCTATTGCGGCGACAACGGTGGAGTCTTCCTCGGCGAGGCGACGGCCTGCGAACCGGACGCCTGCCCGCAGCCCTGCAACGGCCGCGGGGTGGCGGAGGGCGAGCGCGGGCGGGAAGTCCCGAGACCGACCGGATCGCAGTGGCCGTTCGGAGATGCGGATCGATCCGCCGCCGGCTCGAATGCGGGAGGGGTTCTGATCCTCCACGCGAATCCGGCGATCGTCTACACCGACGATGACGCCGACTACTGCGGCGAGAGTGGACTGCCCTCCTGCGATCAAGCGGTCACGAGTACGTTTCTCGGCGCGCCCACGGTCGTGCACGTGCTCGCGGCCTTCCATCCGTTCGCTTCGCCGCGCCTCAAGGCGGTCGAGTTCGGGATCGACTACGGAGCTTGTCTCGCGATCTTGGGCTGGGGTCCTTGCGCCGAGTTCGAGTTGTCGACGGTCGATTGGCCTGACGCGGGGTCGGGTGCGGCGTTGGTCTGGAACGAGGTTCAGACCGGCGGAGTGACCGAGGTCTATTGGTTCGCGGTGGAACCCGATTTCAACGTCGTCGAAGAACTCGTGCTCGGGCCCTATCCGGGGCACGGCGCCAACTTCGCGGACGATTCGATCCCGTCGATCGTCGATCCGGTCGCGGGGCTCGGTAGCTTCGGATTCCAACAACTCGGACAGGCGCCTTGCCCGACGGAACCCGGCGCCTGCTGCTACTACGTAGGGACGTGTGTGATCGCGACCCCCGAGACGTGCGAAGCGACGGACGGCTTCTTCCTGGGGATCGGGACGACGTGCGATCCGGACCCCTGCCCGGACTCGCTGATCGGCGCGTGCTGCACCGATTGCTCACCGACGTGCGTGGTCATGAGTCAAGCCGAGTGTGACGCGATCCCGACCTGTCACTACTTCCTCGGACCCGGCTCGAACTGCAACGCGGATCCCTGTTATCCCTACTTGGGACTCTGTTGTCTCCCCGACGGCTCGTGTCAGGAAATGACCTACCGAGACTGCGACGATGGGGGCGGCGATTACGGCGGCGACGGTACTCGATGCGACGCGTCGCAGTGCGGCGGACCGGTCCCGACCGAAGAGTCGAGTTGGGGTCTCATCAAGCAGCGCTACCGCAATTGAAGACACAAAAAACAGCTGAGGGCTCCAGGATGTCGCCAAGAGTTCCGTTCACTGCAGCGGCCGCCGCCGTCTTGGTCGCTCTCGTGTCGTTCGTCCCGATGTTGGGCGCGACGACCGCGAAGGCGGGTCCGAACGCACACGGCGCGTTGATCGTCCACTGGAACCAACAGCTCGTCTATACAGCCGGGGCGCTGGATTACTGCGGGCAGGCCGCGCGCTTCCGGCGTGCGAGGATGGAGTGACTCGACGGGATGTGAGCCTCGGTCCCACGCTCGTCACCATCCTCGCGGCCTTCCCCGCCCAGAGCGCGCCTCGTCTGAAGGGCGCGGTCTTCGGCATCTCGTATGACGCGCCGATCTCGGTGGTCGAATGGGACGCTTGCGCCGAGTCGTTGCGTCGAGGACGGGCGTCTCGAGATCGACAACAACCGCATCGAGAATGCGATCCGCCCCTTTGTGGTCGGAAGGAAGAATTGGCTTTTTTTCCGACACGGTTCGAGGCGCAGAAGCGAGCGCGAATCTCTACAGCATCATCGAGACGGCGAAGGCGAACGGGCTGGAACCCTATCGATACCTGTGCCACCTGCTGAGCGAGCTGCCGCAAGCCACGACCGTCGAGGAGATCGAACGGCTGCTGCCGACGCGATGGAAGCCGGCCGTCGAGCATGATGCCGCGCTACTGGACCCGGCGCCCCGAGGCGCATGTTGTTTGTTCTGCGGAGACGAGTGTTTGATCGTGACATCGATCGTCTGTGAGATGTTCTCCGGTTGCTACCACGGGGATGGGACGCTCTGCCAGCCCCTGCCGTGCGACGATCCCGTTCCGACCCAAGAGTCGAGCTGGGGCGAGATCAAGGCGCGGTATCGCGAACCGCGTTGAATGTCCATGATTTGAAGGTGGTTGGAAGTCCGGCTGTGGGCATAGAGGGGGCGGCCATGTTGGCCGTGCCTTCCATCCGAGTCTCCGCGCAAAGCGGATCCGGGGAACTCCGGACATTTGGGAGGCATGCACGACAAGACGCTGAAGAAGACGTCGCTCACGCCGCGCCCGGTCCGACGGGCGCAACGGGATCACCGATCACCCGCACCACCCGCTGCGGATACGGAATCTCGATCCCGTCCGCCGCGAAGCGGGCTTTCAATTGTTTGATGAACTCGTGCGTCACCGAGAAACGATCGGTGAACTCGTGGACGCGGAGGTTCACGACCATGGTGATGGCGGAGTCGGCGAACGCGGTGAAGCGCAGGGACGGCTCGTGTTCTCTCACTGCGCCGGCCGCGTTCGCGAGGACGTCGCGGGCGACCTCCAGGGTCACGCGCTCGACGAGATCCAAGTCGGACTCGTAAGAAACGCCGAGGGTGACCTGCACTCCCTGCTCGGATGTGATCGCGCTGAAGTTGGTCACGATCATGTCGACGAGACGGGCGTTGGGGACGGTGATGAAGTTGTCCGGCAGCTCCCGGAGCCGGGTCTCGCGCCATCCAATGTCCTCGACGTAGCCGCGGGAACCTTGCTCGAGCTGCACGAAGTCGCCGACGCGGATGTTCCGACTGACCGCGAGGTGCACGCCGGCGAAGAGATTCGAGAGGGTCGGCTGCAACGCGAGCGCGACGGCGAGCGAACCGATGCCGAGCGCGGTCAGGACGGGCGTGACCGAAATCCCGAGGTTCTGCAGCACGAGCAGCCCCGCGATCGCGATGATCGCGACGCGAATCCCGTTCTGCATGAGGCTCGTCGTGCCGATGCCGGCGTGATCGTTCCCCGCGTGGCGGGCGAGGAAGCGTGTGGCCAGCGACGATCCGGCGAAGGCGAGCGACAACACAATCCCGACCGCCGCGATCCGGTCGATGACGTTGACCGTCTTGTCCGGGATCGGGGCGACGCGGGCGGCCACGACTGTTCCCGCCAGAATGCACCAATAGAGGAGGTGCCACTGGGTGGCGGCCAGCCAGAAGTCGTCGAGATCGGTCGCGGTCTTGGCGAAGACCGCTCTCAGTTTTCGCACGAAGACGAAACGGAAGACATAGCCGAGGGCGATCGACCCGAGGAGGACGATGGCGGCGGAAACCCAGCGGTGGGCGAAGAAATCTACCATCGACCTACAACGCGCTGCAGGCTGACTTCAACCACTCCCGATCGGCCTTCTGGAGATGCGGCGACAGCGTGCGGAAGACTTGGCGGTGGTAGTCGTCCAGCCAGCTCACCTCTTCCTTGTTCATCAACGACTTCTCGATTAGATGCGTGTCGATCGGGCACATCGTGATCGTCTCGAAGCCGTACCAGGGCAGCCCGTTCGAGAGCGCGGCGTCGCGCTGCACCACGATCAGACTCTCGATGCGAATCCCATAGACACCCGGTTCGTAGTAGCCGGGCTCGTTCGAGAAGATGTTCCCCTCTTCGATCGGGTGCTGCTGATCACGCCACGGACTGATCGACTGCGGTCCCTCGTGCACGTTGAGGTAGGCGCCGACGCCGTGTCCTGTCCCGTGGTTGTAGTCGAGGCCGGCCTCCCAGAGGGGAATCCGCGCCAGCGTATCGAGCCGCAGCGCGCGCGTGCCGGCAGGGAACTTGGCGCGCGCGAGGGCGATGTGCCCCTTGAGCACGCGCGTGAATCGATCGCGCTGCTCCTTCGTGATCCCCTTGCCCATCGCCACGGTCCGGGTGATGTCGATCGTGCCGTCGAGATACTGCGCCCCGGAGTCGACCAGATAGATTCCCTTCGGCTCCAGCGGGATGTCGGTCTCCGGCGTGACCGAGTAGTGGATGATGGCGCCGTGCGCGCCGTAGCCGGAGATGGTGCGGAAGCTGAGTCCCTGGAAGAGTTCGCCCTCCGAGCGGATTGCGGCCAACTTGTCGGCGGCGGAGATCTCGGTCAGCTTTCGCTTCGGCGTCTCTCGCTCGAGCCAGTGGAGGAAACGGACCATCGCGACGCCGTCGCGCACATGCGACGCTTTCATGCCGGCGATCTCGGTCGCGTTCTTCCGCGCCTTCATCGGGAAGACCGGGCTCATTTCCTTGACCAGCGGGGCGCCCTGCGCGAGGTCGAGCATCCAGCGGCTGGCCGAGGTCGGGTCGATCCAGATCTTCCCCTGGCGCGAAGCCAACTGCCGCAACTCGCTCTCGAATTCCTCATAGGGCCGCACCCTGACGTCGGGCGCGAGCGCGCGCGCAACCTCCGGGCTGACCTTGGCCGAGTCGACGAAAAGCGTCGCTTCTTTCAGGGTCACGAGTGCATACGAGATCACGACGGGGTTGTACTCCACGTCGCGCCCGCGGATGTTGTACAACCAGGCGATCGCGTCGAGTGCATTCAGCGGATGCGCGTCCGCGCCCCGCTTCTTCATTTCGGCCCGTAGCCGCCGCAGCTTCGAGCGAGTGTCCTCGCCGCTGTATTTCTTCGAGTGCGCGACGACGGGACCAGCCGAGAGCGCCGGCCGATCGATCCAGACCAGGTCGACGAGGTTCTCGTCTATGAAGACAACGCGCGCGCCCGCTTCGGCGGTCGCCTGCTCCAAGGCGCGCGCTCCGGCCGGGGTCACGATCTTGGGGTCGACGCCGAGCGCTTCGCCGGGGCGCAGGACTTGCTGCAGCCGTTCCGCCAGCGTCGGTACGCCCGGCTCGCCCATCTTCATGAGCTGGATCCCCGAGCCGCGCAGCTCTTCGGTCGCCTGCAAGAAGTAGCGACCGTCAGTCCAGAGGTAGGCGTTGGAGGCGGTGACCAGCACTTCGCCCGCCGATCCGGTAAATCCGCTCAACCAGACCCGGCGTTGCCAGCAGGCGGGGACATATTCGCTCTGGTGCGGATCGGTCGAGGGGACGTGGAACGCGGCGAGTCCCTGGGCGCGCATGGCGACGCGCAGCGCGGTCAGTTTCTGCTTCGTGGTCTGCATCGTGGTCTGCTTCGTCGCCTGCTTCGTGGTCGTCTTCGCGCGGGAAGTCGCCTTCGTCTTGGTCGTCGCTTGTGGCATCGCCATCGAATTCCTCGGGGTCGTCGGTAGTGGGGGATCCGGGCTCGCGTCGGCTAGATCGACGGAGCCGCGGCAGTATAGCCTGCGAACATGAACGCTGCGCCTCTGAGCTGGCGGATGGAGGGCGCCGCGGTCGATCCCGGCGCTCCGCTTGTCGTCTGTCTGCACGGTGTCCGGATGAACGAGGCGCTCTTCGCGCGGTTGCTCGCCCGACTTTTCGATCTGCCGCTGCGGTTTCTGTTCTTGCGGGCCTCGCTCGACGCTCCGCCCCTCACCGGCCAGACTCACGGCGCGAGCTGGTACGACTACGATGGCAATCAGGATGCATTCAAGGGCGCGCTGGAGCGGGTCGAGGCGCAGGTGCGCGAGACGATCCACGCGGTCGAGCGCGAACAGGGCCTCTCCCCGCGCCGCCGCGTCCTGCTCGGGTTCTCGCAGGGCGGCTACTGCGGGTCGGTCCTCGCGCTCCGACATCCCGAGGAGTTCAGCGGACTCATCGTCTCGGGCGCGCGGGTCAAAACCGAGGTCCTGACCGACGCGATGCCGCGAGCCGCCGCCGCCGGCATGCAGGTTCTCCTCTGTCAGGGTCGACAAGACACCGTCGTCCCCCCAGACTCCGCCGAGCGCAGCCTGACCGCGCTCGTCGCGGCCGGAGTCTCGACCGAGTTGGTCTGGTTCGAGAGCGGCCATTCGATGGGTCGACGACAGATCGAGGCGATCCGGGGGTGGCTGCGGCGGCATTTCGACCTGGGGGCGGCGACATCAGCATCCATCTCCTGAGGGCGAAGCTTCTCTGTCTGGTCGGAATCCTCCTCGTCGCTCAATCTCTCGGCGGATGCGCGACCGTGCACCATCCGCCGGCCACCTTCGAGACGTTGGCGGCCGACGCTGAGGTATTGCGCGCGTCCCAACTGGCCGTGTCCGACACGGTCGTGGCGCGGCTCGCGCGCCGAGCAAAGCTACGCGGCGATCACACGCTCGACATCCTGCTGCTCTCGGGCGGTGGACAGAACGGCGCGTACGGGGCCGGCTTCCTGCGCGGATGGCGCACGCGGAGCGATGCTCCGATGCCGGAGTTCGATCTCGTGACCGGAATCAGCACGGGCGCGCTGCAATCGCCGTTCGCACTCCTCGGGACCGAAGCGTCGCTGGATACCTTGACCTCGCTCTACCGACACGCCTCCGAGCGGATCGCGCCGACCATCAACTGGTGGTTCTGCCTGAGGCGTGACGGTGGGTTGTTGAAGACGGGGCGTCTCGAACAGACGATCGAGCGGGAACTCGACGAGCGCATGTGTGACGAGTTGCGCGAGGAGTTCAGACGCGACCGACAGATCACGATCGCCACGACCGACTACGACCTGGGCGTAGGACGGCGTTGGGATTTCGCGACGGAGCTGGGCGAGTCACCCGAGTCACCCGAGTCACCCGAGTCACCCGAGTCACCCGAGTCACCCGACGGCCGCGAACGGATCCGCACGCTTCTGCTGGCCGCCACCGCCATCCCCGGGCTCTTTCCTCCGCGCATCCTCGACGGGCATATCCACGCAGACGGCGGCGTGATGGGAAACCTCCTCCTCGGACCCGACCTGCACGACTATCGGGCACTGGCCACCCGCCTTCGCGAACTCGGCGTGACCGACACCGTGACCATCCGCGCGTGGGTCGTGATGAACTATTGGACGCACGCCCGGCCGCTCATCATCGATCCGGCCAGTCGAAACGCGATGAAGAAGCGAACCGACATGTTGCTCTTCACGGCCCAGCAACCGCAGTTGCTCCAGCGCATGTCCGAGTTGAGTGAGGCGGTGACCGCCGGCGTTCCAGGCTTGCGGATGGAGCTGCGCTGCACCTCGATTCCGTCGGAGCTGGCGAGCGAACCGGGCGCCTCCCAATTCTTCACTGGCGAATGGATGCAGCGTCTGGAGAAACTCGGGTTCGATCGCGCTCGCGGCCCGGCCCCATGGGGGCCGACGCCGCCGGATCCATTCCCCAGCTCGTTCGCACGTCCGCTCATCGGCGTGCGGTGAGTTGCACGCCGAACAGTTCGAGGAGGTCCCCATGTCCGAGGCAAGGCAGCCCCTGCGTACCAGCGTGGTCCCCTGTCTCAGCTATCGCCGAGCGACCGCCGCCATCGAGTGGCTCTGCTTGGTCTTCGGATTCGAGAAGCACCTCATCGTTCCCGGTCCCGACGACACCATCGCGCACGCGCAGCTCTCCCTCGGAGGCGGCATGGTCATGCTCGGACCGGTGCGCGAGGGCGAGTACGGCAGTCTGATCAAGCAGCCTGATGAAATCGGAGGCGCGGAGACACAGACGTCGTATCTGGTCGTCGCCGATGCCGACGCCGTCTACCAGCGAGCGAAGACCGCCGGCGCGTCCATTTTGATCGAGATCAAAGACGAAGAGTACGGCGGCCGCGGCTTCAGTTGCCGCGACCTCGAGGGCCACATCTGGAACGTCGGCACCTACGATCCGTGGGCGTGAGCTGAGGAGCGGCGCGAACTGGGTCCGGACCCAGTCCCGAAGCACAGATCTGCTTCGTGTTGGTTGTGCGCGCGACACCGCAGCTCGATGTTCTCGACGGTCGCCTCTCCACCTCGTGCGAACGGGGCCACGTGGTGGAACTCCAAGAAACCAAGTTCGCGACATCGCCGCTCGCTCTCACCGACAAAACTGCACCGCCCTCCGTCGCGTGCCCAGACTCGACGCTTCACTTCGGCCGGCAAATGACGTGACTGCTTCGATGCGAGCGGCTGCTTCCGCTGCGGCGACCGGCGCGGACCGTTGGCGGCGAACTTCTTGCGACCGATCTGCTCGATCAGTGCGCTCAGCGCGCGGTCGAAGACGCGATCGAGATTCCCGTCCGGGAGTTGATGTCTGAGGAGGTCCTGGGCGAGTCGAAGCTTCTCGAGTACCTCTGCGGTCGCCGTGAACTGGATCCTGTAGCGGTCCGACCCAAGAGGCTCCGTCGTCGCGACCCGCGCCGAAGGACGCGTGGATGGCGCCGATGGCGCCGAGGGCATCGGCGTCGTCGGAGGGAACAGTGCTCCTGCCGGCAACTTGACCCCGCAGGGCGCCTTCACGACCGGCGTGGCGCTGGCAGGTATCGCGCTGCCGCTCGCCGCCGACGGCAACTTACGAACCGTATCGGGTACGGTCGGGCGCGGCCGCGCATCGGCCGCCAATCGAGCGACCTCGCGCTTGCTCCGGTGTCGAGCTGCTCCCAGCAGCGCGAGATGATTTGTTTCCGTGAGGCAGGGCGAGAGCAGACCGACCGTCGTCAGGTTGAGGTCGCCGCACGCGAGCATCTCGAGGACAACCGGGAACTTCCGTGCGACTCGCGCGGCCTCGATCCGCGCGTACGACTGGTACTCCGACAGATGCAGCACGTCAGTGCAGTAAGTGAACAACGATGAACAGGCTTGGCCCAGGTAGAGCCGCCGGACATCGAACTCGGCGAGGTGCGCGATCAACGAGGCTGTCGCCTCGCTCTCGCGAGCGGCAAGCTGATGTAGACGCGTGAGCAACTCATGGTCTGAAAGCGAACTCGGACGGACTTCGGTCGTCGATCCGCGCTGATTCGAAGAGATGTAATTGTTCATTTCACATCTATATCACGCCGGTTTTCCGGCCTGCCTGGGGGCCGCAGGCCAGGCTCGGAACGGTGAGATAGTCGCGAGGCCGTCTGCGGTCGAGATCGCGCGTCAGCGATCACCCAGGCGTCTTCCACGCCGAATTTGCATGACAGCACATCTCCGACGTGGTTCGTCATCTTATATCTGTCAACAAAAAAAGATCATTTCGACAAATATATTCTCGAGCGAAGTAATCGCCAGCCGCGCCTGTCCCGATCGCTCGCCGCTGCCGACGCTGGCCGCCGCTGCTGCCCGCCGCCGCTCGCCGCTGCTGCCGGCCGCCGTGCAACGCCGCCCCCCGCGCCCCGCTCCGAGCTACTCCCTCGGCGCCTCCATCAACTCCATCACTAGCGTGTCCCACGCATGCGCAAGGCCGAGGGCAACCTCGGGACGCTTCAGCGACGCGCCGGGGATCGAGCCAGCCGGCGCCTCTAGCGCCGCCGCGACTTCGTCGACGATCTCCACCAACGCATCCGAGGTCAACGCCGCGGGATGCACGCTCGTGATGATCGAGATTCCATCGCACTCCACGACCCGCGCCAGCATGCCGTCTTGTAGCACTAGATCCGCGGACGCCCCGGGGTCATGCACGAAGCAGGATTGACCCGTGAGCCGATCGGTGAGCTGCAGGCCGATGCCTGCTTCGACCACCTGGACCTCCCAAATCGAGAACCAGGCGGCGCGCTGCGCCTCGAACCACTTTCGCTGCGGAGCGTCGAGGGTGTCGAGACGTTCCGCCGCGAACAGGTCGGCGACGGAGACTCCCTCTTCCGCCTGGAAGTGGTAGAGCGACCAGTCAGGCGCGAGGGAAACGTCGGCCTCCGGGTGGTCGCAGTTCTCCGCCGAGTGCTCGTGCTCCCCATGCCCTTCATGATCTTCATGCGCCGCCGCCAGGAACTCGTGCTCGGCCGCGAGCGACCATTCCGGCCCGAAGCGCGTCTCGGCGAATCGCCGGATCGCACGTCCCACCGTCGCATCGATCTCCATCCACTTGCCGGCCCGATACTCGGGCGAAGCCACGAGCGCGGCGTCATCCGCAGCGAGGCAGCACTGCTTGTACTTCTTCCCGCTGCCACAGCGGCAGGGGTCATTGCGGCCGAGTCGTGACATTCAGCGCGGCATCCCTTCATTCAGTTCGAGCCAATACAGCCCGAGTTGGCGGACGGTCTCGATGAACGGGACGAAGTCGACCGGTTTCCGCACGTAGCTATTGGCGCCGAGACTATAGCTGCGAAGGAGATCCTCGTCCTCGATCGCGGAGGTCAGGATGACGACCGGGAGGTACCTCGTGAGTTCGTTGCTGCGCAGCTCCCCCAACACCTCGAGGCCGTCGAGCTTCGGAAGCTTCACGTCGAGGAGCACGACCTGCGGCATCGCCGACGGGTCGCGGTTGGCGTGGGCGCCGCGGGCAAAGAGGTAGTCGAGCGCCTCGACTCCATCCCGCTCCACTACCACTGGATTGACGACGTTGCTCTTCTCCAGGGCGCGGAGCGCCAGCTCCTCGTCCATCTGACTGTCTTCGACCCGCAAGATGACGCGGTCGTCCGGGTAGACGAGATCCATGACCGGGATCGAGAGCAGCTCTTCGCGGCTGTAGCCGAGAGCATCGAACGACGGGCTGACGCGCAGGAAAGATCCGTCCGAAGACGAGATACACATCATGTCGAGCGAGAGCGCGAAGAAGCGCTCGAAGATGTCGCGCTGGTAGGCCAGCTCGCGCTGGGCTTGGAGCAGCCTCTTGTCCGCGGCGATCTCGGCTTGCTCGACCTTCTCGTCGGCCACGCCCTCGGCCGCCTGGAGCTTCGCCTCGGCCACCCCTTCGGCGTGACGAAGCTTGGCCTCGGCCGGCGCCTCACCGACTGTGTGCTTGCGATCAAATGCAGCCATGGACACTCACTCTAGGCCCTTCGAATCAGGGATCCGAAGCAAGTTCCGGGGCGGCGCGCTCGAAGCATGCGACAGCGACTCGTTGCTCGGCCCACACGACTGCCCTATCGTCGCCCCGCCGCCCCGTCGCCACCGAACTTCGTCGCCCAGGAGTCGCATGTCTTCGCATTCCGCACGATCGTTGGAGTGGGGCGCCCTCATTCCGTACCTGGCCCTCCACGTCGCCTGCTTCGCCGTGTTCTGGGTGGGTTGGAGTCCGTTCTCCGTCACACTCTGCGTCGCCCTCTACTTCGTTCGCATGTTCGCCGTGACGGCGTTCTACCATCGGTACTTCTCGCACCGCACCTTCAAGACGTCGCGCGCCGCGCAGTTCGTCTTCGCCGTCGCGGCGAACGCCTGCGCGCAGAAAGGGCCGCTCTGGTGGGCGTCGCACCATCGCCATCACCACCGGTTCTCCGATCAGCCGGGCGATACGCACTCTCCCGTGCAAGACGGCTTCTTCTACAGCCACGTGGGATGGATCTGGCTGCGCAGTAACTTCCGTTCGACCCGCGAGGGGATGGCCGACTTCCAGAAGTTCCCCGAGCTCAGGTGGCTCGATCGCCACGACCTGCTCGTGCCGACCGCGCTCGGGGTCGTCCTCTTTGCGCTCGGAGCCCTCCTGGAGCGGATCGCGCCGTCGCTCGGCACGAACGCGTGGCAGCTCTTCATCTGGGGCTTCTGCGTTTCGACCGTCGTGCTCTATCACGGCACCTACACGATCAACTCGCTCTCGCACCGCATCGGCTGGCGACGTTTCGCCACCACCGACGACAGCCGCAACCACCGCGGCCTCGCGTTGCTGACGCTGGGCGAGGGATGGCACAACAACCATCACCACTACCCTGGCGCGATGAGGCAGGGGTTCTTCAAGGGGGAATGGGACATCACCGGAGAGATCCTGCGCGTCTTCCAACGAGTCGGGTTGATCTGGGATGTGCATCAGGCGCCGGCCCGTGTGCTCGCAGACAATCGCGACGCTCGCGTTCCGGTTCGAGGGGTAGAATCTCCGCCACGCCGGGTGGACCTTCGCGTCGTCGACCAACAGGAGATGCCGTCATGTTCGTAGCGCCCGAGAATCATGGCAGACGATCGCGCTCTGACTACCGCGCAGTCGCTGTCCCAGTCGCTGTCGCTGCTCCGTTCACGCTTCTCCTCCTCTCGCTCTCGGCCTGCGCCGGGCGTGACGCCCGCGACGCGAAGACCTCCGCGCCCGCCGCTGAGGCGCGTCCCGAGATCTACACGCCCGAGCTGCTCGCGCGATACGCGGCGCTGACCGACTCCGGCTACGCGCTCCTTTCCGCGAAGAAGTTCGACGAGTCGGTCGCCGTCTTCCAGGCGCAGAACGTGCTGATCCCGAAGAGTCGACTCGCGCACTACAACGAGGCGTGCGCGTTCGCGCAGGCGGGGAAGCTCGACGCGGCGTTGGCCGCGATCTCCGCGCTCGTGGCGGGCGGCTTCGACAATCCCGAGCAGTTGGAGAGCGATAGCGATCTGACGCCGCTCCACGCCGATCCTCGCTTCGCGACGCTGGTCGAGCAGTCGCGCGCCAATCGACTGGCGGGCGACCTGAAGTTGGCCGCCGGCATGCCCGAGTACGATACCGGCGCGCCCGGCATTCCTCCGGTCGACAGTCTCGATGCCTGGGCCGCTCGCGAGACGAAGACGATCCGCGCGCACGGCAGCATCTGGAAGGGGTATCAGACGACCCAAGCGCGCCTCGACCTGGAAGCGCGTCGTCTCGCGACATTGCGCGCGCACCCTCCGGCCGATTTCGACTACGGCCTCGAGCGCGTTCGCTCCGTCTCCAGGATCGAGTCGCCCTACGAACCGTGGGGCGCCATGAGTGACGCGGCGCAGCGGGAGATCGACCGGTACCTGGCCGGCTCGCCGAGCGAAGCGGGCAAGGCGGAGGCGCACTATCGCTCCGGCGTCGCCGCCTACAGCCGTTATCGCCTGGAAGACGCGAAGGATGAGCGATGGGCGAGTGAGTCGGCCAAGGCGCGGGCGCAACTGCGCCAGGTTCCGGCCGGCGCGAAGCATGAAGGCGCCGCCGCCGCGTTCCTCCTCACGCTCGATCTGATCGAAGCGGGCGACGCGCGCGCCTCGTTGGCCGATCGCGTCCGCCAGTTCGGGGACACGTGGTCCGCCGATGCGGGAGCGAAGCAGGTCGCCGGCATCTTCTTCCAAGAAGACATGGTCAGCGCGCGCTGGCCGATCGCGCTCGCGGGCGTGGACATCGACGGCAAGCCGGTCTCCCTCGATCAGTACAAAGGCAAGGTCCTCTTGATCGACTTCTGGGCCACTTGGTGCGGACCCTGCCGCGCGGAGTTGCCGGCGCTCCAGGCCGCCTATGAGCAGCTCCACCCCGAGGGCTTCGAGGTCCTGTCCATCTCTCTCGACTACGCCGACAAGACGACGCCCGAGGCCTACCGCGCGTGGATCGCAGAGAACGGCATGCCGTGGCGCCACATGTACGACCAGCAGGACTGGAAGGGTCCGTTGGTCGCCGCGTACATGGTGACGGGGATCCCGAATCCGGTGCTGGTGGGACGAGACGGATCGTTGGCGGGGATGGGGGAGGCGTGTAGAGGAGAAGAATTAGCGCGTTCCGTCAGGAACGCGCTGATCAGAGGAATCTGACACGCCGCGCGCTGCGCGCGGCGTACCTCATTTACAGCGTTTCCACTCGAACCCCAACAGACCCAGGCAACCTCGAGTTCATCTCGGAGTCGCCAGAAAGCAACCCGCCGCGCAACGCGGCGGGTTACTTCAAAATCAACTGCCCCTGCCTCGAGTAGTCGATCGACTCCGCCAAGATCCTTGCCGCCTCCTGCGGCGCATGAAACCCCATCGAGTTCTCCGCCTCGACGTAGTCGAGCCGGAACTGCGCCTGCCGCTGCAGCCGCCGCGCCTCGCCGATCGCCTCATCCGTCCGACCCGCCACGGTAGCTTCCTCTAGGTCGTCGATCAGATCGACGAGCGCATCCATCGCGCGATTACGCAGCGCGAAGGTGCGCGACTGGATCTGCTCCGCGCGCGCGAGCATCTCGGCTTCCGGAAAGTGGTGGCAGGACTGACACGCCGCGTTCACGTTCAGCAGCGGGCTGCGAATGTGGTGGTCGCTCACCTTGAGCGCCCCGACTCGCTGGTACGGCATGTGACAGTCGGCGCACGCAACGCCCGACCGCGCGTGGATGCCCTGACTCCACATCTCGAATTCCGGGTGCTGCGCTTTCAGGACGTCGGCCCCTGTCCGAGCGTGCGTCCAGTCCTTGTGCCCATCCTCGTCGTAGTACTCGAGCACCTGCTCGATCTTCAGCCCCTTCGCCCATGGGTAGGTGAGCCGCTTCTCCGGACCCTTGAAGTAGTACTCCACGTGGCACTGGCCGCAGACGAAGCTGCGCATCTCCTGGCGCGTGGCCATCGTGTTCGGATCGTAGTCGGCGACTCCCTTCATCGCCTCGAGCGCCCGGATCCCCTCCAGGAACCCGGGTCGCGTCACGCGGAGCTGCATTGTCTCGGGGTCGTGGCAGTCGATACACGCGACCGGATGCGTGACGTGCTGGCGCGCCTCGGCGTACGGCATCTGGTTCATCTTCTCGAAGCCGGCGGTGATGTCGCCGTCGCCCAGCTTCTCGTAGGCCAGATAGACCGAAGCGTGGCAGTGCAAGCAGGCCCCCGGTTGTTTGGCGGCATGCTGCCGGTCGGTGAACTCCTGATCGACCAACATGAAGGCATGGCCCCGCTCCTCGCGGAAGTCGACGGAGAACGCGTAGCCGTCCCACATCCGCTTCAGCCGGGGATCTTCTTCCAGTCGCGACTGCGCGACGATCGATCTCGGGTCTGCGTCCGAAGGAGTCCGCGCGATCGCCTCGCTCCCGCCGTAGCGCGTGCGCGTCTGGTCGACCGTGCGTCGGTATCCGTCGTACTGATAGGGGAAGTTCTTCCCCCAGATCTCCGGGTCCTCGGTCTGATCGGTCAGTTCGACCACGCGGAAGAACGGATTCTTCGCCTCTTGCTTGCGTTCGGCGATGTTGCCCAGGAGAAGCATCGCGAGCAGCCCGGCGATGGCCGCGACGAGCACGAGCAAGAGCGTCCAGCGCGCCCAGCCTCCCTCGCCTTTCATTGCATGTGCCCGACGGATGCGTGACAACGGAGACATGCGAGTTCCCCTCCCGGACGGTGGTTGGCGTCGATCATCTGGACCAAGTCGGCGTGACATGATCGGCAGGCATGTTCGGTGATGGCGCGATTGCGCGCGGTGATCTGGATCGGCTCGACGAAGTTACCGGTCGTGAACGCCTTCGAGTGATTCCATCCGTTGATCGCCTTCGTCGTGTACTTCCCGATCAGGTCGTGCGGAGCGTGACAGTCATTGCAGACCGCGACCGCGTGGTGGCTCCCTCGCGACCATGCGTCGTATTGCTCCGTCATGATGTGACAGTTCGCGCACGCGGCGGGATCGTTCGACAGATACGACGTCCCATGCGCGAAGACGAACGTGAAGCCGACCGCGGCGATCGAGGCGCCCACGACAACCGCCGCGATGATCGGAAAGATGAATCTCACTGCCGCAAACAATCACGCCGTTCGCCCCGCGGCGCAATCGCGATCTGATCAGACAGTTGTGTCGGGATTCCTCGTGGAACGCGAACTCGTTTTGAAACGAGTGCGCGTCGCACCCACCGCGGGCATCGCAGAGAGTCTCTCGAAGCTCGCCTCGACCGCGTCGAGGAAGCAGACACAAACAGTGAGACCCGAAGCAACTACCTCGCCACGACGATTCGTCGACTCACTTCCGCGCCGTCGGACTGGAGCTGCAGGAAGGAGACGTCGGGGGCGAGCGACTGTGCTCGTCGGTCCATCGGGGTCCATGCGAGGCGATGGGCGCCGGCGTCGAGGAACTCGGAGAACGGCGCCGCGACCTGTCGACCCGATGTGTCGAAGACGCGGAGGGTGACGGTGGCTGGGGACGGAAGTGCGAAGCGGAGCTCCGTGCTGCTCGTGATGGGGTGCGGGGAGGGAAGCGAGAGTTGCGGCCCGTGGGAGTTCGGGGAGTCGTCCGGGTCTTGCGCCGAGGACGGCTCGAGAACGCGGACGATACTCAGCTCATCGATGTAGATCGGCTGCGCGCCCGCGAAGTTGTAGATGTCGATCGCGAAGCTGCCGAGCGTCCCTTGCAGTTCCGGCCGCGTGTCGAACGCTTCGATCGTCCACGGGCCGGGCTCCGCGAGCGCTTCTGGCCACACCTTCGCTTGGATCAAAGTCGTCGCCGGATCGCTCTGCGTCACGCGAAAGCGCAGTCGATACCGCGTGTCGTTCTGCAGTCCCCCCGCGATCGGATTGTTCCCCCACGCGAACTGCGTCTCGACGCCGTTGACCTCCCACCAGAGTCCGAGATCCTCCGGCCAGGCCCAGTTCCCCTTCAGGAACATCGCGTACCCCTGCCCGTGCGGCTGGTACTCCTGCAACGTGCCGCCGTTCTGCCGCACGTAGAAGCCGATCCCCTGGTTGTGCACGTCCTCGAACTCGAACGTCACTTCCGCTTCGACATCCAACTCCGCGTACCCAGACAGAATCATCCGCGCCACCCGCGTCGCGTCACCGTTCAACCGCCCACGGTTCTGTTGCAAGTCCCACACGGTGACATGGAACCCACCGTCGAACCACGGCGCGGGCCACGGCGAGCCGTTGGGACCACTGAAGACGGTCGAGTAGGGGAGGTCGAGCGCGCGAGCAGGGAGCGGGGCCGAGAGTGCGGCCCCGAGTGAGGCGATCGACGCGAGGCCGACCAGGCAGTGACAGAGTTTTGCGTGCTTCATCCGGGGACTCCTCGGGGGCAGGGGTGCGCTACGACGGTTGGCCCGAACTCGTGAATCGTGCGGGAAAGCGTAGCGCGGGAGCCGGCCCGAAAGAATAGTGGCGGATCTGGCGCGCGTTTCGCGGCCGTCTCTTCCAGCGAGGGCTTTCGGCGTCAGCCCTTGACGCACATCACCTGCTTGAGCTCGGCGACGATCTCGACCAAGTCTTTCTGGTTTGCCATCACCTCGTCGATGTCTTTGTACGCTCCGGGGATCTCGTCGAGGACGCCCGCATCCTTGCGACACTCGACGCCTTCGGTCTGGCGGCGCATCTCCTCCAGCGAGAAAGTGCGCTTCGCCTGATTGCGGCTCATGCGCCGGCCCGCGCCGTGCGACGCGCTCTCGAAGGAGTCAGGATTCCCGAGGCCGCGCACGATGTAGGACTTCGTGCCCATCGATCCCGGGATGATCCCCATCTCGCCGCGGCCCGCTCGAATTGCCCCTTTCCGCGTCACGACCAGTTGTTCGCCGAAGTGGGTCTCTTCGGCGACGTAGTTGTGGTGACACGAGACCGGCTCGCCGAAGGAGATCTGCGGAAAGAACCTGCGCATGACCTCCTCATAGAGCGCCATCATCGCCGCGCGATTGAGCCGCGCGTATTCTTGCGCCCAATAGAGGTCGCGACGGTAGGTCTCCATCTGCGGCGAGCCGGCGAGGAAGACGGCCAGGTCGCGGTCGACCAGCGCCTGGTTGTGCCCGAGCTTCTTCGCCTGCGCGATGTGGTGCTCGGCCAGGCTCTTCCCGATGTTGCGACTGCCGGAGTGCAGGAGGAGCCAGACGCGCCCGCCGGAATCGAGGCAGAGCTCGAGGAAGTGATTCCCGCCGCCGAGCGTGCCGACCTGATGGACCGCGCGCGACTCCAGCGACTTCACGGCCGGGGAGAGCTCGCGGAATTTCTCCAGATGCCGCCGCACCTCGCGACGCAGCCGTTCGGGCAGCTTCTTCTCCACCGAATCGCGATGCGATTCGAAGCCGAGCGGAATCGCATCTTCGAGCGCGGAGCGCAACGCGCGCAGGTTGGCCGGGAGGTCCTCGGCGCGAAGCGACGTGCGAACCGCCGCCATCCCGCAGCCGATGTCGACGCCGACCGCCGCGGGCGAGACCGCTCCGCGCATCGCGACGACCGATCCGACCGTGGCGCCTTTGCCCAGGTGTACGTCGGGCATGACCGCGATGTGATGCGCCACCCACGGTAGGCTCGACATGTTGCGGAGCTGCTGCAACGCAGCGGACTCCACGTCCTCGACGCGGGCCCAGAGTCGGACGGGCACGCGCCCGCCTTTCAGGAGAGAAGGCATGGGCGCGAGTCTAGCGTCGCGCGCATGTCTTCCCGCCGCTACTTCCTCGTCGCCTGAACCGAGTAGGTGATCGGGCCGCCGGGCAGTTGGAACGGCGCCGTGGTGTTGCCGAACCGATACTCCCCCTCGAGCACCCAACCGGCCCCCGGCGCGCGCGCGGAGATCGTGCCGCTGAACCGTACGTTGACGTTCGGTCGTCCGGCCACCGTCCCCGCACCTTCGAGCACGAAGGCGCCCAACTGCGAGATCGTTCCCTTCCCGTGGACGAACGGCGCGGAGCCGGTGGCGCCGAGCGCGTTCCCCGTCCCCGAGAGCGAGAACGAATGGATGTTCCGCCCGCCGACGAACGGATCGTGCGGCGGATTCTGATCCTGTAGGACGTCGAAAACGCAGTCCCAGAACCCTTCGATAAAGATATCCGGGCAATCAACACAGAGGCTCCCGACTCCCCCGAACTCTCCGAAGCAGGCCTCGGGGGTCGTCATGACACAGCCGTCGAGCCAGCTGCAACACGCGCCGGGCGTCGACGGACACGGGTCCGGTTCGCACGAGGTTCCGTCGCCTTGATAGCTGCCTTGGAGCAGCGCGCAGTCATTCTCGAAACCCAACGTGCACCCCTCTTCCGGCAGACAGCAGGCGCCGCCGAAGCCCGCGCACGGATTCTCCGGCTCGCAAGTCGACCCGTCGCCGAAATAGGTTCCGCGCTCGTCGAGGCACGCGACTTCAGTCGTGACGATGCAGGTGCGCACCTCGATACAACAGGCGCCCTCACCTCCTTCACACGGATCCGGCACGCAGTCGGATCCGTTGCCGAGGTAGTCGCCGAGCGCGATCGCACAGGTCTTTGCGTCCGTGAGTACGCAGACTCCGTCGACGCAGCAGGCGCCTTGCTCGGATCGTTCGAGATCTCGAGATCGCCCGCCGACCGGATCTCGCCGTCGACCAACGTGAGCTCTCCGTCGCAGACGAGTCGGATCGAACGGAGCGTCGTGTCGGTCGCGCAGGCATTGCGGATCTCACCGGTGATCGACATGGCCTCATCGCTCTCGATCGCGATCTCGACGCACTCGCCGACGATCTCTCCGGCGATCTCCACCGGACCCGTGCAGTGCAGGTCGAGGTCGTCGCTCACGGTGATCGTCACACCGGCGGGGATCAGGACGGAGGTGACGTCCATCGTCCCTTCGATCTCGGCGTCTTCCGTCGGGTGGAAGGCGCCGACCGGCGTGGGGTCAGGATCCTTGTCGTCGTCGTCGCTGCACCCCGGGGCGAAGCAGATCACCGCGGCAAGGACGAGGGTGAGGACAAAGGCGAAAAGAGGGGAGAACGAGCGGGTGGTAGAGCGCGGCACGGGGGCCTTCAGAGGCGGTTGGGGACCATTCGACGCGCGACGACGATGCGCCGAGTTGTCGAGCACGTCAAGCGGTGGTGCTCAGGCGGGCCGGACGCAGGCGAGCAGGGCGTGGCGGGAGTCGGGATCGAGCGGGACGGGCGCGGGGTCGGACTGGGCGTCGGACTCGGCGTCGGACTCGGCGTCGTCTTCGATCACGTCGTCTTCATAGGTGTGCACATCGAAGCCGACGGTCTCGAGTTCCCGTACGAGTTGCGAGACCTCGAGCGCGAGTAGCCGGTGCCGATCCTCGGCTTGCATCTCCTCGCCGCCCTGGTGGATTCCCATCCGCACGACGGTGGTGATCGATTCGCTCGAACCGTCCCAGAGCCATTGGATGCCGTAGCGGAGCCCGAGTTCTTCGTCGAAGTTCTCGTGCTCGCGTGAGTCGAGACCGGCGCGCCGGTCGATCATGTCGCAGAGGAAGACGCCGCCCGGCGCGAGCAGCGCGAAGATCTGCGCGAGGGTCTCCCGCAACGAAACGGGTGTCTGCACCTGCAAGAGCGAGTGGCCGACGCAGGTCACCAGATCGAACGGACCCCGCAGCGCGATCTTCCGATGATCTCCGCGCACCACCGCCGCCAACCGGCGGGCGGCCGCCCGCAGCATCGCGCGGCTCTGGTCGTAGCCGACCGCGCGATAGCCCCGTTCGCTCAGCCGCGCGGCGTGACGACCGGTGCCGCAGCAGAGGTCGAGGAGGCGCCGTCCGCCGACCGGCGAGAGTTCGCGATGGAGCCGCGCGTAAAGGTCCGCTTGTCCGCGGTAATCCATCGTGCGGTAGAAGGCGTCGTAGAGGGGCGCGAGCGAACCGTACAGCTCCCAGCTCTCATCGGATGGCCCCATGGCCGGGAGGATACAACCTCTGGCGCTTGCAGGACGGGGCGGATCCATCGCACCATCGATGGCACGCGAGTCTGGCGCGATCACATCGTAGGAGTCCCATCCATGGTTCCGGTCCGCGGCCGTCGCGCGCTCGCGCTGCTCTCGCTCGCTCTCTTCCCGCTCTCGGGTGAGGTCTCTCCGGCCGGCGCGGAGTGCATCGACTATCGGGACACGCTCCACCGCATCGCCACGCTCGGCAGTCCGCCGGGCGGGGTGCAGCTCGCGGTCGAGGGACCGCGCGGCGTGATCGCGCTCGGCGCCGCCGGGTTCGCGGTCCTCGACCTGGCCGACCCGTACGAACCTGCGGTCTCCGCGCTGGTCGACACGCCCGGTTGGGCTCGCTCCGCCGATCTGCTCGACGAGCGGTTGTACGTTTGCGACGGCGACTTCTTCCGGATCTACGACGTCTCCGATCCGTACGCACCGATCTCGAGCGCGAGTGTCCTGGCGCCGGCCTGTGGCGGCCTCTTGGCGGCGGGGAATCGGCTCTACGTCTTGGTCGGGGCGCAGCTCTGGCTCTACGACGTGACCGACCCTTCGGCGCCGAGCCCGATCTCGTTCCTGCCGTTGGTCGGCGCCTTTCCGCGCGGACTGACGCGCGTCGGAGACTCGATCTTCCTCGCCTGCACGTCTGAAGTGAAGGGGCCGCTCTTCATCGCCGTCGTCGATGTGAGCACGCCGTCTCAACCGACCGAGCTGTTGCGATTCCCTCTGAGCGATTACACGACGACTTCGTTCGGCATCGGGATCGAGACCAACGGCGTGGTCCTGGCCGCGGGCGGAAGTTCGATCGTGGACTACTTCGACATCTCCGATCCGATGGCGCCCGTTTCGCTCGGCTTCGGGTATTGCGACGGCGCGGCGCTCGATCTGACGGCCGATCACCTGCTCAACGGATGCGGCGCGACGGTCGCGTTGACCGCGTTGGCCGCGTTGTCGCCGCCCGCGCTCGACGGGTTTCTGGAGACCGGCGGCTACGTCGCGGACATCGCGCACAGCGGCGCGTTCGGCTACGTGCTCCAAGACGGCGCCGCCGGCGTTCTCGACGTGCTGGACCTCGGCGCGCCGGACTTGCCGGAAGAACTCGGCGTAGCGACGACGACCGGCGCCGCTCGCGGACTCGCGGTGGTCGACGATCGCCTCTATGTCGCGGACGGGAATGCGGGGCTTCGCATCTTCGACCTGGCCGATCCGCTGGCGCCCTCCAGCCTCGGCGGCATCGATACTCCTTCGTTCGCCCACGATGTCACTCTGGCGCCGCCGTACGCCTTTATCTGCGACGGCGCCTCCGGGTGTCGCGTGATCGATGTCTCCAATCCCGCCGCGCCGCAGTCGGTGGCCGCCCTCGACACGCCGGGTACGGCCTACGGCGGCGCGCTCCTCGGGGATCATCTGCTGGTGGCCGACGGTGACTTTGGTCTGCAGGTCCTCGACGTCGCGATCCCGACATCGCTCAGCACGGCCTCGAGCACGCCGATGTCCGGCAAGGCGTACCGCGTCGAGGTGGCGAGCGAGGACGACGCGCTCGCGTGCGTCGTCGGTGGCGAGACGGTTGGGTTCGTGCAGTTGGTCGACGTGAGCGATCCGGAGAGTCCTGTCTTGCTCGGATCGCTGTCGCTGGCGCGACCGGCTCGGGGCGTGGAGATATCCAACGGCATCGCCTACATCGCGTGCTTGGCCGACCTCTCGGGGCAGGGGAGCATCGCACTCGTCGCCTTGGCCGATCCGATGGCGCCCGTGCTCCTGCGCGAGACACGCACCCCGTTGTCAGCCTACGACGTGACGGTGGCCGAGGTGGTGACCTTCGTATCCGGTGGGGAACTGGACGGAAGCCCGAGCGGGCGAGTCTGGGTCTACGATTTCTCACGACCTGACGTCGGCGCGCTCTTGGCGACGTTGCGAACGGATGACGTGGGGCGCGCGATCGAACACTCGTCCGAGGCGCTCTACGGAGCTTTCGATTCCGACGAGGTCCGGAGCTTCGCGACGCAGTGTGTCAGCGTGTCGGATGCGCCCGATGTTCCACCGAGCGATCGATCCGTCGGACTGGTGGCGCAACCCAACCCTGCGCGCGGGTCGGTTCGGTTCACGCTGCAGCCCGCGCAGGCCGAGGTCGAGATCGAGATCCACGCGCTCGACGGACGACATGTTCGCACCTTGGTCGCCGCGACGGGATCGGTCGACTGGGACCGGCGCGATCAACATGGACGCCGCGTCGCGGCCGGCGTCTACTTCGTGAGTGGTCGGACAGCGAAGGGAACAGTGTCCCGTTCGGTCGTGTTGATCGACTAGCCGCGCTCACGCGGCGCTCACTCCAGGAGGTCACGTGCGTTCGTTCTTCCTTCCGCCCGAGAGTTCGACTCGGCTCGGCTCGGCGCTGCTCTTCCTTCGCGTCATCGCGGGGGCCGGATTGATCTTCCATGGATGGGGCAAGATCCAGACGCCGTTCAGTTGGATGGGCGAGGGTGCCTGGGCGCCGCCCTTCCTCCAGGCGCTGGCCGCCTTCTCCGAGGTCTTCGGCGGATTCGCGCTCATCGTCGGACTCTTGGCCCCGCTCGCCGCGTTGGGCGTCGCCTGCACCATGATCGGCGCGGTGGCGCAGCACATGGCGAAAGGGCAGCCGTTCGTCGGGAGGGGCGGATCGTGGGAGCTGGCCTCGCTCTACCTCGCGATCGCACTTCTGATCTTGTTGAACGGTCCGGGCAAGTTCGCGCTCGACACTCTGCTCCGCCAGCGCTTCGTGCGCGACCGGCAGTAAAGCCGCGCCGGGGCGCCCACGCCCAAAAAAGAATCGAGGGGAAGCGCGTGAACGCTTCCCCTCTTCTTCAAACCCGTCTTTCAACCCGCTTGCGCGAGCCGCTGACGAGAGTCTTTCAACAGCGAACCAGCGAACCAGCGAACCAGCGAACTAGTAGCGACGCGCTCCGCCGCCGCCACCGCTGCCGCCGCGCGGAGGACCGCCACGGCTCGGGCCGCCAGGTCCGCGATCTTCGCGGGGGCGAGCCTCGTTCACGGTGAGAGCGCGGCCCTTGAAGTCACGGCCGTTCAGGGCGGAGATGGCGTTCTGCGCCTCTCCATCGGTGCCCATCTCGACGAACCCAAAGCCCTTGCTGCGTCCGCTGTCCCGGTCCATGACGACCTGAGCACTCCGAACGGCACCCTGCGAGGCGAACAATTCCTCGAGATCAGAGTCGTTCGTATCGAAGGTCAAGTTGCCAACGTACAGTTTCGTACCCATCGTGCGTTCCCTCCTGTGGGGATCTAGGGGACCCATTCTTTTTGCTTTCCGGGTCCAAGAGGAAAGGGGCCACCGTGTGGGCCCGAAGGCGAGTGAAGAGAACGAGCGTGGGCACTATGGACCAGATCAGACTCTCATTCAGCCAGCCAGACCGCGGAACCCTAGCACCGATTCTCCGATCAGGCGACACTCCTATTTTTCTCGGGTTCGGGCGCCGATTCCGGAGGTGGTCGTGATCGACTGGGAGGAGTTCCCTACGCTGACTTCGCCGCGGCTCCGGTTGCGCCGCATCGAGGACTCCGATCGCACCGCGCTCTTCGACGTCTTTTCCGATCCGCAGGTCATGCGGTACTGGAGCAGCCCGCCGCACAACGATCTAGCGCAGGTGGATCGACTGATCGGACGGATCCACGAAGGGTTCGCGCGGCGCGACCTGCTGCAATGGGGCGTCGAGCGGATCGAGGACGGCCAGATCTTGGGCACTTGCACCCTCATGGGGATCGATCCCGGCAATCGCCGCGCGGAGATCGGCTACATCTTGGGCCGCGCCTACTGGGGATGCGGCTACATGAACGAGGCGCTCGTCGCCGTCGTCGATTTCGCCTTCGGACCGCTGAGACTCCATCGGCTCGAAGCGGACGCCGATTCGCGCAATGCGGCGTCCTGCCGCGCGCTGGAGCGACTCGGATTCCAGCGGGAGGGGCTCCTGCGGGAGCGGTGGATCGTCAACGACGAGATCTCGGACACCGCCTTCTACGGACTGCTGGAGCGAGAGTGGGTCGCGAGTTCGGGGTCCCGTCGGATATCCTGATGCTCAGTCCAGGCCCACCGGATTCGTCGAGACCCTCGCCTCCACGCCCCCCGCATCTCGAGAAGGGACGCCACCCGTATGCACTTGAGAAACATCGCCGCCTTGACCCTCTGCTTCGTCTCCGCGACCGTCTCTTCCGCTCAAACTTGGGAGCAAGTAGCGAGCTTCCCGGGCGTCGGTCGCCACCATCCGGTGACTTTCGCCCTGGACGGATTCGGGTATCTGGTCACCGGCTCCACCACCGGCGGGTCCTCTATCTCGGACGACTTCTTCCGCTACGACCCGGTCGCCGATAGCTGGACCGTTCTGCCTGATTTCCCGGGACCTGACCGCACCTATTCCTACGGTGGTCAGTGGGGGGGCAAAGGCTATCTCGGCTTCGGATCGGGCTCGGTCTTCTTGGCCGACCTGTGGGAGTACAACCCGCAGACCGCGCTCTGGACACAGCTAGCGCCGCTCCCCGCGCTGGGTCGCACGCATCCCGCCTTCGTCATCACCGATGACGGGAAGATCTTCGTCGGTTGCGGCGGCGCCCAGACCGGCAATCTCAAGGACTGGTGGGAGTACGACATCGCCACCAACATCTGGGTGCAACGGCCCGATCTGCCGGGGCCCAACCGCCATCATCCTTACTACTTCAATATCGGAAACACGCCGTACGTCTGTTTCGGTCACGGCGCCGGCATCTACAAGGATGTCTACCGCTACAACCGCGACACCAACACCTGGACCCGCATGGACGATCTCCCGTCCGAGGGACGCGTCGCGGGCACGCAGTTCTCGCGCGGCGGGAAAGGCTACGTCCTCAGCGGCGAAGACGAGTCGCACGATCAGTTCCCCACGGGCGAGATGTGGGAGTATGACGGTGTGCTCGATAGTTGGACCCAACTGACGCCGCATCCCGGCGAGGCGCGTTGGGCCCCGGGCACGTTCATCATCGACGAGACGCTGTATTTCACCGGTGGCCTGCTGAACAGCGGGTTGAGAAGCGACATGTGGAAGTACTCGTTCCTCGATCCGGCCGATGTCGCGACTCCGATCGGTCAGCGCGACGATCTCTTCGTCGTCTTCCCGAATCCGGTGCGCGGCCAGAGCGTTCGCATCGTCGAGCTGGCGCAGAACGCTTCGTCGGTTTCGAACGTCCGCGTCCTGAACGCGGGGGGACGCGAGATCGTCGGACTGACCAGCGCGGGCGGCGCGGTCGACATTCCGCGGTCGCTCGCGGCCGGCCGGTACTTCCTCTCGTTTGCTGCGCAAGACGGGACCAGGCACACGCGTCCGATCACCGTCATTCGTTGAGGGGAATGGAACCTCTCTTTCGGTCGTCGAACACGCTTCAGCACCTGTTCGACGACCTGTTCGGGCCGGCGGACGCGGTCCGCACGCCGTAGAATCCGCCGACGCTGGAGAGCGGATGTCGAGTCCATGGGTCGTCCTGAAATTCGGCGGCACGTCGGTCGTGTCGGCCGAGCGTTGGCGGGTGATCGCAGAGCGCGTGCACCCGATCCGTCAGAGTGAGAACGGGCCCCGCCTCGCGTCTTGATCGTCGTCTCGGCGCTGGCTGGCGTGACCGATCGGCTGCTCCAGGCGGTGTACGAGGCGCGCGCGGCGGGAGACTCGACCGCGCTCGGCTGGATCCGCGAGACCCACGAGCGATTGGCGCGCGAGCTCTCTGCGTCGCCCGAGGAGTGGGCGCCAGTCGAAGAGCTCTTCCGAGAGTTGACCCGGCGACTGGAGGGAATCCGCCTCACCGAAGAGGCGACACCGAGGGTCATCGCGCGTGCCTCGAGCTTCGGGGAGATGGCGTCGACGCGAATCGGGGTCGTCGCGCTGCGTCGACATGAGCTCGAAGCTCGGTGGCTCGACGCGCTCGAGTTGCTGCGCAGCGAGCCGCGTCCGAACGAACCGGAGGAGCGCGCGTTCCTCGAGGCGCAGGTTCCGATCACACACGATCCGGGCCGGATCGAGCCGCTGCTCGAGGGGGCGGAAGTCGCGCTCACCCAGGGATTCCTCGCGCGCACGCGCACGGGCGAGACCTGTCTGTTGGGACGCGGAGGGAGCGACACTTCGGCGGCGTTGCTCGCTGCGTTGCTCGGCGCTGAACGGCTGGAGATCTGGACCGACGTGCCCGGTATGTTCACCGCGGATCCGCGCGTCATCCCATCCGCTCGACTGATCCGGCGTCTCGACTACCGAGAGGCGCAGGAACTGGCGGCGATGGGCGCCAAGGTGCTCCATCCGCGCTGTTTGGCGCCCTTGACCGGCGAGGGCATTCCGCTCGAGGTGCGCTCGACCCTCGATCCGCAGGCCGACGGCACGCGCGTGACGCCGCTCGATGACGATCGCCCGCGTCTCACGGCCGTGACCTGCCGTCGCGACGTGACGTTGCTCACGCTCTCGACCCTCTCGATCTGGGAGGCCCCCGGCTTCCTCGCGCGCGCGTTTGCTTGCTTCCAGGAAGAAGGGGTCTCGATCGATCTCGTCGCGACCTCCGAGGCGTCGGTCAGCGTCACGCTCGACAAACTTCCGGGCGGAGTCGATGGGCGATCGTTCGCGGCGCTCGTGGAGCGGCTCGGTTCGCTGGGACAGGTCGAGGTGAGACATCCGTGCGCTGTGATCTCCATCGTCGGGCGACGGCTTCGCACCGCGCTCGCACAGCTCGGCTCAGCGCTCTCGGCCTTCGGTGAACGGCCGGTGCACCTCGTGACGCAGTCGACCGACGACCTGAACTTCTCGTTCGTCGTCGATGAGGACGACGCGGCCGTGTTGGTCGAGCGACTGCACGCGGCGCTGTTCTCGGCGCAAGGGCAGGAAGACCGGCTGGGGCCAACGTGGGAGATGCTCTCGGGGCGGCGAGCGTTCGATGCCCGAGCCCAGCAGGGGAAGGGCGAAGATGAGGGTGAGGTTGAGGGTGGACGCGGGGGCGCGGTCTGGTGGCGCACGCGTCGCGCCGAACTGCTGAGTCTCATGGCGGACGGCCGCCCGCGCTACGTCTACGACCTCGCCACGATCCGGCATCGGGTCGCGTCCCTACGCAGCGAGCTGACCAACATCGACCAGATCTTCTACGCGATGAAGGCCAACGTGCATCCGCGTGTGCTCGCGACGATTCGTGCGAGCGGGCTCGGCTTCGAGTGCGTTTCGGCGGCGGAAATCGCGCGCGTGCGGGATCTCTTCGGCGCGAGCGTCGCCGTCCTCTTCACGCCGAACTTCTGTCCACTCGAGGAATACGCAGCGGCCTTCGCGGCGGGCGCGAACGTGACGATCGACGGGCCGCAGCTCATCCGCGAGGCGCCGGAGCTCTTTCGCGGTCGTGAACTCGCGCTGCGGATCGACCCGGGTCTGGGCCGCGGGCACCACGAGAAGGTGAAGACCGCCGGCGCGCACGCGAAGTTCGGACTGCTGCCCGACGAGGTGGCGGGCCTCGCCGCGTTCTTCGCGTCTCACGACGTGCGGATCACCGGACTGCACGCCCATGTCGGAAGTGGCGTGATGGATCCGGAGTGTTGGGCCGGGGTCGGCGAGGCGCTGTACCTACTGCGCGCTCACCTGAGTGATCTTCGCTGGATCGATCTCGGAGGAGGACTCGGCGTGCCGGAGCGGCCCGGTGAACCGCCGCTCGATCTGCGGACGTTGAACGCAAGCCTCGCGTCGCTGCGTCGCGCGGCGGTCGGGCTAGAGCTGCGGATGGAGCCGGGGAGGTTCTTGGTGAGCGAAGCGGGGGTGCTCATTGCGCCCGTGACCCAGGTGCGTCGCAAGGCCGGTGTCGGGTTCGTGGGGCTGGCGACCGGGATGAACTCGCTGCTGCGCCCGGCGCTCTACGGCGCGTGGCACACGATCCACAATCTGACGCGGCTCGACGAGGCGCCTTCCGGCTACTGGCATGTGGTCGGTCCGATCTGCGAATCGAGCGATGTCCTGGGGCGGGATCGGCTGTTGCCGGAGACGCATCCTGGCGACGTGATGCTGATCGAGAATGCGGGGGCGTACGGGGCGGTGATGTCTTCGTCGTACAACTTGCGGACGCCGGCGGAGGAGTGGGTTCTGGAGGAGTGAGTGCTGGAGGAGTGAGCGGAGAATGTGGCGCGGGCGCCAACTCGTTTCGAGAGGAGTTGGCGCCCGCGGGTGCAGGGCGGAAACGGCCCGCGGGCGCCGCGGGCCGTTGACTTAGCTCCGCACGAGCTTCCTGTATTTCAAGCGATGCGGCGTGTCGGCTTCGGAGCCGAGGCGGCGACGCTTGTCGAGTTCGTAGTCCTTGTAGTTCCCCTCGAACCAGACGACCTGGCTGTCTCCCTCGAAGGAGAGGATGTGCGTCGCGATCCGGTCGAGAAACCAGCGATCATGGGAAATCACGACGGCGCAGCCGGCGAAGTCGAGCAGGGCCTCTTCGAGCGCGCGGAGCGTGTCGACGTCTAAGTCGTTGGTCGGCTCGTCGAGCAAGAGCATGTTCCCGCCCGCCCTCAAGAGCTTGGCCAGGTGCACGCGGTTGCGCTCGCCGCCGGAGAGGCCGCCGACCGCGAGCTGCTGGTCCTGTCCCTTGAAGCCGAAGTTGGAGACGTAGGCGCGTGAGCTGATCTCGCGCTTGCCGACCACGATCTTGTCCTCGCCGCCGGAGATCTCTTCCCAGATCGACTTGTCGCCCGCGAGCGCGTCGCGCGACTGGTCGACATAAGCGGGCACCACTGTGTCGCCCACGACGAGTTCGCCGCCGTCCGCTTTCTCCTGTCCGAGGATCATGCGGAAGAGCGTCGTCTTGCCGGCGCCGTTGGGGCCGATCACGCCGACGATGCCGCCGCGCGGCAGATTGAAGTTCAGGTCATCGAAGAGCAGCTTGTCGCCGAACGCCTTCTTCACGCCCTTCGCCTGCACGACGACATCGCCGAGCCGCGGTCCCGGCGGAATCACGATCTCGGCGACTTCCTGTCGCTTCTCCTGATCCTGCTGGAGGAGTTCCTCGTACGCCTGCAGACGCGCCTTCGACTTGGCCTGCCGCGCCTTCGGACTGAGGCGCACCCACTCCAACTCGCGCGCCAGTGTGCGCTGCCGCTTCGACTCGGTCTTCTCTTCGCGCCGCAGCCGTTCCGACTTCTGGCTCAGCCAAGACGAGTAGTTGCCTTCCCAGGGGATGCCGTGTCCTCGGTCCAACTCCAAGATCCAGCCGGCCGCGTTGTCCAAGAAGTATCGATCGTGGGTCACCGCGACGATCGTTCCCGGGAACTGCTCCAGATGATGCTCGAGCCACGCCACTGATTCGGCGTCCAAGTGGTTGGTCGGTTCGTCGAGCAACAGCATGTCCGGCTGCTGGAGGAGGATCTTGCAGAGCGCGATGCGACGTCGCTCGCCGCCGGAGAGATTCGTCACCGCCCAATCGCCCGGCGGACAGCGCAGGGCGTCCATGGCGATCTCGATCTTGCGGTCGAGATCCCAGCCGTCGACCGCCTCGATCTTCTCCTGCACGTCGGCTTGCTCGGCGAGCAGCTTCTCCATTTCATCGCCGTCCATCGGCTCTGAGAACTTGTTCGAGATCGTCTCGAAGCGCGTCAGCAGATCGCGGATCTCCTGCAGCCCCTCTTCGACATTCCCCTTCACATCCTTCTCCGCGTTCAGCACCGGCTCCTGCGGCAGAAATCCCACCCGGATGCCGGGAGCGGGCGTCGCCTCGCCGATGTGATCGGGGTCCAGCCCGGCCATGATGCGAAGAAGCGAGGACTTGCCCGCGCCGTTGTGCCCGAGCACGCCGATCTTGGCCCCCGGATAGAAGGAGAGCCAGATGTCCCGCAGGACGACCTTGTCCGGGGGATGCACCTTCCCCAGACCCTTCATCGTGTAGATGAACTGCTGCGCCACGAACGCCTCCGCTCCGCTGGAATCTGCTGGTGTTTGGGAGTTCCGGCCGCCTCGCCGGGAGCGCGGCATTCTACGCGGTTCGGGGGCTCTAGTCGCGGTCGAGATTCGTCGGCGATACGCGTGCGAGCCTCGTCCGTGTCGCCGCCGTTCTCGTCTTCGGGTCCTTCTTCGCGCCGCACATCGGCTTGGCGGCGAGCTGGGCCGACGTCAACGACCCCTTCGAGGGGAGCCAAGACCCCGCGAACTGGGGCGACGCCGCGTTCGTTGCGGCCAACGATCGCACGTTCGGCCGTCGAGTCTGATCTGCCTAGGGCTCGGGCTAGGGCTCGGGCTCGCGGGAGTGATGGCGGCGCGTCGCGGTCGGCGACGTTCGTAGCGGAATCGGAGAGATACGGGTGGGTCGAAGCTTGTGAAAAATGGTGCGACTATTGCCGGCAACAGTCGCACCATTTTTCACAAGCCCCGTTGCCCGTTGCCCGTTGCGCGTCTCGCGCCGCTCGCTGCGTGAAGCGCTGAGCGAATCTCGGAGCTAATCCGCACGTCGTGACCGTCTAATCACCACGCTTCTGTACAATTTTATAGTCGAGAATCGACATCGCGGATCACCGCTCGCTCTGGGAGACTTGTCTCGTTCCAGAGGATCCGCCCCATGATCTCGATCCACGATCTCCGCTCGAATTCCGCGCTCTTGAAGCTCGACCTGTTCTGCAAAGGCGTCCGGTTGGACGAGACGTGCCATGTCGAAGAAGACGGCGGACGCAAGATCGTGCGGACGCGAGCCGGCTTGGGCAGCGGTCTCGAGATGATCCTGCCGGGCGGTCTCTGGACCAACGCTCCCGTCGTCGAACACTTCGTCGAGCGCTCTCCCTACTCGCTGCACCGGCGCGAAGGTCGCTATCTCCTGCGTCACTTCGATGAAGACGTGACGACGGTCGAACTCTCGCCGCGTCCCGGCTGGTACGACCGGAGAACCACCAGCGGCAAGCCGATGACGCGGATCGGCACGCTGCAGGGCACGTACCTCGGCATCTATCAGGCGAAGGTCTGCGAGTACTGGACCGCGAAGCCGATCAAGGTGAACTGCCAGTTCTGCTCCGTCGGCCTGAACCTCGGCATCGATGATGCAGACGACAAGTCGCTGGACGAGGTGATGGAGGTGGTGCGCGCGGCGCGGGACGAGTCGGGGATCACCTACGTCGACTTCAACACGGGACACTACGAAGGCGACACCTATCTCGACATCCTCGAGCCGTTCATCGTGCGGATCAAGCAGGAGCTGGGGCTCTTGGTCGGGGTGCAGACTCCGCCGCACCGCGACCTGAAGCGATACGACCATCTGCGCGCGATCGGCGTGAACCGCGTGTCGTTCTGCTTCGAGATCTACGATCGCGAACTGTTCCGGGAGATCTGCCCGGGGAAAGACGCGGAGTACGGGCTCGATCACTACCTGGATGCGATCCGGTATTGCGCCGCGCTTCGGGACAAGGGGCCGCGCGACGAGCCCTGGGTCACGAACGGAGAGATCATCGCGGGGCTGGAGCCGGCGGAGTCCACGATCCGCGCCATCGATTGGATCACCGAGGCCGGCGCGGTTCCGACGGTCTGCGTCTTCCGTCCGCTCGTCGGGACCGATCTGGCGAAACGAGAGCCGCCCGAGACCGAGGAGCTCGTGCCTGTCTTCCGCCGACTCTACGAAGCGTGCATGGAGCATCGGCTCCCGATCGGCATCGCCCCCAACGTCCACGTCAGTCTGGTGCTGCTCCCAGAGGAGTGCCGCGCGCTCAGCTCACGTCACTACCCGCTGCAGGATCTGAAGCACGCCGCGCTCCGCACCGTCTTTCGCAGGCAGTTCGAACGGAAGCTGGCCAAGAGAGCGAAGTCGCTCCCGGCTCGGTCCGTCTCGTCATCCACAGGAGGTGAGTCATGAACTACGAGAACAGTCCGGTCGGCCAACTCGTGCTCGAACGGCCGGCGCGCGCGCGCGTCTTCGAACAGCGCGCCATCGACTACTGCTGCCAGGGCAAGAAGACGCTGGCGCAGGCTTGCGAAGCGGGTGCGATCCCGCTCGCGGCGGTGATCGACGAACTGGCGGCCTCCGACGCGAATACCGACGCCAACTCGGCGGCGGCTCCCGCGGCGTTGCCGACCGGGCCGGTCGAGTTGATCCGCTACATCCTCGAGACCCACCACGCGTATCTGAAGGCCGAGCTTCCGCGCCTGACCGAGCTGGCCACGAAGGTGCAGAAGGCGCATGGCGAGCGACATCCCGAACTCGCGGCGGTCGTCGTCGCCTGCGGGGAACTGCGCGCCGATCTCGAGCCGCATCTGCTGAAGGAGGAGCAAGTGCTCTTCCCTTGGATCCTGGAGTTGGCGAGTCGCGGAGGTCCGCTCCCGGGTCGGCCGCCGGTGCAGGGGCCGATCGAGATGATGGAGTTCGAGCACGAGAGAGTGGGTGAGATCCTCGCCGAGTTGCGATCCGCGACCGCCGGGTTCGTCGTGCCGAGCGACGGGTGTCCGACCTACCACGCGTTCTACGAGGCGATGGCGCGACTGGAGGCGGACACGCACCAGCACATCCACGCGGAGAACAACCTGCTCTTCCCGATGGCGCGGCGGTTGGAGGCGGGGGCGTAGGCGGCAGTTCGCGCCCGCCGCCTGCGCATTCGCCGAACCGACCCGCTACTGCAGATTCACCAGGACGAGGATGAGTCCGCGGCCTTCGGAGAGGTTCTCCATCGCCTTGCCGATGATCGCGCCGTGCGCACGCTCGCGGTCTTCGGCCTTCATCGCATAGCCCGCGGTGTCGGAGGTCGTCAGCAGGTCTCCGATCTCGATCGCGCCCTGAGCCGCATCGCAGCGAACGTAGACGCGGCCCGAGAGCGCGATCGCCGGGGCGTCTTCGTGTCCGGGCAAGTTGCCGAGGACCGCGCCGGCGGCGAAGTCGTTCGCCCCGCTGACGACGCCCGCGACGCGGCGGTTGTAGGCGCCTCGCGCGAGGCAGATCTGGCCGCGGTTGTTCGGATCGAGCGCGACCACCATGCCCGGCTCGACTTCGTCCGAACTGGGGAATCGCTCCGCCAAGTCGGCGCCGGTGATCTCGAGCACCGGGACGCTCACGACGCCGCCCGCGCCCGGGGAGAGCACGATGCTTCCTCCCGCACGCGCGTTGCGGACCGTGAAGTGCGGACTGCCGGGCGTGCCGAAACCGGCCCAGGCCGTTTCGCTCGAGTTGCTGTTCCAGAAACCGAGGTAGCCGGACTGAGTGGAGACCGGACCGGAATCTTGGAGAATCAAGACAGGTTCCTCGCGACGGACCTGGAGCGGCATGGCGGGATTGATCGTGCCGATTCCCACGTTGCCGCTCGATGTGACCGTGAACACCTCCGTCTGGGGGAACACTCTCAGGTTGCCGCCGCTGCCGGGAACGAGTTCGATGTTGCCGCCGCTGCGGGCGTTCAACACCGAGAAGTGTGGACTTCCGGGCGTGCCGAAACCGACCCATCCGGTCTCAGCGGAAGCGCTGTTCCAGAATCCGACGTATCCCGATTGGTTCGCCGGCGCGTCCGTGTCCTGCAGGAGCATGACCGGCTCAGCGCTCCGAAGGTGGACCGTCGTCGCGGGCGACGCCGTGCCGATGCCGACCTTGCCGGCTGCGTCGACGATGAGGGCGTCCGTCGGTGTTCCGTCGGAAGCATCGAGGGAGAATCCGTCGACGCCGCGCGTCTTCAAGGCATACGGCGCCGCGGTCAGCGGCTGCCGCGGAGTCAGCGTGACGAACGAGCCGCTACCCGCGGGACTCCGCACCGCGATCTCCAGCCAGCGCTTGTCGCCGGTGAACGCGCTCACGCCGAAGTCCAACGAGACGGTGAAGACGCCGGCGCCGACCGCCACGCCGTTCAAGGCCTGCGTCGAACCGACCTGACTGCCGCCGGTGACGGCGCCGAAGAGTTTGATCTGGAAGTCGGCGGTCCCGGTGACCGGAGCGCCGGACAATTCGAGACTTCCTTGGTAGCTGAACTCCGTGCCCAGCGGCGTCTGTGCGGAGGCGGAGACAGCGCCAAGGATCAAGCACAACCCGAGCAATCGGGCGAAGAAGCGGCCAATTGACATACTCATGACAGAGTTCTCCTCATCCTGGCCCTACGCGAGGGCCGAGCTTCGATTCGTGAGTGGGTGGGGTCTCGGGAACTACTGCGCGCCGACTTTCACTACTCCGCCGATGGCGCGGATCACGCCGCGTTTCGACAGCGTCCCGGTCTCGGGCGACGTCCCATCTCGGACCTTCATGACGTAGTCGATCGGAGCGGCGGTGTGCGCTTGGAAGAGTGAGTTGTAGGGACGCGCTTGCGTGCCGCTCTCCGTACCGACGTAGTCGAAGTCGACCCAGATCGAGCCGGCCTCGGGGCAATCGAACGCGTCGCCGTCGGTGTCATGTGCGGTCACTGCTGCGCAGATCGCGTCGAAGTGAGGCGTACCGTCGAAGATGTCGCCATTGTCATCGTCGGCGATGAACATGGAGAGACACTGATCAGGCTGGTTACCCGGCTGCTCGAGCTTGCGGCCCCAGTGCCAGAGGATCGCCGCCTGTTCCTTGCCGGCCGCGGCGCCCAAGGAACTCACGAGATTCTGGCGCGCGTTCCACAGCACGCCGGCGATGATCCGACCGTCGGCGTGGACTCCGCCCGTCAGGTCTTCCGGGTACTGGAAGCTGTTGCTCGAGTTGCGAATTCCGCCCGAGCAGTTGTTCAGACAGAACCCACGGCCGATGATCGATTCGTCGGTCATGAAGTTCGCGAGGATGTCCGCGTTCCCCTCGTGGATCCCCTCGTTCCCGCTCCCTCCGACGACATGATCCTGCACGCCATGCCCGTACTCGTGGTGGATCACGCTCTGGATCTCGCCGGTGTTCGCGCATCCGCCGCCGCCGCAGCCGTTCGCGCTCGCGTTGTAGAAGTTGATGCTGCTGCCGTTCCAGAACGCGTTGCACTCTCCCGAGACTCCGACGTTGGCGTTGACGCGGCTGTTGGCGAAGCCGAAGCCTGGATCGATCGACTCGAAGAAGTCGTGAAGGTCGGCCACTGCGTCGAAAACGTCTCGTTCGTCCTGGCGCGAGTTCGCGTCACTCCAACTCAGAGCAGTCGGGAAGCCCGGGAGGACAAAGTCGAGGATGAATGCGTCCGGCCCGCCGGTGGCGCGGTTGACGTCGACGAAAGGGCCGCGGAACTGAGTGTTTGCCTCGCGAAAGCCGACGTCCGCCCCTTCGATCGACCAGTTGCCGTTCCCGTTCGAGGTCGTCGTCCCGAGACCCGGAATCGTCACCTCTGCGTACTTCAGCGCCTGGTTCGTCTCGGCGTTGCACCACGTCGTGTGCTGGACTCTGGCCTCGACTCCGCCTTCGTAGAACGCGTAGTGCACGCCGTTGTAGCGCCAGAGGATCTCGCCCGAAGCGGCATCGAGGTACGTGTGGAAGACGCCGCTCCGACCGTCGGTCTCGACCGTCACCTTCCAGACCAGCCGCGGATCGAACGTGTCGGCCGACGTCGGATAGGGGAGAACGAAGAGGCCTGTTTCTTCGCCCGCTTTCGAGGAGACCGATCGCTCCGCGTGCGGCAGAGCGTCGATGGCGAGTCGCTCGGCGTCGGCGTTCGAAATGGCCGGCGTGACCTCCAAGTTCTCGATCGGGTAGAAGTCGGAGCCCATGACGAAGACGCGGCCCGTGTTCATGAACGTCGCGTGCGCGCGGCCGCCGACAACGTCCAATCCCTCGTAGGTCTGTTGAAAGTGCGCCGACGACTTGTCCTCGGCCTCGACTACTTGGTCGAGCCGGAGTTGTTGCGGATCGAGTCGGAGCGCACTCGCATTCGAGCTGAGCACGGCGAGCGCGGCCGACTCGGCGTCGGATCGGTCGAAGAGCGCCGGCGCCACGTCGGCGCCCGATCCGATGACATAGTGCGGACTCCGCGCGTGGCGGTTCCACGAATGCACCGACCACAGCCCGCCGAGCTGGCGTTCGATCGACGCGCGGACCTCGGGGTCGGCCGTCGACGTGGCCGCAGCTCCGTAGACCAGAGTCTCTCGCTGGTACGGAAGCGGGATCTCCAGAGCGGCTTGCTCCTCGGCGGGGACGAAGGCGTGCGCCGAGCCCACGCAGAGTCCGAGGGCGACGAGCGCGCGCGCGAACGACGAGAGTCGGTTGCGCCAACGCGATGTCTTCATGACGAAGTTCTCCTATCTCGGCCCGAGGCTCGGGCCGAAGTTCCTCTCGCGGGCTCGAGGGGTGCTCGAGCCCGCGGTTTTCGGGCGGGTGGGACTAGTCGAGAACGACGATCTTTCGTTGATCTCGATCCGTTCCGGCGTCGAGCCGGAGGAAATAGATCCCGGCCGGGACGCGAGCGCCGGCCTGGTCGCTGCGATTCCAATTCCGTTGGTGCTTGCCGGCCGGGAGGGCCCCGTCGGCGAGAACCCGCACGAGGCGTCCGGATGCGTCGTAGAGCACGGCGCGCACGGAACTCGGCGTAGGCAGATCGAAGGCGAGCGCCATCTGCGCCGTGACGGGATTGGGGCTGGGTGGATAGACCCGGAACGTGAGCGGAAGGGAGGTCGGGCTCGCGACGTCTCCGTCCCCTTCACCGTCGCTGGCGGTGTCTTCGCCGTCTTCGCCGTCTTCGACGCCGGAGACAACGCCGCCGCCGCCCATCCAGAAGCCGCCGTTCAGTGTGAAGTTCGCGCCCGACAGGCGGCCCGCGTCCGGCTGACCGATCGTTCCGCTGAGGGCGTAGAACCCGCCCGACGAACCGGCCCCGCCGCCTCCGTCGACCGTGAATCGAGAGATGCTGAACTGCGCGGACGCGGCGCCCGCTCCGAAGACGACCCCGACGCCGGCTCCGACCACGGCCCCGACCCAACAGACGAGCCGGGTGGGGTTCAGCGCGGGAACCAAGCGATGGAACGCGATGAATCGATGGTGCATGTGTCCTCCTTCATAGGAGGCAACACGGCGAGGGGCGAAAAGCGCACAGGCTCGGGTCGAGATCCTCCACCCGACGCCGTCGGCAGCCGTCGCCTCGCCCGCGACGCGATGCTGGCCATCGCCGTTTGGTCTGGGTGTGCTTGTGAAAAAAGGTGCGACTAGCCGCGCGGCGAGTCGCACCTTTTTCACAAACTGTCGAGAGGATCCCGAGCCGCGCGGGCGGCGGGTGCGCCAGGCCCGGCAGGCGCAGCAAGCGCAGCGGGTGCAGCGGGTGCAGCGGGTGCAACAGTCGCAGGAGGCGCCGCCAAGAGATACGCGACGACATCGGCGGCTGCGTAGCTCGTGCGGCCGCGCAGGAAGGCGCTGATGTTCGCGAGATCGTCGCCGCTCGTCACGATCGGCGGCTCGACGATCCCCGCTCGGACCTGCGGGAGGCCGACGGCGGAGAAGAGCGCGTTGCAGAGACAGCGACGGCCGACCGTCTCCTCGATCGATCCGCCCTTCTCCACGTAGGCCGCTTCGGGCTCGGCCGGGCAGCGGTAGCCGACCGCTCCGTCCTCTCGCGAATACGCGATGCGCAAGTATCCGAGATCGCAGACCCGTTCCCGCGGGGCGTCCGGTTCGAGATTCTCCGGCCAATCGACGACCTTGAAGGGATAGCCGGTGGGGGACGCGAGAGCGTCGGTGAGCACCGTCACTTCGTCGCGGGCGGCCGAGTCGAGGACCGAGTGCTTGAGCGCGGGGTCGAAGCCCGATTCTTCGCAGAACGCGAAGAGCGTGCCGACTTGGATCCCGGCAGCGCCAGCCTCCTGCGCCTCGATGAGGCGACCGGGGTGACCGGCGCCTCCCGCCAACCAGAACGGCAAGCCCAACTCCTTCATCTTCACGAGATCGACCTCGTCACGCTCCCCGTAGATCGGCTCGCCCCTCTCGTTGAACTGGGCCTCGCCGCGAGGGGGAGCGTTGTGGCCACCTGCGGTGGGCGCTTCGATCACGAATCCATCCACCCGACCGTTGGCTTTGCGGGCGAGCATGGTCGCCAGAGAGTTGCTCGCGACGATCGGTAAGAACTTCGGGCGCAGGAGGGGCGGGGGCGTGGTCGGCGTGGTCGTCGTCGCCCAATGCACGCGCGGGTCGAACTCGAGATACTCGACCGTCCCCGCCGGAGGCCCTTCCAGATCGAAGCGGAATCGGGCCGGTTGATGCTGCGCGAGTTGATCGAGCACGCCCGGGATCTCACGCGGAATGCCGGCGCCCATCAGCACGTACCCGACGCTGGCGAGCATCGCGCCATAGAGAGTCGGGAGCGTGGGGAGCTGGATCTTGGCGAGGAGATTCATGCCGACCGGATTGGCGTGACCTTCCCGCGCCAGGAACACTTCGACGAATCCGGCCAACATGGTGAGCTCTTGCCGCGCGATCGGCATCGCTTGACGCCCGAGCGGAAGCAGCTTGTACGGCTCGCCCGGCTCCCGTCCGTCCGCGCGAAAGAATCGCCGCAGCGTTTCGTCGGCGATGCGCTGAATCGGGAACTGCTCCATGGCGCGGCGCATGTGGCCGCCCGGGTCGCCATCCTGTAGCCGTCGCACGAAGACCGAATCGAGACACGCGCCCGAGATGACGCCGAGCTGGCCGGTCCGCGAGACGGCGTTGGCCAGCCGCCAATTGGAAACGCCGATGCCCATACCGCCTTGGATGATGAGAGGTAGCATGCTGCGCTGCTCCGTTAGCCGAGTCGTCGATTCTCCGGGAGGCGGAGCGACGCGATCGTCGTGTCCCTCATCATCCGATCATACCCCTCGCGGACCTCTTTCCACTGATCATGCAGCGGGCAGGGCATCTCGGCGTCACACTGGGCGAGGCCGAAGATGCACGGCGGCGATCCTCCGGCGGCCCGTCCTTCCAACATGACGATAATGTCCAGAATCGGGCGATCGAGGACATCGGCGCGGATCCGAAACCCGCCACCCCATCCTTTGGCCGAATCGACCAGTCCTTCCCTCGCCAAGCGGCTGAGGATCTTCGAGAGGTAGTTCACCGGCACGCCGGTCCCATCCGCGATCGCTTTCACGGGCGACCAGCGATCCGAGTGATTGACGAGGTAGCCGACGATGCTCAGCCCGTACCGCGTGGTCGTGCTGACCATCGTCCCCAATCGTCCTCGGGCCACCTCGGGCTGTTTCAGATGCGCACCTGTCTTCCGTCGACCATGATTCGTCGCGCCGTGATGAGGAGGACGCCCAGCGCGAACAGGCCGACGAGCAGCGTGCCCACGTGAGGGTAGGAATGGGTGGTGAAGTTGGCGATCTGCTTGGTCCCGACGATCACGGGCATGAACGGCGCGACGGTGACGGCGGCCGTAGGATCGAGATCGTGACCATAGCTGTAGAGCATCAGGACGAAGCGGGCGAAGAAGAATCCCGTGATGTAGATCAACAGCACGCTGAGATCTATCAGATCTCGAACGGTTCCGACGGCCGCGACCCTGAGCACGAGGAGTCCCAGGAGCCCGAATGCGAAGGGAATCCACCCGAGTTCGGGGATGCGGCTTTCCTCCAGCGGGTGCATGCCGATGTAGTGGTTGAGATTGTTGATCTCGGTGATGTCGTGTCCGTTGTTTCCGCCGTCGAGACGGTGGGCATAGATATCGAGTTGCAGCCCCCGCGGATATTGCGGGGCCTCCATCTCGATGCGCCACAGCGGGAAGAGGAAGCTGGCCGCGAGCGGGAGGACGAGGGAGGCCAGGAGCAGCCTGGATCTCCCGTTCAGCCCGTGTCCGAGCGCTGCATAGAATCTCGCGAGACGATGCGCCATCTGGTCCTCATTTCGCCCGGCCCGGGTCAGATCAGGTCCCCGTGCACGAAGTTGTGGCGCGCGGCGGCCCAGGAGAGAGTCCCGACGAGGAGGGGCCACGCGATCCCCACGATCGTCACCCAATTGGCGCCCAGGCGGTGCGCAAGATAGAACCCCACCGGTCCCAAGACCGAGAGGGAAGGTTCCGCCGCGACGAGGAGCGCGAGGCGCGCCCCCTCGACCGGATTGAGGGCGGCGAGGAAGAAGATCGTCCGCGGTTCCAGGCGCCACTGGAGCATGACTCCGATCAGCGCGAAGTCGAGGAACGCGACGGTCGCCACCCAGATGGCGAGAAGCGTCATGACAGCGCGCGCCGGATGCCGGACGAGGACCGAGACGAAGAGGCCGATCCCGGTGAAGGCCCAGATCAACGCGGCGCTGGCCAAGAGACTCCTGCCCAGGAACTCCCACGGCGGCTCGCTCCCCAGCCAGGCGCGGCCCGCCAGGGCGATGAGCAGCACCAGGACGACCAACGGTGCGAGCAAGACGGTGGTCCGAACCAACGTCAGCGCCAGGAAGTAGTCGCCGCGAGAGAACGGGTGTCCGAAGAGCAACTCCAGCGTCCCATCATCCCTGGCGCGATTGATCACCTGCCCCGTGGCCGTCAGGGCCAAGAGCGGCAGGAGGATGGTGAGGCCGTGGCAGACGGAGAGCAAGACGCGCCCCGTTCCGGTGAAACCGACGACGCTGGACTCGCGGAGCCCCACGAAGATGAAGATCACTGCGAGGAGCGAATAGAGTCCCACACAGAAGACCAACCAGCGCGAGCGGAGCACCTCCGCGAAGTCGAGCCGCGCCGCCGCCCGGGTCTGATCATTCATGGTTCTCGCGCTCCCTTCCCGCGCTCGTTTCCCACGCGGCTGAGCGCCCTTGCGCGCGCCGCGTCCATTCCGAACGCGCCGTCAGTCCCGAGATCGACGGCGCCGAATTCGAACGCCATCGGGGATGGACGCGCCGTCACGAACGCGACGTCCGGGGCCTTCAGCCAGCGATCCTCTCGAACGTGGTGGAAGTAGAGCGCGTGAGGGCTCGCCTCGGCGCTCTCCAGATAGAGGAATAGACAACCCGGGTCGTCGAAGTCGAGGACGCGACCGTCGTCGATCTGGAGCTGCGCGGCGAAGGCCCGTTCGCTCACCGCCATGCGACATTCCGCGCAGGAGGTTCGGTCCCAGACCACCGGCCGCACTCCCGAGGGGAGCGTCTCGGACCTGGCGATCAAGAGCGCAAGGAGCGCGACGGCCCCGCCGAGCGCCAAGAGAGTGATCGCGATCCGCGCGCCACGTCGGCTGGTCATCGGGCTCCTCCACGTGGAGACGCCGACGACTCGGTCGTCCGGTTCACGGTCGCCCCACCCGCCGCGATCGCCTCGAGATCTCGCACGTTGACGGCGTCGATCCGTCCGTCGAGTCCGATCATCAGCTCGCGCAAGAGCGGGAGGAGATCGGCGTGCTCGACCACTCGCGCCCAATCGCCGCTCCCGCCGGTATGGAACCCACGCGCTCGCAGCCACTCGAACGTTTCGCTTCCGTGCACGCGCACTTCGAGCAGCGAGTGCGACGCATGTCGGAGGTACTCGGAGAGCGGGCCCTGCCAGGCGAGCTTGCCGTCCTCGAGCGCGACGACGTGATCGACGAGGTGACGCACCTCCTCGAGTCGATGGGAGCAGAGGATGAGGGTGGCGTGGCGAGAACGCTCGGCCACCAGGCGATAGAAGGCCGTTCGACTCGGCGCGTCGAGGCTCGCGGTCGGCTCGTCGAGCAGGATCAGACCCACGTCGGCCGCGAACGCCAGCGAGAGCAGCAGTTTCTGTTTCATGCCGCCCGAGAGCGCGCGAACCGGCTTCGATGCGACCTGACTGAGGTCGAAGTCGAGCCGCGCCGCGATCTCGGCGATTTGCGCGCGCTCCAGTCTCCGCACCGAGGCGATCGCCTGGACGACTTCCCCGACCGTCGCCCCGAGCTGCGGCGCCGACTGGGCGACGTAGACGAGCCTCTGCGCCAGCGCGCGCCGGTCGGTCGACGGCGAGAAGCCGTCGATGCGCACCTCGCCTTCGCACGAGAGCATCCCGGCCAGGATGCGCGAGAGGGTGGACTTGCCCGATCCGTTCGGGCCGATCAGCGCAACCTTCGAGCCGGAGGGGAGCTCGAGGCTCAACCGATCGAGCGCGGTGAGCCGACCGAATCGACGGGTGACCGAATGCAGTTCAACGCGCATGGGTCGGGACTCCCGGTGGCGCTGGAGCGAACCGCGGGCGCGGGTCGCGCAGCAACGGCGTGGGACGCAGCAGCGGGAAGACCTGTCCCGCGAGGTCGAGCAAGCCGAGGGCCAATGTGCCGCGGAGGAAGCGCAACTCCTCTCTCGCGCCGACCAACTGGTTCGAGAGGTCCACGAGTTCGTACGGAATGTCGCCCACCCCATCTAGGTCGAGATCGTAGCCGGCGTAGTCGTCGAAGTAGTTGCCGACCCAGTCGACCCCGAGCGCGTTCCCGCGCCCCTCCACCCGCACGGCCACGCTGCATCCTCGCCATTCGTTCGCCGAGAAGAGACTCCGGGCCTCGCTGCGATGGAAAGCGACGCCGGTGTCGCACGAGAGGAGACGGTTGCCCGTGAACTCGTTGCGGTGGGTCCGCTGGAGCGGTGATGTATCGAGGTAGATCCCGACTTGATTGCGAAGGAGTATGTTGTCCCGGACGGAGAGTTGGCCCGATTCCTTGATCCCGATCCCGAGGCCGCCCACCGGATCGGAGAAGGCCGCGCGATTTCGAGCCACCACGACCGAGTCACTGTACATGACGAAGATCCCGACCAGATTCCCGAGATAGGTATTCCCCGATACTTCGTTGCTGTGGCTGTACATCAGATGGGCTCCGTAACGTCCGAACTCGCACCAGTTGTCGACCACCCGGTTGCCGGGGGAGTACCAGACGACGACGTCGCGACTCTCGGTGATCCGATTCCCGCTGATTTCCGAGCCGCGCACCTCCCAGAAACGGATCGCGTCGCCGCGCAGGCCCAGGTCGATACCTCCCAGCCCCTGGATGTCGTTCCCTCGAATGACCACTCGCCTCGAGGCGTCGACCGTGACGCCGAAGAGCGCATCGCGGATCCGCAGGCCTTCGACCCGACAGTCGTTCCCCTGCACACTCACCGCCGCATCGGTCTGTTCGAAGCGTCGTCCGCTCCCGCTGACGGAGAATCCGAGCAACTCGACGCGGTCGGCGCGGACTTCGATCGTGTGTCCGACGCCCGCTGAGCGGATGACCGCGTCAGGCGGCCCCCACAGCGTCAACGACCGGTCGATCCGAATCGGCCCCGGGTGATCGCCCGGCGCCAGCAGGAGGACGTCGCCCGCCCGCGCCGCCTCCAGCGCCGCCTGGAGGGCGCCGCCTGCCGGCACGACGGCGCCGCCTCTCGGGCGGACCGGCTCACGCCACAATGGCTGCGGCCAGTCCGCCGCGGCAGATCGCGCGATCGCGCGGGCGAGGCCTTCGGTCGCGGTGGCGCCGCCCTCCATCACCAGCTCGGCGCGGATCGACGTCGCGCAGTTCGCCAGCGCGAACGTCGCCAGCGCGACCGCAGTGACTGCGATCGCGGCGCGCGAACCGAGGGTGACGAGACGCACCTCGACCTCAGCCCTTGACCAGCAGGTAGCCGGCCATCTCGAGGTGCAGCGCCGAGCAGAATTCGGTGCAGTAGTACGGATAGACGCCGGCTCGGTCGGCCACGAAGCTGACGTTGCAGGTTCGCCCCGGTTCGACGCTCAGGTTGATGTTGTACCGATCGACGGCCAGTCCGTGGGTCGCGTCGAGCGCCTGTTCGAGGCTGGTCACGTGCAGGTGCACCGTGTCTCCCTTGTTCACCTCGATGATGTCCGGCCGGATGTGACTCCGCACGAGCGTCATGTAGACGTGAACGTCCTTGCCCCTGCGTTCGATCCTCGACTTCGCCTCGGAGTCGATCGCCGACGGGTCGAGCTGTCCCGTGATGGGGTTGGTTCCGACCGGCGTGTACATTTCGATCGTCTTGATCTTTTCCGCTCGGATGATCTGCGCGTAATGCGGTTCACCGAGTGGAATCGGAAGGTCGTAGATCACCTTCATCTCAGGCCCGGAGATGTCCACGAGTTGGAAGTTCTGCGGGAGCAGCGGCCCGACCGGGTTGAACCGGTCGATCGCCCACTTGTTCATCACGACGAGGTACTTCCCTTGGGGATGCAGGGCGTCGCCCTCGGTCGCGGCGAGATGACCGATGTTGTAGTGAACGGAGGCTTTCTCCAGGAGCTTCAAGTCGGCGAGCGACCACCGGGCCACTTTCGACTCGATGAAGAGCGACGTGTAGACGTTGCCGCGATCGTCGAACTGGCTATGGAGCGGACCCAATCCGATCTCGACCTGGCCGCGGATCGCCTCACGGAACGGCAGGATCGGGACTCCGTAGGGGTCGACCCCCTCGAAGCGCCCCTGCTCGATCAGCGACTTGATCTTGTTGAAGTCGTAGACGGTGCAATGCGTGTCCAACTTGCCGGAGACGACGATGTCCGTGCCGTTGGGCGCGATGTCGACCCCGTGCGGGCTCTTCGGTTCAGGGACGAAGTGGAGCAGCTTCTCCGCGATGGCGGTCTCCAGGGTGATGACCCGCATGCCCGCGATCGTCTTGGTCTTGCCGGCGCGGACGACCTCTTCGGCGCGCTTCCAGTTGAAGACGTGCAGGTAGTCCATGTCGTTCTGCGAGGCGCCCGACTCCAGCGGGGGCTTGCCTTCCAACAGGCCGCCGGTGGCCCGCTCCGTGTTGACCGAATTGCAGAAGATCCAACCGTCGCTGGCGAGCTTCCCGGCGTCGGCCAGGTCCTGCATGTACGGAGGCAACTCGACGGCCCACGACTCCTCCGGAATGAGACGCCCCTTCGCGCGATCGAACTTCCAGAAGATCTGCGCTCCCCGGTACTTCTCGTTGAACTCCGAGAGCGGGGCGTAGCCGCCGCCGAGCGGGGCGGCGAGTTGAGAGGTCTCGATGAGGTACTCGGTGTTGGGCGTGACGAACGATCCGCCGTGATCCGAGTGGATCAGCTCGCTGGAAACGATCTGCTTCGTCATGAAGTCCTTCAGGTCGACGACGGCCATGCGGGCGTTCGCCTTGTCGTTGACGAAGATGTACTCGCCGTCATAGTCGCCGTTGGTCTCGCTCATCGCGGGATGGTGCATGTCGCCCCACGAGAGCTCCACGCCTTCGGGATTGCCGCCGTCGAGCACGCCTCGGGTCTCGGCGTCGAAGCCGTATCCCTGCCACGGCTCCGGCGTGAAGACCCCGACGTACTTGAGAATCCGCATGCTCGGAACCCCGATGACGATCAGGTTCCCTCCGTGTCCGCCGGAGGCGAAAAGCAGGAACTCGTCTCTGCCGCCAGTCGGCGTGTAGGTCTTGAGGGCGGCGGAAACATCCGCTTCGGTCAGGCCGCGCGCTTGCATCAACGCGTTCAAGTCCTGCGACATCCCGCCGCCGGACTTCGGTCCGCTGCATGAGATGGAGAGGAACGCGAGACCAATGAATCCGAAGAGGACGAACGCTGCGGCGGTCATGAAGATTCGATTCCTGGACATCTCTCGGCTCCTTCATCGGGATGCGCCGTTGCGCCCCGGCCGGTTCACGGACAGATCGACTCGTCTGCTTGGTTCACTGCTGTTTCACTGCTGTTTCACTGCTGTCCGAACTTGCGGATCTTCATCCGGAGCGCCGTCACGACGCCCGGCTTCGCCTGGAGATCCGGGTTGGACACCATCTGCGGGCTCTTCCCGACCGCGGCGCCGCCGTAGACGATGGCCTTCTCGATCTCTTCGTTGGTCACGGTCGTCTGCCAGGTGGGATCGGTGTAGTTCTGCGGCTTGGGATCGAGACCGAGTGAGCCCGGTCCGTCCCCGCGCCCGTCCTTGCCGTGACACGCGGCGCACCGGGCCATGAACAGCTGCTCCGCCTGAGCGCGGTCCGAACTCGTCGTTCCCTCGAGCGAAGGTGGGGCGGACGAAGCCGCGGGCGTCGTCGCCGAAGTCGTGGCGGGTGTCGCCGCGGGTGGGCTTGCACTGCCCGATGCCGGGGTCGCTGCGCCGCGAGACGAGTCCGTCCGCGCCGATGACCCGCTGTCCCCGTTGCAGGCCGGGAGCGCGACGAGCGCGCCGCAGAGTCCCAGGCCGACGATCCAACCGATCCCTCTCATGTCTACCTCCCCCTCCCTCGGTACGAAGAGTGCGTCACTCAAACGCTTATAGCATGAAGATGTCCGTTAAGTGATGCGACGTCAACCGGGAAGTTCGGACGAGAGACACGAGAGAGAGAGAGCCGGTTCTGATGTCGCCCGTAATTGACTACGCCACAGCGTATTAGCACGATGTCGAGGCCCCTATCGGGCGGACTTGGACGGGTCGGGAGCGACAGCGGGCCGGCACTGACGGGGGCTTGTGAAAAGATGCGCAACTATTGCCGGCAATAGTTGCGCATCTTTTCACAAGCGAGTTGGCGGAGCGCGAGTTGGCTGAGCTGCGACTTAACCGAGCTGCGAAGGCCCGGGTTCGCCCCCGCGCCCATCTTTCCCCGCAACCACGCCACGCGGACCCCAGATAAGAGGTGCGTCCCGGCCACAACGGCCACAACGGCCACTCGACCGACTCGAGCGACCCGCCATCAGATGGCGGGGACCACAGAAGGAAACAGAACCATGTCGAACGTCATCAGCCCCTCGCACCTCGCTGCCAACGCGTCGCAGGGATCCCAGATCAACCGTCAGCTCGACCGCCTTGGCCTTCCCGATGCATTCGGCGACGCCGTTGGCGCGCTCGTCGACATTCGCGGCGGCAACGTCGCCGGCGCCCTTCGCAACTTGGTCGACCTGCAGAGCGGTCTGCCGACCAGCCAGTTCGATTCGCTCAACCGCGGCGCGGCCTGCGCTCGCTCCGCCCACGTCACGCGTTGTGGCTTCGCCGGTCCGCATCTCGCCAACTACTCGAACACCTACGCCGTGCATCAGGCCGTCGGACGTCGCGCGCAGGTCGGTCAGCAGTACGGCTTCAAGCTCGGCCCCTTCCAATGCCGCGGTCGCATCACCGGTCGGCAGTACGCTGGCTCGTTCTCTCGCCCCATCCAGTTGAAGAACCAGCAGTGGCTCTATCAGGGACGGACCTACGGGAGCCTGGGCGACATCTGGCGGGACCGTCGCGACGGCCGCGTCGACGGCAACGCGACCTTGCGGTTGCACTTCCCGACTCAGCAGACGGTCAACCCTGGGATCTACGTGAACGCCCCGAACTTCCCGTCGCTCGGCGCCGCTCTGACGCCGTGGCAGCCGAGCCCGGCCGCGACCCAGACCATCCAGAACATCATCGAGCAGTTGTTCGGCGGTGGTGTCCCGGGAAGCCGGAGCGCTCCGGCCAACGGAACGAACGGAACGAACGGAACGAACGGCGCGTCCGCGGCGAACGATACCTCCAGCATCCTCTCCAGCGGCGCGTCGCTCGAGGACAAGCTCCTGCTCCTCATGGCGAAGCTCGCTGATCACCTCGACAAGCAGATCGAGGATCAGATGAAGAAGATCGAGGCCGAGATGTCGAAGCAGAACGGCGCGAACGGCGCGAACGGCGCCAACGGCGCGGGCGAGAAGAAGAAGAGCGGCGGGATCTTCGGTTCGATCGCCGGCGCGATCGGCGGAGCGGCCAGCGCGGTTGCCGGCGTCGCGGGCGCGGCCTTCGGCGGCCCGATCGGCGGGATGCTCGGCTCGCAGTTGGGCGGCGTCATCGGCGGCGCCGTGTCCGGCGGTGGCGTCCCGGGAAGCCCGAACAGCGCCAGCGGCGGCTCCGACAGCCAGAAGTCGAACCTCCAACTCATGCAAACGCAACTCCAGCAGATGCTCGAGCGCCGCTCACAGATGTTCAGCCTCTTCACGTCCATCTTCAAGTCGCTCCACGATGCCTCGATGGGCATCGTCCGCAACACGAAGGCGTAACTGATCGCGCGAAAGCGCGGTCGCGGCCCTGACCCGGACCGAGACGAGTTCGTGCCTCCCTCACCCCGACTCGTCTCGATCCAAAGCCCGAGGCCCGCAGCAGCGTGAGCCTGAGGTGGACCGCGACCGGGCGCGATGGGTCGATCGGCACAGCCTCAGCCTACGACCTCCGGCATTCCTTCGTGACCATCTCCGACGCGAACTGGGACTCCGCGACTCGAGTAGACAGCGTTCCCGCGCCAGATTCAGCAGGCGCCGAGGAGGCGTTTACCGCGACCGGACTCGAGCCTGGGCTCACGTACTTCTTCGCCATCCGCGCCATAGACGACACGCCGCTCGAATCCACGCTATCCAACGTCGTGAGTACTTCAACTCGCACCCGACTCCGCCTGACCACCAGCTCACGCCTCGGTGGTGCGATCTATCCGCACTGGTCGCCCGACGGGTCCGAGGTGTTGTTCAGCGCTGACTGGCAGCCGGACAGTCGCCCACAGATCTACTTGATCGGAGCGGACGCCGCCTTCACGCTCCGCGAACTCTCGGTGATGGAACCGAGGGTGGGCGCCGCGCCGGTTGTGATCGCGAGTCACGGTCGACCGACAGTGAACGCCCTTGCCTGGTCACCGGACGGAACGAAGATCGCGTTTCACTCCGAACGCGGTGGGAGCTTCGATCTCTGGACGATGTCGCCGGACGGCCGACCGCGCAACTCTTGGCGCCGTATCGCTCCCCGCCGTCACCGCACGCGCACGATCCGGATGGCGCGCTGTTCGTTGCCGACCCGGAGGCGCGCCGCGTAGACCCCCGACGGCGCCTCGCGTCCGTCGTCGTCGTCGCCGTCCCAGGTGAGGTCGTGCAGCCCCGCCGCGAACCTCCGGTGCGCGACGGATCGCACGCGCGCGCCGACCGCGTTGTAGACGTCGACGGTCACTTCGCCGGCGCGCGGGAGGGCGGCGCGCATGACGACGGCGCCCCGGCTCGGGTTGTTGCCGACGAGCCGCAGACTCGCCTTCGACGGGAGCCCGTTCTGTGCGACAGAGCTCGTACCGCTGACGGTGAGGACAACCTGGTCCGAGTCGGTCACCGTCCCCTCGGAGGAGAGCGCGGTCGCGACGACGGTGACGGTGTCCGTGGAGCCGCCGCTACCAAGCGGGGCTCCCACCCAGACCTGCAGTACCTCGGAGGTCCCATAGTCGAGCAGGCGCCACGTCGGGGAGGAGACCTGTCCCATGTCTTGGAATCCGTCGACCCAGAGCTGCGTGTCGGTCGCGTCGATGCGGATCGACTCCTTCACACTGCCGTCGTTCGCGAGCGCGAACTCGAGCATCACCGTCTGTCCAGGCGACACCGCCTGGTCCGGCCCGCCGACCACGGAGAGCGCCAGGTCCGGGATCGTCGACTCCTGCGTATTGCCGCTGAGCGGAGAGAGGTTCGTCACCTCGTCGCCGGTGCGGACGGCAACGTGATAGGTCTGGTGCGCGGAGGGGACATCGAACGACGCGTCCACCGCGCCGGGCACGGGCGCCGGGAATCCGCCGGGCGCGTCCCTCCGCAGGAGGCGCGACGCGAGATCCCAGTCCGACAGCGTCGCGATCGGGTCCTTCGCGAAGCGCACCATGTAGGTGCTCGCACGCGGATTCGCCCCGGGCGGGATCGGCGCCGTGTTCTCGTTCGGATCGCTCCACCGCAGGCGCACCGCATTCCCGCCCGGCTGGCGCGACGCGACGAGATCGGTCAGCGCGACGGGCTTCGAGTTGTCGTACGCCCAGATCCGGACGTCGTCCACGTACAAGACGCCGGGCTTGTCCGTCTCCATCACCACGTGCGCGGTGACGCCGGGGACACCCACGAACGAGGTGAAGTCGAAGGACATCGTGCCGGAGCCGCCCGGGATCGGGGTCGAGAAAGCGAGCGCGGCGCCGATCCGAAGCTCGAAGCGACAGAGGTCCGGGCCACCGCCGCCCGGGCACGGGAAGATCACGTGGCAGTAGTCGAACTTCACGAACGCCCTCGAGTACTCCGTCCAGTCCATCACCGGCGAGATCATGGGGTTCGGCGGCGAGGGATCGAAGTCGCAGGCGGGACTGATCGGGTGCGGCGACGACGCGAATTCCCACGTTCCGTGGTGGCTCCAGAGCGGCTGAGGATCGCCCACGATCCCCCAGCCCCCCATCATCATGTAGGGCGGCGGCGGCGAGAACTCGCGCAGCTCCATGTCGAACTCTTCGACGAAGTTGATGAACCGCGTGTCCTCGACCTCCCCGTGGTCCGAGAACCCCTCCGGGGTGGTCACCGGATCGTCGCTACCGTAGCGCAGGCGCGTCCGTACGGTGAGCGGGTTCCCCAAGATGTGCTCGTCCAACGGCAGGATCGTCGGGCGGACCTCCATGGAGTCTCCTTCCCACTCCTGCGGGTTCATCGCGTATCCCACGACCTCGCGGTCGTACGCGAAGTGGAACGAGCCGTCGCTGCCCCAATCGAACCAGGCGTCCAGGTAGAGACGCTTGATCGCTTCCGGGCCATACCGCGGGCCGTCGTGGCGGCTCGTCGAGACGAGCACCTTCAACGACTCTGCTCCGCTGAGGTGGTAGGGCAGGAACGGCAGCTCGCTGAACGAGCGGGGGAACACGCCGTCGTTCCCGCCGTCGGCCACGCTGTTCGGCACACCGTCGTCGTCCGCCGGGTCGTCGTCGGAGGCCTCATGCGTCACGTCCTCGCCGAGCCACTCCCAGAAGTGGTTCTTGTGATACGTCGCGCCGTAGACGGCGACGTCGCTCGCGTCCTCGAGCCGCGGGAAGTCCACGCGACCGTGGCCGTCCTTGTTCGGCTGTGGAGTCGCCACCGTCCGCGCGCGCAGCCAGGCTTCGTCGTGCGCCTTCATCTCGGGGAAGCGCGCGCGCAGGAGCCCGCAGACCCCGGCCACGAACGGCGTGGCGAACGACGTGCCGTCGACCGCGATCACCTCGGGGAAGCGCGCAGGAAAGCGGAGCGAGTCGGCGGTGTCGTTCCCCGACGCCGCGACGACGATCGAGCCCTTCCCGATCGCGTAGAGGACGGCGTCGCGCTCGAGCTTCGAGTACTGGAGGCCGCCGAGGCTCAGGTTGATGACGTCGCAGTTCTTGTCGGCCGCGAACTTGATCGCATTCGCGGTGCGCTCCACGTTCCCCTGGCAACCTTCGAGGTTGCAGTCGAGCGCGCGCACGATGATCAACTCCGCGCAGGGCGCGATCCCCACGATCCCGTGGTTGTCCGCGGCCGCCGCGAGGACGCCGGCCACCGCGGTCCCGTGTCCTTTCCACGGACCCTGATCGGTGGGGTCGGTATCGGTCTGCACGAAGTCGAAGCCATCGTTCGCTCCGTTCAGGACGTTGGGCGCGATCGAAGGATGCGGCGAGGCGTAGTTGTTGATCCCAGAGTCGATGACCCCGATGCGTACGACCGTGTCGGTCGGCGCCAAGTGACGCCAGAGCGAGTAGACGCCGGTCTGGAACACGCCCCACTGGCCGCGCGTCGCAACCGCGCTGGTGTTGTCGCGCAGGTAAGGGTCCTGCGGCGAGTTCGAGCAGTCGAGCGCCTCGCGCAGGTAGTTCGGCTCGGCCCAGACGACGGCGGGGTCGTCGTCGAGCCGCGCGACCGCCTCCTCGACCGTCGTGCCGGCGAGGAGCTCGAGCTTCGCGTAGTCGAGCCCGGGATCCCGTTTCACGATCTCGCCCTGCACCCGCGCGGCCGCACGCTCCTGCGCGGGCCGGTCCGCGCCGCGCCGGAAGCGCACGAGCACCTCGCCTTCGACATACCCCTGCGACCAGGCGGGGCTCGTCAGCAGACCGACTGCCAGTAGGCCGACTGCCAGTAGGCCGAGGAAGGCGCGGGAAACGAGGGACGTGCGCATGGCGGGACTCCTCCTGTCAGGGGGCGGCGGGCGTCGCCGTCGCGCAGGAATCGATTCAGGAGGGGGGATCTAACAGTGAAATCGTCGGGGGACCCGACCAGGGTGAAGTCCGCTACCTAGGCCAAAGCGAGTCGACGAATGCGCATTGGCGTGCGATGCCCTCCGCGTGCGCGACTCACGACTCGTTCACAGACGCGTCGGGCTCCGCAGAGCGGTGTCAGCGTGTTTCGCTCGCCGTGGACGATGTGCACCGGGGCATCGGTGCTTGTAGAACGCGCCGTGTCTCACCCAACCTGAAAGAAACCATTGACAACATGTTAGGGGGGGGGGCGAACGTGACTGCGCCGCCAACTTCGCTCGATCTCGGATCGGACCCATGCTGGCGGTCGCGCGACTCGGAGACGGTGTGTGCATTTGCATTCGTCGCCAAGGTGTGGTGAGGGCCGTTTCGCGACGGGTGGGGCCAACCACACGCGACGCCGTGACCGATCTCTGAGGGCGCGATTCCTCGGTCTCGACTCGAGGGGCAATCGCCTTGTGCGGTCTGCGCGGTCCGAGCACAAGCACCTCCGCGGACATCGACCGACGTCCCGCGCCGACAGGCCAACGATCCCTGAAGTCGAGGTCGCCGCTCTAGTGAGCTGGGAAGGAAAGGGATGAAACATGTTCAAACTCGCACTTACCATCCTGACGGTCTGCATTGCTTGGACCGTCCCGCTGGACGCTGGGGTCGCGTGTCCGAGGTGCGATCAGGTAACTGCCGGGTGGTGCATCAGCAACGATCCGGACTGCGTTGCGCACATCGAATGGACGGGTTCGTGCTCGTCGGGGAATCGGAAGTGGAAGTGTGTGTGGACAGGAGTTGAATGTAATGGTGGCGAGGGCATTTTCACCTGCTGCAACTGCAATCCAAGCGCGCCACACTGTGACTGCTTGCTGCCCGGAACCTTGATCACGCTCGCCGACGGCAGCACGAAGCCGGTCGAAGCGATCCGTGCGGGCGACGAAGTGCTTTCGTACGATGAAGGCGACGGGAGCATGAAATCTTCGCGTGTCGTCAAAGTGTTTCGTCCCTTTGCAGTCGAGGAATTCGTGGTAGTGAACGAGAAGATCCGCGTCATTCCGTCCGGCGAGCTGTTGAGCCGACTCTCGTCTACAACTTCCAGGTCGAGCTAGGTACCTACGTTGCCCAAGGCGTGATCGCCCACAACAAGGAGGACTGCCTGCTCTACGAGCAGTACTGTTCAACTTGTGATTGACGCTGGCGGCCAACGGGTCTGACCGTCTTGGTGGGGGAAGCACAGACACTGCGTGCAGACCACTCGCGGTGATCGCGTGCTTTCCCCTGTTCCTCAGCTTGCTCGCGCTCCTTTCCGGCAGTAGGAGGTCCCTCGATGCGGTTGTCGACTTTGGCGACTCTCATGACTCTCCTCGGCCTCCTCACCGCCTGCTCCGACGACGACATCTAGCCCACGCCGCCGGACGTGACACCACCCGCCGCCATCGAGAGCCTTCGCCTCGCGAAGAACACCAGCGACGAGGTCACCCTGACCTGGACCGCGCCAGGCGACGACGGGAGCAACGGCCAGGCGGCAATCTACGATCTGCGCTTCGCGGATCGCGTGATCGTCGAAGCCGGTTGGGACTCGGCGACGATCGTTCCATCGCCACCGACCCCGAAGCGGGCCGGACAGCCCGAGAGCTTCAGCATGGAGGCGCTCGCTCCAGGACTCCGGTACTTCGCCTTGAAGACCGCGGATGAATCGCAGAACTGGTCCGAGCTCTCGAACGTCATTGCCGCCACGGTCCTCGGAGACTCTCCGCCCGCAGCGATCGGCGACTTGGAGATCGTGACGGAAACCCGCAGCAGCGTGAGCCTGAGGTGGACCGCGACCGGGCGCGATGGGTCGATCGGTACAGCGTCGGCCTACGACCTCCGGCACTCCCTCGAGGCCATCACGGATGAGAACTGGGGCTCCGCGTCGCGAGTAGACAGCGTGCCCCAGCCGCAATCAGCGGGCGCCGAGGAGTCCTTCACTGTGACCGGACTCGAGCCCGGGCTCACGTACTTCTTCGCCATCCGCGCCATAGACGACACGCCGCTCGAGTCCACGTTATCCAACGTCGTGAGTACTACAACTCGCACCCGACTCCGCCTGACCACCAGCTCACGGCCGCCGGGCGCTGGTTACCCGCACTGGTCCCCCGATGGGACCGAGATCTTGTTCAGCGCCGATTGGGCCGCAGACAGACGCCCACAGATCTATCTCATCGGGTCGGATGGGGAAGGTCTATCACGGCTAACCAATCTCGAAGAGGGGGCGGAACATCCGAAGTGGTCCTCGGACGGCAAACGGCTCGCGTTCATCTCTCGGCGCCCGGACGGCGCCTTCACGAGCCGCGAACTCTCGGTGATGGAGCCGAGGGTGGGCGCCGCCCCAGTTGTGATCGCGAGTCACGGTCGGCCGACGGCGGTTACCGCCCTTGCCTGGTCGCCGGACGGGACGAAGATCGCGTATGCCCTCCGACTCACCGAGTTCGGCCAAGTACCCATTCGATGTGAGATGTACGTGGTGTCGTCAACGGGCGGGACGCCGACCCTGCTCCTCGAAGCCGGCTGGAACCTCTGGGTGATGGATTGGTCGCCGGACGGAAGCACGATCGCCTACACCTCGCGGGAGTCTGGAAACTACGACATCTGGACGATGCCATCGAGCGGAGGCGCGCGGACTCAGGTCACCACGGATCCAGCCGACAACTTCGGCCCGGCTTGGTCGCCCGATGGGACCCGAATCGCGTTCAGCTCGAGACGGGCCGGTGCGTTCGACCTCTGGATGATATCCGCGGTCGGTGGCGAACCTACGCAGCTCACGTTCGACATTGGTTCGGAGGCGGTTCCTGCCTGGTCGCCCGATGGCCAACAGTTGGTTTACGCGGCGAGTGAAGCCAACATCGGCGACATCTGGATCATGCCGCTGGAGTAGGGCCGGGCGGCCGACCGCGCAACTCTTGGCGCCGACTCACCGATAACACCGACAGCAGCATTCGCGCCCGGGACCGGACCCCGGTCTCGGGGCGCTGGCGTGCGTGCTGTAGGATGCTGCGGCGCCGAGCGATGGGGCCAGCGCGACCCACCGCGCGCGCGACGCGCGTGGTTAGATGGAGACCCCCATGTCACGGATCGACAACATGATCGCCGACATCAAGAGCGGGAATCTGACCGCGCTGGTCGCGAAGTACAGCGACATGTTGCTGGCGGGGTTCCTGATCCTCGCGCTCGGGCTGATCATCATTCCGCTGCCGCCGTTCCTGCTCGATATCTTGTTGGCGCTGAACATCTCGATCTCGATCACGATCTTGTTCGTCGCGGTCTACACGCAGGATCCGACGCGGCTGGCGGCGTTTCCGGCGATCCTCCTGTTGACGACGCTCTTCCGCGCGTCGCTCTGCATCTCGACCGCGCGATTGATCCTGGCCGATGCGCACGCGGGCCAGGTGGTCGAGGCGTTCGGCAACACGGTGGCGAAGGGCAATCCAGTCGTCGGGTTCATCCTCTTCCTCATCATCACGACGTTCCTCTTCGTGGTGGTGACGAAGGGCGCGGAGCGGGTGGCCGAAGTCGGCGCGCGGTTCACGCTCGACGCGATGCCGGGCAAGCAGATGAGCATCGACGGCGATCTGCGTTCGGGCTCGATCACGCAGGATCAGGCCAAGGCGAAACGGGCCGACTTGGCGCGCGAGTCGCAGTTCCACGGCGCGATGGACGGCGCCATGAAATTTGTGAAGGGCGACGCGATCTTCACGATCATCGTCCTCTTGATCAACATCGTCGGTGGGCTCGCGATCGGCGTGATGATGAAGGGAATGGAGCCGCTCGAGGCGCTCCAGCTCTACACGCTGCTCACCATCGGCGACGGGCTGGTCAGCCAGATCCCCGCCGTCGCGATCACCTTGGCGGCCGGCTTCATCGTCACGCGCGTCGCGACTGACGACGTCGAGAGCAACGTCGGCAGGGACATCGGCGCGCAGATGCTCGCGCAGCCGAAGGCGCTCGCGGTGGTGGCGGTGCTCTTGGGTCTCCTCGGACTGGTCCCGGGGATGCCGATGGTCCAGTTCCTCCTGCTGGGCCTGATCGGCGGCGCGATCTCGTTCGGTCTCATGCGCACGAAGCGGATGGAGCGCGAAGAGGGCGAGCGGGCGGCCGACGAGGCGCAGGATGCGGCGCGGCAGGAGCCGGGACTGAGCTTGGCCGTGCCGGTGCTGGTCGAGGTGAGCGAGAGCCTGACCAAGCTGATCGATCGCAACGGCGACGGAGGGAAGACGCTCCAACGCCTGATCCCCGAGCTGCGCGACTCTCTCTACTATGAGCTCGGCGTGTTGGTGCCGCCGCTCAAGATCCGCGGGAATCTGCCGCATCAGGAGAACACGTTCACGATCTTGCTGAGCGGGACGCCGATCCACCATGGGCGGATCGAGCCGGGGAAGGTGCTCGTGGCTGAGCCGGCCGAGAATCTCGCGCTCTTCCAGATTCCGGCGGAAGAGACGACGAATCCCGCGACGGGTCAGCCGGCGGCGTGGATCCCCGAAGAGTCGGCCGATCTCGCGCGGCAAGCCGGCATGCAGGTGGTCGATCCGGCCGAGGTGCTCGTGCTGCACATGGCGGGATTCCTCAAGCGCTACCTGCACGAGTTCCTCGGGCTGCAAGAGACGCAGACGATGCTCGAACATCTGGCCCAGGCCTACCCGAAGTTGGTCGAAGAAGTAGTGCCGAAGCTGATCAGCCTGCATCAACTCGCCGAGGTGTTGCGCCGCCTGGTCCGCGAAGGGATCTCGATCCGCGACCTGAAGGGGATCCTCGAGGCGATGAGCGAGTGGGGGAGGATCGAGAGTGATCCGATCGCGCTGACCGAGTTGGTGCGGAGCAGTCTGGCGCGGCAGATCTGCTTCAAGTACGCGCGGCGCGACGGGCGGTTGATCGTCTATCAGATCGATCCCGAGATCCAACAGACCGTGGCCGACTCGATCCGCCACACCTCGACCGGCAAGTACATCGACATCCCGCCCGACATGCAGATGGAGATCCTGGCCGCCATCCGCAACCAACTCGGCGATCGGCCGCCCACTGCGGCGAAGCCGGTGGTGTTGACCGAACCCGAAGTGCGGCCGTTCATCCGCCGTTTGGTCGAAATCGAGTTCCCGGATGCGGCCGTCATCTCGATGCGCGAACTGACGCCGGAGTTGATTCCGCAGCCGATCGGGGTCATTGCGCTCAGGTGAAGTCGTGCGGCGAGCACGCCGCGCGACTCCTTACTACCCGACGCGCCCCTTCACACTATCGCTGGGGCAAGAGCGTCACCGCCACCGTCCCCGCTGTTCTCTTCGCCGCCGCGCCAACTGCACCCGCTGAACTCGTCACCCGCAACCAATACACCCCCGGCTGCCTCTCCGCCGTCGACCCGAGTTCCAAAGCGATCTCACTCGTCGCCTCCAACAACTCGCGGGTCTCGACGAGCACGCGTCTGCCGCGCACATCGAACAGCTCGAGTTCGACCTGCCCGCGCACCGGCGCGCTCAGCATCAACCGAGCCGAACTCACCAGCGGGTTCGGCAAGACCCGAAACTCAAGCGACCCCGCATCGGGCGTCGGAGCCTCGACCGCGCCGCGCGGCCGAAGATCACGCACCTGCAACAGATGGTCGCTCGCGTCCGAGTCGTTCAGTTGCAGCCCGTTCGCCGTCAGCGCCGCGGCTGACATCTCCTCCGTGAAGACCAAGAAGTGATTGCCCGTCTCCAGCACCGAGTCGGCGTAGATCAGGAAGTCGAGCCTTCCCGGCCAGAAGGAGCTGGCATCGCTGCGCCAGGTGTAACTGGTGCGCTTCTCGGTTTGGCGCGAGATCAGATCGGTCATCGCCGTGCCGTCCCAGTCGGGCGCGAAGTCGGCGCCGTAGGTCGACTCGTCGACGACGTCACCGGTGATGAGCGACGTGAGCTGTTTTCCCTCGCCGACGAGATTGAGATCGCCAGTCACCGCGATCACAGTGCCCGCGGGGACATCCAGCACCCCGCCCGGCTCGTGCATCGCGTCGCGGAGGAACCGGAGGATGCGATCGATCTCCTGCTGCCGCTGCGCCTCGTTGGCGCAGCAAGGGAGATGTGCATTGACCAAGAGGAGCTTCCGACCGAGCGGAACGGTCGTGTCGAGAAGCGAGGCGAGGTTGTTGTCGATCGCCCAGCTCGCCTCGATCGGGTAGCGAGAGATCGTCTGGCAGTCGTTGACGTCGGCGGAGTACCAGGTCCCCGGGAGCCACGTCTGGATGAGCGCCTGCGTCTGCGCCGGGGTGTGGTCGTAGATCTCCTGCAGCGCGAAGATGTCGGGCGCGGCGGCTTGGTAGAGACGCCGAAAGCGCGGCTGCTCGGCGCCGCCCCAGAGCCCATCGCCGAGCACGTTGTGCGTGGCGACTCTGAGGTCGGTCGCCTCTTCACGCGCGAATCCCAAGGCTGTGGTGGTGGGCGCGGCGCCCTGATCCATCGTGTAGCTCAACACCTGCGGCGCGTTCGGGATCTGATCGCCGCCCGCCGCCGTGTCGCGCAGGAAGAAGCGGACGGTCGGGCCGAAGAAGAGCGGCTGGGTTCCATTGGGGAGCGTGTCGCGGCCGAAGCAGAGTTCGAACTCGGTCGCGGTCACGGTGGGGAAGGCGCGGAAGCGGATGTCGTCGTGGTAGACGGTCGCAGTCGAGGCGCCGCGGCGATAGACGCCGTTGCGCACGCCGAGCTTCCACTCCAACTCCGCGCCGAGTCCACCGATCGCGAGGCCGGTGGCGGCGTTCGCGTCGGTGTCGAGATAGAGCACCAGCGCGTTGTTCTCGTCGAAACTACTGACCGGCCCGACCTCGATCCGCAGGTAGAGGAACCGCGCGTCGTCCGCGGCCCAGATCCGCCCGAAGTCGAAGGACGAGCCGTCGCCGCTCGGATCGGCGGCCAACGGCGCGGCCGCGCCCCAGTCGTCGAAGACGCCGTCCATCACGATTGGGAGCGCCGCGGCTGGCGCAAAGGAGACTCCGGCGAAGCCGAGGAGAGACGCCGAAACGAGGGCGAGCGGGAGCCCCGCCGCGGAGTGTGATCGGCGAATGGCGGACCCCTTTCGCTGAGATCGTGCAGTTCCGGAAGGCCGGCGCCCGGTTGGACTAGCGGAGCAGTCGCACCGAGTGCGACTGCTGCTGGCCATCAACCAAGACCCGCAAGACGTAGCTGCCGGCCGCGGACGGCTGGCCCGAGGCGTCTTTCCCGTCCCAGCCGAACAGGTGGGTCCCCGGCGCCCACTGGCCGGTGGCGACCCGCTGGATCCGGCGGCCCGAGAGATCGAGCACGTCGAGCGAGAGCGAGCCTTCGCGCATGAGAGTGACGGGAATGCGCAGATCGGTCCGGAACGGATTGGGGTACGAAGGCGCCAAGAAGACCAAGGAGGGCGGATCGAAGCCGGGCGCATCGGTGGTCGACTCCACCATTTTGTACACCTCGCCTTGCGTCGAACTGTCCCGGTCGATGATGTACAACTCGCCGTCGGGGCCTTGCCCGAAGGAAGAGATCAATCCGATCGCGAGCGCTCCCGGCGGATCCAACTCGGCCGTCCGCTCGAACAACTCCGTGACCTGTCCGCCGACATACTTGAAACTCCAGATCCGCGCGGTGACATAGTCGGCAAAGAAGTAGTGTCCGAACACCTCGGGATGCTGGAAACCGCGATAGACGAAGCCGCCGGTGACCGAGAATCCGTTGTCGCCGTGCTCGTATTCCCAGACGGGAAAGGTGAGTCCGCCGGTGGGGCAATTGATCGGCGGGTTGTAGCAACCGCTCCCTTCCATCAAACGCCAGCCGAAGTTCTGACCGCTCGTCCCGGCCGGGATGCGGTCGATCTCTTCCTTGGTCGCCTGTCCAACGTCGCCGATCCACATGTCGCCGGTGGCGGAGTCGAAGCTGATGCGCCAGGGATTCCGCAGGCCGTAGGCAAAGATCTCCTCGGCCGCGCCCGGCACTCCGACGAAAGGGTTGGTGGGCGGGATCGCGTAGGGGTCGCCGCCGTCGATGTCGATGCGGAGGATCTTACCGCGGAAGTCGGTCAGATCCTGGGCGCGATTGCTCGGATCGCCGACGCCCCCGCCGTCGCCCGATGAGATGTACAGATAGCCGTCAGGCCCGAACGCCACATACCCGCCGTAATGATTCGGGAATTCATGCGGAATCTGCAGGATCTCGTAGCGAGTGTTCACATCACACAGATCGGGGTTGTTCGCCAGCGTCCGGAATCGCGCGACCACGCCTTGCTGCGACTGATTCACGTAATAGACATAGAAGTAGCGATTGGATGCGTAGTTGGGATGGAACGCCATGCTGAGCAGGCCGCGCTCGTCGCCGCCCGAGACGTTCGGCACCAAGAAGTCCATGTCGAGGAACGGCAGCGGCAGGATCGCGCCGTTCTTGAGGAGCTTGATCTCGCCGTTCTGCTCGACGATGAAGAGTCGAGTGTCGCCGCCCGGGGCCGCCACATGGACCGGATACTTCAAGCCGGAGGCGACTCGCGTGGTCCCGAGAGCGTCCGCCTGGCTCGACCCTCCGATCGTCGCTGCGAGTGCGAGCGCGAGTGCGGGCGCGAAGCTGCGGAGGACTGCGCAGGGACCGACTGGGCGCACGAAATGAGACATGGGTGATACCCCTCTACGGCTGTTGGCGCTTCGGCTGTGACGGGCGGCGACTGAAACCGTCGGCCCGATCGGGCGCGACAAGTATACGACCCGAGACGCCGCCAAGCCCAGTCTGGATCCCCCGGACGCCGCCCCACCGCCGCCGCCGTTTGACCGTCCCCCGGACGCACCGTAGTCTGGCGCGCATGGTTACCGTGTTCCCCCTCTGTCCGAACGTCGAGTCCCCTCCCGAGCCGTGTACCTCTCCTCTGGCGACTTGAAGGAGCACCTCCAGCGCCTCTTGGAGGGGCGTTGCGAGATCGACCGCGAGCTCGGCCGGGGCGGCATGGGGGTCGTCTTCCTTGCCCGACAGACCTCGCTGGACCGCCCGATCGCCATCAAGGTGCTGCAACCGCATCTGGCCGAGGAGCCGGAGGTGCTCGAGCGGTTCGCCCGCGAGGCGCGGACCCAGAGCCGCCTGGACCACCCCAACATCGTTCCGATCCTCGACGTTCTGACCGAAGGCGGCCTCAGTTTCTATCTGATGGCCTTCGTCGACGGGCCGACGCTCCGCATGCGGATGACCGAAGCGAAGCAATTGCCGGTCCAGAGCGTGATCCGCGCGCTGCGAGAGATCGGATCGGCGCTCGCCCACGCGCACCGTTCCGGGGTCGTCCACCGGGACGTGAAGCCGGAGAACATCCTGATCGATCCGCACAGTGGGCGGATGATGCTGACCGACTTCGGGATCGCCAAGATCCTCGACTCCAGCCTGACCGGACTGACGAAGACCTTCTCCCACTTCGGCTCGCCCCGGTACATGGCGCCGGAGCAGGCCGAGAGCGCCGCGTCGGCCGATGGACGGAGCGACCAATACGCCCTCGCGATGATCGGCTACGAGATGCTGGCCGGGCGGCCCGCGTTCGACTCGCCGAATCCGGCGGAGCTGCTCTTCCAACACAGGTACACACCGCCGCCAGACCCGGCCGAGGCCAGGCCCGATGCGCCACGCGCGCTCTGCGATGCGCTGCTGCGGGCGGCGGCGAAGTCGCCCGAGGATCGGTTTGCCTCCATGGATGAGTTCGTCGCCGCGCTCGAGGGACTCGACGCGAATGCCGGCACTGGGGCCGGCGCGAGCGCCGCCGCTCGTCGCCGTCCCAGCCCAGCCGCGCGGTCGGGGAAGCCGGTCCAACCCCGTCGTCGCGGCTTGCTGCTCGCCCTGGCCGGCGGCGCGAGTGTGCTCGGGCTCAGCCTGCTCGTGCTCCTGCTCACGCAAGACGACACGCCGATCGAGCGGACGCCGTCCACGCCGCGTGAGGCCGTCGCCGATCCCCAGGCCGATCGCGCGCCAGGGGATGGCGGTCAAAGGGAGGGACTCGCGCCGGTGGCCACGCTCGATGCGCCCGCCACCGTGGAGATCGACGCGACCGCGCGGCTCGATGCGGGCGCCTCTCGTGATCCGGATGGACTGGCCAGCGAGCTGCGCTTTCGTTGGGACTTCGAGGGGGATGGGAACTGGGACACGCCTTGGGTGGAGCTCGCGAGCTACCAGCACTCGTTCTCGTCCATCGGATTGCGGACCGTCGCGGTCCAGGTGAGAGACGCCGCGGGGAATCTCCACAGCGCGCAGCGACAGGTGCGCGTGTTGGATGCGGCGCCGGTGACAACTACCAGGACGACGGGGACGCCGCCGACGCCGGAGGGGCCGCGCGCTCTCGCAACGGCGCGGCCGACGAGCGGCCCGAGCGGGACCGAATTCGCGTTCGACGCCTCGCGCTCCACCGATGCCTTCGGTTCGGCGTCCGCGCTCCTCTACCGCTGGGACTTCGAGAGCGACGGCGTTTGGGACACCGAGTTCGGGACCGAACCGACCGTCGCCCATCGCTACGACGCGACCGGACGCCAGCGCGCCCGCGTGCAGGTGCGCGAGGGGAACGGCGCCGCGGCGGACGCCTCGGTCACCGTCACCGTCGAGGGCTCGAGCAATCCGACCGACCAGGTGAACGAGCTGTTGGCGCGCTTCGATCGCGCCGTGGCGGCGGAGGACCTGATGGCGCTCGGGAGCGACCTCTACCGCGGCGCGCTGCCGGCCGAGGATCGCAGCGTGTTCACTCGACTCTTCGATCGCGCCGAGAAGATCCGCGTCGCGCCGAGCGGCACGATTTCGTTTCGCGACGAGAACGGCACCGTCGAGGCGAGGCGGCGCGTCACCTTTTCACTCTCGTCCACCGGTGAGAGCAGTTCGTTCGATCTCAGGATCACGATGGTGCGCGACGGCCAGACCTGGCGCGTGAAGGAAACGAAGCGGGACTGAACGCGACCTACCGGGCGGCGCGGTTAGCGGCGCAGCAGCCACTCGAGTCCAACGGTGGCCACCAGGTCGTGTTGCTGCCGTTCTCCGTACTCGTCGTTGGGGGCATAGTTGGTGACGAAATCGCGCGCGTCCAGCCGCAGGTAGAGTCCGCGCGCGATGCCGCGCCGCGCTCCCAGTCCCAGCGCCCATCCGATCGACGTCGGCTCCTCGTCGAGCGGCGGCTCGTCGAAGAACGGTCCGCCGCGCTGCACAAACGTCACGCCGACGCTGGCGTAGAGCGCGGTCGGTTCGAGCGGGGGACGATAGAATGCGAAGAGGAGATGGAGTCCGCCCACGAGATGCGTCCCGTCGTCCTCGAAGGCGATCGGATCCTGGCCGTCGATGTCGGCCTCGAGCTCGAGCGGAGCGGAGATATATAGCGCCTGGGCCTCCAAGCCCAGGCGCCGCCCAAGCCACCCAGTCAATTGAACCGTCCCGGCAACCCCCGACGCTGACTTCAACCGAACCAACCCATCAGGCCGTAGCTCGCTGACCAAACTGTTCGACGGAAAGAAGCCTCCGCCTCCGACCGAAAGCGAGACCTGCCCCGCCGAAGCGACGCAAGGCGCGAAAGCCAGCAACGCCGCGCCGGCGCAGACCGACAGTCCGAAACTCGACCGCCCACGCCGGCCCGCCATCAGTCCTCCCACCGCGCGATGTAGTTGGAGGGCTGACCGCCCGCGGTGAGGAACCGTCCTCCGACGAAGAGGCGTCCTTGGTGTTCGAGCATCCACCAGGGATTCACGTCGGTGATGCCGCCGAAGCCTTGGCCGAAGGCCGACCACTGTCCGTTGCGCCAGCGCGCGATGTGGTTGACGGGGGTGGCGCCGGCCGAAGTGAACGGCCCGATCGCCACGAGGTCTCCGCCGAAGACGCCGAGGGCGTTGATCTCGCGCGGCATTCCTTCGCCGAGCGGCGAGTAGATCGTCCCGTCGTAGCGCGCAATGCGATTCACCGTCTCTTCGGTGGTGAGCATGGTGAAGAAGCCGCCCAAGATCAGTGCGCCGTCGTGGACGGTGAGCGCGGTCACGGTGTTGTTCACGCCCGGGGGCACCGAATGCCACTGCGTGCCGTCGTAGCGCGCGAGGCTGCGTTCGCCGAGCGGACGCGGCGGCCCGTAGAGGAGGCCGCCGACGTAGAGCGATCCGTTGAAGGCTTGCACCGCATAGACGTCGTTGTCGAAATCGGCGCCGAGCGAACGCCACTGCGAGCCGTCCCACCTCGCGACGCCGTTGACCTGCTCGCTCCCCGAGTTGCGGAAGGGGCCGCCGGCGATGAGCGCGCCGTTGAATACGGTGAAGGACCAGACCGGGTCATCGAACCCCTGGCCCATCGGCTGCCAGACATTCCCGTCCCAGCGCGCGATCTTGGAGGCGGTCGCGCCGCCGGCGCGCGTGAACTCGCCTCCGGCGATGAGCTGTCCTTCGAACTGGGTGAGACAGAGGACGATGTCGTCCATCCCGGAGCCGAGCGCGCGCCAGGCCTGCCCGTCCCATTGCGCGATGCCCGCGGCGGCGACGCCGCCCGCTTGGGTGAACGCGCCGGCCGCCACGAGTTCCTCGTTGAACTCGGTGAAGGCGAAGACGATCCCGTCCATCCCCTTGCCCAGCGGCGGCGCGTTGAAGCCATCCCACCAGCCGGCCTGGGTGACCGTGACCTGTGCGGACGCCCGCCCGGTGAGGCCGCCGATCACGCGCGCCTCGACCGTGACGGTCTCGGTCCCGGTGGAGGTGTAGGCGTGGCGAGCGTCTTTCGCGGGACCGAACTCGGTGTCCCAGACGCCGTCGCCTTCCCAATCCCAGCGCATCTCGACCAGTGATTCAGGGTCGTCGGCGCCGATTCCCTGCGTCTGGAAGAGGAACTCGGTCGACGTGTTCCCCTCGGTCGGCTGGACGGTGCAGGTAAAGCGGAGCCCGGGGCGAGTGCCGCCGTCGGACTGGCAGCCGTGAACGGCTAGACCGAGCGAGGCGAGAACACCGAGAGATAGGAGTGTGCGAACGGCGGGTGGCCCGAATCCCATGGGCGGCATTCTCCGTGCGTCGCCGCCAGGGTGTCAACGATGCTGGGAGCGGACGGTTGACGCCCGCTTCGAAAGCGTGCTTGAATCCGTGTCGAGGCCGTTCTGAGTACGGCGTCTCCTGCCGAACAGAAGCGTGTCCGGAGCTCGACGGTTGATGAGATAGGGCGCACGACCTGCAGGGTCGCGCGGGCGCGGATCGCGCCGCAGACGCCCTGAACCCGCCGATGACGCGCGCTGCGGCGCCAACAGCAACGACTGCGAAAGACACAAGCCCGGATCCAGTTCGTTCGACTGCCGCGACAGTCCCCATGGAAGAGGGAGAGCGGCTCATACACGAGACCACGCGATGCGCGTCGTCCTCCACGGACACTTCTACCAGCCGCCTCGAGAGAACCCTTGGACGGGAGAGATCCCGCGCCAGAGAGGCGCTCGTCCGTATCACGATTGGAATGAGCGGATCACCGACGAGTGTTACCGCGCGAACGGGTGGAGCCGCGTCCTCGGCGCCCAAGGACGAATCGCCGCGATCGTGAATGGCTACGAGCATCTCTCGTTCGACTTCGGACCGACCTTGCTCCGCGATCTGGCGCATCGGGCGCCGACGGTCTACGACCGCATCCTGGAGGCCGATCGCCGCAGCGTCGATGCGCACGGGGGACACGGCAACGCCTTCGCCCAGTCGTACAACCACACCATCCTGCCGCTGACGAGCGAGCGCGACCGGCGCACGCAGATCCGATGGGGCCTGCGCGACTTCGAGGCGCGGTTCGGGCGGAAGAGCGAGGGGCTCTGGCTGCCGGAGACCGCGATCGACGCGGCCACGTTGCGTGCGCTGATCGAGGAAGGGGTCCGGTTCATCGTGCTGGCGCCGCATCAGGCGAAGCGGGTGCGTCGGTCGGGGGATGCGGATTGGCGCGAGGTGCAGCCGCAGCATCCGGTGGAGACGGGGTTTGCGTATCGGTGCTACTTGCCGGAGGACGCTGGGCAGTCCGGAAGAGACGAGGGTGGAGTCGATCGGGGCGGCCCCGATCGACCACATGTCGATGTCTTCTTCTATGACGGGTCTCTCTCGGTGGCGGTCTCGTTCAACCATCTGCTGCGCAGCGCCGAGGATTTGGCCGGGCGGCTGCAACAAGCGGGACGGCAGGTGCGCGGCGGCCTCGTCCATCTGGCGACCGATGGCGAGATCTACGGACACCACGAGCGGTACGGCGACATGTGCCTGGCCTACTTCGCGACGCGCGAAGCGCCGAGCCGCCGGCTGAAGCTCACCAATTACGGCGAGGAGCTGGCCGAGCATCCGCCGGTCCGCGAGGTGGAGCTCAACTACGGCGACGGTGAAGGCACCGCCTGGTCGTGCGCGCACGGCGTCGGGCGCTGGGTCCGTCACTGCGGATGCACCACCACCTCGGAGCCGGGCTGGAGCCAGGCCTGGCGGACGCCGCTGCGCGTAGGGTTGGACACCATCCGCGACGAGATCCAGCGGACATTCGAAGCGGAGTGCGCCGAGTTGCTGCGGGATCCCTGGGCGGCGCGCGACGGCTACATCGAGGTGCTCCTCGCGCCGCGAAACGAGCATGACGCCGCGGCTGAAGCGAAGGCGACCGCGGCGCGCGGCGCGTTCCTGGAGCGGCACGCGGCGCGCCCCTTGCAGCCGGCCGAGCGGAGGAGGGTCTGGTCGCTGCTCGAGGCGACGCATCACGCCATGCTCATGAACACGAGCTGCGCCTGGTTTTTCTCGGATGTCTCCGGCCTGGAAGTTCGCCAGAATCTCGCGTACGCCGCGCGAGCGTGCGAGCTGGCGCAGCCCTACACTCGATCGGCGCTCGAGCCGATGTTGCTCGAGCATCTGCGGGAAGCGCGCTCGAACGTCCCGCGGTGGCGCGACGGCGAGAAGATCTATCAGAGCGTGGTCCGTCGACGACTGACGGCCCCGCACGTGGCGGCGCAGGCGGCGGTCGAGGCGGCGTTCCTCGCACGCACGCTGCCGAGAGTGGTGCACGGGTATGCCATCGCAGGCGAGACGCACCGCGACGGTGAGCGCGCCAGCGGGAGGCTCGCCCTGACCGATCTGGCGAGCGAATCGCACTGGGAAGCGACCTGGCGGCTGCAGCGGGGTGAAGGCGGGCGGGAGATCGTCCTGCACGCCGACGAGATCGAGCTGACCTACTCGCTTCGGCAGGTGCTCGAGGCGTTGCCCTCCGATCTTCGCCGCGAGTTGGGACGGCGCCTGCGCGCGCAGCAACTCGTGGCGGCGCGCGATTGGTTGGAGCGAATGCACCAGGTGGAGGATTCCGCCTGGCCGGAGTTGCCGGCGGGGCGTTCGCCGCTCGCACGCGCCATCGAGCAGACGATTCGAGGTTGGGAAGTGGAGGCGTTGGCGGAAGTCTTGGCGAGAGAGCCCGAGACATTCACGGCGATTCCGGAAGAGTGGTGGCGTCGCGCGCGGCGGCTGGCGCGGCGCGGACGAAGGCGGCGGCTCCGGCTGCCGTGGGAGGGAGTCGGTCGTCATCTGGCGACGCGGATCGAGCGAGGCATCGTCGCCGCGGCGGTCGCGCCTCGTGAGGAACGCGACCTCCTCTTGGCGGAAGCGCTCTCGTCGTGGAACGAAGCCGGCGTGCTGGGAATCCCCATCCATCGCACGCGAATCGAAGAACGGGCCTATGACCTCGGGCTCGAACTGCCCGAGAACGAGCCGACGAGTGAGACGGTGCAACGCTTGGCCGACGTTGCGAATCTGGATCTCGACGCCATCCGCGGAGACGAACTCCGCCGGAGCGCGCGCCTTTGAAATTGATACGACCGACCGGAGACCCATCGAAACATGCGGAGTGATGAGCTGAGAGAGAAGAGCCGCGTCGAGCTGCTCGACCTGGCGCGTGCGCTACAGATTCCCAATCGAAGCGCGATGACCAAGGACCAACTGTTCCAGGCGCTGCAGAAGTCGCAGGCCGCCAGCGCGCGCACGCGAACGAAACCGAGCGCAGAGCCGGCGCCCGCGACCGCCCAGGAGACCGCGCGCCCGACGCGCCGTCGCGCTGCGCCGTCTGAATCGACGCAGGCCGAAACGCCGCGTTCCGAATCGCCGCCGCTCGCGGTGGCGCCGACTCGCGTGCAGGCGGCCGCGACTCCGCCGCCTCCCGCGTCGCCGCCTCCCGCGCCGGCGCCTCGCGATCCGGATGCGCAGCCGCGAGGCGATTTCGAAGCCCAACCGCGTGTGGTCTCCGATGCGCAGCCGACGAGCAACGAGCTCCCGCGCGGAGATCGGCCGGACCAGGATCGGTACCGCGGTCGACGGGACCATCAGCCTCGCGACCAGCAGAGTCGCGACCAACAGGGCCGCGGAAATCAGCCGACGCGGGGCGCCGGTGACGATGAGGAGATCGATCCGTGGAATTCGACCGCGCTCGGCCGTGATCCGAACTACGGACGGTTCCTGGCCGATCCGAGTGCGCTGAATCCACTCGGACGTGGCGGTGGGCGTGGGAACCAGGGTGGTCGCTTCGGTCGACCGGGCGGCGTGCAGCAGCGAAATCCGCAAGGGGATCGCGGAGGCCACGACCCGAACGCGCGCAACGATGGGCGTCGCGGCAACTATGGCCAAGATCGATATGGACGTCCGGACCGCGGCGGCCGACCGGGTCCGCGCGGCGATCGACCGCAGGACCGACCCGACCGCGGGCCCGATCGCGGCCAGGACCGCGGGCCCGATCCGCGCGGCCGTGACAACCGACCGCCCGATCCGCGCCATCAGAATCAGCAACAGAACCGGAACCAGAATCCGCCGCAGAATCGTCCGCGAGACGATCGGGGCGGTCCGCCGAATGAACGGCGCGAGGACCGCGAACTGCGGTTCCGTTACGAACGCTCGGAGCGCGTTCGGCAAGACCTGCGGCAGAGCGGCGAGGCGCGTCGCGGCTCGGGCTACGTGCCGCACGCGCCAGATCCGCGTGATCGAGATCCGCGCGAGCGTGATCCACGTGATCGAGATCCACGCAGCGGCGCAGGACCGGAGTCGGGGCGGCCGCAGAATGAATGGGGACGTTCGCGCCGGGGTCGGCGTGACCGCGGTTTCGAACGGAGTGACGAAGGACGACCCGATCTGCGCAACCAACTGAGCCCGTCGCGCCAGCCGGAAGAGGTCCCGGAGCGGGCCGGAATCGACCGGTGCGTGGTGGTGGCGCGCGATCCTTACTGGCTCTATGCCTTCTGGGAGATCACGGAGCCGACCTTCGAGACGGTGCGGGAGCAACTCGGCGACGATCTCGACGGCAGCCGCGCGATCCTGCGCGTGCACAGCATCCCCTCGACCGACGAGGCCTCGGCGCAGCCGGCCGGATTCTTCGATCTCGAGATCGATCAGACGGCGGTGAGTTGGTACATCCATGCGGGAATCGCGAATCGTTCGTATCGGGTTGATCTCGGCTTGCTGACGCCCGCGGGAACGTTCTTCCCGTTGGTGACGAGCAATCTCGTCACGACCCCTCCGGACACCGCGAGCGAGCAGCCCGCGTCCGAATCCGACGTGCCGGCCGAAACCCAACAAGCACTGTCGGCCCCCACCGTCGGACGCGGGTCGGAGCCGCGTCATCTGCGTAGCGAGTGGGATGGCGACTCGGAGGAAGATGTCCAACGGGCGCGCGATGAGTGGCCGGAGCCGCGTGCGGCGGCGCGTACATTTCCTTCGCGCGAGACCGGCCCTTCGGACCGCGCCACTTCGCCGCGCGGAGGTTGGGAGTCGCCCGCAGGGACAGAGCCCGGCCAGCGCGAGATCGGCCCAGCGGGGGACCGGCCCTCGTCGCCGCGCGGAGAACGATTTCAACGCGGAGAGCCGGCGCGGTACTTCCGCTTCGTGCTCAATACGGAGTTGGTGGTCTACGGCGCCACCGAGCCGGACGCGTCGCTCACGGTGCAAGGTCGGCCGGTCCAGTTGCGACCGGACGGCACGTTCACCCTGCGCTTCGCGCTGCCCGACGGCGAGTATTCGGTTCCCGTGATCGCGGTCTCGCACGATGGGATCTCCACGCGGGAGATCACACCGACTGTGCGGCGCGCGACGCAGACCCAGCGCTTCGATCGCCCGCCGACCCCGGCCAGCGGAGTGACCGATGATATGCAGCCGGACGAGTGAGCGTCAGGACCGCGGCGCGCATCCCTGGGCGCACCGCAGGGGCCGGGGTTGCGCGGAAGTCCGCGAAGGAGGCCGCGCGGACGACGCTCGTGCTGGTCCTGCACGCGCACCTGCCGTATGTGCGGCACCTCGAGCATGCGCGCTTCCTCGAGGAGGAGTGGCTGTTCGAGGCGATCGCCGAGAGCTATTTGCCGCTGACCGCTCTCTGTCAGCGCCTCGCGGACGAACGGGCGCCGGTCAGCCTGACGCTTTCGATCAGTCCCACGCTGGCGGCGATGCTGGGAGATCCCACGCTACAGCAGCGCTTCGTTGCGTATCTGGATGAGCGGATCGAGCTGGCCGGAAGAGAGCTCTTTCGCACGGTCTGGATGCCGGAGTGGCACGCGCTCGCGCGTTGGCATGAGGAGACGTTCCTCGCCACGCGTTCGTTCTACGTCGATCGTCTGCGCGGCGACCTCCTGGGCGCGTGGCGTGATCTGGCGTCGGCTGGAATCATCGAGCCGATCACCTCGAACGCCACTCATGCGTTCCTGCCCTATCTCGTGGGGCCGGAGTCGCTGCGTCGCGTGCAGGTCGAAGTGGCGGTGGCGGAGCATCGTCGGCTCTTCGGAAGTTCGCCGCGCGGGATGTGGCTCGCGGAGTGCGGCTACGTCCCGGGGATCGACCGGCTGCTGCGTGAGAACGACATCGGCTACACGGTCGTGGAAGCGCACGGACTGGAGCACGCGACGCCGCGTCCTCCCCGCGGAATGAATGCGCCGATTTTGACGCCGGAAGGGCTCCTGGTCTTGGCGCGCGATCCAGCCGCCTCGCGCGAGATCTGGTCGCGCGGCGAAGGATTCCCGGGCCATGCCGAGTACCGCGACTTCCATCACGACGCCGGTTGGGATCTCGAGCTCTCCTACCTCGAGCCGTACCTCCATGCGGGCCGTCGTTCGCCGCTCGGACTGAAGTACCACCGCGTGACCGGCGAGGCGCGCGAGAAGGAACTGTATCGCCCCGCCCAGGGCGCCGCTCAGGCCCGCGCACACGCGCGCGAGTTCCTGCGTCGACGCGCGTGTGACACGTCCCCGAGATTCCTGACCGCGCCGTTCGACGCGGAACTCTTCGGACACTGGTGGCACGAGGGGCCGGTCTTCTTGGAGACGCTACTGCGAGAGTCGACGCATTCGGATGCCGTGAGCGTCTCCGCTGCGGGAACGGCTCTCGCCGAGACGCGCCGAGCGGCCTGCGCGCAGCCCTCGTTCAGTTCGTGGGGAGAAGGGGGCTACGGCGCAACTTGGTGCGCCCCCGAGAACGATTGGATGCTGGCGCGCGTTGCGTCGGTCGGGCTGCGCGTGGTCGCCGCCGCGACACGGATGGCGAGAACGTCGTCGGCCGAACGTCGATCGTCGAGCGAGCGCGCGCTCGCGCAAGCCGGGCGTGAACTCCTGCTCGCCCAGGCTTCCGATTGGCCGTTCCTGGTCAAGGCCGGCACGGCCGCCGACTACGCCCGCGCGAGCATCGAGACGCACCTCGCCGCTTGCGGCTCGCTCTGCGATCAGCTCGATGCTGGCGCGATCGATCCGGTCGCCCTCGCGGCGCTCGAGGAGAGTCGCCCGATCTTTCCCACGTTGGACGGACTCTCGTTCGCCGACCCGACTCTCGCCGGCTAGACCGACAGGTTATGGAATGAAGAAACCACGCGCCGTGAGCAGGGACAGCGAGTTGCAGCGGGAGCGTTGGCGCCGCGGAGCACAGTTCTTCATTCCACAACCCATGGGGTTGTCTCCGAGGATTCGCTCTCTGACCTGGTCCGCGCTCTGCGTGATCGGACTGTCTGCTCCGGCCGCCCCGGCCGCGGTCGCTGCGCCCCTGCTCCTTCCGGACGGCTCGACCCTCGAGCTCGACACCATCACCGAGCCAACCTTGCGTTCGGCGATCTATTCCTTCGTCGAGTCGTACCCGGACACGCTGGGACCGGCCGCCGCCGACTACGGTACGGTCGCGCAGTTCGAAAGGCTCTATCCCGACTCGGTCTGGGACCGCTGGATGATCGACGGGCTGACCAATGAAGACGGGAGTCTGGCCTGGCGTCGCAGTCGCGACATGATGGCATTGGTCGAGATGTACGAGACGACTCGCGATCCGCGCTACCTCGATCGACTCTGGCGATTCGCCAACCATGTCCTCGATGCGCGCGACGATCGGCGCCAGCTCGCGAACTTCAGGGGCAAGATCGCGCCCGCCTGGGGCGCGTCGGTCTACGGCAACATCCCGCGTCGTGCGGTCTTCCTCGTGCACTCGGGGATGATCCTCGAGCCGATCTTCCAGCTCCTCCTGTTGCTGCGCGAAGCCGAGGCCGACTCCCTGGACGACACGCGAGAGGCCATCGTCATCGCAGGCGCGACGCCCGAGGCGCGTCGACGGATGCTCTGGGCTTGCCTGGAATCACTCGAGTATTTCGAGCCGGTCTACCGCGAAGGTCCGCGGGAGGACGAGGGGCACTACGTCTCAGAAGACGAAGAGCGTGAACGCGAGCGGTTGCCGGAGCCGTACAACCGACAGAACGTGATGGCGCTGAACTTCTGGGCCGCCCACCGACTGACCGACGATCCCGGCTACGCAGATCGCGCGGAGCGACTCGCGCGTTTCTTCCAACGTCGTCTGGAACGGAGGGAGGGCGACTTCTACCTGTGGGACTACGAGCCGCCGATGACCGAACGCGGCATTCACGCGCGCCAACCGGGCGAGGCCGCGGTCATCTGCGACGACATCTCGCACGCCTACTATGCGATCGAACCGCTCCCGCGGTTGGTCGAAGGTGGGGTCGTCTTCACCGAGGAGGACCTGGCGCGTTTCGCCCGAACCTTGACCCGCTCGTTCCACTGGGGACACGGCGTCTTCTTCACCACGATCGGCTGCGGGCCGAACTTCACGCCGCGGATCATGCGCAACCTCCCCGGCTGGTTGTGCGTGGCGGACGCCGATCCGGAGTTGCGGCCGCTGGTGGAGGGATTCATGCGGCGGAACGTGGCCGAGCCGGAGCCGCTGCATCTTGCCTATCTGATCCGCGCGGATTAGACCCGGCGGAAGTGTCGTCGTGATTCGGTAGGAGGCGCCTCGCGGGGCGCGAGTCGCATTACGCCGCGAAGGTCGAACGCTTCTGCGTCTTCTCCTGCATCTGCACGGGTGAGGCGGCGAGCGAGTCGTAGATCGGCTCGCCGCCCGGGCCGATGCGGCCGAAGCTGAGCGTGCCAGTCGGGCAGCTCTGCACGCAGGCGGAACAGCGCACGCACTCGGGGTCCTCCATGGGGAGTCCCTTGTTGGCGAAGTTCATCACGTCGATCCCCTGATGACAGACCGAAGTGCAGACGTTGCAGGAGATGCACTTCGACTTCTCGGCGAAGATGCGAAAGCTGGAGAAGCGCGCGTAGATGTGCATGAGCGCCGCCAGTGGGCAGGCGAAGCGACACCAGACGCGGCCGGAGAACCAGAAGTAGAGTCCGGTGCCGATGGCGCCGCCGAGCGCAATGTCCACGACCGCCTTGTAGCTCGTGTGCATCCATCCCACGAACGGGTGCAACGCGCCGTGCAGGCTCGGGACCCAACTCAGCATGTTGATCCCCGTCAGCACGAACGCGGCGACCAGCACACCCTGGCCCAGCATGTTCCAGCGATTCGGCCCGGCGCCGTGCCACATCTTCTGTCGATGCGTGTCGCCCATCGTCTCAGCCAGCGCGCCGCAGGAGCAGATCCAACCGCAGTAGGCGCCCTTGCCGTATTTCCAGACCAGGAACGGAATCAGAACGAAGGTCTGCACCAGGCCGATCACGAGCCACCAGAACATCGGCTGTGGGCTCGCCAGGTTCACGAGGAAAAGCGGCCACGCCAGGATGAAACCGAGGGAGCGCCAGTACTCCCGGGTCTCGCCGACTCTCGGGAACAAGTTGTCGGCGATCGCCGTCGGCAGCCAGCCGTTCGCATCCATCCACGGCAGCAGGATCTCGGGCAACAGGAAGAGCGGCACGAGCTGGATCGCTATCAGCGTCAGGGTCTGCACGCGCACGTAGGGCGTCTTGCGGCGACGGATGCGCGCGATGCCGAAGGCCACGATGCAGGCCGAATAGACGGTGGTGAACCAGAAGCTGGGACCCTTCGTGGCGTTGGTGAAGGCGCCGAGGAATGTCTCGCGGCCCAAGCCCCAATCCCGGCCGATGGCGAAGATGTCCGTGTGGCCGATCCACCACGACTTCCAGACGTAGACCAGCGTGATGAGCGCGACGAAGCAAGAGAGCAGCGCCCAGGTGCGCGGCCGCATCTCGCCGCGGATGGCGATGCCGCTGCGGCGGAAGAACTCGAGCGGCGCTTCGCGGCCGATCATGGCGAGCACCACGTCGTTGGGGAGCGTTGTCTCGCGTCCGCGGGTGTCGCCGCCGCTCGCGTCGCGGTTCTCCAGATCCCGAAGGGTGACGGAACCCGGCGTGATCGACTTGACCGCGGTCGACATCCGCAGGCGCAGCGACCCCGCCGGGAGATCCCCGCGCATCTCCGACCAGGCGGCGGTGGTGACGCGATCCGACGTCGGTGTCTGCACCGCCATCTCGCTCGCAGGGTTCTTCACCAGCGCTTCGATTTTCTGCAGGTTCTCCGGCTTCGGGCGAGAGAACTCCTTCTTCCGGTAACTCAGGGTGACATGCGCGCCGGTGATGACGAGCGCGATGGCCGCCTCCAACGCGGAGTCGCCCCCTCCCACCACGAGAACGTTTTTCCCCGTGTGCTCCTTCGGGTCGTAGAGCCGGTTGTAGACCTTGTCGAGTTCTTCGCCCGGACAGCCGAGCTTGCGGTAGTTCCCGGTGCGTCCGATCGCGACGATCACGCGCCGCGCGCGGATGATCCCGCCCGCCTCGCGGACCAAGTGGATCTCGTCCCCTTTGCGTTCCAAGCGGACGATGCGCGCCGACTCCAACTCGATCCCCGCCGCGATGCGCTGCGCTTCGAGTTCGTCGATCAGCTCTTCCTTGAACGGCGCGCTGACGTGGAGTTGCCCCGCCGGCGTCATCTCGGTCGGGTAGGTGTAGATCGGCTTGCGCTTCGGGAAGTTCGCGATGGTCGAGAAGGCCTGGGTCGCCTCGAAGACGACGAAACGTAGTCCCGCGCGCTGCGCCTCGAGCGCCGCCGAGAGACCAGAGACGCCGCCGCCGATGATCGCCAGGTCGAGGAGTTCGTTCTCGCGGACCGGACCGTGGAGCGCGCTCGACGCTGTGCGCGGAGTTGCTCGGAAGTTCGCCTCCCGCAGGATCGCCGCCACGGCCCGCGCGCCGGTGTCGGCGGAGAATTTGAGGAGAGGGATGCCGGTCAGGTCGCCGACGATGCGGACGCCGGGGACGGAGGTCTCTCCGTCGAGCCCGACGATCGGGAGACGTTCGACAGTGCCGGCCGGCCAGCGCGTGTGCAGCCAGTGCGTGTAACGAGCGATCAGGTTCGCCATCGGGCTCCTTCGTCCGCTCGGGCCTACTTCCCTGTATCGGCCAACGAGACGCAGGATCTTCGCACCGAGGCGCGAGCGCGTCCACCCTGTCGAACGTCGCCGGATTAGCTCGCCAACGCCTTGTACCTCACGCTCGTCAGGTCGGCCGAGACGTCCCAGAGTCGCTGGGCGAGTTCCGGATCGTACGATCGACCCGACGAACGAAGCCGCTGGGGGAAGCCGGCCCTCTCCAGGAAACCGTTCGGCCCGTAGTACTCGCCGCCGCGCACGCCGGGCGCCGTCGCTGCATAGAGCTGAGGCAACGCACCCATCGACGCGGACTGCGACCAGCTCTCGAAGATGTTCCCCATCGTGCGGTGGAGCCAGGATCGTTCGTGCTGCATCAGGTCGGCGCGCAGCCCGGTGGCCGCGAATCCCGGATGCGCCGCGACACTGAGTGTCGTCGAGTGGATCAAAGTGAGCTTGCGCTGCAGCTCGTAGGCGAAGAGGAGATTCGCGAGCTTGCTCTGTCCGTAAGCAGCCCAGCGGTCGTACGACCGTTCTCCGTGCAGGTCGGCGAAGCGGATCGCGCCGAATCGCTCGACCGCGCTGGAGACGGTCACGACGCGGCTCTGTGGGACGGCGAGGAGCGAATCCAGGAGCAAGCCGGTGAGGGCGAAGTGTCCGAGGTGATTCGTGCCGAACTGCAACTCGAAACCGTCAGCGGTCGCGCGACGCGGCGTCGCCATCACGCCGGCGTTGTTGACCAGACAGTCCAGTCGATCGTGCTTCGCGCGGAACTCGTCGACGAACTGCTGGATCGAGCCGAGGCTTGCGACATCCAGGCGGATCACCTCGATCGGCGCGTCGGGCGTCTCCGCCCAGATCCGCTCTCGCGCGTCACGGCCGCGCGGCAGATCCCGACAGGCGAGGACGGTGCGCGCGCCCTTCCGTGCGAACACCTTGACCGTTTCGAAGCCCAAGCCGCTGTTCCCGCCCGTGACTACGACCGTTCGCCCTGACTGCGGGGGCATCTGGTCGGCGCGCCAGGTCCTGGCGCTCTGGGCGAGTTGCTTCGCATCGTTCATCGTCGCAGCGTTCATCTTCGCAGCATAGCGATCCGCGAAAGCTCGCTCTCGTCGATGCTCGACGGGGGCCGTCCCTCAGGCGCGGGAGTTGTTGGCGCGCGGAGAAGCTCCGCGCGCTCCTGAGCGGCGCCGTCAGGCGCCGGAACCGCCGTCGCTGCGGATGATGTCCTTCCAGGCGATCTCCTGTCCCTTGCGCTTCCCTTTGATCGTGATCTTCAGCCCTTCCGGCGCGATCTGGATGATATAGGTCTCTTCACCGAGCTGCAGTTCTCGCTTCAACGGCTTCTCGAGCTTGGTTGCCATGACTCTCCCTTGGGTTGTGAACGTCCCTGAGTTCTACCGCCGCGTACTTGGCCGGATGATACCCGTCCTGCGCGCTCGCGTCGTGAGGATGGTCGTGGCAGACTCTCCCGCGCTCGAGCCGTCGTGGACGGGGTGACCCGGCGGCGGAGCGAACGAGTGTTCATCTCGAGGATCAGAGGAGACGCGATGGCGACCGATTTCAATCCGTTCCAAGTGGCGCAGGCGCAGTTCGACGGCGTGGCCGACCAACTCCAACTCGAACAAGAGGTGCGCTCGATCCTCCGGTTCCCGCTGCGGGAGTTCCGCTTCCAGATCCCCGTCCGGATGGACACGGGACAGATCAAGGTCTACTTCGGCTTCCGCGTGCAGCACAACGACGCGCGCGGGCCGGCCAAGGGCGGGATCCGTTTCCATCCCGAGGAGACGCTCGACACTGTGCGGGCGCTCGCCATGTGGATGACGTGGAAGTGCGCGGTGGCCGACATCCCGCTGGGAGGCGGCAAGGGGGGCGTCATCGTCGAGCCGTCGTCGCTCTCGGTGGGTGAGAAGGAGCGACTCTGTCGCGGCTGGATCGACGGGATCTGGAAGAACCTCGGACCGCGCATCGACGTGCCGGCGCCCGACGTCGGGACGACGCCGCAGATGATGGGCTGGATGATGGACGAGTACTCCAAGCTCACCGGCCAGTACGTCCCGGGCGTGATCACGGGCAAGCCGGTCGGGAGCGGCGGTTCACTGGGACGCACCGAGGCGACCGGCTACGGTGTGATCTACACCGTGCGCGAGGCGATGAAGTACCTGAAGCTCGACCCGACCCGATGCACCGCTTCGCTCCAGGGATTCGGCAACGTCGCGCAGTATGCCGCCATCGGGTTCATGCAGCAGCTCGGCGGAAAGGTCATGGCCGTATCCTGTTTCGACCGGAAAGACCACTGTTCGTACACCTTCTCGAAGGTCGACGGGATCGATCCGCATTTCTTGCAGTCGATCACCGATCAGTACGGCGGGATCGACAAGATCCAGGCCGCCGCCGCCGGGTACCAGGTCGAGGATGCGATGGCCTGGCTCTCCAAGGATGTCGACGTCCTGATCCCCAGCGCGATCGAGGGACAGATCACCGGTGAGACCATCGGCATGATGAGTGAGCGCGTCAAGATCGTGGCCGAAGGCGCCAACGGTCCGACGACGCCCGAGGCCGATGTCGAATTGAAGAAGCGCGGAGTGTTCGTCATTCCAGATTTCTTGTGCAACGCCGGCGGAGTGACTTGCTCCTATTTCGAAAGCGTACAGAACGACGCGAACTACTATTGGGAACGCGAAGCTGTCTTGAGGCGCCTCGATCAGAAGATGACGACCGCGTTCCAGGGCGTCCTGGCCATGTCTCTACAGCGCGAAGCCTTCATGCGCGACGCGGCGTATATGGTGGCCATCGATCGCGTGGTGAAGGCGATGGATCTGCGAGGGTGGGTGTAGAACCGGGCGCGCGGGGGGCGCGGCGCCGCCGGCGGC
>CAZVYN010000001.1:0-121982 GCA_964631125.1 uncultured bacterium | reverse complement strand
CCGGCGCCGGTCGTCGCCACTCTCGCTCTCGGCGCCGGGCTGGTCTCCACTTCGGCGTGGGTGGTGCTCAATCACTGGGAGGAGCGTGCGATCGCCCGCTTCGTCGACATCGCGAGCGATTTCCCTGCCTTCGCGCGCGCCTACGCCTACGAAGAGGTGGGGAAGTACTACCGCAAAGCCGGAGACTTCCCTCGAGCGGAGCAGATGTACGAGTTCTGCGTCGAGGCGTATCCGAACAACCCGCGCTTCCGCGTCCTCTTGGGTTCGACCTACACGATGACGGCGAAGATGGCGGAGGCGGAGCGGGAGTTCCGAGCCGCCCTCGAGCGCGATCCGGATTACGTCCGGGGTCTGGAGAACTTGGGCAAGCTGATGCTCGTGAACGCGCAACACGAACGGGACGACGCGCGCCGCCGGGTCCAACTCGGAGAAGCCGCCCGGCTCTTCGGACGTCTGACCGTGCTCTCGCCCAACGATGCGACGTTCTGGGAGGCGTTGGCCTACTCCTCCTTGGAGACCGACGATCTGGAGAAGGCGGAACAGGCCTACCTACGCGCCAATCAGCTCAACCGCAAGCTGCGGGTCCATCATTCGCTCGGGGCCGTCCGCCTGGGGTTGGGAAAGTATCTCGAGTCGGCCGCGAGCTTCCGCGAGGCGATCCGCCGCGGAGAGGGCGCCCGTCAGACCCAGACCGGTCTCGTACTCGCCCTGCTCGGCGCCGCGCGGGAGGCGCTGGTCGCCACGGGAACGGCCGACGCGGCCCTGCTCGACGAAGCGGAGCAGGAACTCGCTCGTCTCGACGCCGCGAGATCCGGGGACCCGATCGTCGTCGGGTTGCGTGAGAGGGCGGAACTCTTGCGGCGGCGGATCGACCCCGACCGCGGCGGATCCGTCGGGTCGCCGGCGCCTTCGATCGAAGGGAATGCGCTGGCCCCGGGAACGAGTGTCGAGGAGTGAGGGTACCGACCGTTCCGAATTCGGACTCGACACCCGATCGCACCGCCGGACCGTCGATCACCCCGTGATAGGATGCCGCCCATGAATTTCTTGGATTTCTTCACGACCACGCTGCCCGCCTTCCTCTTCGTCCTCGGCCTGGTGGTCGTGGTGCACGAGTTGGGTCACTTCCTCGCCGCCAAGGCGGTCGGCATCCGAGTCGAGCAGTTCTCGATCGGCTATCCGCCGCGGATGATCGGCAAGCGCATCGGCGACACCGACTACTGCCTTTCGTGGATCCCTCTCGGGGGCTACGTGAAGATGGCCGGGATGATCGACGAGAGCATGGACAACCCGGAGAAGATCACCGGCGCTCCGGATGAGTTCATGTCGAAGAAGACCTGGCAGAAGGTCTTGGTCATCACCGCCGGCGTGATCATGAACTTCATCCTGGCGATCGTCATCTTCACCGGCGTCACGATGGTCGAGGGCGTGCCCGAGGTGAAGGACGCGATCGTCGAAGCAGTCAGCGCCGGCATGCCGGCCGAGGCGGCCGGATTGAAGCCTGGAGATCGCATCATCTCGGTCGACGGCGTCACGGTGACGGATTGGCAGGGGTTGGTCGCCCACATCCATTCGCACCCCGAGCAGGAAATCCAACTCACCTGGCTGCGTCTGCCGGAGGGCGCGCCGGAGGGCGCCGAGCCGCTGGGGATGACGGCGAGCCTCATCCCCAAGCGCGACAAGACGCTGGTCGCAGGGGAGATCAAGGAAGTCGGCCTGATCGGCATCTCGCCACGAGCCACCTTCCGCCCGGTCGGGCCGGGAGCAGCGGTCGTTGCGGGTGTGACGCTGACCGGCCGCAACATCCAGCTCGGCATCGACACCATCCGGATGCTCTTCACCGGTCAGGCTACGGTCAAGGACCTGGGCGGTCCGATCGCGATCGCGAAGTGGTCGGGCGACAGCGCGCGCGGCGGGTTCACGTCGCTGATTCTCTTCGTCGCTTTCATCAGCATCAATATCGGCTTCCTCAACATCCTCCCGATCCCGGTGCTCGACGGCGGACACCTGGTCTTGGTCCTCTGGGAGGGGATCACGCGCCGCCCGATCTCGACGCGCGTGAAGCTCGGCATCCAGCAAGTGGGCATGGTGCTGATGCTCATGCTGATGGTCGTGGTCATCTTCAACGACATCGGCCGCGTCGGCCTCTTCGACAAGATCCGCGGGATGTTCTAGGGCGTCTGCGGCGTCTGCGGCGTCTGCGGCGTCGGCGGCGTCGTCTGCGTGGTCGAGGCCTCGGTCTTCGGCGGCATCAGCGTTTCCGACGGCCGGAAGATCGTGCGCCAGCGTCCGATCGCTACCAAGTAGACCTCTTCATCTCCGGCGAGCTTGGTGAACGACTGGTTCGCGGCGTTGGTCGCTCCCACGATCAGCTTGTGCGTCGCGCCGTCCGCCATCCGCACCTCGACCGAACTGGTGTCGGGCTCCAACCCGAATTCGGCCAGTCGTCCGACCGCACTGTCGGCGAAGGCGGTGGCCTTGAGCCGCTTCAATTGGTCGAGGACGACCTGCAGCACGTCGGCTCGAACCGGGCCCTCGACCGGCGACTTCATCGTCCAGGCGCCGTTGGCGCTCCGTTCGACCGAGACGGTCTCCTTCGAGTTCTTCGTCGTGACGGCGACGACATCCCCGGCGGGGATGAGGAGGTAGCTGCGCCAGGTCTCGATGCTCGGATCGACGACCGATGGGAGATAGACCTGCGCGAGGTAGACGGTGTCCTCGCCCTTCGGTCGGATGTAGGTGCTCATGAAATCGGGGCCCGGCTTCCCGACGAAGATCGACGCGAGCTCCTTGTCGCCGTCACGCACGGTGAGCAAGACGGCGGAGTCGGTCACTTCGAACGTCGGGTGCTTGTCGGCCTGGCGCGAGATGACTTCCTTCGACTGGATCTTGCCGAGGGCGTCGAGGATCGACTGGATCCGCTCGGCGTCGGCGCGTCGGCCGTTCTCGGTCTCGACGATCCAGCGGTCGCCCGGCTTCGCCAGCGCGACCTTCTTGCCGGGCGATTCGATCTCGATGCGGTTCGCTTTCTCGGCCGAGAACTGCGCGAAGACCGGCGGGCCTTCCGCCGAGCGCGCTCGTTTCCGATTCGACTCCATCAACGTGGCCGCTCCGGCCAAGAGCACGAGCACGACGGCGAGGAGCAGGGTCGTTCGGGGCTTCATCGAGCTGGTTCCTCCCGATAGGTCGCGGCCAACGCCTCGCGCGACTTCCGGCGCAGGCCGCGCTGGATGAGACCGAAGGCGATGACGAGCGCCGCCGTCCCGAAGGTGTTGCCGTAGCGCACCGCCGCCTTGGCGCCGTCGGACAGTTGTTGCAGGGGACGCTCGGTCGCGCCGCGCGAACGGATCGCGATCAACTCGTCGCCCAGCGTCAGGTAGTCGATCGAGTTCTGCAGGAAGAGCAAGTTCTCCGGGAACGAGCGGAGGAACTGGTTGGTCGCGAAATGCGAACCGCCCACGACGAGCAGTTGCGTGTCGGTGCTCTGCGGGACCCCCGTTTCGTTGGCGTTGGCGTTGGCGTTGGCGTTGGCCGCGAGCGATATTCCATCGGCCGCGAGCATCTCGTCGCCGGCGCTGGGGACCGGCTTGCCGGCGTAGAAGCTCTTGAAGGTTCCCGTCAGGAGCACCGCGAGCGGCATGACGCGCGGGGCGCCGGTCGGGGGCGTGGCCATGAGCGTTTGCGGATTCAGTTCGTAGCGCCCCTGCTGCGTCAGCGCCTGGTCGGTCGTCTGACAGAGAATCGCGGCGCGGACACCGGGCTGATCGGAGTTGGCGGCCGCCGGCGGAACGTAGGTGGGACCGTCCGGTTCAACGGGAGCGTCGATCGGCACGTTCACCTCGAGCGGCGCCGTCCACGGAAGAGTGAGCGACTCGAGGCGCGACGTGATCGGATGATCGGGATTGAAGCCGCCCACCTGCGTCGTGATCCTCGGCCAGAGCGGGTACTGCACGGCGTACGCGAAGAAGCCGCTCTGGAACGTGGCCTGCGAGTTGCGCGCGGGGTCGAGGACGATCGCCGCCTCCGGCCGCGCGCCGTAGAACGCGAGCAGATCGTCCAGGCCGGAACGCACGGGAATCGCAGATAGCCCAACCTGCTCGTTCAGCTTCATCGGGTCGAGCAGGAAGATCACCTTCCCGCCGCGCATGATGTACTGATCGATCTGATACTCGGTCCGCTCGGTCACGCCGCTCGGCCCCGCCACGATCAAGAGCGTGATGTCCTCGGGCACGGCCACCCGTCCCTGCGAGAGGTCGACGGCGCGCACCGCGAACTGCTGCTCCAGCGCGCGCTTCATTCCTTCGAGGTCGCGATCGAGCGTCCGCTCGCCATGGCCGGTGAGGAAACCGATCGTCTTCTCTTCGGTCCGCGTCACCTTGACCAGCGCGGAGGAGAGCTCGTACTCCAACGAGGTGACGTCTTGGATGAGCGGGATCGGCTCGGTCTTGTCGCCGTACTGCACGCCCAGACCCATGAGCACGTTGACCACCCGGTACTGGTCTTTCTCCAGCACGTTCATCTGCACTTCGGGGATCCCCATGCTCCGCGCCTGTCCCTTGACGTCCTCGCTCTCGGGATCGAAGAAACGCACGGTGACCTTGCCGTCGGAGTAGATCTCGTACTCCTTGAGCAGATCGCCGACCTGTTGCTCCAACGTGGCGAGCTGCGGCGGCAGCTTCTTGGAGAAGAAGACCTTGATCTGCACCACGTCGTCGAGCCGCTTCAGGATCTGTTTGGTCGAGGAGGATATCGTGAACTCCTTCCCCTCGGTCAGATCGGCGCGCGCGAACAGGCGGGAGCCGATGACGTTCGCGGCCACGAGGATGCCGCCGAAGATCAACGCAGCCAGGCCGGAATTGACGCCGTACTTGATCGTCCGCTTCTTACGGGCGCTCTGGCTCGCGTTTTGGCCAGCGTTTTGGCCAGCGAGACTCGGGTTGGTCGGTTTGGCATCAGACATGGGTCAACTCCACTTCCGGCTCTCGATCGAGCGCACGTTCAAGAAGAGGAAGAACGCGATGACCGAGAGGTAGTAGAGGATGTCGCGTGAGTCGACGACTCCTCGGCCGATGGACTCGAAATGGGCGGAGAGACTGAGGCCCGCGAAGAAAGGGGCCAGCGCCTTCGGGATCGAGGAGAGCACGATCGGGTCGCCGATGATGTAGAGCACGAAACAGAGCACGACCGTGACGATGAAGGCGACGATCTGGTTCTGAGTCAGCGACGAGGCCCAGAGGCCGATCGCGATGTAGGCCCCGCCGAGCAGGAGCGACCCGAGATAGCCGCCGACCAACGCGCCGTTGTCGGGATTGCCGAGGCTCACCACCGTGAGCGTGAGCGGCAGCGTGAGCAGCACCGTCACCGCCAGGAAGGCCCAGGCCGCGAGGAACTTCCCCAAGACCGCCTGCCAGTCGGTCACCGGCAAGGTCAGCAACAACTCGACGGTCCCGAGCTTCTTCTCTTCGGCCCAGAGACGCATCGTCGCGGCCGGCACGAAGAGCAAGAACACGATCGGGATCAGCGCGAAGAAGTCGCGCATCGTCGCCTGTCCGATGACGAAGAAGCCCTGGAAGAAGAGCCACTGCGTCAGGACGAGGAACAGCGTGATGAAGATGTAGGCGATCGTCGACTGGAAGTAGCTGCGGAACTCTTTGATCGCGAGGGTCCATGTCGTCGTGTTCATGCGCTCTTCTCTCCCGTCGTCAGGCGCGTGAAGACCTCTTCCAGGCTGAGCGTTTCGGCCGAGAGCTCCGTCAGGATCCAGCCGTTCTCGACGGCCAGACGGAAGAGCGACTCTTCGAGACCGTCCGAGGCGCCTCCTCCTCCTCCTCCTCCTCCGCTCGCGCCGCCGCCGCCGCCGCCGAAACCTCCGCCGGGCGCCGCGTGGGCCGTGATCTCGTAGCGGCTCGTGCCGTCACGCAGCGGCTGCAACGGGCTGACGCGTTCGACGCCCGCCATGGCGCGGAGCTTCGGCTCGACCACCGCCGGGATGGCCTTGACCGAGATGCGGGCCGCGCCTCCGCCCGCCGCGCGCCGCGTCAGTGATTCTGGTGAACCGCTGGCCACGATCTTCCCGTCATTGATGATCAGCACGCGCGAGCAGGTCGCCTCGACCTCGGGCAGGATGTGGGTCGAGAGGATGACCGTCTTCTCCTCGCCGATCTGGCGGATCAACTGTCGGATCTCGATGATCTGATTCGGATCGAGTCCCGTCGTCGGCTCGTCCAGCACGAGGACGTCGGGATCGTGCAGGAGCGTGGCGGCGAGACCGACGCGCTGTCGGAATCCCTTGGAGAGCTGCCCGATATCCTTTTGCACCATCGAACCGAGGCCGCACGCCTCGACCATGTGCCGGATCCGCCGCGGCCGCTCGCTCTTGGGCACCTCGCGCATGCCGGCGATGAATCCCAAGTACTCGATCACCCCCATGTCCAGATAGAGCGGCGCGCTCTCGGGCAGGTAGCCGATGCGTCGCCGAACCTCCACCGGATGCTCGAAAGTGTCGTAGCCGGCTACCTTGGCGGTCCCGCCGTCGGCCGGCAGGTAGCAGGTCAGGATCCGCATCGTCGTCGTCTTGCCGGCGCCGTTGGGCCCGAGGAATCCGACCACCTCGCCCTTCGGCACATCGAACGACACGTCGTCCACGGCTTTGGTCGCACCGTAGTGCTTACTCAGATTGCGCACTTCGATCATGGACAAAGACTCCCGATCGGTTCGATTCGTGTGGTTTCTCCCGCGAGCGCGGCAGTATAGGAACGGGATTCCGCGCCCGCAACCCGACGACGCTCCGCTCCTCGGCCCGTCATCGTCGACGGCTGGTCGGACACAGCGGGACGCAACAGGAGTCTCGGTCGTGAGTTCCAGAGAATGGAGCCTGCGGGGCGGGGGCGGACGACGAGGCGCACCGCGAATCCATCGGTCGCGGGGCCGCCTGGGGCGCCGCGCGAGCCGCCGCGCGAGCCGCCACCTTTCCAGTGCGCCGAGGAGCCGCACCAGTGCTTGTGAAAAAAGGTGCAACTCGTTTCGAAACGAGTTGCACCTTTTTTCACAAGTGGACTGGCGCCCGGATCGTCGTCGAGGCGACGCACTAACCCGAAACGGAAGCGGCCGCACCAGGAAGGTCCGACCGCTCCTGAGGCCTGAAACCTGAGGCCCGAGGCCTGACGCCCGAGTCCCCAGGCTCTCTCGTCAACTCAACGCTGCAGGACGAGCGTCCGCGAGACGGTCACGCCGTCAACCCGGAGCGCGGCGAAGTAGACGCCCACCGGCAGGTCGCGGGCGTCGATCGTGCGCGCGTAGTCGCCGGCGGCGATGCGGTTGCTCTCGAGGGTCCGCACAGACTGGCCACCTGCGTTGTAGAGCCGCAGATCGACCGAAGCCTCCCGCGGGAGCGAGAAGCGGAGGACTGACTCGGAGCGGAACGGATTCGGCGAGGCCTGGAGTGCGAACTCGCGCGAGAGGTCGCTCGAGGCCAGCGCGCTCGGGCGGCTCGACGACGCGTCGTACTGGACCAACGGTTCCGTCAAGGCCGCGTTGAGCAGACTCGGACGGTACTGCGGGACGGCCGCATCCATCCGCGCGTCCTGCCCGGAAGTGAAGTTCGTGTAGCAGGCGTCGGTGGAGTAGTCCATGTAGTTGTTGATCGGATCCGCCCCGCCGCCCGCACAGGTGTCCTTGCCGATCGGGCACCCGGACGTGGGGGTCGCTTCCGCCGGCGTATCCGAGACGTAATCACCGTTGCCGGTGCAACCGCCCTGGAACGTGTGATACAGGCCGAGGTAATGACCGACCTCATGGGAGGCCGTCCCGCCGAGGTTGTACGGAGAGAGGTATCCGCCCGGGACCGAACCGTAGTGGATCACGACGCCGTGCAGTTTGCTCGTCTCGGCATACGACCACGGAAACGTAGCCCAGCCCAGGAGCGACTGCCCCGGCTTGCAGGAATAGATGTTGAGCCGTGTCGCCGGCGAGACGGCGAGTGAGTTCTTCGCCTGGGATTCGGCGCCGGAGCCCGGCGTCATCTTGAACCATTGGCGCTTGTTCGTGCGATCGACCGACGCGAGCGCGAATGTATAGCCGGTGCCCGAATACGTGCTGTTCAGGTAAGCGATCTGCGCATCGATCTGAGATTGAGGGATGTTCCCGGTCGGTCCGTCATAGATGACGTGCCACGCCACCTTGATCTGCCCGCCGACGGCGGCGTCGGGGTTCTGCCCGAGCCAGGTGGAGAGTTCGTTCTGAATCGCCTCCATCTGATCGAAGGACGGGATCTCCGTTCCGCACATGCGGTCGATGGGCGCCGGCTCGAAGCTGGGAGCCGAAGGCTCTTCGTTCGCGAGGGTCGGCTGGACTGCACCGAATACGACGAATCCGACAAAGGCGGCCAAGGACGCCGCCCGCAACAAGGACTTCATGGACAACCCCTCCTGGTATCTCGGAGTGAGGACCTAGCATTGCCGTGTCACGCGCCGAGGCCGAAGGCCTGGGAGCGTGACATCGGCTCCTTTCGGGCGCGGTAGACTCTGCGCCCGAAAACTCTTGTGAACCAGAGGAACTTGCAGGAAATCGGCCGGGCTCGTCCGCGAGGTCGCGGTCTAGAACTGCAGCGACACGACCGGTCCGATTCGATTGAAGAAGGAGGTCAGCGGCGAACCGCTCCCGATCGCGAGGATCGGGCGCTCGCGGATGCCGACGATGAAGGAGGCGTGCTCGCCGAGCCGGATGTCGAAACCCGCCTCGAGCACGAGCGAGACGATGGCTGCGTCCACGCGCGGCAACGGCACGCTGGCCACGCCGGCCCCCGCGCCTTCATCGAGTCGTCCTTCCGTCAGCGACATCCGAAGCCAGCTCGAGTCCGACGACAACCTCTTCGCCGCGCTCCGGGGCGCCCACCAACCGCGCTCGCTCCTCTTCCCGCTGCAAGAACCGCCGGTAGACATCGCAGCGCGTCGCGAGTTCGTCGTGCGTTCCGGCGTCGACCAGCCGACCCGAATCGAGTACGAGGATGCGATCGGCGCGGCGGATGGTGGCGATGCGGTGGCTGACCGAGACGACGATCGCGTCGGGCAGCAATTCGCGCAGACCTCGCCACAGGCGGTCCTCGTTCTCGGCGTCGAGGCTGGCGGTCACGTCGTCCAGGAGCAGCATCTCGGGTCGCGCGAACAGGGCGCGCGCGATCGAGATCCGTTGGCGCTGGCCGCCGGAGACGCGCGATCCCTTCTGACCGAGCAGCGTGTCGACGCCGCGCGAGAGATGCTCCAGCTCGCCCTCCATCTGGGCGACCGAGAGGGAGGTGCGCAGCTTCGCGTCGAGCCCAGCCGAGTCGACCGCGCCGTCACCGACCCGCCCCAAGATCACGTTCTCGCGGATCGACTCGCTGAAGAGGAGCGACTCCTGCGGCGCGTAGCCGATGCGGGCGCGGTAGTCGTCGAGACGCGCGCTGTCCAGCGGTTGGCCGTCGACCAGGATTCGCCCTTCGGTCGGCGCGAGTTCGCCGGTGAGTAGACGCAGCAGAGTCGACTTCCCCGCGGCGACCGCGCCGACGATCGCCACATGGTCGCCTCGGCGAAAGGTCGCCGAGAGGGGGCCGAGCGCCACCCGCGAGTCTTCTTTCGATCCCGCGTCATACGAGAAGGAGAGATCCTCCAACGTGATCTGGCTCAGCGGACCGACCGGCGCCCCGTCCGCGGTCGACCGGGTCGTCGTGGAGAACTGCATGACTTCCTCTTCGCGATCGATCGAGACGAACGCCTGTCGCGACGTGACCAGCAGGTTCGGCAGGTCGACCAGCGGTTGCACGAGCATGTCGAGATAGACGTAGAGCGCGTAGAGAGTCCCGAGCGTGAGTTGTCCCTCGACCACGAGCCAACCGCCGACCGAGAGGACCACGAGCTGGCCGACTCGACTGGCGGAGGACTCCAAGACCTGGAACGTCGCCCAGAGTCGGGCGACCCGGAACTGAGCCTGCTTGCGACGCGCGAGGATCTTGCTCAGCGCGGCCGACTGGCCCTCTTCCGCGCGAAACGCCTTCACGATCCGCGCGCCGGAGAACGCCGCCTCCAGGTGATCGTTGGTTTCGGAGATCGCCTTCTGCTGCGCCTCGTACGCCTCGGTCAGCTTGGCCCGCACCCGATAGATCAGCCAGAGCACGATCGGGAGCGGCGCGATGGCGAGGAGCGAGAGCCTCCAGTCGAGGAAGAGCATCGCCGCCGCGCAGAAGAACAGTTTCGAAGCCGAGTCGAGCGCGCGGAATATGCCCGAGCAACAGAACCAGGCGATCTTCGGGTACTCGTTGATGTCGTCCAGCAGTCGAGTGACCAGATCTCCGGTTCGGAAGCGATGGAAGAACGCGTGGTCCTTCTCCAGGATCTTGACGAAGACCATCTTTCGCACGTCGAGGTCGAACTTCAGATTCAGGAACGAGCGCGCGCCCGGATAGAGCCCGGCGACGAAGCGCGCCACCGCGATCCAGACCAGGAGCCAGAGCACCTGCTGCAGCGCCTCCATCCGCCGGGCGGTGTCGCTCGCGACGTTGGGATCGCCGAGCGCCCGTCCGAGGCGATCGAATACTTCGCGGAAGACGAGCGGATAGGCGATCGCCACGCCGCTGGAGACGAGCGTGAAGAAGAGGAGGAAGACGAGGTAGCCGCGGTGCGGCTTCCATCGCTCCAGGATCCAACGGATCTTCCCTGGGACGCCGCCCGCGAGCTGGAACGGAGGCGGCGCGGCGGTCGCGGTTTCGGCGTTCATCACGCCACCTCCCCCATGCGAAACTGCAGATCGAAGAGCGCAGAGTAGACGCCTTCCCGCGCCAAGAGCTCGGCGTGCGTTCCTTCCTCCACCAGCCGCCCGCGCTGGAAGACGAGGATGCGATCGGCGGTCGTGACCGTCGAGAGACGGTGCGCCACCACGACCGATGTGCGTCCGGCCATGAGTCGCTCCAGGCTGACCTGGATGGCGCGCTCGGTCACCGGGTCGACCGAAGAGGTCGCCTCGTCGAGCACGAGCAACGACGGATCGCGCACCAGCGCGCGCGCGAACGACAGCACCTGTCGCTCTCCCATCGAGAAGTTCTTCCCGCCTTCGGTCACGGGCGTCGCCAATCCCTTCGGCCAACGAGCGACGACATCCACCGCGCCCAGCGCCGTCAGCGCGCGGGTGAGGTCCTCATCCGGGATCTCGTCATGGAACACCCGCAGGTTCTCGCCCACGGTCCCGGGGAAGAGATGGATGTCCTGCAGGACGAGCCCGATCTCTTCACGCCACGCCTTCTGCGCGTAACGCTTGAGGTCGACGCCGTCGATCGTGATGCGTCCTTCGGTCGGCTCGTAGAACCGGAGCAGCAGATTTGTCAGCGTGGTCTTTCCGCCGCCCGACGGTCCGACCAGCGCGATCCGCTCGCCTCGGCGGAGGCGGAACGAGACATGCTCCAGCGCGCGCTTCGGGCCGCGGTGGCCGCCATGCTCGAGCGACTCCACCGCGTCTTCGCCTTCGGGGACCGAGCCTGCCGGCGCCGGCTCGTACTCGAAGGTGACGTTCTCGAACGCGATCTCCTTCCAGTCCTCGGGAATCCGTGCGATGGCGTCGACGGGATCGGCCACGTTGCTCTTCGTCTCCAGCAGGCCGAAGACGCGATCCGCCGAGGCGAACGCCTTCTGCATGAAGTGCAGCTGCTCGGCAAACATGACGATCGGATAGAACAGCCGCCGCGTGTACTCGACGAAGAGCACCAGCGTGCCGAGCGTCATGACCAGGCCGAGCTTGTCCCCGAGACCCAGATAGAGGATCAGCATGATGGCCAGGATCTCCACGGTCATGAACGCGGACCAGAACGTGTAGTCGAGCGACTCCGAGCGCCATTCCAGGCGGTTGGTCAGGACGTTGCGGGTGCGCAGCCCCTCCATCGCCCAGGGTGTCCGCCGGTAGACCTGCAGGAGCGGAACCGCCTGGACGTACTCGGTCACGAAGGTGGAGAGGCGAGCAAACGCCTTGCGCGTCCGCGCGTAGACCCCGCGCATGTAGCGCAAGAAGAGGATGGCGCTGGCGAAGAAGGGGAGGGTCAGCGCGACGACCGCGAGCGCGATGCGCGGCTCGGCCAGGAGCAGCACGAGGAGCGTGCCGCCCAGCAACAGCAGGCTGCGCAGGAGCGCGAGCGCCACCTCGGAGAACAGCACCTGGAGCCGCTCGGAATCGGACTCGACCCGCGCGAGCAGGCGCCCGGGCGGGTTGTGATCGAAGTAGTCGGCGCCGAGCGTGAAGATGTGATCGAACGCCTGTTGCTTGATCTGAGCCACCAGATCGAGGCCCATCCGCGTCGCGACGAGCGACTGCAGGTAGGTCGCGCCCGAGCTCACTGCCACCACCAGCAGATAGAGCAGCCCCGCGAGAAGGAGCCCGTCGAAGCGCCGGGTCTCACTGGCCGCCGGGATTCCGCGGTCGATGACGTAGCGCAGCACGAGCGGCGCGGCCAGTTCGGCGGCGACCGCGCCTAGCAAGAGCGCGATGCCCACGGCGAGCCGTCGGCGTCGCGGCCAGAGACGCGCGCCGATGCGCTGCAGCATCTCGCGGATCGGCAAGCGACGAACGGTGGTCTCGTCTTCGGGACCTGGGTCGTCGTAATCCCAGAATGACATCGGGGGATCCTCCGGGGGGCCCCCCGGAGCATCAGCTCGGCCTCTACTCGCAGAGACCGCGGGGGGAAGACTCTATTTGAACCGGTAGACGACGCGCCCGCGGTTGAGGTCGTAGGGCGAGAGTTCGACCGTTACCTTGTCGCCACGCAAGATCCGGATGAAGTGCTTGCGCATCTTTCCGGAGATGTGGGCCAGGACGACGTGGCCGTTTTCCAATTCGACTCGGAACATCGCGTTCGGCAGAGGCTCGACCACCGTCCCAGTGAACTCGAGCGCATCGGTCCGGACCTGCCGGACCTCTTCTTGCGCTGGTCTCGCTGGTCCAGGGCGCTTCCTCGGACCTCCCGGGCCTCTTCTCGGCATGTTCCGTTCATTCTCCTTGTTGGATGTTTTTCTTAGAGGCTGGGGACAGTACGGCGGGAGCGAAGAATCGTCAAGGCGTCTGCCCCAGTGGATGTTTCAGCGGATGTCCCGGCCGAATTTCTGTGCGCTCTCGATCCTCCGCTCGTCTCTGGAAGCGTCGCCGGCGCCCCGCGCCGGGCCGCCTTCGAACCGTCTCCAGGAGGGACTCAGATGACGCTCCGCTCTCGCGCCGCCCAAGTCCGACCGGGACCCACGACCTGGGTCCTCGCCGTGCTTGCTCTCGCGGCCTTCTTCGCCTCGGCCGGTCTCGCCTTCTCGTCCGACGAACCGATCTCCGGCGCGTCGCTCGCGACGGTTCCGGGGGTCGTTCCCGACCTTCCTGCCCTGCTCGAATACCCGGTGAACCTGCAGGGACCGCTGCTCCCGCTGGACTTGCTCCCCGCAGCGCCGTTTGGCCCCGAGGACAAGGGGGGGACGCACGTGGACATGGGAGCTGGGCGGCCGAGCCGTCTGACCGAACGCGAGACCGCACTGCTCCAACTCTCCCGCGCGGCGGTCGAAGCGTCGCGCGCGGCCGGCACGCTCCTGATGCCGTTGGTCGAGGTGATCGCGCCGCCGGTCTCCCCGGAGGAAGCCTCTCGCATGAAGCTCGCGGCGTTGGCGACGGCGCCGATGGCTGTCCCGACGCCGGGTACCGGCGCTCCTTCGGACTTCATCGGTCCGATGCAGGCGCCCGCGACCGAGCGGGGGAAGTAGCCATGAAGAACATCGAACTGACTTCCCGCGTTCTCTTCACCGGAATCCTCGGGCTGCTCGTCGGCGCGTCCGCGAGTCACGCGCAGCCGACGCCGTCCCAAGGCGCGGTCTCCCCGGCCGCTCTCCAACTCGTCTTGGCCACGCCGAAGAGTTCGACGCCCGCCAGTGAGTGGGAAGACAACGCGGCGCGCGCGGCGGACGCCGAGATCCAAGCGCGGCGGCAGCAGGAGAATGCCGGCGCGGGGGTCTCGGACGACAACGACACCTGCCACTACGCCCGTGGCGTCACCCTCGTCATGCACATCTTCGTCAACCACTCCGCGGGACAGTGGACGGGCGCCGAGATGGAGGTCGCCGCCGCCAAGTCCGACGCCGCGAAGCTGAACTACGGAGGCTACGCCACATTCGCCTCGAATCTCAGCTTCGACCCGACAGGGGGCTACGTCTTCTACAACCCGACCGTGAACTACAGCATCTGGCCCAGCGGCATGAACGAGGCCGTGATGGAAGACGCTGTGGCCGCGATCGGATTCACCGACGCGGACGGCGACGGCAGTCGGATCGACGACATCACCCACTACCTGCAAGGCTGGGGAGGCGGTTGGGACAACGTCATCCTCCTCTTCGAGCCGGATCAGACCGGCCGCGCCTGGGCGAGCTACGGCCACGCCAAGACGGCCCTCTATACCGACAGTGCCTGGTGGGTCTACGCCCACGAGTGGGGCCATCTCTTCGGCGCCTGCGATGAATACCAGGAGAATGGCAGCTGCAACGGCGGCATCAATTGCGGGACCTGCCAGAGTTGGTATCTGACCGAGACGGTGAGCAACGGGAACTGCGAGCTCGCCATGTGCGGGACGACCGAAGACTGCCTGATGAAGGACAACAACACGGTCGCGCTCTGTGACGACACGCCGCGAGAGTGGGCGTGGGTCGATGACAACTCCGATGGGCTGGGGAACACGGTGCGGCGGCCGACCGCGATCGTCGGCGGCGTGCAGCAGTACACCAATGTCAACGAGCTGTATCACAACGGTTGGTTCGTCTGGAACAACACCGACCAGTCGGAAGTGGTCTCGCAGCGTTGGTCGTCGTGGGGCGTCGTCGGACTGCGCAGTCCGGCCACCGCCGATTATGACCTGCAGCTCTTCACCGACAACACCCACAACGTCGGATTGGGCAGCTCCGCCTGGGGGACGGGGGCCGTCGACTTCATGGTCGGCGACTATCACCACAACAACCGCGGGAACGAGCACATCCAGTTGCTCCGCTACAGCGGAGACTTCGCCAACTACAACCTCACCTTCGAGAGCGGCGGCGAAGTGCTCTATCCCGACGGCATCGTGCGCGGCGGCGGCTGGGGCTGGTACAATACGGCCGTGGTCTGGGACGTGCCCCTCCACGCGGGCGAGGAGTTGACCTTCAAGCTCGACGTCCCGGGCAACTTGAACATGGGGATGGCGCTCTACAAGTCGAACTCGGCCACCTTCTTTGCGTCGCGTGGATCGAGTCATGTCGCCTCCGCCGATGGCGGCGGGAACGGCGGAGACGAGACGTTCACCTACGTCGTGCCGGCGGACGATGTCTACGGGCTCGTCGTCTGGAGCAACAACAGCGCCGACGGAGCGTTCTCCATCCAGATCGGGCCGACGCAGATCACGATGGAAGAGGAGTACGTCTACTGGGGCGCCGGCAGCCCGACCCTCTACAACTACATTCCGAACGCCGGCCCTTATTGGTCGGTCGTGGGCAACCGTTCGGATACCGGATTGGACACCAGCCTCCGCCTCTATGACGATCCCAACTATCTGTACTTGTTGGAGGCGTCGGAGCAGTACGCCGCGGGTCAGCCGGAGTTCGTCGCGGTGGATTACAATCACGCGACCTCCGGGACCGAATTCCCGAAGGTGGCCCAGACCGGAGCGATCAACATCTACTTCACGCAGTGGGAGCACGACCCCGAGATCCTCTACGGGGCCGAGTATCCGCCCTACTGGAGTCAGTCCGATGTCGTGAAGGTCTGGGATGTCTGGATGGAGGCGTCCCAGCAGTACTTCTGCCGGCAGTTCAGCAGCGGCGGCACGCTCGACGGAGGGATCTACCTCTTCGATTCGTCGAACGGCGACAACTACAAGCGCCGAAGCGAGTGGGCGAATCTCTCCGACTCCCAGGCGGCCGGCGCCGGCGGGGAGTGGTTCTGGCACACGGCGGCGGCGTCCGATTGGTGCGGATTGGTCGCAACCTCGCACAACTATACGCAGGGCGCCTACAGCCTGTGGTACGGACCCTGGCTCTATCCGGCCGAGGACGCGCCGCTCACGCGCGGCGAGCAGGTCGTCTGGGCGAGCGCGCCGCCGACCAGCAGCAACTGGCAGGTGGCCGCCGTGCGTCCGTCGCCCGGAGAGCAGTCCGCCATCTGGCTCTACGAAAACGTCACGTTCGCGGACTCCGGCTTCCGCGCCTACGACGTCGGGGCCGGTGTCCGTTTCGTCGTCGCTGATTACAGTCACATCGCCCCGCCCGCGTACTACACGCTCGCGCAGCGACAAGGAGGCTTCGGTCCGCAAGACTTCTCGTGGGAGGGCGGCGACGAGGCGATCGCCTTCGCGCCCGAAGGCGTCTACGTCGATGGACTGCCGTGGGAGCTCGGCAACGTCGCCAAGGTCTACGACCTCTACGTCGATGGCGCCACTCCGCCGGCCGGCCAAGCCTGCCGGATCGAAGTGCGCGACGACTCCGGCACGATGAACCTCGGCGTCGCGGTCTTCGCTTCGTACGGCGGAGAGGGATACGCCGGCTCCGGAACCGCACTCGTCTATGCCGACGCGGCGGGCATCGGCGAGACCGAAAACGTCGAGTTCACCGTGACCGACGCCGACTGGTACGGCCTCGTCATCTTCAATCAGGAGGACACCGAAGGGACCTACTCCATCCTCGCGCGCGACCCCGCCGCTTCGGATGTGAGCGACACGTCGACCCCGACCGTGACCGGCCTGCGACTCGAGTCGGCCAATCCATTCGCGAACAGCGCCCGTCTGCAGCTCTCCCTGGCGAAGACCGGCCCCGTCGACCTGGGCGTCTACGACGTGCGCGGTCGCAGTGTGCGGAATCTCGTGAGCGAAGTGCTCCCCGCGGGCGCCCGCGTCGTTGCGTGGGACGGGGCCGACGGCGCCGGCAATGCCGCCGCCCCCGGCGTCTACTTTGCGCGGCTGCGCGCCGGGTCCTCGGAACGACGGCTGAAGTTGGTCAAGATGGAGTAACGCGCGAGCCCGGCTCGCGCGCTGCAGGCGTTCAACTCGAGGCGCCGTGGAGATCTTCTCCACGGCGCCTCTTCATCTACTTTATCTACGGGTTGTTGGCATCAGCGCTCGGCCAGCGGCCAGCGGCCGCCGACGCTCAGCTTTGGCTCATGGCCCGCGATAGCCGAGCCCCACGATCTCCGCTTCGTGAGCATTGTGCGCCCGACAACGCACCTCCAGATTCGCGGCCGTCGTCCCGCCGCCGCGCGCGAACGCCGCCACGTGATGGAACTCGAGGAACCCCGTCGCCGAACAACGTCTGCCGTCGACCGAGATGAACCGGCGCCGGCCGGTATCTCGCTCCCATACGAGACGACGGAGTGCCCGAGGAATGGATCGACGAGGAACCGTTGCCGCGGCGGTTGATGCTGTGGTCAGAGTTTGGGCGGGCGTCGCCGGTGTCGTCTCCGGTGTCGTCTCCGGTGTCACTACGCGCGTGGCGGCCTTTGCCCCGCACTTCTGTCTTTCGAGCTTCGTGAGCAGATCGATGAGCGCCGCATCGATGACCGTCGCGAAATCGCCGTCAGGGATGCGATGGCGCAGGAGATCCTGCAGACGCTGGATCCGCTCGCGCATCTCCGCGCCGGCAGTGAACTGCACTCGGAAGCGCTCCGGAGCGAGGGCTTCCGGAATGGCTCGAGGCGCCTCGAGCCCGCGACTGCCTGACGCAACACGTCTTGAAACGTGTTGTCGCCGTTTCGGAAGTCGACGGATCGTCGGAGGGACGTCCGGCCGCGGCTGTTCGCGCGCGATCAGCACATCCACCTCGCGCGCCGTGCGATTCCGCGCGTCGAGCACCAGCCGCTCGAAGTTCTCGGCAGTCAGCAACGGCGCGAGACGTCGGATCGTCGTCAGCGACAACGATCCGTCCGCAAGATGCGGGAGCAGCCTCGGGAGACGCCGGACAGCGCGCGCGACCTCGATCCGCGCGTAGCCAGCGGACTCCGAGAGGTGGAGCACTTCGGTGCAGTAAGCGAACATCGACGGACAGCCGACGCTCAGGTAGAGACGCCGCAGCTCCACCTCGCCGAGATGGGCGACGAGTTGGGCGGTGCAGGACCGTTCTCGCACGGCCAGCGCATGGACGCGTTCGAGGAGCTGACCGTCCGGCAGCTCGGAGATGAAGTCCAGACGGAGTGCCGGTGGCGGGGTAGGGGACGAGGTAGAGGTAGAGGTAGAGGGAGAGGTCGGGATCGGGGGAGATGACGAGTCATGATTCGAAGCGATGAGGTTGTTCATAAACCTCTTTTAACACGTCGCTCTTCGGCTCCATGGAGAGCGCCCACCGGTCTCCTTGCTGCGCGCACGACGGCTGATCCTCGAATCGCGCCGATCGCCCTCGCCTGCCCCAGATGGAGGCGCGGGGTAAGGATGTATTGCGGTCGTGACGAACAGTCGAGGATGCAGATAAACAAAGTCGTCAACAAGTATATTGTCATCGAACGAAATGATACTGTGCGATATTGGCACGAGTTCGCCACGCCGCATCCGCCGCGCCCAGGTCGACGCCGAATTCCCGCCACCGAACACGTTTCAAAACGTGTTCCCGGACTGCACCCCAGGACCGCCCGACCGCGCTCCCGTCGACCCCCGACCGCGCCGCCGCCGCTGAATCGCCGCCGCTGAATCGACGCCGCGACCAACGCCCCCACGCCCCGCACCCAACTCCTCCCGCTCCCTACCTCCGCGCCAGACAGGTCCTCACGCCAAACAGCTGGTAGACGGGGCAAAATCCCGAGATCCCCGTGGCCAGCGCAACGAGACCCAGAAGTCCCCACCACGTGTGCGGTCCGACGACCGTGAGCGAGAGCAGTCCTAGACCCAGGGCCACTCTGAGCCCGCGGTCCCAGCTAGCTTCGTTGCGTTTCATCCGAATTCCTCCTGACTTGCAGGACCCCGCGCGTGCAGCGAGGTCGCGCTCAGATCACCAGCTACTCATCGCGCCGAGGTCGTGGACATTCGCGTACCCCGAGCGCTCGAGGATGCGGGCGGCGTGAGCACTGCGATTGCCGCTTCGGCAGTAGAGAACAACGGGTCGATCTCTGGGACCGATCTCGCCCATCCGACCCTCGACTTCATCGACCGGAATGTTCACCGCACCCGAAATGTGTCCGGCGGCGAACTCCTCGGGGGATCGGACATCGACGAGACTTGCTCCGGCCTCGACGAGGCGTCTCGCCTCCGCGCCCGTCATGTCGCCACTCGGTTTGAACACGAGGTAGCCGATCACGAGCATCGCGATCATTCCGAAACCGACGCGCGCGCCGACGCCTGCTCTGACACCCCTGGACCGGCCACGCTCGACCAACCCCGAAATCACTCCAACTTCCCGATGACGCGCGCAAGCTTCGTCTTCACCTGCTCCGCCAACTGCTCGAGCCCCGGATTCCCGGTCGCCGCCATCGTCGTCGTCGGGTCGATCGCCACGACGACTGCCTTGCCGTCGTCATCCTCATACACCACGACATTGCACGGCAGCATGACCCCGACTTCCAGTTCGGCTTGGAGCGCCTCGTGCGCGAGGGACGGGTTGCACGCCCCGAGGATCTTGTAGCGACGGAAGCCGACTCCGAGCTTCTGCTTCAGGGTGCTCTGCACATCGATCTCGGTGAGCACTCCGAAGCCTTCCCTCGCGAGCGCCGCGGGCGCGGCGGCGAGCGCCTGGTCGAAGGTGCAGCTCAGCGTCTTGCGCATTCCGAAGGTCGTCATGGAAAATCTCCCCTCCGATCCAACTCGTCTGACTTGCCATCCGTGGGCGCCGACCGGCGCGATGGGGGCGCCATTCAGGTGCGGACGCCGAGCTTCGGCAGGACCCAGATCTGCAGTGCGATCCAGCCGGCGAGAATGGCGATGAGTTCGATCATGATCCACCGGCTTTCGTCGCCCGCTCCGCCCGCTCGGTCGGTTCCGCCGGGGACTTCTGCAATTCCTTCGGTCTCTTGTGTTCCTTCTGTTCCTTCTGGACGACGTTCCGGCGCACTTCGTCCATATCGAGCGCCTTCACCTTTCGCACCAGCTCGTCGATGCCCGCCGCCGGAACCGCGCCGGGTTGGGCCGCGAGCAGCACGCCGTCGCGCAATACCATCAGGGTCGGGATCGAACGGATCTGGAACGCCGCCGCCAATCCGGGCTCGGCCTCGGTGTCGACCTTGCCGAAGACAACGTCGGGATGTCGCGTCGCCGCCGCCTCGAAGACGGGGCCGAACGTGCGACACGGTCCGCACCACGCCGCCCAGAAGTCGAGCAGGACGATCCCTTGCTTGATGGTCGCGTCGAAGGTCTTCTCGGTCACTTGAATCGTGGTCATGGGTTCCTCCTGTTGCTTGTTAGAGCCGATCCCGGGCCAAAGGATTCAGGCGTTTTCGCCGAGGAAGTCCCGAAGGGCCACCTTGACCGACTTCTGGACCTCCGAAGGCACCTCGACCGAGTTCCCGGCGGTCCGACAGAGCGCCAGCGTGCGCTTCAGCGAATCACACGCCCCGCGACAGCGAGCACAGCTTGCGACGTGCCGCTCCAATTCGGCGCAGACGTCCGCGCTGATCTCGTCTTCGAGATGACGCGAGAACAGAGTGAGGACATCGGGACAGGCGCTCGCCGCTGAGTTCGCCGCCGCCGTCGCCGCGCCGACGGCCGCCGCCGCCGTCGCTTCCATCGGCATTCCCAATAGCGGCGCCAGCCGCGCCCGCACCACGAGCCGCGCGCGGTGCAACCGACTCTTGACCGCCTGCACGCTCAACCCGAGGACTTCGCCCACCTCGGGTGCGGTCAATCCTTCCACATCACGCAGGAGCAGCACTTCGCGGTACATCGGCTCGAGGGCGCCGATCGCCTCGTCGAGCGCGCGCTCGACCTGTCGGCCGGCGAGCAGTTCCTCCGGCCCTTTCGACGGATCGGCCAGACGCCTCGCTTCGACGGCCGCGTCGGCGTCGAGCGACCGCTCCTCCGGCGCGAACTTGCTCTTCCGCCGCTTCTTGATGCAGAAGCTCCGCGCCACCGAATAGAGCCAGGTCGAGATCGACGACGCCCCGCGAAAGTCCCGCACACCTCGCGCCATCGCGATGAGCGTGTCCTGGGCGACATCCTTGGCGTCTTCGGGATCTCGGCACATCTTCAGACCGAATCGGTAGACCTGCGCTTGACGCTGCTCCAGCAGCTTCTCCAAGGCCTCCGCGTCTCCCGCGCGCGCGCGTTCGAGAAACTGCTGGTCGTCCGGCTCCTCCATCTACGCCTCGAGCGAGGCCCGCAGGAACCAGGCATGCTTCTCGAACTCCACCACGACCTGGGTGAAGACGTCGACCGTGTCGGCGTCGCCGAGCTTCTCGGCGACAACGCGGGATTCGCGCACCTCGCCCAAGTACTTCTCGATCCGCTCGCTCAGGAGCTTCACGTGCTCCAAGTCCCGGGAGGTCTCCTGCGGGTAGTCGGGGAGATTGGAGGTCTTGGCCACGTGCCGCGCCGTCCCGTAGGCTCTCGCGCCGAGCGTGACGGCCCGCTCCGCGATCGTGTCGTTGTGCATCGCGAGTCCGACCGCGAACGTCTCGAAGAGCGGATGGAGCGCCGCGAACTGCGGTCCCTTGATGTTCCAGTGCGCGACCTTGATCTGGCTGTGCAGGTCCAGTCCGTCGGCGAGACGCGCGTTCAGCGCGTCGGCGATCTTGATCCTGGCATCCTCGGGAAGGTGACTTGGGCTCTTGTACATGGGGGATTCTCCTGCTGGGTGCTCTCGGAGCGCTGGGTGCTCTGGGTGTTCTGAGCGCTCTGGGTGTTCGTGTTCGGAGTATGCCTCCAGAACGTGCGGTCCGGTGAAGAGATCCAGGTTCTCCTCCGGCGAGCGTGAATCCTTTCGCTCGCCGTTGGCTCTCACCCCTCGAGTGTCGGATCGTCCCGCGAACCCTCGGACCTGAACGGAGCCCATGGAGATCCTCGGTTACTTCGGTGCGGTGCTCATGGGCTTGTCCCTGGGGCTGATCGGCGGCGGCGGCAGCATTCTCACCGTGCCGATCCTCGTCTACCTCTTCAACGTCGACGCGGTGCTGGCCACGGCCTACTCGCTCTTCATCGTCGGCCTGACCGCGCTGATCGGCAGCTTCAGCCACATGAAGCTCGGCCACATCGACCGGCGCACCGCGCTCGTCTTCGGCCTCCCGAGCATCCTCGGCGTCTACGCGACCCGCGCCTGGTTGATGCCCGCCTTACCCGATCCGTTGTTCAACGTCGGGGGACAGGTCGTCTCGAAGTCGCTGGGTGTCCTGCTCTTCTTCGCCGTCATCATGTTGGCGGCTTCGTACTCGATGATCCGCAGGTCGAAGCCCGCGCCGACCCGACCTGGCGGAGGCGAGGCCGGAGCACACGGCGAGAAGACGCCGAGATTCAACTATCCGCTCATCCTGACGGAAGGCATCGTGGTCGGCGTGATCACCGGCATCGTCGGGGCCGGCGGCGGGTTCCTCATCATTCCCGCGCTGGTGCTCCTGGCCAAACTGCCGATGAAGAAGGCGGTGGGCACGTCGCTCATCATCATCGCGGCCAAGTCGCTGATCGGATTCACCGGGGACTTGAAGACGCAGCACACGATCGATTGGACGTTCTTGCTGGTCTTCTCGCTGATCGCCATCGCCGGGATCACCACGGGGGCGCTCCTCAGTCGGCGCATCCCGAACGAGCGCCTCAAGCCGGCCTTCGGTTGGTTCGTCTTGGTCATGGGCATCTACATCATCGCGAGAGAACTCTCCCACCTGAGCTGATGGAGGCGAGAAACGTTATGAAAATCCAGGGTCGAAGCCAGTCCGGCGAATCGACGCCGAGTCCGATGAAGGTGGAACAGATCTACACCGGCTGCCTGGCGCAAGGCGCGTACTACATCGAGAGCGACGGAGAGGTCGCGATCATCGATCCCCTGCGTGACCCGAGCCCCTACCTGGAGCGCGCGGCGGGCCGCCAAGCCACGATCAAGTACATCTTGGAGACCCACTTCCACGCCGATTTCGTGAGCGGGCACCTCGACTTGAGCCAGCGGACCGGAGCGCCGATCGTGTACGGCCCGAACGCCGAGCCCGAATTCACCGCGCACATCGCGAAAGATGGCGATGAGCTGAAGCTCGGGAGAGCGACTCTCCGCGTCTTGCACACGCCCGGACACACCATGGAGAGCACCACCTATCTGCTGCTCGACGAGGGTCGGAAGCCGCGCGCGATCTTCACCGGCGACACCCTCTTCATCGGCGACGTGGGCCGCCCCGATCTGGCGCAGAAGCTCGGCTCGATCACGCAGGAAGATCTCGCCGGCTTCCTCTACGACTCGCTGCACACGAAGATCATGCCCCTGCCCGACGACGTGATCGTCTATCCCGCGCACGGGGCCGGCAGCGCCTGCGGCAAGAACATGAGCAAAGAGACCTCGGACACGCTGGGCAATCAGAGACGGACCAACTACGCCCTGAGGGCGGCGAGCAAGGAACAGTTCATCCGCGAGGTGACCGCTGGACTGCTGCCTCCGCCGGCCTACTTCCCGCAGAACGTGGCCATGAACAAGGGGAACATTCCGAGCATCGACTCGCTACGGCAGACCGCGCTCCGGCCGCTGACGGCGGAGCAACTCGAGCGGGCCGTCGAGGTGGAAGGGGCGTTGGTGCTCGATACTCGAGATGCGCAGACCTTCAAGGACGGGTTCATTCCGCGTTCGATCAACATCGGCGTCGACGCCGAGTTCGCCCCCTGGGTGGGGGCGATGATCCCCGATGTGCGACAGCCGCTCGTGCTCTTGACCGCCGCGGGCCGGGAAGACGAAGTCGTCACTCGGCTCTCCCGAGTGGGCTATGACAACGTGCTCGGTTATCTCGACGGGGGGGTCGGCGCCTGGCAGCAGGCGGGCCGAGAGATCGACACGATCGAGAGCATCAGCGCCGAGGAGTTCGCTCGACGCCTCGAGGCCGGACGGTTGCGGGTCGTCGATGTGCGCAAAGACGGGGAATACATCTCCGAGCATGTCGACGGCGCCTGGAGCGCCTCGCTCCAGTACATCAATCAGAAGCTGCACGCGTTCTCCGAGGACGAACCCAACTACATACATTGCGGGGCGGGCTACCGCAGCATGATCGCGGCGTCGATCCTCAAGGCGCGAGGTCGCCACAACCTCATCGACGTGGCGGGCGGCTTCGACGCCATCAAGAAGACGAACGTGCGGGTGACCGACTACGTCTGTCCCACCACGATGTCAACCGTCGGCGGGCGCGCCGACCAACCGGCCGACGAGCTGATCGAGAGGCAAGATGCTTGAACTCATCCGACAGCCCTGGCCTTGGTACGTGGCGGGCGTGATCATCGGCCTGACCGTGCCGTACTTGCTGATCATCGGAAACAAGACCTTCGGGCTGAGCAGCTCGTTGCGCCATGTCTGCGCCGCCTGCATCCCGGCTGGAATTCCCTTCTTCAGGTACGCCTGGAAGAAAGAAGCGTGGAGCCTGTTCTTCGTGGGCGGGATCGCCCTCGGCGCGTACATCGCCGTCCATTGGCTCAGCGATCCGGCGCCGATTCGGTTGGCCGCCTCGACCAGCGAGCGGCTGGCCGCCCAGGGGCTGATCGACACTTCATCGTTGATGCCCGCCGAGATCTTCTCCTGGAGCAGCCTGTTCACCCTCCGCGGATTCCTCTTCATGGTCGTCGGCGGCTTCATGGTCGGATTCGGCACTCGTTACGGCGGCGGTTGCACGAGTGGTCACGCCATCATGGGGCTGAGCAGCCTGCAGTGGCCCAGTCTCGTGGCGACCATCATGTTCATGCTCGGAGGCGTTGTCATGACCTGGCTCATCCTTCCCTTGCTCTTGGGGCTGTGACCGCGATGCAAGATCAATCCATGAAGCCGAACGCCCCGCATCTCACGCTCGATCTCCGCACGCGCGAGCTCGACACCATCGGCGTGAACGAGAGCGATCTGAGGCATCCCTGGTGGTACAACGTCAAGTTCGTCGCCTGGGGCATCCTCTTCGGCATCGTCGCGGTGAAAGCGGAGATCCTGAGCTGGTTCCGTATCCACGAGATGTTCCGCTTCGAGAGCTTCCACATGTTCGGGATCATCGGAACCGCCGTCATGGTCGGCGCTCTCAGCGTCTTGGTCATCAAGCGGACGAACGCCAAAACCATCCACGGCGAGACGATCCACATCCCGAGCAAGACCTTCAACCAGGGCAACATCTACGGCGCATTCATCTTCGGACTCGGCTGGGCGATCACCGGCGCGTGCCCCGGCCCGCTCTTCGCGCAGATCGGCGCGGGCTACAGCGTGGTGGTCGTCACGTTGCTCAGCGCGATCGCGGGGACCTGGGTCTACGGCAGGTTCCGCGAGAAGCTTCCCCACTGAGGCGCCGCCCGATCGAAGAGTTGCCCCTGGGGGTAACTGCGGACCCGCAACGCCGACGCTATCGACCGATGCAGCCGCGCTCGGCGGCGGGGCCGGTCGGACGCGTCACGACTGCCGATGCGGGCTGATGTTCGCGAGAGTGCCGATGCACTGCTGTGTCGTGATCAGGTGGAGCAGCGCTTCGCGAATGGTCGGAAAGCTCGGGAGCGCGGCGACCTCGCGTCTTCCGTCCGCCGAATCCAGCGTGGGTGTCCCGACGCCACACTTCCAACCCGACGTGAAGCGGAGAATCGTCAGGTGGCCGTCTGTCTTGTGGTCCGCGATCCTCGTGGCGAGCGAGACCAACGTCTCGATGTCGGGCGTGTGTGGTTGTTCCATCGCTTCCGTCCTGCCTTCCTGCCTTCCACGCGCTGCTTGGTCGATGACGCACTCATTGTCGACCTCAGCCGGCCGGTTCTTCACTAGGCAACGTCAAGTGGCGGGAACAATCGATTCCCGTTTCGAGCGATCATCCCGGTCACGCCTCCCGGCTCGCGCTCGAGCGCGGGGGTCTCAGTCGCTGCCCGGCCGCCCCATCCCTTCGTTCAGGATCTCGATATACCCCGCATAGCTGAAGACGCGTCCGCGCCGCCGGTGAGTGAGTTCCCTGACGACTCCGATCCGTTCCAAATGGGCGAGCGACTTGTTCACGGTCGCAGGGGTGAGCCCGGTAGCCGCGGCGAGCGACGCAGCGGTTGCGATCGGCTGTCGTTGCATCACACGATGGATCGCCAGCGAAGACCCGGCGGCCCGCCCGAGCCCCGCGATGCGTTCGCCATCGGTCGACGACAGCTCCAGCAGCCGCTTCGCCGACGTCGCCGCCTCCGTCGCGCTGGTCACGACGGCATCAGCAAAGAACTCGAGCCACGCTTCCCAATCGCCCGTGAGACGCACTCCGTTCAGCAGGTCGTAGTAGGTCCGCCGGTGCTCCTTGAAGTAGAGGCTCAGATACATCAAGGGCTGGCGGAGCAGCCCGTCGGTCGCGAACTGCATCGCGATCAGCAATCGTCCGACTCGCCCGTTGCCGTCGAGGAAAGGATGGATCGTCTCGAACTGCAGATGCGCCAGCGCCGCCTTGACGAGCGGCGGCGTCGACTCGGGCTGGTCGTGCAAGAAGCGCTCGAACTGCTTCAGGCACTCGTCCAGCTCATTGGCCGGCGGCGGCACGAACGCCGCGTTTCCCGGTCGAGTGCCTCCGATCCAAACCTGGCTGCGACGAAACTCTCCCGGGGTGAGCTTCGCGCCGCGTCCCTCACCGATCAGCAAGGCGTGGACCTCGCGCAGCAGCCGTAGCGACAAAGGAAATCCGCCGCGCAGCCGCTCGAGGCCATGCTCCAGCGCGGCGACGCATCGGCTGACTTCGCGCGCGTCTTCCGTCGGCACGCCGGGCTGTTCGTCGAGCTCGAAGAGCATCAGATCCGCGAGCGAGGACTGCGTCCCCTCGATCATCGAAGAAAGGACCGCCTCCTTCCGCACGAAGCTGTAGAGCAGGAGACCCGCGTTCGGTAGGAGGTCGGTCACCGCGTCGAGTCGGCCGATGGCGAGGAGCGCCGCGTCGAATCGAGCGCGCAGCGGGGGGCCCCACTCGATCGCCGGACGCGGCGGTAATTTCTCTGGGACGAAGGCTTTGAAGGCCTCGCCTGCGCTGGCGACCTCGACGTAGTGGCCCTGCAGAGCGCGTTTCATAGCGGCGACATCCTAAATTAGCGGTGTCGATTATTTTAGGATAATCATGAAACGTAAAACAAAGGCTTTCGAGCGCTAGCGCGTCTCCGAACGGGTCTCCGACCGCGTCTTCGGACCGCGCCAGTACTCGAGCCGCCTACATTGATGCGCGAAGGCGACGACCCAGCGGTCCTCGTGTTGCTCGATGAATACAACCGAGTAGGGGAACCGCTTTACGAAGACGAGTCGTGCTCCAAACGATTCGGCAACGGTGGTCACCAACGGCGCGAGATGTGAATTCGCAGACATCCGGTTCATCGCGGCGGAGACCACCGGAAGGAACTCCGAGCGCAATCCAGGACGTTGCGCTTCATACCAGGCTCGAGGCTCCGCCAGCTCACGAGCGACCCTTGGCCTCGCCTGCCCTCCCTCGCTACCTCCGGTCCCGGGGGCGCTCAACACGTTTCAAAACGTGTTCGCCGCCGGGCCACGCTCCACCAATCGAACCTGTTCGTGCGAAGGGCGATCGACGCCGGTTCGCCTTTCCGGTGAATCTGGCGTTTCGTTCCGACGTAGTCGCGTCTGTGCCGCCGCCGGCTGGAGTGCCGAGCCCGCTGCTGTGGGGAGACAAGACCGTCATCGAGGAGCGATTCGACCCGCGCCACTGGCGCATCACCACCGTCCCGCGAATCCTCACGTTCCGCTACCCGCAGAGTGGAGCGGGAATCGCAGATCTATTCCGCCAGACCTACGGACCGACGGTGCGGACGTTCGAGGCGCTGGAAGAGGATCGACGCGAGCGGCTGGCGGCGGAACTGACGGAGCATTGGTCGCGTCACGCCAGGTCGACGGGGGAGATGACCGAGGTCGACTCGGAGTATCTCGAGACCGTCGCCGCCGCCGCAGTTGACTACGCCCGCAACGCCGCCGCGACCAACTTCGGATTGCTCGCAGCGACCTCGAGCAACGCCATGGCCGGTCCTTCCGGCGTCCTACGTCCCTGCTCCCAATTGCGAAGGGTCGCCACACTCACGCCGATCATCATCGCGAACTCGACCTGCGTCTGCCCGAGTTGCAGACGAACCGCCTTGATGTCGGTAGCCTCGAAGACATGGACCCGGGAGGGTTTGGCTTCCTTCCGCCGAATCTTCCCAGCCTGCTTCACGCTGGTGACGAGTTCGTCGAACTGACGCTGCTTCACTTGAACTCCTCACGGACCAATCGAGCGAGGACCCTGAGCTGAGACGGGGTCAACTTCTCATGATCACTCTTCGCGTACGCGAAGAGCATGCAGATCGTGTCCTGACCCTCGGCCCAGGAGTAGATGATCCGGATGCCTCCACGCTTCCCGCGTCTAGATCCTCCCCCACGGAGCTTTCGCAGACCGCCAGCGCCCGAAATCACGGCACCCTGATCGGGATGAAAGGTCGGCGCCACCTGAAGTGCTCGGTAGTCCTCCTCGGGGAGGAGGCTGAGTACTTCTCGAGTGAAGACCGGTGTCTCTACGAAGCGCAAGGCTCACTCTACGCCAATGGCGTACGTCGATCAATTGAGTTATCCGAGGCGGACAATGGAGGATGTCCGGGCCTCGACGGACGCTCAGGTGATCCTCAACCTGCGTGCCGTACGCCCCGGGTCAGCGCGCTGGCCCCGGAGTCCCAGGCCAGATCGAAGTTCTGTCGGATGGCGCGGGCCTGCTCGGCTTCGATTCCCGCTTGCCGGTCACGCGCTCGGGTGCGACCGTTCCAAACAGAACATCAAAAAACCGGAGGACCCACAGCATGCCGATCAAACTCACCGTCAACCGCAACGGCAACCTCAAGGTCGAAGGCGTCGACGGCGACGACTTCCAGCTCGTCGATCCCGAAGGCAACGTCTACGGACTCGGAGGACGAGCCGTCGTCTCGCTCTGCCGGTGCGGCGCATCCCAGAAGAAGCCGTTCTGTGACGGGTCGCACAAGACGATCGGGTTCACGGAGGAGGCGAAGGCGTACGACCTGCCGCCGAAGCCGACGACGTAGGTCGTAGAGCGGTGTCGGGGATGGCCGTCGTGGGACTCATGGGTCGTCACTTTGACGCTTCGCGGGCCTTTCGCTAGGCTGCCGCGCCGTGTTGGACACTGGACGTCAATCGGGCAGGCCGGGATGCGTCGTCGCGAGAGCGGTCGCGCTGTTCGCGTTGGCGCTGTTCTCGCCGGTGCTGTTCTCGCTCGCGGGGTGTGGGGTTACCCGTACCGTTTCCACGAAGGCGATGCTTCCGATTCTGCATGGGTCGCTCGACGAGGCGTATCGGGACGCGGACCTAGCGACCGTCGAAGACGGGATCCCTGCGAATCTGATCCTGATTCGCGGGATGTGCGCTTCGAATCGGGGACATCGGGAGCTGCATCAACTGGCGGCTCAGCTCTACTTCTCGTATGCGTTGGGGTTTGTGGAGGATGAGGATCCGACGCGGGCGGGGCTGCTCTACGGCGAGGGACTCAGGTTGGGGCGGCAGCGGTTGGAGCGTGAAGGGTGGTTCCGCGAAGCGGAAGGGACGCCGGGGGGACCGACTTCGGCGCAGCTCGCGAAGATGGGGAGGGACGATGTCCCTCTTGTCTTCTGGACGCTGGCGAACTGGGGTGGGTGGATCAATCAGAACCTGGCGGAGCCGGCGGCGATTGCGCAGACGCCCAGAGTAGAGGCGTACCTGGCGCGCGTGTTGGAGCTGGAGCCGGACTATTTCCTGGGGATGCCGCACGTGTTGGCGGGGTCGCTGAAGAGTTTTCGTCCTGTGATGTTCGGCGGTGATCCTGAAGGGGGACGGAAACACTTCGAGGAGGGGATGCGGATCTCGGGAAACCGGATGCTGCTCTTTCCTGTCCTCTACGCGCAGTACTACTGCCGGTCGGTCTTGGACCGCGATGGGTTTGTCACGTCGTTGCAGGGCGCCCTGGATGCGCCCTCCGACTTGTTACCGGAGTACCGGCTGTTCAACGAGGTCGCGAAGGCGAAGGCCGCGCGATTGCTGGAGAGGACGGATGAATACTTCTAGGGGTGTGCTCGGGTTCGTGAGGCGGATGGCGTCGCTGGCGCTGGCGCTGGCGCTGGCGATCGTGACGGGAGTGCTGGGTCAGGATCCCGTCGCGATGGCGGCCAACGTCGAACTCAAGATCGCGACGCTCGCGCCGGACGGCTCGACTTGGATGAAGGAGATGCGGGCGCTCGATACGGAAGTGCGGGCGAAGACGAATGGCGAGGTCGGGCTGCGCTTCTACCCGGGAGGGATCCAGGGGAGCGAGGACGTCGTGTTGCGGAAGATCCGCAGTGGGCAGTTGCACGGCGCGGGGTTCACAGGCGTCGGCCTCGGACAGATCGCGCCGAGCTTGCGGGTGCTGGAGCTGCCGTTCCTGTTCGAGAACTCCGATGAAGTGCACGCGGTGCACGCGAAGCTCGATCCGCTCTTCGAGGAGAAGCTGGGGGCGGGGGGCTACACGCTCTTGGGATGGTCGGAGGTCGGTTTCGTCTACGTCTACTCGAAGGATCCGATCACGACCGCGGCGCAACTCCGTTCGGCCAAGGTCTGGCTGTGGGAGGGGGATCCGCTGGCGGAGGCGTTCCTCGAAGCAGTGGGCGTGTCGCCGATTCCGCTCGATGTGACGGACGTGATGACGTCGTTGCAGACGGGGTTGGTGAACACGGTCTACGTGTCGCCGCTGGCGTGTATCGCGCTGCAGTGGTTCACGCGAGTCGGCTATGTGACCGATCTACCGTTGACGCATGGGCTCGGCGCTGTCGTGGTGACGAACGAAGCGTGGGGGAAGATCCCGGCGGCGCATCAGCCGGTGGTGCGCGAGTTGTGTCAGCACTACTTCGAGCGGTTGCGGGTGGCGACGGTGGTGGATAACGAGAAGAGCGCCGAGGTGATCACGGCTAACGGCGTGAAGACGGTCGTTCCCGCGGCGGCCGACGCGGCGGAGTTCCGCGCGCTGGGCGCGACGGTGGCCCAGGAGCTGGTCGGCAAGTTGTACGACCAGGCGTTGCTCGACGAGGTGAAGCGCGAGGTGGCGAGCGCACGGGCGGCCGGTGGGGCCACCGGCGGCGCGAAGTAGTCTTGGCGGTATGACGGGGCTCTTCGGACTTCCGCCGCTCGGCCCGGGTTGGCCCCCCGTTCTCCTCTCGGCCGCGATCGTGACCCTGTTGCTCGTGCTGCGCGCGCTCGCGATGCGTGCGTGGGGCGCCGAGCGCTACCGGGGCGTCGGCGCGAATGTCGAACGGGCGGTGCTCACTGCGGTCATCCTCTCGATGGTGCTGCTCTCGGCGCTGCAGATCGCGCTGCGGAACATCTTCGAGTCGGGGCTCCTCTGGATCGATCCGCTCTTGCGGCATCTGGTGCTCTGGACCTGTTTCCTCGGCGCGGCGGCGGCCACTTCACGCGGACGGCACATCCAGATCGACCTGGTCGGGATCTTCGTGAAGCAGGGGCTGCTGCGGGAGCGGCTGCAGCGGATCTCGTCGGCGTTGGCGGCGGGAGTCTGTCTGGCGCTCGCGGGGGGCGGGTACACGTACTTGCAGCAGGAGCGCGACGCGGGGGCGTCGGCGTTTCTCGGACTGGCGAGTTGGCAGGCGCAGAGCGTGCTGTACTTCGGGTTCGTGTTCTTGGCGTATCGGTTCGTGGTGGTGATGGTCGAGGGGACAGCCGAGGCGGCGCCCGGGGCGCAGGCGGAAGCAGCCGTTGCGGACGCAACGGCTGCTCACATGTAAATGCCGCTGCTGCTCCTGGCGCTCGGCGTCTGCGCGATTCTCGGGGTACCGGTTTTCGTCGTGCTCGCGCTCGGTGGTCTCGGCGCCTTTGCGTTGCAGGGGATTTCGGCGGCGGCGAGCATCTCGGAGATGACGCGGCTGGCGACGTCGCCGATCCTGGTGTCGATTCCGCTCTTCACGTTCGCGGGCTATCTCTTCGCGGAGAGTCGCACGCCGGAGCGATTGGTGCGGTTGACGCGCGCGGCCTTCGGGTGGATGCCGGGCGGACTCGCCATCGTGGCGCTCCTCGTCTGTTCGGTGCTGACGGCGTTCACCGGCGCGAGTGGCGTGACGATCGTCGCGGCGGGCGGGCTCTTGATGCCGGTGCTGCTGCGCGAGCGGTACTCGGAGCGCTTCTCGCTCGGACTGCTCACGACATCGGGCAGCCTAGGCCTGCTCTTTCCGCCGAGCCTGCCGCTGATTCTCTACAGCTATGTCGCGACGTCGGCGGCGGGTGGGTTGGATCTCTCGGCGGCGGAATCGCCGAGTGTCGACCGGCTGTTCCTCGCCGGACTGCTGCCCGGCGTGATCCTGATCCTCGCGCTCTCGGTTCTCTGTGTGCGTGAGGGGCGCGCGCGTCGCGTAGAGCGCACGCCATTCCGCCTCGGCGAGCTGGGTGCGGCGGCGCGCTATGCGGCGTGGGAGCTGCCGCTGCCGATCGCGATCCTCGGGGGGATCTACGGCGGGATCCTCACCGTGCTGGAGGCGGCGTCGGTCACGGCGCTCTATGCGCTCATCACGCAGGTCTTCATCTACCGCGACATCGCCTGGAAACGAGTGCCGGAGATCGCGGCGGAGAGCATGACGTTGGTCGGCGGGATCCTCATCATCCTGGGCTCGGCGCTCGGGCTGACCAACTACCTGATCGACGCCGAAGTGCCGATGCGACTGTTGGAGTGGGTGCAGGGCGCGATCACGAGCAAGTTCGTCTTCTTGCTGGTGCTGAATCTGTTCTTGCTCGTCGTCGGCTGCCTGATGGACATCTTCTCGGCGTTGATCGTGGTGGTGCCTCTGATCGTGCCGATCGCGCGCCACTACGGAGTCGATCTCGTGCATCTCGGCATCATCTTCCTCGCGAATCTCGAGATCGGGTACCTGACGCCGCCGGTCGGGCTCAATCTCTTCATCTCGTCGATCCGCTTCCGCAAGCCGATGCTGGAGGTCTGCGGGGCCGTGCTCCCCTGGCTCTTCACGCTGTTGGTCGCGCTGCTCTTCCTGACCTACATCCCGCAGCTCTCGCTCGCGCTCCTGCGGTTCGCGCCGGTGCGGTGAGCCACGACGCGCCGAAAGGAAGCGAGACGGACGGCGCGCTCCTCCTCGGCACGTCCGGATTCAGCTTCAAGGACTGGGTCGGCGTGATCTATCCGGCGGGGACCCGTCCGCAGGAGATGCTCGAGCGGTACGCGCAGCGATTCGGCGCGGTCGAGATCAACTCGACCTACTATCGATTGCCCTCGCCGAGCGTGATGGAGCGGATGGCGACGCGGACGCCGCGGGACTTCGTCTTCACCGTGAAGCTGCATCAAGACGTGACGCATCGGAAGACCGCAGATCCGGCGGCGTTCGACGCCTTTCGCGCGGTGGTGGCGCCGCTGCAAGCGGCGGGGAAGTTCCATGGAGCGCTCGCGCAGTTTCCCTATGCGTTTCGGGGGACGCGCGAGAATGCGCGCTACTTGAAGCTGCTGCGCGCCGCGTTGCCGGAGATGCCGTTGTGGGTGGAGTTCAGGCATGCGTCGTGGGCGGTGGAGAAGGTCTTCGAGTTCCTGGAGGGGCAAGGGCTGGGGTTCTGCTCGGTCGACGAGCCGACGTTGCCGGGGCTGTTCCCGCCCCTCGCGCGGCGCGTGGGGCCCGATGCGTACGTTCGTTTCCATGGACGGAACGCCGCGGCGTGGTGGGGCGGCGACAATGCGGGGCGCTACGACTATCTCTATTCCGAGGGAGAGCTCGGCGAGTGGGCGGAGAAGATCCGCGAGTTGCGGGCGAAGTCGCGGCGGACGTACGTCTTCTTCAACAATTGCCATGATGGGAACGCGGCCAGGAACGCCGAGGAGTTCGCGCGGATGGTCGGCGGGCTGGCGTAGTGGAGCGGGGGGCGGAGGCGGCGCGGGAGTCGCGGGTGGGGTTGTGCGCGAGTTGTGTGCATGCGCGGGAGATTCGGGCGGCGAAGGGGATGGTGTACTGGCTTTGTAGGTTGAGTGAGGTGGATGTGCGGTATCGGAAGTACCCAACGTTGCCGGTGGTGCGGTGCGCTGGATTCGAGAAGAGGGAAGGAACCCTCGGAAGCTGCGCTTCCGAGGGTGATTCGTGAACCGCGACCATCGCCGGGGCCTGCTCGCGGTGCTCTTCGCGGCCGTCCTCTGGAGCACCGGCGGATTACTGATCAAGTGGGTGTCGGTCGACGGGCTCGTCACGACGATGTGGCGTTCGGTTTTCGCGGCGGGGACGATCGCGTTCGCGCTGAAGGGGGCGCGCTCGGTTCGCAGAACGCCGTGGGGACTGCTGATCGGGCTCGCGCTGAGCTACGCGGCGCTCTTGGTCATGTTCGTCACCGCCACGCGCCTGACGACCGCGGCGAACGCGATCTTCCTGCAGTACACGGCGCCGCTGCATGTCGTCCTCTTCGGGCTGGTGTTCTGGCGCCATCGGCCGAGCGGGATCGATCTCATCACGTTGGCGGCGGCGTTCGGGGGGATGGCGCTCTTCTTCGTCGGCAAGCTCTCGCCCGCGAACAGCCTCGGCAACTACTTGGCGCTCGGCTCGGGCGTGGCGTTCGGGGCGTTCCTCCTCTTGCTCAAACACCGCGATGCCGACGACGGCGTGCGGCTGCGGGCGATGGTGTTGGGCAATGTCCTGCTCGCCGTCGGACTGGCGGTCTTTCATGCGGCGAGCGGTCGGAGCGAGGCGTTCTCGCCGCCGAGGCAGGATCTGCTCGCGCTCGCGTTTCTCGGCGTCGTGCAGATCGGGCTCGCCTACATCATCTTCGCGTACGGCATTGCGCGGATCGCGGCGCTGGAGGCGTCGCTCCTGGGGATGCTGGAGCCGGTGCTCAATCCGGTGTGGGTCTGGTTGGTGCTCGGAGAGTCGCCGGGGGGATGGGCGGTGCTCGGCGGCGCGATCATCTTGGGGGCGTTGGTGTTGAGGACGGTGGTGACCGAGCGCGGAATGCGCGCGCCGAAAACGGCGCGCGCATGACATGAGACGGCAGTCCCTTCCGATCGACGCGTCCCTTGCCGCGATCGTGGCCGGGCTGGTGAGGGAGCGGCGGCTCATCCTACAAGCGCCGCCCGGAACGGGAAAGACGACGCGCGTGCCGCCTGCGTTGCTCGACTCGAAGGAGATCGCGGGCGAAGTCTGGGTGCTCGAGCCCCGTCGCGTGGCGGCGCGAGCCGCGGCCCAACGCGTCGCGTTCGAACGCGGTGTCGCGGTCGGCGAAGAGGTCGGCTACCAAGTTCGCTTCGACCGACGCGCCTCTGCGCGCACCCGCTTGCGCTTCGTCACCGACGGCATCCTCCTGCGGCATCTGCAGCAAGACGCCTCGCTCTCGGGCATCGGCGCGCTCGTCTTCGACGAGTTCCACGAACGCAGCCTGGAAGGAGATCTCTGCCTGGCGCTCGCGCGCGAAGCGCAGGGGGCGTTGCGGCCCGATCTCTGTCTCTTGGTGATGTCGGCGACGCTCGACGCCGCGCCGTTGGCGGGCTACCTGGAGGCCGCGCCGGTGATGGAGGTGGCGGCGAACGCGTATCCCGTTGAGGTGCGACACGAGGCGCGCGCGGAGGGGGAGGCGTTGGAAGTCGCGGTCGCGCGGGCGGTGGCGGGGCTGCTGCGTGACCTGCGGGGCGACGGGAGCGTGTTGGTCTTCGTCCCAGGGGCGGCGGAGATACGGCGTTGTGTGGGGGCGTTGGCGGGGCTGGCGGCGACACACGGGTACGACGTGATGCCGTTGCATGGCGAGCTAGCGCTGGAAGAGCAGATGAGAGCGATTGGTCGCGGACTGCGTCCGCGGCTGATCGTCTCGACGAACGTGGCGGAGGCGTCGCTCACCGTCGAAGGAGTGACCGCTGTCGTGGACAGCGGTCTCCAGCGTGTGGCTCGGTTCGATCCGGTGCGTGGGACGGATGCATTGCGGACGGAGAGAGTGTCCCGGGATTCAGCGGTTCAACGAGCCGGCAGAGCCGGACGCGAAGCGCCCGGGACTTGTGTGCGGCTCTTCTCGTGCTCCGTCGAGGATGCAATGGCGCCATCGAGTGATCCGGAGGTAGCGCGGGTCGATTTGACGGGGGCGATGCTCCAACTGTTGGCGTGGAGTGCGACCGATCCGCGGAAGTTCGGGTGGTTGACGGCGCCGAGTGAGGAGCGCGTCGATGGCGCGCTGAGACTGTTGGAGATGTTCGGGGCGACCGAGACGGGGACTTGGCGGCTGACGGAGATCGGGCGAGGGATGGCGGCGCTGGCGGTCTCGCCGAGGACAGCGAGACTACTGGTCGAGGCGTCGCGGCGGGGGGTGGTCGAGGAGGCGTGTCTCGTCGCCGCGCTGTTGGAGGAGCGGGATCCGCGAGTGGAGAGGCGGGCGCAGTTCGGCGGGCAGGCGAGTGCGGGGAGTGCGGGAGGTGCGGAGACGGTCGATCGGTCGGACTTGTTGTGGCTGGCGCATCGGATCGAAGGGCGAGAGTGGGCTGGGTTGGAGGAGAGAGGGGTGCGGAGGATTTTGCAGAGTGCGGCGCAACTCCGGCGGGCGGCGCCTCGGACGCAGGTCCGTTGGAGCGGAGCAGGAGTTGCTTCGAGGCGCGACGGCTCGAAGCAACTCCTGCTCGCCATATTGGCTGCGCATCCGGATCGCATCGTGCGTCGGCACGCCGAGCGGCGCGCCGACGGAGTGATGGTCGGCGGGCTCGGCGTTCGTTTGGATGCGCGGTCGGTCGTGCGGGAGGGGCGCTACTTCGTGGCGCATGACGCGTCGGATGCGCGCGACGGGGGTGGGCGGTTTGTGAGGGTGGAGCGGGCTTCGGAGGTGGAGCTGGAGTGGATTCGCGAGGTTCTGCCTGGTGCACTGCGCAGCGAGGACGCGGCGCAGTTTGATGACACGACCGAGCGCGTGGTCGGCGTGCGTCGGGTGATGCTCGGGGATCTGGTGCTCGAAGAGCGCTCGACCGGGGCGGTCGAGCGCGACTTGGCGAGTCGCGTGTTGTGGGCGGCGGTCGAACGAGCGCCGGAGAAGGCGCGAGGCGAAGATCTCGAGTTGGAGGAGCTGCGAGCGCGGCTGCTTTCTTTGCTTGGGTGGAGACCGGAGTTCGCGGCGTCGCTCGGAGGGGCTTCGGTGGAGTCGATCGAGATGGAAGCGTTGAGGATGTTGTGTGAGGGAAGGAAGAGCTTCGCCGAACTTCGTTCGGCGAAGTTGAGTGCAGCGGTTCTCACGCTGCTTCCGGCGGATCTCGCGCGGGCGCTCGATCTACACGCGCCGGCCAAGATCACGCTGCCGAGCGGGCGTGCGGCGCGCGTCGAGTACCGGCCCGGAGATGCGCCGGTGGTCGCCGGGCGGCTGCAGGAGTTCTTCGGAAGCGAGAAGACACCGACCGTGGCGGGCGGATCGGTTCCGGTCGTGCTCCATTTGCTCGCGCCGAACTCACGACCGGTGCAGATCACAAGTGATCTCGGCAGCTTCTGGAGCAGGGTCTATCCGAAGATCCGAACGGAACTGCGCCGACGTTATCCGCGGCACGCTTGGCCGGACGATCCGCTCACGGCGCGTCCCGAGAGTCGGCCCGCGCGGCGGCCGTAGCCGTCACGCGAGAAGCGAGCGCACGAGCGCGATGGTGCGCGGACTCGGCTCGGTCTGCAGCTCGTGGCGGAGCCGGGTGCGAAACGCACGATACCGGCGCAGGACACTAGCGCGATCCCCCGCGGCCGCGAGCGCGCGAAACTGCAACTGACAGGCCTCCTCGTCGAGCGGATCGTTCGCGACGAGTTCCTGGAGCGGGGCGAGCGCCTCTTCGTTTCGGCGTTGCGCGAGCGCGATCTCAGCCGCCGCCAGGAGAAGCCTTCGATTCAGCTCGCCGAAATGCTGGCGGGCGGACTCAGCCCACGCGGCGTCAGGAAACTCGGGCAGCAGCGGGCCGGAGTACGCCGCGCGCGCCTTCGCGACGGCAGCGTGCGCACCCGCGAGATCCGAGGTGGAAAGAGGAGTGTCGTCGCGCAGGCGCCGCAACTGCCGCATCCAGGGCTGCGCCGAAGCGGCCGACTCTTCGAACCGCTTGGTGTCGAGTTCGATCCCGTTGGGGTCGAGCCGCAGTAGTCCGGACTGACTTTGCAGCACGCGGTAGGGCCCTCGGCTGTCGACGGCCGGCTCGAGCCCGCGTCTCGCCGTGGAGAGAGCGACGTCCAGGCGATTGCGGATCGATTCGGCCGATTGACGCGGCCAGAGCGCTTCCCCGATGGCGTCACGACTGCTGGTTTGGCCGGCTCGCAGGGCGAGGAGGGCGATGAGTGCTTCGGCGGTGCGTCGATGGAGTGCGACCGGCTGACCACCGACAGCCAGCACGAACCCGCCCAGGAGCCCGAGTTCGATGCGAGCGTCGCGGCGCGGGACGACGCGGGCCGGGAGCGAAACCCGCATCTCGTCGGGCGCGGCGGAGAGCGCACGCGCGAGCGCCGGCTCCTTACGCAGCAGCACGAGATGGTCCTCGCGCTCCAAGATGCGCAGCGACTTCGAACGCAGCGACTTCCAGACGGGTGCTTCGCGCGCCAGTTCGAGGCGCGCCCGATAGAGGTAGTTCCTCGCCAGCTCCTTCTGATCGCCGAGGCGACGACTCATATCCGCGGTCGACTGCAGGATCTCCAGCGCCGGCGCGACGCTTCCGCGCAAGCCGAAGACAAGCGCCCACTCCATCTGCGCGAGCGTGAGCCAGGCGGGTGACTCGATCCGACGCGCCTCTTCGACGGCCCCGCGGAGGAGCGCATCGGCTTCCGTCAGTCGATCCCGCCTTCGTGCGAAGACGCCTCGCCAGACCGAGAGCTCCAGCGACGCCAACGGAGAGCCGTGCGCCGCGGTCTCGCGCAGCGCGATCTGCTCCTGGGTCATGGCGCGTGCGACGGCCGGCGCCGTGTTCGACGAGTCGGAGAGAGCGCGGAAACGCAGAACCGCCTCGATCGCCGACAGACCGGGAGTTGGTTGGTGCGCGAGCAGCGTGCGCGCTTCGTCGAGATGCGAGAGCGCCTGATCCTCCCGTCCCAGGTAGATACAGGCCGCGGAGAGATTGAGCAGCAGCGAGATCGACCTTCCTACATAGCCCGCTCGCCGAAAGACCGCGAGCGACTTCTGACCCTCCGCGAGATACAGGTCCCAACGTCCGGCGGTGAAGTCGACCGTGACCCGACGCAACGCCGCTTCGGCCCGTTCGATTTCCAGACCGCTCCGGCGGAGCAACTCCTCCGCCTGCGTGAGCCAGCTCCGCGCTTCGTCCGGATCGCCCAGGTGCAGGTAGAGGTCGCCGATCTGGACCATGAGCGATCCGCGCGCAGCCTTCTGTCGACGCGGCATCCGCTCCAGGAGCGCGCGGCCGCGTTCCAGGCTCTCCCGGTGACGTCCCGATTGCAGGGCGGTGATCTGGTCGGACCGGAAGACCTGCGCTGCGAGCGTCCACTCGCGCGCAGCGACGAAGAACTCTTCGGCGCGCGCCAGTCGCAGCCTGCCGGTCGCATACTGGCGCGCCTGGCTCGCGTGTCGACCCGCGTGGTACTCGAGCCAAGGGGATGTCGGCAGCGCGTGTCCCGACAGTTTGTCGTCGAGCCAGTGGGCGAGTGACCCGAGGTTGGAGGAGAGCGACACTCCAGCGCTGCGCGCGGCCTCGTCGAAGAGAGCGAGCGCTGCACTTCCCTGCCCGGCCTCGGCCAGCAGTCGCACGGCGCGGAGCGGCTCCCCCGCCTTCGTCAGCTTTCGCGCGACCGCCGGGATACGACGTCGCACCGCCGGCGCGCGCGGGTCTTCCCCGAGTCGCTTCCGCAGGTAGGCGTGGAAGAGGGGGTGGAAGCGCCGCAACTCTGGGCTCTCTTCGACGAAGAGGTCGCGCCGTTGCAGCGATCGCTCGAGTTCGGAGGCGGCTGGCGATCCGAGAAGCGCGCGGACCGAGTCGCGATCGAGAGAGTCGAGAAGGGACGCACGGCAGAGGGCCCAACGGAGATCGGCGGGCAGGGGTTCGAAGACCTCCTGCGCAAGGAAGGCGAAGACCCGCTCGCGGCGCGCGTCTTCGGTCGCGCCGGCGTCGTCCTCACGGCCGTCCCCAGAGCGAGGCGCGCCCCGAGCCGCGGACGGTCGAGCCGCGCGCAGGGCCAGGAGCGCGAGTCGCGCGGGCCAACCGCGTACCGCCTCGCGCCACTCCGCCGTCGGTTCACCTGCTGCGAAGTTCGCCTTCGCGAAGCGGCGTTGCTCCTCGGGATCGAAGACAAGATGGTCAGCGCCGATCTGCGCGACGCCGCCTTCCAACGCGAATCGCTCCAGCGACAGCGGTGGATCTCCGCGACAGGTGAAGATGAAACCGAGCCGCGGGTCGGACCGCTGAATCCAGCGTCTCAGCCAGATCAGTGAATCCGCGTCCGGCGCGAGCGCGTGCAGGTCATCCAGCACGATCCAGCGCCGACCGCGCGTCGGCGTCACTTCGCGCAGCAGGCTGGACGAGAGGAACGCGCCGTCGCGTTCGAAGTCGCGCCGCGTCGCGAGGCCCGCTTCGGTCTGCTCGCCGACGGGCGGACTCATGCGTCGGCCGGCGCGGAGGAGCCCCGCCATGAGGTGCGCCGGTTCGCCATCCTCGGCCGTGACCCGGTGCCAGAGCACGCTGCGCGCCTGGGCGAACTGGCGCGCGAGCGTCGTCTTGCCATAGCCGGCCGGCGCGGAGACGACGGCGATCTTGTGTCGGCCGTTCAGCAGGCGCAGCAGACGCGGCCGCGCGATGTCCCTGATCCGCCTGGGAAGACCGACGTTGCGGGCAGACATGAGGCGCACGACTGTAGTCGCCCGGCGAGTCGGCGGCCAGACGATCATCGAGGTCCGGCCAGCGTCGCAGGATGACGGCTAGCGCGTCCTCGAGACCTGCCTCGACGGAGAGTTCTGTGTGGATCTCGCGGCCCACCAGAGCCAGCCGATCGCGAACGACGCGAAGATCACCGACTCGACCTGAGCGGGATTCACGCCCGAATCGGCTCGCCATCGGAACGACTCGAGTACGGTGCGACCGACCGAGAAGAGGAACGCCCAGCGCCAGAAGTGCACGCCCGGCCGGTCACGCCGACTTTCGCTTGGTGCGGACGCGTTCACCGCGCGGGTCCAGGCGGACGCGGCCGCTGCCGCGACGAGCGCCCACAGGCCCAGATAAATCGGGAGCGGATGGACTCGGAGAGACGTCGCCACCGACCACCCCCAGGGCGCGTCGGTCGGCTGTCCGACACAGCATCCGGCGACGAGGCAGCCCATCCGCCCCACGAAAATCGACGCGGCAAACGGAGTGGCGCCCAGGTCCGCGAGCCGGCCGAGTCCCATCCGCGGCAGATGGGATCGAGCGAGCCCCAGGCCGACCGCTCCACCGAGCACCGCGCCGAAAAATGTCGATCCGCTTGTGGTCGGATCGAGTGCTGTCAGCAAGTCAGACGTCGGCGCGCCCGAGGCGGCGCGCTCGAGCAAGAAGTGGAGTCTGCCGCCGAGTCCGGCGCCCAACGTGGTCGCGCCGATGAGCCACGGCCGCGTCAGCACCCCATCGCCCGAGCGCGCGAGGCGAATGTGAATCCAGGTCACCGCGACGATCGCCGCGAGCGAGACCCCCGTAGGGGATGGCGTGCACGATCGCGGAGAACGCCGAGTCCAAGCCGTCGTCCGATCGGCCGAGTAGCCGACTACGGCTCTCGATAGAGGGTCTTGATCTTGCCCCAGGTGCAAGGCGCCGGGGACGGATCCTCTCCCTCGTCTACACCGCTGCTGGGCGGGCCGTCGAGACAGAGGACGTTGAAGTCGCTCTCGTCGAAGGCCGTGAAGTCGACGCCGAGTTCCGGTGCGGTCGGCACGATGAAGTCGGGTCCGAAGAGCAAGTCGACCACCGCGACATCGAGTCCCTTGATGCAGCCGGTTTCGCTGCCCGGCAATACGGTGTAGTGCAGGTCGAACACGAAGTGGGTGGGAGGGATCGGACCCGGGAAGTCGAGCTTCAGGACCCACGCGCTGTATCCGGGATCGGTCGTGAGCACGCCGAACGAGTCGGGCAGAACATACGCCCCGGCTGGATCGACGATCAGCGCGCCGCCCATCGCGAGACTGGGCGCAGACCAGGTCGCGCTCGTGAGCGTCCAGGCCGTCGGCCACTCCGCGAGGAGCGGATCTTTGCACGTGATCTTGAACGGCGTGCCTTGCTGCATGCCGCAGACCCTCCCCTTGCAGCCGTCGATGTCCCACTCGATGCAGCCGGTATTGCCGACGACTCCCTGGAAGACCTTCACTTCACCGTCGAGCTCGACCTTCCCCTCGACCGTGGTCGCGCTCGTCCAACTGACCGCGACCTCGAACGCCTGGCCACAGGCCCAGAGCGGAATCGCGGCGAGGAAGATCAGCGCGTAAGAGGAGAGAATCCGCAACATCCGATCCATGACGCACCTCCTGCTGGCGGCATCCGGCTTGGATGCGGCGCAAGGAAGTGTCGGATGGGCGACTTACAGGCGTCTTACACGGGATCGAATCTCCGCTTGGCAGGCCAGCGGCCCGGTGCGAAGTGGGTCGTTTGTGAAAAATGGTGCAACTGTTGCCGGCAACAGTTGCACCATTTTCACATGATGCGCGCGAGGGCGCAGCAATGGGCGCCGCGGACGGCCGCCGTCCGAGGCGCTACTTCATCCGGCGCACCATCGCTTTCGTGAATTCCTTCGTGCCGGCGCGGCCGCCGATGTCGCGCGTGACCTCTGCTGGGTTCCCATCCGCGAGCACCGCGTTGTAGGCGTTCTTGATCCGCTCGCCGGCGGCCGTCTGTCCGATGTGATTCAGCATCATGACGGCGCTCATGGTGAGGGCGAGCGGATTCGCTACGTTCTTACCTGCGATGTCGGGCGCACTCCCATGCACAGCCTCGAAGATGGCGCAGTCGTCGCCGATGTTGGCGCCGGGGACCACGCCCAGCCCTCCGACGAGACCCGCGCCCAAGTCGGACAAGATGTCGCCGTAGAGATTCTCCAGCAGCAGCATGTCGAAGCGGCTCGGGTCGCGCACGAGCTGCATGCAGCCGTTGTCGATGATCATCTCTTCGTACTCGATCCCCTGGCCGATCTCGCCGTGGACCTTCTTCGCCGAAGAGATGAACAGCCCGTCGGAGAGCTTCATGATGTTGGCCTTGTGCATCACGGTGACCTTCTTGCGTCCGCGCTCGCGGGCGTACTGGAAGGCGTAGCGCGCGATGCGCTCGCAGCCCATCTTCGTGGCCACCTTGATGCTCTCGACGACGCCCGGGACCACCTCGTGCTCGAGTCCCGAGTACAGCCCCTCCGTGTTCTCGCGGATCACGACCAACTCGACGTCGTCGTAGCGGGTCTTCACGCCGCGCAAGCTCCGGATCGGTCGGACGGCGGCATAGAGATCGAAGATCTTGCGCAGACGCACGTTGATGCTCGAGAAGCCGGATCCGATCGGAGTCGTGAGCGGCCCCTTGAGCGCAAGGCGATGGTGCTCGATCGCCTCGATCGTCTTCTGCGGGAGGACCTCGCCGTGCTTCTCGATGGCGCCCGCGCCGGCGGGAAGCTCGAGCCAATCCAACTCGGCGCCCGCGGCGGCGAGGATTTCCTTCGTGGCTTCGGTCACTTCCGGCCCGATGCCGTCGCCGGGGATGAGGCAGATGGTGCGGCACATACGGGTTCGCTCTCCTTCGATGGGTCCTGGAAAGGCGGGAAACTAAGGGATTGCGGACGACAGTGTCCAGACGCTCCGGGCGCGAGAGAACGGGCGGCGCACACCGATCGTCGCCAAGACGGCGCATGTCCTCTCGGGCGAGCGCGAGCGGCGCCTACGCGCGGGGATGGACGACTTCGTGGCGTACGCCGAGCTAGCGAATCACGACCCATCGACGCGTCTCGGTTGTCCGGCCTGACTCCATCCGGAGGAAGTAGACCCCCGCGGGGAGCGGGCTCCCTCCGGAACGGCTGCCGTCCAACGGCAGGTGGTGGGTCCCCGATGGGAGCGAGAGTTCGCTCAGCTCACGCAGCCGGCGGCCCGCGGCGTCGAAGAGTTCCAGCCGAACGACGGTCGGGGCGCCGAGTCGGAGAGAGAGTGTGCCGAACCCCGCATTCGGATTCGGCGTGATCCCGATGAACCGAGGGGCGTCGAGCGCCGCCGTCTCGCTCGCCTCGTCCGCGCGCCAGATCCCCTCCGCGAGCACACGACCGTTGCGATCCCTCAGGTCGTACTCCAACTCCAAGTCGCGTCCTGGGTCGAGTCCTGCCTCCAGTTTGCCGGTGGCGCCGCTTCCAGCCTCGATGCCATCGCGCACCTCGAAGACCACACTCGCCACAACCCCGTCGCCGCGGCTGGTTGGATCCCATCGATCGAGTCGCGAGACCGCCGCTTGAGCCCAACCTTCGCCGGTTGTGCGCACGGCGATCGCCCCTTCGCGACCGCGCAGGAATCCCCGCTCTTCGACCGCGATCGGCTGCAAACGCCCCGAGCGACTGCGGACGACGAAACGCGCTCCGGTCAGACCGGTCGCGCCTCGCACGACGAAGTCGCAGGAAACACGGTCGCCCGCGCGCGCGCTTCGATCGGAGACAACCAACTCCACCGCGTTCGGCCCATCGCTCACGCCGCTCGCCGCCGAACGTCCGGCTTCCGCGTCTCGCGCCGCCTCCGCCGAGACCCACCTCGCCGCCGCCGCCGTCGGCGCCTCCGCAGTCGCCGCCCGTCCCGCCCCATTCGCCGCCGCCCACGAATACATCGTCGTGAAGGCGAGGATGTCGTCGAGATTCCACTCGCCATCAGGCGATGAAATGAACTCCGGCGGGCTGCCTTCCACCGGCCCGAGATCGGCGATGCGGTCGCGCACGCCGTTCACGCCGTTCCACCCGGCGGTGAAGATCATCTGATCGGCGAAGTCGATCTTGCCGTCGGGCTTGACCGAGAGGTTCGGCAGCACGGAATCGGCGCCCGAGGCCGACGTGGCCAGATCGCCGAGTTGACCGAATCGGAGCCGGAAGGTGCGCGCGGTCCAACTGGCGGGAGTCTGTCCCTGCACGTCGAGCAAGCTGGAGGAACTCTTCACGATCGCGAGTGAACTGTGGACGAAGCGGCGATCGTCGGTCAGCACGTCCGCCTTCGCGCGGAGTCGCACTCGCGCCAGCGTGTGAGGTCCCGGCGTGATCAGTCCGAAGGGGCTGCCGGCGATGGAGCTGTTGACGGTGAACTTTCCGGTCAGGTTGTCGATCGACTGTGTGAACACTTCGCTGGTGAAGCCGGTGCCGAGCCAGGCGTCGCCGCGGGTGATCGAGAGCACTTCGATCAGTTCGGGATCGAAGCTCGCGGTGATGCCGGCGGCGACGACGCTCTCGGGATGCGCGACCTGCAGCAAGAACGTCCGTTCGAGAGCGTTCTGGAAGCTCAGAGTTCGATCGCCGTCGACCGCATCGGCGGCGCCGAGCGACGGCTGGATATCGGCGTCGATGCAGAGCAACTGCTCGGCGGAACTCTGGTCGATCGCGACGACGATCCCGTTCGCGTCGGACATGCGCGCGTAGAGATAGCACTGCGCGCCGTCAGTCGGAGCGCCGCCGGGCGAATCGGCGAACTTCCAGTTGGCGGCGGCCGCCGTCGCCGCGATCGATCCGCTCGGCAGACAGAGCTTCGCGGTCGCCGGATCGAAAGCGGGCGACGCGCTCCAGTAGAAGTCGATCCATCCCGAATCGGGCGGATTCGAAACGGCGAACGAGAAGGTGTAGGCGCCGGTCGGGGGATAGCAGGCGGGCAGCGCGCTCGCCCCGACGAACTGCAGCGCGAGAGTCGTCGCCGACTGTTCTTGATGTTTGGTCACGACGCCGCGCGTCGCATCGGCAGCGAAGAGATCCAGGTCGGCGCCGTTGGCGAGGAACGCCAGGCCGCTGATCTCCTGGAACTCGCCGAGCGACGTTCCAGCAGACCCGAGCGTGTTCTGGAAGACAGGCGCGGCCGCGCCGCCGCCGCTCGCCCCCGCCAGATCGCGGTACAACACGATGCGGTCGTTCCCCTGGTCGGCCACCGCGACATAGATCGCCGCGGGGCTCGCGCCGTCCGCCGAGACGACGACATCCGCCGGAGCAGAGAGGAGGTCCGTTGGAAGCGAGGCGACGCTCCACTGCGTGACGAAATCGATCCGCGCGGGCAGATAGAGCGCCGCGTCCGGCGGGTGGAAGGCGAACTTCTGGATCCGGTCGTTCCCGGTGTCGGCCAGGTAGAGATCGAAGTGCCCGAGCGACGCGTTCCAGCGCGCAGCGATGCCACGCGGTGAGTCGAACTGACCGGCCGCGGTCCCGGACGAGCCGTAGTGCAGGACGTCGGGTGCGGTCACGTAGATGTACTGGAACGCCGTGTCGGCGGGCGGGATCTCGCCATGCTCGCCGTCCCCGAAGAGGATGCGTCCGCTCATCCAATCCACTTCGTACACTCGGTCGGTCGGTTCCGCCGTGTCGAGATCGGCGGTCAGCGCCCAGGTCTCGGGCGTTCCGTCCGGATCGAAGGTGATCGTCGCAATCGTCCCTTCCCTCAAGGGCGCGGCGGCGGTGAAGACGACGAAGTCCTCGGGCACGGTCGAGGGAGTGGTCGGTCGGTAGTCGACATCGGCGGAGGCGCCGACCGATCCCAGTCCCGATGGTTGCTCCGCGGTGGTGTGCGCGTCGCCCGGCAACCAGTCGCCCGGCCAATCGCTGACGGCCCCGTCCCCGGCGGCGATGACCTTGATCCGATCGGCTCCGGTGTCGGCCACGAAGAGGAACCGATTCGAGATCGCCTTCGTGGTCGTGATGGTCGCATCCGCTCCCACCGCGCCGTTCTTCGGCAAGGAGAGCCCGGGAATCCCTCGGAACGGATTGGCCAGATCGGCGAAGGGGGCCGCCTCCACCAGGGTCGCGCCGGTCGCCTGGTCGACGATGGTGACATCGAGCCCATTCACCGTGACGCGGTACGAATGTCCCGTGACCTGACTCGCGTCGATCACCGCCGCGCTACTCTGATCGAACGGTCCGAGATCGCTCTCGAGCGCGACCGCAGCGGGAGACGAGGCGCCGGAGCGGGCGACCGCGACATCCTCCGGCGCGGTCAGAACGGCGTCGTATCCCTCGACGTACGTGACCGAGCCCGACTGCGAGACGGTGAACTGGAACAGCTCTTCGTTCTGCGCCCCTGAATTGTCCGCGCTGTCCAGGAGGAAGAGATCGTCCGAGGTCGAGGTCACTTCGTTCGCGATCAGCACGAGCGAGCGGACCTCCTGCCATGAATTCGGCCCTCCCGAACCTTCGCCGATCTCGGCCAGAACGGGCGACGCGCCGAAGCCGACGCCATAATCGACATCGCCGATCCCGAGCGCCGACGTTGCGCCGGTCTGTTCATCGGAGACCAAGTACTCCAGCGCGAAGACCTTCGTCGCCGAGAGCGAGCCCGCCGGAAACCGGAACACCGGCGCGTTGCTCGCTTCGCCGTAGTCGATCCGATAGACGCGATCGCTCGCGGTGAATCCCGTCAGGTCGGCCACGCGGGTCCACGGTTCGCCGCCGATGCGCACCCGCTCGGAGTACGGCGTGAGGAAGCGCGAGGCGACGGCTGCGTATTCAGGAGGATGGATCTGGTCCTCATCCCACTGCGACGCGGCGCTCGCCCCCGCGCCGACATAGGTGAGCGCGCTCGACGCGACCCTTCGGTGGACCGCGTTCGTCTCGAAGAGCTGCACGCGGTCGTGTCCCGTGTCCGCCACGTAGACGACATCGCGTCCGTCGGCCGGATGTTCGCGCGCCGCCACGGCGGATGGCTCGACAAATGGGATGTCGAACGCGGGCGTGTCGACGAGCTGATCGAGCAGCGGCGCGCTCTTCACGCGGAAGAACGGCCCGTTCCACTCCAACGTGGCGTCGTAGAGGACGAACGACTGCGCGCTGGATGTCGCGAACGCCGCCGCCAGAGCCGCGATCGCGATCGCGCCGATCGTCCGCGCGGCGCACGCCGCTCGCTCCCGAACTCGAACCTTCCTCACCCGTCGCCCTCCTGGCGTCCATTGCGCGATCCCCTCCGTGGGGATGCCGGGCCGGCAGAAGTAACGGCCGTGCCAGCACCGCTCTCGGAGAGGCGACCGCGGTCGGCAGGAAGCGCCCCGCAGGCGGAAGTTCTTGCCGCGTCTCACGTCGCGGCCGAGCGCCGAGCGGTCGAGATCGGACGATCCCGGACCGAACGACTGGACGGAAGAGCGAACGGCGCCCAGGATTCACGCGGCGGGTGGATGATTCGCTTCCGCTCGATACTCAGGGAGGCGCCGTGTCTGAACCTAGATTCGTCTCGTTGCCGGAGCGACCGAGTTGGTCCGAAGCGGAGATGCTCCAACGGGCGGACGAGTTCCTCGAGTCGATGCGCGGTCGGCGCACGGTGCGGGACTTCTCTCCGCGCCCGGTTCCGCGCCGACTGATCGAGAGCTGCCTGCGAGCAGCCGGGACGGCGCCGAGCGGCGCGAACCTGCAACCCTGGCGGTTCGTGGTGGTCTCCGATCCCGCGCTCAAACGGGCCATCCGTGAAGCGGCGGAGGCGGAGGAACTTCGATTCTATCGGGAGCGAGCGCCGCGAGAGTGGCTGGAGGCGTTAGCGCCCCTCGGGACCGCTGAACACAAGCCGTTCCTGGAGGACGCTCCGTATCTCATCGTCATCTTCGCGGAGACGTACGGCGCGCTCCCCGACGGGCGCCGCGTGAAGCACTACTACGTGCCGGAGTCGGTCGGCATCGCAGTCGGCATCCTCATCACGGGACTGCACCTCTGCGGACTCGCGACACTGACGCACACGCCGAGTCCGATGGCCTTCCTCAATCGAGTGCTGGATCGCCCGGCGCACGAGCGCCCGTTCCTCGTCTTGGTGACCGGCTATCCCTCGAGTGAGGCGAAGGTCCCGAGGATCTCCAAGAAGGAACTCGAGGATTTCAGCGAGTTTCGCTGAGAGGAGTTCTACGGCGCCTTGGGCTTCTTGCGGATCGAAGCCAGCGCCAGGTCGCTCGTAGCGACGTAGCGCCCCGAATCCTCGTCTTGCAGCAACAACAGCACGCGCGCTCGCGGCGGCTTCAGGTCGGCAGGTAGTTCGAGCGCGAGTTCAATCTCTCCTCCACGCGGCGGGACGCGGGTCTCTCGCCAGGCGCGCACGACCGCGGCGTGTCGCAGGTTCTTCCCCGCGTTCTCGCCCTCGGTCACCTGCTGCGTCAGTCCCGCCTCGGTCACGGCGAGGAGAACCCTGGCCGCGCCGTCCAGTCCTGTCGCCTCGACCCGGACGCGCAGCGACTGTCCGTCCAAGGTCCAAGTCGGCTCGCCGAGTGGGGCCTCCGAGCGGGGCGCGTTCACTGCGACCGCGCGCTCCGTAATCTGAGCTTCGATCGCTCTTTCGATCAGATCTCGTCTCGACCCGACCTCCTCGGCCACGCCGCCGATCACCATCTGCGGCGTGTAGATCCGCTCCAGTCGGAACCGCTGCGCGTAGGCGCGCTGCCGCTCGGTCGCCTCCGGACTTCCGAACGCGTCGACCCACCCGAGCGGATCCCAATAGTCGATGTGAAAGGCGAGTCCGATCACCCGCACGCCGTCGCTCCGGGGCCGTGAGATCAAGGCGCCGAGCACATCTTCGGCGGGGGGACTACTCGAGCAACCCTCGCTGGTGAACAGCTCGAGCACCACCGCCGGCGCCGCGCGCGCCGCGCCGGCGGTCGTCAGGGCGATCACCGCCACGAGGAGGCCACTGGCCAGGTCTCGTCCCTTCGGACGGAATACCCAGACGAGCAGCGCGCCGAAGAGCGCGAGATTCCAGAACGTCGCGAAGCGGATCGCCCAGAGTTCCGCCACGAAGAACGGTCGCTTCATGTGCACGCTCGTCACCTCCGATGGACCGCCCAGGGTGAAGGGAAAGCTGCTGGGCGCCGCCAGGTCGTGCAAGACCAGATTCATGAGGACGCCGAACCCGAGCGCGAGCCAGACCCACGTGATCCCCCTGCGCGCGGGCGACGCGACCGCCAAGAGCGGCAGCAGCAGAGGGATGACGATGAAGAGATGGTTCTCGTGCATGTGGGTGGAGAGCATGAAGAAACCGAAGCCGAGCGTCGACGCGAAGGCCAGCGGAACGGCGCCGCGCGCCGCCCTCGGATCCTGCCGCGAGATCAAGACGAGCCGCGCGAGTAGCGCCGTGAGGAACAGGCCGAAGAACACCAGCCCGACCTGCGTCGCGGTGAGTGGGCCGAGCCACGGTTCTTCCGCGTTTCGCCAGCCTCCGAGCGCCCACCAGAGGTTGTGTCCGTTGACGGAGGTGTACGGCATCGCGCCGACATCCCCGACCAGCCGTTGGACAAAGGCCGAGGCCTCACCGCTGGCGAGGAACGGCGCCAGGACCGCGACTGTGGTCACTCCCGCGGCGACGATTCCCCAGAGCGTCCCCTTGATTCCCCCGAGTTGGAGCGACACCACCAGCAACAGCGGGAAGAAAGGCGCCCCGAGCGGCTTCATCAACGTGGCGAGGGCCAGCGACGTCCAGGCGGGCCAGACCGGCGCGCGGTTCCACGGCCCGATCGGCGCTTCGGCGGCGCCCCGCGCCAACCAGAGGAACGCCGCCAGCACGAAGAAGCTGTGGATCGAGTCGGGCTGTCCCCAGTAGCCCGTGTCCCAGAGCACGGCGGGATGGAGCAGGTAGAGCCAGGGGAGCGCGTCTCGCCAGGCGATCGAGACTCGACCGAAGCGCCAGGGAGGCGCGGCCGACATCGAGAAGGGAGGCGCGGTCGCAGAGGCGTTGCGACTCTCCAAACCGAGCGCGAAGCGGCGCAAGAGGAGCGCGATCAAGAGATCGAAGAGCAGCGGCGGCAGCTTGACCAAGACCGTCAACAGGGTCGTGTCCGCCAGTTGCTGCAGCGCCTCGGGTGAGATGAGTCCGTAGAGCTTCCCGAGCGGGTAGAGCAGATAGGCGTAGAGCGGTGGATAATCGAAGTCGGACGTGGTGTAGACGCGGGTGAACCCGTCGCGCGCCGCATGGAGAGCCCAGCGCTTGTAGGCCTGCACGTCGAACGTGTAGCCGGGCAACGTGGCCAGGATCCAACGCAAGAAGAGGTAGGCGACGAGGGACCAGATCATCGGACCGCGTCGCATCGATTCTAGAGTCCTTCCTCTGGTGGGCGTTCGTGCGGCGCGGACCGTACCTGCGCTCTTCGCGAAGGGTCAAGCCGACCGCGCGGTGCTTGACCCCTCTGCTCCTGCATTCCTAGTATCCGCCGGTTCCCGAGCCCGAAGCGGGCGCCGCTGCGACGACCGAGGAGGCCGATGGTGGAGGACCCGCGTGTACGCGGTCGAACGAGCGTCTCTCATCCTTCTCGCTCAGGCGGCCGGACGCTCTGTCGCGAGCTGGCGGGCCTCGTGATTCTCGTCGCCATTCTCTTCCCGCCCCGGGCGAACGGTTCCGGCGAGCCGCCCGACCAAGACCAAGACCACGGCCACGACCACGACCACGGCCACGACCATGGCCACGATCATGAAGGGGCCGCGGCGCTCGAGCTGTTCGAACGCATGGTGGAGTACAACCTCGACAACCCCGCGGTCCTGCCGAGCACTGCGATCGATGCCTTCATGGCTGGGATCGCGGAGCGTCCGCTCGGAGAGCGGATCGGCGCGTGGGCTCGCTTCTGGTTGACGCAAGGCGACATCGCCTACGTCTACGGTCGATCGCCCGGTGGGTACGTCACGCAAGGCCGTCTGGCGCAGGACTTCGCGACCGACTGCGTGCTCTTCATGTATCGGACGACGGAGCTGGCGCGCTCAGGGACGGCCACGGAAGCGGCGCAGTTCGCCTTCGGCACGCGCTTCTACGGCGCGATTACCGAGCAGGTCGTGCGGCCGGATGGTCGGGTGACCTACGACGATACTTCGCACCTGGAGTACGCCGAAGATATGGCGAAGAGCGGGATCTGGGGCGCGGACGTGACCCGCGACTGCGGAGAGTCGGTCACCGACGCGGTCGGCTCCTCCCGCACCCCTCCCGACACCCTGCGGTACGTGCCGCGCGACAAGATCGACTACAGCGCGCTACGCGAAGGAGATCTTGTCTGGTTTGTCGGAGACGAGAGTCGGCCGGGGGCGATCGAGCAACGGATGCAGGGGACATTGCTACATCATCTGGGGATACTCGTGCGCGACGGGGAAGAGGTGAGTCTAATCCACCCGGCAGCGGTCCCGCTCTCGGGAGTCTACGACCGCACCGGCGTAGTGCGTGTGCCACTGCGGACCTATCTGCAGCGCGTCGATCGCTTCAAGGGAATCGTCGTCACTCGCCTCGTCGACTTCTGAGTCGACAGCAACCTGGGCGAAGACCGTCAGGTCTGGAGAAAAGCGCCGCTCCAGGCGATCGGCTCTCGGGAGCACGAAAGGCCGATCCACCCGAAGCGGCACATCACGTATAGACGAGACATCGGCGCCAGAGGCGGCTCGCATCGGGCGGTGTCTCTGCGGCGCAGCCGTTTGGGCTGCGTGGGCCACCGCGTCTGCGGACCGCACTCTGTTCGGAGGCTTGATCCAAGCGCCGGAGAGCGCGAGCGCGGCCCCGGTCAGCGCCAGAACCAGCGACAGCGTCGGAGCCGGAGATCCTTCCTCCCGCATCTGCAGGCCGGCGCCGAATAGAACCAGTACCGCCACCGTGCCGAACGCCTCCCGAAACCCGTCATCCAAAGTCAGCGCGGCGTAGGACTCATTCGACAGCCGCAGGAGACTGGCTATACCCAGCGCGAGGCCGCCGGTGAGTCCCGCTTGCAGCAGGGTGTAGGCCAACACAGACGGCCGAAGATCGCCTGAGCCGAGTCCCCAGAGATCGACCGCTGTTCCCGCGAGGAGCAAAATGAGCGGCGCGATGAAGACGATCCGCAGCGCGCGACTGTCCGCGCCATTCCCGCTTCCTCGCATGGGCGGAACCTCACTGGAGGTCGCGGGCTCTAACCCCGCGGCTCTCCTTGATCTATCTGCGTGTCCGTTCGAGAGGGCCGGCGAAGTATTCGCTGATGAGGCAGAGCAAGTCAGACCGCCGACCCTCTCGCGAACGAACGCGATCAACTTTTCAACTCTTGCGTCTGGTTGTGGCCAGCAGGGCAATTCCGGCCACGACGGCCAGGCCGCCGGCCAACGGCGAGAGCGGCACTCGTTCCTTGCTCTCGACGGTGGCCTCGATCGGACCCACGTCGATCACCTTTTCGCGCTTCGTGTAGCTGAACCCGCCGTAGATCAGGGCGACCGCTCCCAGCACGATCAGGGCGATTCCGAGGATTCTCATGACGTTGCTCCCTTCGGCCCCGGCAGCGTTGCGGGCGTCAAACGACTCGGCGTCCCTGGATCACCTGCAGCAGGATCGACGCCACCGCGAGGACGAGCAGGATGTGCAAGACGCCCCCCATCGTGTAGGAACCAACCATTCCCACCAGCCACATGATCACGAGGATGACTGCAATCGTGTACAACATCTGTTCGGTCCTCCATAGGTCCCGTCGGCGTCTCGGGTGATGTGAACCCGGGGGCAGGTCCACGGACACCGACGGGATAAAGCGTGAGATTTCGTTCGGGTCAGACGGGGCGCTGCGCGCTCCCGCTGGGGGTTGTCGCTTGAGCCTGACCTGGGCGGCCCCGGAGGGCGTCGCCAACCTGGTCGACCGCTTCGCGCGCGCTCTGTCCCAGCGCCTCTGCCTTTTCGTTCATCTTGTCGCCCGCGTCGTCGAAGCGATGACGTGCTTCGCGTCCCAGACGACTCATCTTCCGGCCGATCAGGTCCCGCGTCTCGTCACCCCGCGCCGGAGCGAGGAGCAGAGCAAGCCCGGCGCCGACGAGGGCGCCCGCGAGGAACGTGGGGGCGGCGATCATCGCCATCCCCGCGGCGGTTTGCTTCGTACCGTTGTCACTGTGTCCAAACACTTGGTAGTCCTCCGTCCAAAGTCGCGGGGGTAATCTGGCGTCGCTGTGCCGAGCGATTGCGGATGCGGTTCGCTAGGGCCGAGACCCCGCTCCGCACCCCGCGTGCCAACGCCACGGCCCGATGGATCGGTCGCTCGATTTCATCCAAGACGACGTGCGTGAGGTTCGTCGTTCGCTCGGCGACAGACTCGAATCGAGCTGAGGTCCGCCGGAGCGCGGGAGCGATGTCCGCCAACGACATGACGACGCTGCGGACCTCCTGCGTAACCGCTTCGATCTGGCTGATCGACGCGTGCATTCCCTCGGCCGTGCGTGCGAAGGCATCGGCCGTCTTTTCGAAACGGAGCATGACGCGGATGGTCACGAATGCGAGCGCGACCAGGGCAATTGTTACAATTACGATGCAGATCTGGAGAAGCGGCGGCATGGGAGGAGCTTCCTTCCGGCGAAGACGCAGACTTACGCGCGGCAACTCCGGAGTGAGAGCAGCGCTGGATGGAGGCGCTGCAAGTTCAGCGCCGTCGCGTCAGACGCCGGTGTCGATGTTCCCGTAGGGAGGGGTCGTGGCGGCGCGACGATCCGCCGAGTCGTCGCCGTCGTCGTCGGCCGGTTCGTCGGCCGGAGCGGCCTGCGCGAGCATCGCCTTCAGTTCGTTGGGATCGACGTTGCGAACCAATCGCCCGCCTGCCGCCACGGAGATCTGGCGCGTTTCCTCCGAGACGGCGAGCGCCATCGCATCGGTCTCTTCCGAGATCCCCAGGATCGCGCGGTGGCGGGTGCCGAGCGAGCGATCGAGCATCGGATTCTGACTGAGCGGGAGAATGCACCCGGCGGCGACGATCTGATTTCCACGAACGATCACCGCGCCGTCGTGGAGCGGCGAGGGCGGCGTGAAGATAGTCTCCAGGAGTTCTGCCGAGAGATTCGCCTCCAAGAGGGTGCCCGACTCGGCGAACGGCTGCAGGTTCGTCGAGCGCTCCAGGATGATGATGGCGCCGACGCCGCGGCGCGCCAGCCGCCCGACCGCGGCCTCGATCTCCGAGAGATGCGAGCCCTCGCGCAGCCTCAGCAGCCCGCGGAACCTTCGATTGGCCCCGAGCTGGGACAATCCGCGGCGCAACTCCGGCTGGAACAAGATCAGGAATCCGATCACCCAGACCGTGCGCAGCGACGCCATGAGCCATTCCAAGGCGCTCAGATGGAAGAGATCCGCCAGGGCCGAGACCAGGAGCAGGAGCGCGAGCCCGAGGAACATCTGCGCCGCTCGCGTCCCTCGGACCAGGAGGAAGAGGTAGTAGAAGAGCGTCGCCACCAGGAGGATGTCGACCGCCTCGCGCAGCCAATGAAAGGCGCTGAGGTCGAACGGGAGTTTCATCGGTCGCCCGCGCGGAGGTCGTCGGCCACCCGCATCGCCCGCACCGTCGCCGCGACATCGTGCACGCGAACCAGATGCGCGCCCGCCAGCGCGGCGGCGACGTGGACGGCGATCGACGCTTCCACTCGATCGTGGACCGGCAAACCGGTGGCCGCTCCGAGGAACCGCTTCCGCGAGGCGCCGATGTAGACCGGCCGGGCGCACGCCTCAGCCAACTCAGGAATTCCGCGGAGCAGCGCCCAGTTGTGCTCCGCGGACTTGCCGAAGCCGATGCCGGGATCGACGACGATCCGCTCGAGTTCGATGCCAGCCGCGCGCGCCGCGAGCAGGCGACCCGAGAGGAAATCCGAGACTTCACGGACGACGTCGTCGTAGTGCGGCTCCGCCTGCATCGTGGCGGGCTCGCCCTGCATGTGCATGAGGACGAGCCCGGCGCCGAGGGATCGCGCCGTTTCGGCCATCGCCGGGTCGTGACGCAGAGCGCTGATGTCATTGATGACCGCTGCGCCCAACTCGCACGCTCGAGCAGCCACCTCGCTCTTGCGGGTATCGATGGAGAGCGGAATCCGGAGTCCATCCGCGCGCGCCGCGCGGAAAACCGGCGCCACGCGGCGCCACTCCTCTTCCGCGGGCACGGGGAGCGCCCCGGGGCGGGTGCTCTCGCCTCCGACGTCGATCATGTCGGCGCCCTCGTGAATCATCTGCTCGAGGCGCCCCACCACCGCGGACGCGTCGAGATGGACGCCGCCGTCGGAGAACGAGTCAGGGGTGCAGTTGAGGATGCCGACGACCCAAACGCCTCCGCCGAGCTCAACCTCCTGATCGCCCATCCGCCAGACGAAGCGGGCGCGTGGAGCGGGGAAGCGGGCGGTCATGGAGGGCCTCACGCAGCCCCGGAACGGCTCAAGCCGTTCCGGGGCTGGGAAGCGGGGTCGGACGGAGGAACGGGGCCTTCGGCTCGTCGGTGACCGGCGCGTTCGGCTTGGTCGGGCGCTCGCTCGGTGGTTCGGGGTCGAGCGTTTCGCCCCGGATGAGCCGAGCGATGTCCTGGCGGTCGAGGATCTCACGCTCGAGCAGATTCTGCGCCAGCACATGCAGCATCTCGAGGTGCTCGGTCAGCACTTGTCTCGCCTTGGCGTACGCGCCCACCACGAGCGTGTGCACCTCTTCGTCGATGATCTCCGCGGTATGCTCGCTGTAGTCCTTCTGCTGCGAGATCTCGCGACCGAGGAAGACGAGTTCTTCTTTCTTGCCGAATTGGAGCGGTCCGAGCTTCTCGCTCATGCCCCACTCGGTGACCATCAGGCGAGCCAGACGCGTGGCCTTGCGGATGTCGTCAGCCGCGCCGGTCGTGATCTTCCCGAAGATCAGTTCCTCGGCCACTCGACCGCCCATCGCCGTCGCCATCGTGGCCAGGAAGTACTCCCGCGAGCGCGAGTAGGTGTCCCCCTCGGGCAGGAAGTGCGTCACGCCGAGCGCGCGTCCGCGCGGGATCACCGTGACCTTGTGGATCGGATCGGCATCGGGGAGGAACCACCCGACGAGCGCGTGGCCCGATTCGTGGTAGGCGGTGTTCCGCTTCTCTTCCTCGGAGAGGATCATGCTCTTCCGCTCGGTGCCCATCATCACCTTGTCCTTGGCCTCTTCGAAGTCGCGCATCGAGATCCGCTTCTTGTTCTTCCTCGCGGCGAGGAGCGCGGCCTCGTTGACCAGGTTGGCCAAGTCGGCGCCGGCCAGCCCGGGTGTCCCCTTGGCCAGGACGACCAGGTCGACATCTTCGTCGAGCGGCTTGTTGCGGGTGTGCACGCGTAGGATCCCTTCGCGACCGCGCATGTCGGGCGTATCGACGACGATCTGTCGGTCGAAGCGTCCGGGCCGCAGCAGCGCGGGGTCGAGCACGTCGGGGCGGTTGGTCGCCGCGATCAAGATGACGCCCTCGTTCGATTCGAATCCGTCCATCTCCACCAGGAGCTGGTTCAGCGTCTGCTCACGCTCGTCATGACCGCCGCCGAGGCCCGCGCCGCGGTGACGACCGACGGCATCGATCTCGTCGATGAAGATGATGCACGGAGCGTTCTTTTTCCCCTGCTCGAAGAGATCGCGAACGCGCGAGGCGCCGACGCCGACGAACATCTCGACGAAGTCGGATCCGGACATGGAGAAGAACGGCACGCCGGCTTCTCCCGCCACCGCCTTCGCGAGGAGCGTCTTACCTGTTCCCGGAGGGCCCAGCAAGAGCGCGCCCTTGGGAATCCGGCCGCCCAGCGCCTGGAACTTTTTCGGATCGCGCAGGAACTCGATGATCTCCTGCAGCTCCTCCTTGGCCTCGTCGGCGCCCGCGACATCCCGGAACGTTACCTTGATCTGGTTCTCGTTGAGGACGCGGGCCTTCGACTTGCCGAACTTCAGCGCGGCCGATCCGCCGGCCTGCATCTGCCGCAGGAAGAACATCCAGAGGACGAAGATCGCCAGCAGCGGAATCCACCAAGAGAAGAGGATGCTGAACCAAGGCGTCGCCAGCGGACGAGAGCGGATCTGGATCCCGGGGCTCTCCGCCCAGATCTTCTCGGCGATATCCGGATCCTCGGCCGGAAGGTAGACCTTGAACCGCTTGAACGACGGGCGACGCGCCGCCGGATCGGCGGGCATCTCGGTCCCGAACTCGCCATGCAGTTCGCGCCCGGCTACCGCCAGCTCCTTGACGTTCTGCGCGCGGAGCTGCGCCCAGAAGTCGGTCAACGAGACCTCTTGCTCATTGGCCTTGATCGTCGTGACCTGCTGGACCACGACCACCAGGAGCAGGCCCAGGAGCAGCCAGAAAGTCACTGTCCGGAAATGCCGCATCGGGGCACCCGGGGTCGGCCGCGAGGGCGGACGCTTCTCGGGCTCCTGGTTGGGCGGAGGCGGCGGACCGCTGCGTTCGAATCGACTCACGATGAAAGGTCTCCTTGGGACTTCGGTCCAGGCTCGATCGCCCCGATGAACGGCAGGTTCCGGTGATGCTCGTCGAGGTCGAGGCCGTAGCCCACGACATATTCATTATCGATCGTGAAGCCGCTCTCATGGAGCGGCACTTCCAGATGGGCTTCAGAAGGTTGGATCAGTGCGCAGTACTCGATCCGGGTCGGCTCGTGCAGCCTCAAGAACCGGTCCACATACTGGATCTTGGTGCCCCGGGCCCGGATCCCTTCCACCACCACCACGGTACGCCCTCGGATGCTCGACCTCAGATCGTGCACCACCCGGACCGAGGACGGATCGCGGTGCCTCGGGTCGTAGCGCGACACCTTGAGAAAGTCGATCTCGTGCGGCTGGTCGAACCGGCGGATCAGATCACCGAGAAAAATGAACCCCCCATTCAACAGACCGATGAAGACCGGGGACTCGCTCCCGATCCGCTCTCGCAGTCGTCCGGAGATCTCGGTGACCCGCGCGCAGATCTGGTCGGCTGTGAACAGGACCCGAAGTCCGGCAGTTCCCAGTCGTACTCGATCGCCCGGGTTCAGGTGCATGCCTCGACTCCTCCCAGCTCGTTCACGGACGGCGGGAACTCACGGCTCACAGAGCGCGGAGCGGGCTCCAGCCGCAGATGCACGCGGTCCACTCGCGCGATGACGCCGTCAGGCAGGTGCAGGATCCGAGGAGGGCCGAGCCGCGCCAGCTCGGCGAGCGCGAGGACGTGCGCCCGTTTCAAGTTCCGCGTCGATCCCTGCACGGAGCGAAACGCTGCTCGCACGCAACCTTCCAAGGTCGCGCGATCATAGGAACGGAGCTTCGGACGATCAAGGCGGATCCCAGCTTCCCGCGGGTCTGGGTGCGACTCGACCCGCGCGTTCGCCAGGGCGGCCGCGATCCGGCGCCGCTCCGCCGCTCGGATCGGCCGCAGCGCGTCGCTCGTCCGCGCCAGGAGTCGCGTCACCGCCGGCCCGAACTCGCGCTCTAGCAGTGGCAAGACCGACGCGCGGAGCCGATTGCGGGCGAAGCGCGGCGAACTGTTGCTCGGATCCTCCCGCCACTCGAGGTCCCGCCGCCTCAGATACCCGCGGAGCTCCTCGCGCCGCGAGTCCAGGAGCGGCCGGACGAACGGCGGCCGCACGGGCGCCATCGCACACAGGCCCTCCAGGCCGGCCCCGCGGAGCAGTTGGAGGAGCAGCGTCTCGGCCTGGTCGTCCTGGTGATGGGCCAGCAGGATCCAGCGGGCGCCGGTCCACGCGGCCATCTTCCTGAGCGCGGCGCGTCGACCACGCCTCGCCCACGCTTCGACCGACTCGCCGTGGGCCGGCGATCCTCGAAGTCGAGTTCCATGGAAGTCGACGCCTCGTGACCTGGCCAGCGCATCGACCCACGCGCAGTCGTCGGCGGAATCGGATCGAAGGGCGTGATCGACATGTCCCACGCAGAGCAACCAACCGCGAGTGGCGGCGTCTCGCGCGACGAGATCGAACAACGCGACAGAGTCGGCGCCGCCCGAGACGGCGATCAGGAGCCGGTCACCGGCTTGGACGCCAGCGCGACGCATCGCACCGCGGAAGCGCGCTCGAAGGCGGAAGTCTTCGCGGTCGATACGGACCATCGGGTCCCGATCCTGGAGGAAATTTGGCGGCGCAGGGACTCGAACCCCGGACCCAGTGATTATGATTCACTTGCTCTACCGACTGAGCTACGCCGCCGTGCGAACTGAAGAGACGCGTAGGATGGGAAGCTGGCCGCCTGGTGTCAAGGGTCGGGTGACTAATTGAGTGCTTGGGGACCCGTCGCTTGACCAGCTCGCCTCTCGAGGCGCGCGCTCGTCCGGCCCCGATCCCATCGGGGAAGCGTCAGATCGTTTGGTTCGCGGCCCGTTCCAAGATTCCTACCTGTTCGAAGGGAGGGCGGGGTGGCGGTCTCAGTGCATTCCCGCGCGACGCGGTCGAGTCTTCTGTCCTTGGCGTTCATCCTTGTCGCACAAATGGGGGGGGGGGCGGAATTCGACGTCCGACGCGATGGCGGGCCCGACCGCGCATGACATTCCAGGTCCGTCGCAGCTCGACTTCTCGTTCGAGCTAGACCCCGCAGATGTCGGGGTCTATTACGACTCGACCACCGGATACTCCACCATCTTCCATCGCGATCTCGCGCCGTTCGCACCCGCCGAGTTCGAGGGAGCGCCGCTGCTCCCAGCGATCCAAGATCGCGCCGTCCTGCAGGCGGGCCGGCGAGTCGCTCAGATCCTGGTCCTCACGCTCGATCCCGTCGTCGTCGCCACCGATGTCGTTCCGTTCCCAGTTCCGCCCGCCGCCGATCCGACCGACTCTACCCAAACTTGGGCCCCTGATCCGTTCTGGTACGAAGAGGAGAACCTCTTCCCGCCAAGACCGGAGTTCCTGACCGGGAATGACGGGTCTAGCGGTATTCGAATCGGTGACTTCGCGGCGCTTCCGTTCGAGTGGGACTCCGCGACCCGCGAGTTGAAGCTGTATCAATCGATCGAAGTGACGTTGATGCTGGAGCCAATCCCGCAGGGGAGTCTGCGCCCGCCCGTCAACGGCCCGAACGTCGCTTCTCGCGCGAGAAGATCGAACTCGAATGGGTCAGCGCGAACGTGATCAATCCCGAGGCGGTCGACGGCTACGACGGACCCGAGTCCACTGCGGTCGTCGCCGACCCGCTCGACCCGCTCGATCCGCTGTACGTCGTGACCGAATCCAATCACGCCACCGGGTTCCATCCCACCGACCGGCCCTCGCTCGAAGGCCCGTCCATCGACATGGTCATCCTCACCAACGACCGTTGGATCACCGGCGAGACGTGGGACGGCTCGATGGTCGAGACGTTTCAGGAGTGGGCTGACTGGCGGACGGAGACTGGCGTACCGACGGTGGTCCGCACGATGGACTGGGTGAGGGCGAATTACGACGGCGGCGACGACCCCGAACGCATCCGGACGTTCCTCCGAGAGGCGTACTCGCTGTGGGGGACGGATTTCGTGCTGCTGGGCGGCGACGCAGAGGTGGTTCCAGCCCGCCACGTTGGCGGAACGCCCGCCGGCGCATCGACGAGCGAGTTCCCGAGTGCCTGGTACTACGCGGGCTTGGACGCGGTGTGGGGCTCGATCAACGAGGGGTACTTCCAGCAACAGGCAGATGTCTACCCCGAGCTCTGGCTGGGTAGGAGGTCGATGTGCGACTCATGATAGAAGTCTCCGGCCGCAGCACCTTGGCCGTGGTCCCGTCTTGGCTCTGTGCCGCGACACTCCTTGTGTCAACGGCACAACAAGCTGCGGGTGAGACGTGGTTCGGCCCGGCTGTCGGGTACACGCTCCCGGAAACGCCGACGTGCGTTTCGCTGGGGCATCTCAATGCCGATCCGTACGTCGATTGCGCCGTAGGGGCGCGGACCGGGAACACGGAGAAGATTTACATACTTCTGAACGACGGGACCGGTGGATTCTCGACTTCGACCATCTTGCCGGTGGCGAATGGTTGGAACGATCTGGAAGTCGGAGATTTCAACGGTGACGGGCGCGACGACATCGCATTCTGTGAAGATCCATTGAAAGTGTACTACGCCGATGTTTTTCACAACTATGCGGCGCCAGCGACGTCTGTGACGTGGCCGAACTCCAGTTATTTCCGCCGAATGGCGGTAGCCGACCTCGACAACGATGGCTTCGACGATTTGATCGGGCGGTACAGCGGGTGGTACTCGGTTTTCGTGTTGTTCGGATCGCCGTCAGGATTGTCCACGCCGCCGTTGGAGCTGCACGTGAATCTGAACGAGGAACATCCAGAGTGTGACTCAGAGGCTACTCCGACGGCTGTGTTCGACATGTTACCGCGCGACGTGGACAAAGACGGGGATCTCGACATCGCGTTGAGCTGCGAGTACAAACACGGAGCGTTTTGCGGAGGAGTCGACCGAATTGGGATCGGATACATAGAGAACCTAGGCGCGCGAGTTTTCGCGGCAGATGTTCGCTGGATTCGAAACGAGCCTGGCGGGGATGGAATTTACTGGGAGCAGTTTGATGTAGCGGAGATGACAGGCGACCTGCTTCCAGACATTCTGTATGAGAGGTCGGACCTCGAAGTCCGCATGCTTGTCGGGGCCCAGTCGGGAGACTGGACTGACGAGGACGTGAGTGGCGTGGGGGGGGGGGGCCGCGTTTGTACGACGTCGATCGCGACGGCGAGGTCGACTTGATCGAGAAGACCGCGTTTACGTATGAGGTCTACCGCGGCCGTGTGGGCCTTGACTTCGAGTGGATTCAGTCGATCGCCGAGCCGCCGGGGTGGCTCGCGTTTGCGAATGTCGACGGGAGCCCGGGCGCGGAGTTGCTCGGACTCCGAGCATCTCCCAATCGTCTAGTGGTTGTGCCGAACGTCACGAGCCCTGCGGCACAGGCCCCGGTGTGGTTGGGCGCCGGGCGCCAGACCATCGCACTTCGCCCAACGGTCAGCAGCGGAGGCGCGATCAAAGTCCGCCTGGATCGGGACTTCCGACTGGTCCCCGGATCCGTGGTTGCGCGGGTGATCGACGCGGGGGGAGCGACGCGCGCGAGAGTCGAGCTGGCCTCCGCGCCCGGTGGGGGGCATGAGGGCGAGATTCCAATCGCGGAGTCATGGGCCACGGGCGTGTATTGGGTCCAGATCCCCGGGAGCGGCATCGAGGGGCGGAGATTCACGCTTGTCCGGTAGCTTCGATAGCTGAGTGCCGTAGCGTGGGCGGCGAAGACTGGCATCGTCCACTTGTCGGCGCTAGCAGCGACACTGTGCCTCCAACCCGACCCGGCACAACTCGCCCGGCTTCCTTGACGACCCTTGGACCCACGGCTAGACTGCCGCGCCAATCGGGGTTCCATTCAAGGAGAACGCATGTCGCTGGTTCGCGTTCGGGCCGCTCTCATTTCGGCTCTCCTGGCGTGTTTGATCGGCTCGACCGGCGCGCTTGAGTTCTGCGCCGCGCAGGAAGAAATCCCCACGCCCGAGACAATGGCGCCCGAGACGCTGACACCCGAAACACTCCCGGACGACGTCTTCGTCCGCGAAGACGCCCCCAATCCGAATCGGCAGTTCGGCGCACTCTCCGGATTCAGCGGCTACGGGGCGACGGTCGGTCTCATGCGCGTCATGGGCGGAGATCTGGCGAAGGGCGCCACGGTCCGGCCGGTGCTCCAGGCGAGTTTCCGGTATCGCTTCGACGAGTCGTGGATCGGAGTCGGCGATTTCGGTTTCGGCTACAACGCCTTCGCCGATCGGGGCGACACGGTCTACGCGGTCAACTTCGGGACGCTCGGAGCGTTGCGCAAGGTGGCGCACTTCAAGGGATCGGTTCTGAGGGCGGGCGGTGGAGCGGGTCTCTACCGTTGGAATTACAAGTGGCACGGGAGTTCCGTCCGTGACCCGATCACGCAACGCTTCTACCGTGGCTACGTGCCCGGTCTCTACCTCAGCGGAGAGGACGAGATGCGTCTCACGCGCCATGTGACCGTGACCGGGATCCTGCAGGCTCACTACGTCTTCACGGCCGACGACAAGTTCGAGCGGCTCTTCGATTCGAACCATCCCATGGTGACGTTTCGAGTCGGGCTGCATTATCACTTCTCCCCCGACGAGGGGATCCTCTGGGAACGCAAGGACGACAAGAGGATGACGATGGAGTCGGGCAAGGCGGGGAAGTGACCCTGCGCGAGCGCATCACCGGCGAGGGGTTGACCTTCGATGATGTCCTGCTCCTCCCCGGGAGGTCAGATGTCCTGCCCTCGGAAGTCGACGTCCGGGTCGGGCTGACCAAGCGGCTCAGCCTCAACATCCCGCTCCTCTCCGCGGCGATGGATACGGTGACGGAAGCGCGCCTCGCGATCGCCCTCGCCCGCGCCGGCGGCGTCGGAGTGATCCACAAGAACCTGACGATCGAGCAGCAGGCGAGCGAAGTCGACAAGGTCAAGCGCTCCGAGAGCGGCATGATCGCCGATCCGATCACGCTGCCGCCCGACGTGCCGGTCTCCGAAGCGCTGGCGGTCATGGCGCGCTACCGCGTCTCGGGCATTCCGATCACGAAGGAAGGGCGACTGGTCGGGATCCTGACCAACCGGGACCTTCGCTTCATCGAGGACTCGTCGGTTCCGATCGAGCGCGTCATGACGAAAGACCGGCTCATCTCGACACCGGTCGGCACGACGCTCGACGAGGCCAAACAGATCCTGCACAAGTACCGGATCGAGAAGCTGCCCGTGGTGGATCGCGAGGGGATGCTCCGCGGGCTCATCACGGTCAAGGACATCCAGAAGAAGGTCCAGTATCCGGATGCCTGCGTCGACGACCGCGGGCGACTGCGCGTCGGCGCGGCTCTCGGCATCACGCCGGACTACTTGGAGCGCGCGCAGGAGCTGGCGGCCAAAGGCGTCGACCTGCTCTGTCTCGACAGCGCCCACGGCCATTCGACGCGCGTCATGGATGCCCTGGCCAAGCTGCGTTCCGCCATCCCGAGCGTCGACCTGATCTGCGGAAACGTGGCCACGCGTGAAGCGACGCGCGAGCTGTGTGAGAGCGGCGCCGATGTCGTCAAAGTCGGGATGGGCCCCGGCGCGATCTGCACGACGCGGGTCGTCGCGGGGATCGGCGTCCCTCAGATCACGGCGGTGGCGGACTGCGCCGAAGAGGCCGCGAAGATGGGCGTGACCGTCATCGCGGACGGCGGCATCCGCTACTCGGGCGACATCCCGAAGGCGATCGCGGCCGGCGCGTCGGCGGTGATGGTGGGGAGCCTCTTCGCCGGCACCGAAGAGAGCCCCGGCGAGTCGGTCCTCTATCAGGGGCGCTCCTACAAGGTCTACCGCGGGATGGGATCAATCGACGCGATGACGCGCGGTAGCTCGGACCGCTACTTCCAGATGGATCTGGGCGGATTCGAAGGCAAGGAGATGAAGCTGGTCGCGGAAGGGATCGAGGGTCGGGTTCCCTACAAGGGCGGCCTCGCCGCCGTGCTCTTCCAACTCGTCGGCGGCCTGCGCGCGGGCATGGGCTACTGCGGGGTGCGGGACATCGCCGATCTCCGCTCGAAGACCAAGTTCATCCGCGTGACGGAGGCGGGAGTGCGCGAGTCGCACCCGCACGACATCCAGATCACGAAGGAAGCTCCGAACTACAAGGTGATGTAGCGGGCGCGATCACTTCCCACGGAGCGTGTGCACCCGTTCGATTCCTTCGCGCGCCAGGCGCGCGGCTCGCGTGCTCGGGGCGAGCAAGATCACGCGGTGGTAGGCGTCGAGCGCGGCTTGATAGGTCTCCAGCGATTCGTGGAGCCGACCCCCGTAGTAGCGCTGCATCGCCAAGTCTTCCACCCTGGCCTGCACCGTGTCGGCGACCGAGCCGCGCGGGAACCGCTCCAGGTAGCGACTTCCGATCTCCAGTGAGTCGAGCGTCGCGGCGCGCGCGTGGAGTTCGGTCTCCGCCCGCGTGGAGAGCGAATCGGGACCTCTCCGACGCAGTACTGTCTCGAGCGTCGACAGTTCCTTGACGTGCGGAAGGACGCGCGCGAGCGCCTGATCCCGTTCGGCGGGAGCGTCGTCGAACGTCTCGGTCAGCAGCAACGCCGCCTCATCGGCGCGATCGGCGAGGCGATACTGCTCGGCCAGCCGCACGCGCAGTGCGGGGGCCAGCGGATCGTCGGGGTAGTTGCGGAGGAACAGCTCGAGGAACTCGAGTCCCGCGCCCGGTTGCTCGACGATCGAGACGCTGGCGGCGCGCAGTTGGACGAGTTCGTCCCGCAGCAGATCTCGCTCGGATTGCACGCGCTGCGCGAACGATTCGAACGGATCGCGGTCGCCTCCGAGATTCGAGACGTTGACCGCGACCGGGCGCTTCTCGCGGGTCTGGTCGATTCGCGTGACGAGGGAGTCGTAGTCGGCCGCCAACGGTCCGAAGGCGCGATGGACCTCGCGCTTGCGTCGCTCCCATTCTGCCCGGCGACCGAGGAGTTGAGCTTCGATCTGCAGCGACGACGCAGACTGAGGGTTCGCCTCCAGAGCGGCTCGATAGAGGAACAGCACCGTCGGCTCAGGACCCCCTCGCTCGAGGTCGCGATGTAGGTCCCGCCCGCCGCGGTGCGGTCCCGAGTCGTCGTCGTCGCGTTCGCGAGCGCGACGCGAGTACTCCTCCTCGAAGTGCTCCGCGATCGCGGTCAGCGTCCTCGAGACCTCTAGCCGATACGACTCCACTTCCTCCGCCGACGGCGCTTCCCGGGCGCCCGAGCGGGCCGCCCGGGCCTTGGCTACTCGATCGGTGAAGAAGGGGTGGGTGCGCCAGTAGCCGTACTCCTGGTCCTCGAAGATCCGTTCGTGCAGACGCTCGAGGAGCTCGGCGCCGCCTTCGATCGGGTAGCCGGCTCGAACCGCGAACCGTCGCCCGACCTCGTCCGCCTCCATCTCGAGTCCACGGCCGTAGCCGCGCACGAGCAGCTCGCGGAAGACGCTCCCGAAGATCATCGTGCTGGTCAGCGCGTCGCCCGATCGGTCGGTTCCCCAGTCGACCCGGCGATTCGAATCGAGGACCGGATCGCGCGCGCCGTCGTTCTGGACCGCGAGGATCGTCGCCACCACCGCGGCGGTCTGCAGCAGCGAGAGGAGGCTGCTCGTCCGGTCGGCTCGCGCGAAGTGCCGCTGCGTGACGTGGGCCATCTCGTGCCCCATGAGGTGCGCGAGCGCCGCGTCGGAGATACCGGTGTCGAGGATGCCGCGGGTGACGAAGAGGAACCCCCCGGGCAGGGCGAAGGCGTTCGGATCGTCGACATCCAGCACGTGGAAGCTCCACGCGATGTCGTCGCGACCGGTCTGGCTCGCGACGCGGTAGGCGATGTCGTTCACCCGCGTGACGAGCGAGTCTTCCTCCACCAACCCGAAGTGGTCGGCGAAGGCGTTCGCCGCCTGCAGTCCGGTCTCGAAGTCATCGGGGATGTCGACATCGGCGATCGCGACGGACCGGATTGGAAGCAGCGGCAACCACGCGATCAGGAGCCCGCAGAGCCAGCGACGCCACCGGCGCGCGGGAGCGATCTCGATTCGACCGGGGAGGGGAAGGGAACTGGGCACGCCGGGAGCATACCCCGGGGTCGACGAGGTCGTTCCCCGCGGGGAACAACGGGAACAAACAGACCGGCGGAGGTTCCTTCGACGCCTCGCGGTGCGTCGACGCCGGAACCTCCGCCGGTCGAAAGTCTCTCAGAGCACGGTCGCCGCAGCGTCAGAGCGAGCCGAGTTCGGGCAGCTCGATCTTGAGTTCGGCGTCCATTCCTCGCAGTTCATCCAGGATCGAGCGCATCTCCCCGCGCAGGCCGTCGTCCTGCGTGCGCTTCCACTCCAGGTAGAGATCGAGGATCTTGTCCTGCTTGTCGCGGATGACCGACTGGCGCTGCGATTCGTTGACGACGCGTTCCAGGTGGTAGATCTCCCCCCGGCTGAGTCGCTGGAGCAGATCGAGGTACTCGCCCCGCATGTGGGCGAGGATCCGCATGTACTTGTCGAACCCTTCGCTGAGCTTCTCCAATACCTCGGTGATCGGCGTGTGCCGGCCGTGGAGCTGCTGACTGTAGGAGTAGGCGAAACGGTAGTAGGTGCGCCCACGCCCCATGTACGCCTCTTCCGACGGGGTCTGCCCCGATCGCTCGGGCGCGCCGCCCCCCTGGCTCGGGTGCTCGGCCAGCGCCGCCTCCGGGTTGTCGAAGATCCCCAGCGAGATGAGCAGGAAATCGGCGTTGGTCTTGTAGAGCGTGTACTTCAGGCGCGCGTCCTTCGAGGTCGCGACACGGCCGAAGACCTCGGTGTCGTACTTGGACAGGTACGGCCGCGACCGCTCGATGAAGTCGGGGTGGACGAACGAATTGAGCAGGTGCGCGATGTAGACGTTGACGTCTTCGTCGTAGAAGTCTTTGTTCGAGACCAGTCCCGTCTCCATGCGGCTGTAGAGCAGGCATTTCATCATGAAGAGGTAGGTCGGACGCATCTGTCGGTCGTTGCGAGGCAGCTCGAGATAGCTCTCTCTCGGCAACATGGTCGGACCTCCTCGGACGAGCGGAAATGGCCGGATGGCGCGCTCGACGGGCGCTCGCCAGGCACTGGAGCATTGACACCCGCGCGAGCGAGCGTGCTAGGCTCGCTGCGGTCATCCCCACGGTCGCAAGCTCGGCGCCACCCGGCGAGTGGGCCCCTGCCTCGGGCCCGGGGAGCCGGAACCGCGCGATCTCCAAGGGTATCGCCGCTCTTCACGTCCTGATTGCGCCACGCACTCCCGCCGCTCGCGGCGTGCGACCCGCACGACGGATGCCCCCGGAGAATGCATATCGCGTGAGCGGACGAAAGACGGCGAGTGGACGAACTCCGAACCGACACGCAGGAATCCCCGATCGACGAGCCCGAGGAGTCGGCAGGACGCCCGCGGTCGCGCGGCCTCCGCGGATGGGCCATCGCCCTGACGCTGTTTCCCGCGGCGCTCTGTGGGCTCACCTACTTGGCTCTCGTGGAGTACGCCCTGGCGGGCCGCTCCGACATCTCGGATGGGTCCCTCGGGCTCCTCAGAGCCGGTGGGCTGGGGTTGGTCGCGCTCACGACGATCCTGGCCGCGGCCTGCGGTCACGTGCTCTCGGAGCGATTCACGCGGCCGGTCCGTCTGCTCCTCCGGTTGGCGGAAACGGGGGAATTGCCGCAGGGACAGGCGGCGTTCACGCACGGCCCGCAGTGGGAGGTCTTCGAACTCTACCGGCGCGTCGGCGCGCTCGTCCATCAGAACCAGAGCGGCGCGCGCGCCATCCAAGAGCTGGAGCGGACACGGATCGCGCTGGCCGCGCTCCAGCGCGTGCTGGCTCGGCCGGGGCAACATGGACTGATCGCGGAGCTTCCGCCGGATGATGAGTCGAGCCTGGTCGAGATCGTCCAACCGTTGGCGGCGAATCGCGCCCGACTGGTCCAGTTCTTCGCCGAGCTGCGTGAGCGAGTCGGCGTCGCGCGAAACCAATTGGAGCGACTTGGCGAGGCCGCGGGTTGGGATCGAGATGAAGAGTCGTTCTCAGATGAACTCGTGAGCCCGGCGATCCCGCGTGTGCCGGCGGTCGTGCTCGAGGAGTCCCCGAAAGCGCCCGCGCTCGCGGCGCTCGGTCCCAGCGCATACGAATCACTTTCCCGCGTCCGTCGTGTCGGCACGGTGCTGGCGCTGGAGAGCGAGCGGCTCGCGGGGCCCAACGGAGATGAGATCGGCGGATGGTTTGCGCGCTTCGAAGCCGAAGTGGATGCGGCCGAGCGGCAACTGGAGCAGTTCGTGACGCTGCAGCTCGGACCCGGGCCGAATCCCTCCGACGCCGCGCGCGCGGAGCTGGCCTTGACTTGGCGGGAGACGCGGGAAGCGCTCGCCACGATCGAGACGCGCCTCGCCGAGATGGAGTCGCGATGACGACCGCGGACGAGCTACACCGTCTGCTGCGCAAGTTCCGCAGGCTCAGGCACGCGGAAGAACGCGTGCTCGCACGCCTCGTCCGAATCCTCGGAGGGCTTCCCGCTCCGAACGGCACGAGCGCTGCATCTCCGGCGGGGGAAACTGGGCCGATCGAAACTGTCCCGATCGAAACTGGGCCGATCGAGGCAGTGCCGATCGAAGTTCAGCCCATCGAACCTGTGCCGATCGAAGCGGCGCGGGTGGACGCCGCGTCGATCCGGGCTGCGCCGATGCCTCCGGTCGATCCGTCGTGGACGAAGGGTTCGCTCTCTCCCTTCCTCCTGGTCGTCGGCGACGGCGCGCTCGTCGTCGCGTTGCCTTGGGGAGCGGTGCGGCGGGTGTCGCTGGCGGAGGAAGATGGGCTTCCACTGCCGCCGCTGCGACGTTGGCTGAACGGCGGCGCCCCCCTCGTCGCGGCGAACGGATCGAACGGACATCGGCGAGCCGACGGTGACTCTCCCCACGAGTCGGGATACAGCGTGCGCTGGGGCGTCGGCGCGGACGATGGGCTGGTCTGCGAAGCGGTGCGCGGTATCTTCCCTGCGGGTAAGGCGGAGGCGCACGGCGTCACGGTCGTCCTGTTGCCGTCGCCTTACGGAGGGGTTGAATCGGTCTCTTTGGAGGTGTGGGTCGAGAGGCTGTTCCCGATCAACGCCTCGTCGGCGCGAGCGAAGGTCAACGGCGCGAGCCACGCGCATCCCCCGCTCGAGGTGACCCCGAGCGCGCCGCCGCCGGCCGTCTCGCCCGAGGCCTTGATCTGCGTGCGGAGTCTACCCGCCCGCGTCGCGCTGGCCCGCGCGCTGCGACTGGCGGGGTGGCGCGTGACCGAAGAGCCGGACGACGAGGCGGGCCTGCTCCGCTGGCGCAACGGGAGCGCGGTTCGCGCTTACGTCGAACTACCGAGTTCACCGGACGCCTCTCGCGGCGTGGAGAGCTGGGCCGCCGTCGGCGGAGACCTGGTCCTGGTCAGCGCTCGGGGCGCGCCCTGGGAGGGGCAACTTCCGGGAGCGCTGCGGCGCGCGGCGCGCATCGTCCATCCCTTCGCCCCGGCGGAACTCGAGTCCTGCGTCCTGCCGCCCGGCGCGTCGTCGGCGTCGTCTTCGGACACGCCCACGGTAAAGGCGCCCCCGCTCCCGGCCGATCGGTAGGGAAGGCCCCACGCCCGTCCGGCCTCGCCCCCGCGGCGAGGAGGCGGCCGTCCGCATTCGTGCATCTTCCCCGAGAGGTCTCGCCCGCATGGCCGATGCGTCCGTCCCAGAGCGTGAGGCGAAAGAGACACTGCTGGTCGTCGACGACGACATCCGGGTGGTCGAGCTGCTCCAGATCACGCTCGGAGGGCGGGGGTACCAGGTGCTCTCCGCCTACGACGGCGAGACCGCGCAACGGGCGATCGAGACGCATCGACCCGATCTGGTCGTGCTCGACGTGCGTCTCCCGCGCAAGAGCGGCTTCGAAGTGTTGCAGGCGGTTCGGTCCGATCCGCAGTTGGCCAGCACGCCGGTGATTCTCATCTCCGCGAATGCCGCGACCGACGTGCGTGTCCAAGGCTTGCGGCTGGGCGCGGACGACTATCTGAGCAAGCCGTTCTCACCGCGCGAGCTGATCCTGCGTATCCGTAGACTCCTCGATCGCGTCCAGGAGCGTCGCACGCTCGCGCTGCGCAACGACGTGCTCGAGGACGAGGTCAAGCGCCACCGAGCCTCCCTCCAGGAAATGCAGGGCGATCTCCATCGCGGCCTCAACCAGGTGGGTGGAATGCTCGAGCAGGTCTTGGACCTGCAGCGCGCGATCTCGCTCGACGAGTTCCTGCCGCGCTTCGTCTCGACCCTGCTGGCCGGCTTCGAGGTGGATCGCTTGGTGCTCGCCACGATCGAAGCCGACGGGAGGTACACGCCGCGCATCTGGCGCGGACTGTCCGATCTCGAGGCGCGGCCGCTGCGGCTGTCCGGTCGCGGCTTCGTCGTGAGGCTACTGGCGTCGGTCGGTCGGCCGATGCGCGTGGAGGAATTCGCGGCCCACCCAGAGGCGGAGGAAGACATCCGCCGCTTGTCCCCCGCCGGACTGACCTGGCTCGTTCCGGCGGTGGCCGAAGACGAGTTGCTGGGCTGGATCGGACTCACCGTGAGAGCCGAGCCGCGGAGCGCGGACCTCCGCACGCTCGCCATGCTGGGACACGGCGTGGCCGCGGCGTTGCGCAACCAGCGAGCGTTCACGCGAGCGCGGGCGACGTTCATCTCGACCACGGCGGAGCTGGTGGCCCAGGTAGAAGACCGGTATCCGCAGTTGCGCGGCCATTCGCGACGGGTCCAGGCCCTCGCGTTGGGCTTCGGCCGACGCCTGCAACTGCCACCGGAGGAACTCGATGCGCTAGGGGACGGCGCGATCCTGCACGATCTCGGGGAACTTGAATCGTACGCGGAGCTGCTGGGCGGGCCGGTCCAGCTCGATCACGCGCAACGCGAGGCGCATCGCCGTGAAGCAATTCGTCGAGCGGAATCGCTGCTCGGCGCTCATCACGAAGGACGGATCGGGCAGATCCTGCGCTCTCAGCACGAGTGGTGGGACGGTTCGAGCGGTCCCGAGCGGCTGCGCGGACCCGAGATCCCGCTACTCGCGCGGATCGTCGCGCTAGCCAACGCGTGGGACGCGCTCATCCACGAGCGCCCGCACCGTGCGGCGTATCTACCGTCCGAGGCGAGCGGGATTCTGCTCTCACTCGCCGGGGTTCAGTTCGATCCGGAGTTGACTCCGCTCTTCTTGCTCTCGGTGCTGCCGGAGCGCGAGTCGCTCGTCGTCCTCGAGGCCGAAGCGGGAACTCCCCGAGACTGAGACGCGAACCGCGGGTCTACGCGCCGTGGGCGGTGCGGCCCAGGATGCTGACGACGAACCGCTCCCCGTCGCACTCGTAGACCTGCCGGCAGACCTCCGCCGCGCCGGGGACGCGCAGTCGATGATCCCTCCCGTGCACCACCGCGGGCAGCGAGAGGAAACAGGAGTCGGGCAACAGCCCCTTCAGATTCCCGCCGTGCATGTTGGTCAGCTCGCCGATCGCGCCCTCCAGATCGGCGACGCTCAGCTCGGCGGGATCGGTGCGGAAGACGGCGGCGGCGGCGCGATGCGCGAGCGCGACCGAGCACTCCAGCAGCACCGCGCCCTCCCAGGCCCCGGTGATTTGCGCGCATCCGGTGATGACGGGCCCGGCATCATCCAGGCGCAGGTCACGGCCGGAACGCGCCCGTCGCGCCTGCAGCGAGAGCACGGTCGACCAGATCGCCTCGACCAGCATCTGCACGTCGCTCTCGACGAACGGCGTCCGCGTCGAGAGCGCCATCAGCCGGCGCCCCCGCGCGGGCGATAGCAGGATGTCTTCTCGATCTGCACGCGCTCGAAGCTGTCGTCGAGACTGAACGTGGTCTCGGCTGCGCCCATGAAGAGCGCGCCGTCGCGTCGCAGGACCTGGCGAACCTTCGCCAAGATGTCGCGTTTCGACTCGACCGAGAAGTAGATGAGCACGTTGCGAATGAAGATGACGTCCATGTCGGGGATCTGCGGCCATGGCTCGACGAGGTTCATGCGTCGGAACTCGATCGAGGTACGGATCTCGTCGTTGATGCGCCACTGCGCGCCCTGCTTCTCGAAGTACTTCAACAAGAGCGGCGCGGGCAGCCCGCGGTTGACCTCTAGCTGACTGAAGAGACCTTCGCTCGCGCGCTGCACCATCTCGTCGGAGAGGTCGGTCGCGAGAAGCCGCACCTTCCAGCCCGCCAGTTGCGGGAAGTGCTCCCGGAGCAGCATGGCGATCGAGTAGATCTCCTGCCCGCTCGACGCGGCCGCGCTCCAGATTCCCAGCGTGCGCTCCGACGAACGCCGCTCCAGCAGGTCGGGCAGGATCGTCTTGTGGAGCGCGTTGAACGGATGTAGATCGCGGAAGAAACTCGTCTCGTTCGTGGTCATCGCCTCGACCACGCGCGTTTCGAGTCCGTTCACCGTGCGCTGGCGCAGGCGCGCGATCAGTTCGTCCAGTCCGCCCACGCCCTCGCGTCGCGCGAGAGGCGTCAGTCGCGACTCGACTAGGTACTCCTTGCCCGGTTCCAGCACGATCGCCGAGCGGTCGAGCACCAGATCGCAGATGTATCGGAAGTCGGTGAGCGATAGGCTCATCTGCTCGCTCCGCTCAGGCCGCCGTTGTCCTCGCTCCCCTCGCTTCCGGTCGTCTCGAGGTGGTGCAGCAACCGCCTGACGGCGTCGCCTGCAGCGCGCCATCCCGCAGCTTGGAGAGAAGGCTCTCTCCGGCATGCGTCACTGCTTCGAGCGAGCCGAAGCCCAGGAAGCCCGAGGTCCCCTTCATCGTGTGGATCGTGCGGAAGATGCTCGCGAGCCGCGTGCGATCGACCGGATCCCGCTCCAAAGCCACCAAGTCACGGTCGAGCTGATCGAGGTTCTCGTGACTCTCGACCAGGAACTCGCTGACGATGTCGGTCAGATCGCTCATTCGTCCTCCTCGGGGCCTAGGAAATCGGCGCCCAGCGGGCGAGGATCGAATCGAGGGGAGAGCGAAGGATCGGCTTGCTCAAGTAGTCGTCGCAGCCGGCGTGGAGGCAGCGTTCCCGATCGCCGCTCATGGCGAGAGCCGTGCAGGCCACGACCGGGAGTTGGCTGAAGCTCGGATCCTCGCGGAGGCGCCGCAGCGTCTCGAACCCGTCGAGCACGGGCATCTGCATATCCAACAGGACCAGATCGAACGGCTCGGTCCGCAGCTTCTCCAGCGCGATGCCCCCGTGATCCGCGACGTCGACCGTGTATCCCCTCAGTTCCAACATGCGAGAGAGCACCTTCTGGTTCACCAGGTCGTCTTCGACCACCAGGATTCGCGGGCTCGCGGTCGGTCCGGAGGGAGTGGACATGTTTCGGTCTCCTGCAAGTCCGCGGGGCACCGTCGACTTCGAGAAGATCGGACGGCGACGAAAGCGCCCTGAGCTAATTCCGCCTTCGACTATGCTGCCGCGCCATGTCGCTGTTCATGCCGCTGTTCACGCCGGTGTTCACGCCGCTCTTCATGCCGCTTGCGAGACGCGCGCTCCGCGCGGTCGTCCGCGCGTGCTTCCTGGGTTCGTTCGTCCTCGGCGGGGTCGGCTGTCGCTTCGTTTCCACTCCGATCGGCCGGATCCAAGACGATCCGCGCCGCTTCCAGGGTCAATCGGTGACGCTGAGCGGGCGCGTCGAAGCGGTCCGCTGGATTCCGGAAGTCGGCGCCTTGGGATTCCGGCTGGTCGACGGCGCAGACTCGATCCTCGTGCTCACCCAGACCGAGACGCCGGCGCCCGGCTCGCAGGCTCGGTGTGTGGGGCAGATCAGCCGTCGCTTCCCGATCGGTCGAGAGCACCGCGTCGTCCTGCTCGACGAGACCACGTTGGGCGGACGCGGCGGGGGCTCGAATCCGCGCTCGCGGCGGAACTGAGGCGACGCGGGTGGCGGAACTCGTCCCCGGCCTCGACTACGCGGAGTTCGTCGCCGCCTGCCGCGCCTTTCGCGACGAGCGCGCCTTTCGCGCCTCTCCGTTCTTCGCGCGCTGGGGCGCCGAGCTCGATGCGCTCCTCCGGACCCCGCGGATCGAGCTCGCCGCCGAGCCCGATGTCTCCACGCGACCGACCCTGCGCGTGGCGCAGTGGAACATCGAGAAGGGCCTTCGCCTGGAGGGACTCGAGCGACGCTTCCGCGACGACCCCCGTCTCGCCGACGCCGATGTGATCACTCTGCAAGAGACCGACATCGGCATGGCGCGCGCGAGCAACGCCGATGTCGCCCGAGTGTTGGCCCACGCCTGGCGCGGACACTCGGTCTACCTGCCGTCTTACATCGAATGCACCAAAGGTCCACCGGAAGACGCGAAGGCGCCCGGCGAGAACGAGCGGGGCCTGCACGGTCTGACCATCCTCACGCGTTTGCCGCTGCTGGCGGTCGCGCGCCATCCGCTGCCCGCGTGTTGGGACTACTTCGATTTCTGGGAGAAGCGCTTCGGAGTTCGACAGGGACTCTATGTATTGCTCGAGGCGCCGTTCGGCCGCTGCGTCGTCGGGACCACGCATCTGGAGGTGCGTCGCACGCCGACTTGCCGAGAGGCGCAGTTCGCGGCGTTCCTGGAGGGACTCGACGCGGCGCTCGCACTCTGGGGAGCCGATCTGCCGGTCGTCGTGACGGGTGACTGGAACACGAACAGCTTTCCGCGCGGAGGCTGGGCGCGATCGTTCGCCGGGTTCCTCCGCATCCTGACCACCCCGCGCGAACAGCTCAGCGAGGAGCTGGTCCGTCCCGAGAAACGCGAACCGCTCTTCGCCCGCCTGGCCGCGGCCGGTTTCGCTTGGGACGCGTTCAACGATCGAGGCGCGACCGGTTGGCAGCGACTCGGAGAGGTCGAAGACCTCTCACTCGTGCCCCGGCCGTGGGCCCAGGCGCTGATGCGCACCGCCGGTTTGGAACCTCGCGTCCTCGGGATGCGGCTGGACTGGATCGCGGCGCGCGGACTGGTCGCCACGACGCCCCCCGAAACCTTTCCCGCGGACGGCCTCTCCGACCACTCGGGCCTGAGGGCGGAACTAGCGCCGTCGGCCGCCTCGGGCTCCCTGCCTTGACCCCCACGGAGCTCGACCCGGACAATCCCGAAACTCTTGATCCAAGCTCAGGGTTCAGATCAGCCCGGCCCCCGGCTCGCCGCACACTCGCCCAGGACTCGAAGAGGAGATGCATGCACCGGACTTTCCACCGCGCTCACTCGCTGCCATGGCGCGCTCTGTCGATCTGGTTCGTGGCCGCGCTCGCCGTCTGGGCTGCGGTCTCGGCGATGCCCGCCTTGCGCTCCGGCGACGCTCACGCGCAAGAGCCCGTGATCGTACCGGTGCGTTTGGCGCTCTCGCACCGCGCGCTGGGCCCGGGGGAGACCGGCTTCCTCGCGGTGATCTATGACGTGCCGCCGTCCGCGCACCTGCAGATCGGGGACTTTCTCACGGCCACCCCGAAGGAAGGGCAGCCGATCACCCTCGGGATGCCGGAAGCGCCTCCTTCCCAGACGTATGAGGGGGACCCCGTCTACCAAGGTCGGACGATCTTCCGCTATCCGATGACCGTCGCGAGCGACGCCGCCCCCGGACCCAGGACGCTGCAGTTGCTCATCGGATACCAGGCCTGCACCGAGGAGCCGATCTTCGCCTGTTACGCGCCCGAAGAAGTCGAGCGCGAGGCATCCTTCGAGGTCTCGACCGGAGGGGGGACGCTGGCGGTGGAGAATGCCGAATTCTTCCCGTCGCTGAGCGCCGCCGCCAGTGGCGCAGCCGCGGCCGCGTCGCCCGCCGCCGAAGCGCCGAAGGATCTCGCGAGCCGCCTGACCCAAGCGTTGGCCGAGCGATCGTTCCTGGCGTTCCTCTTCGTTTTCCTCGGCGGCGTCGCGACGAGCTTCACCCCCTGCGTCTATCCGATGATCCCGATCACGATCAGCTACATCGGCGGGCGCAGTCGCAGTCGTCTCCAGGGATTCACCCTCTCGGTCTTTTTCGTCCTCGGCATCGCGATCATGTATTCGTCGCTCGGCGTGCTGGCCGCTTCGACCGGCGCCCTCTTCGGCAACGCCATGCAGTCGACGCCGGTGCTCCTGATCGTCAGCGCCGTTTTCTTCGCGATGGGGGCGTCGATGCTCGGCGCGTTCGACCTCGCGCTCCCTTCCGGCCTCCAGACCAAGATCCAAGGAGGACCGCGAGGGGGAGTGATCGGCGCCATCGCCATGGGGATGGTGACCGGTCTCGTTGCCTCACCCTGCGTCGGACCCGTGCTCGTCGTGTTGCTGGCGTGGGTCGCGAATGTGGGAGCGATCGGCTACGGATTCTGGCTGCTCTTCACCTTCGCCGCCGGACTCGGTCTGCTGTTCCTCATCATCGGGACCTTCGCCGGAGCGCTCAACGCGCTCCCCGGCGCCGGCGCCTGGATGGACACCGTGAAGCACGTCTTTGGCGTGATCCTCTTCGCGATGGGCATCTACTACCTACGCGCGCTGATCGGCCCGGGCTGGACCTGGGTGCTCTCCGGGATCCTCGTGGTGATGACCGGGACGTTCCTCGGCGCGTTCCGACCGATCAAGGAAGACAGCGAGAACGGCGTGCTCTTCCGCAAGGGCTTCGGCCTCATCCTGCTCTTGGGCGGGGCGTTCGTGTTCCTCGTCGGGCTCGCTCGCGTCAGCGGCGTCGGTCTCGGCGCGTTGCCGGTCTCGTCCAACCCTTCCGGGATGACGGCCGAACCCGCCCACGCCGCGGCCGCCAAGCATCCCGGACCCGATTGGAACTTGGACGAAGACGCCGCGTGGCGCCGCGCGCGCGCCGAGGGCAAGCCGGTGGTGATCGACTTCTACGCCGACTGGTGCGTCGCGTGCGTCGAGCTCGACCACGAGACCTGGGTGGACGCGCGCATCCGCAGAGAGGCCGAGCGGTTCGTCGCGATCAAACTCGACTTTACGAAGAACGACGCCGGCGACAAGGCGCGGCAAGCGCGCTACGGCGTGGTGGGGCTGCCGACGGTCATCTTCTTCGACTCGGACGGCAAGGAAGTCGAGCGCTTCTTCGGATTTCGCGGTCCCGAGCCTGTTCTCGCCTCGATGAAGCGAGTCTCCTGACCTGATCCCGTTAGCCCAGCGCGGCGAGCAGTTCCTTGTTCGTCTTGAACCGCTCCATCATCTTCAGCAGCCCTAGCATCGCCGCTTCGGATTTCTTTTCCGCCAGAAACCGGCGCAGCACGTGCAGGCGGCGCACATCCTCGGCTGAGTAGAGCTTCTCTTCCTTGCGACTCCCGCTCTGCAGGATGTCGATGGCCGGAAAGATCCGCTTGTTGGCGAGATCTCGCGAGAGCACCACCTCGGTGTTCCCTGTCCCCTTGAACTCCTGGAAGATGACCTCGTCCATCCGCGAGCCGGTGTCGACGAGCGCCGTGCCCAGGATGGTGAGACTCCCGCCATGCTCGATCTTGCGCGCCGCGCCGAAGATCCGCCGCGGGCCGTACATCGTGCTGGCGTCGAGCCCGCCCGACATCGTGCGACCGCTGCCGTCCGAAACCAGGTTGTACGCGCGGGCCAGCCGTGTGATCGAATCCAACAACAGGAGGACATCGCGACCGGCGGCCACCGACTCGGCCACCTTCACGATCGTCTCTTCCGTCACCCGCACATGCTCCTCGGGATGCTGGTCGTTCGAGCTGGCCACGACCGCGCAGTCGACGGAGCGGCGGAAGTGCGTGACCTCCTCGGGGCGTTCATCCACCAAGAGGCAGACCACTTCCACGTCGGGATGATTGAGGATCACCGCGCGCGCCACCGCTTCGAGGATCATCGTCTTGCCGGCCTTCGGCGGCGACGTGATGAGGCAACGCTGTCCGCGACCGATCGGCGCGATCAGATCGAAGACGCGGGTCGAGTACTGATCGGGAGTGGTCTCGAGCACGAGCCGTTCGAACGGGTCGATGCTCGTGCCGCGCTGCAGGAGCTTCAGTCCCTCCAGCAGATCGCGCTTGCGGCGGGCCGCGCTCGAGCCGCCCCCCGGCCGCCCGCGTCGAGCGCCCGATCGGTCCCCGGATCGGTCCCCGCGTGGCGGGCCGCCGTAGCCGCCGCCGCCGGCGTATCCACCGCCGCCGCCGCCACCGCCATACCCTCCGCCGCCTCCTTGCGTCGGTCCCCGCGACGGTCCGCGCGCCGGGCCACGGTTCTGGTCTCGTCCTCGGCCGCCGCCGCCGCCGCCGCCGTCGCCGGGTCCCCGCTCACGTTGTGGCTGGCGCTGTGGGGGACGCGTTCCCCCCTGCTGCGGGGCGCGCGGTCTGCGGTCGTCCTGCTCCCCTGGGGGATAGTCCGTGTCCGGCCGACCTGGCAGAGGCGCGCCGTTCGTGTCGATGGGAGGGTCCGCAGCGGAGCGCGCGCGTCCCCGATGGGGGCGCCGGCGTCGATGCGGTCGGGATTCGGGATCGGACGGCGGACCGGGCTCCGGGTCGTCGGCGCTCAAGAGGGCTCCGTTCTCGGTGGGCCCGTCTCGCTGCGGTCGAGCTGGAGCGGGCGCGGCTCATCAGGGCCGGATGGGGGACTCCGATCGATGCGACCGGAACGCGCCGCAGCATAGCGAGCGCCGCGTCGCTTCGCCAGGAGCCTGTTTGTTATCCTGCGGCGGGCCCGATCATCGAAACGGGCCGACCGTTCTCCTCCGTGGTTCGAACAAGACCAGACCACCACCAGACCAAGACGAAAGGGAAGGCGCATGACCGCGAAACGGGGCGACATCCTCCGCGCGCTCGGGCTCTCCGAGGTGAATTCCGGGGCCTACGCAGGCGGGTGGATCGACGCGCCGAGCGGACCCGAACTGATCTCGCTCGATCCAGCCACAGGCGAGCCGATCGCGCGGGTCCTCCAGGCCGGGAGGGCCGACTACGAGCGGGCGATCGAGACCTCCGAGCGCGCCTTCGCCGATTGGCGTCTGCTTCCGGCGCCGCGCCGAGGCGAGATCGTGCGTCGGATCGGAGATGAACTCCGAAGGCAGAAAGAGCCGCTCGGAGCGCTCGTCACCTGGGAGATGGGGAAGATCCGCGCTGAAGGACTCGGCGAGGTCCAGGAGATGATCGACCTGGCTGAGTTCGCGGTGGGGCTGTCGCGTCAGCTCTACGGACTCACGATGCACAGCGAACGCCCCGGTCATCGCATGTACGAGCAGTGGCATCCACTCGGCGTGGTCGGCTGCATCACGGCGTTCAATTTCCCCGTCGCCGTCTGGTCCTGGAATTCGCTCATCGCGGCGGTCTGCGGCGACACCGTCGTCTGGAAGCCGTCGCCGGTCACGCCGCTCTGCGCGATCGCGGTCCAGAAGATCGTCGAGCCGGTCCTGCGCGAAGCCGGGTTTCCGGCGCTCTTCAACCTGACGATGGGCACGGTCGAAGACGTGGGCGAACCGATGATCCACGACCGGCGCGTCCCGTTGATCAGCGCGACCGGCTCTTGCGGAATGGGTCGTCACGTCGGCCAAGTGGTGGCGGGCCGTCTCGGCCGCTCGCTTCTGGAGTTGGGCGGCAACAACGCCATCCTCGTCCTGCCGGATGCCGATCTCGAGTTGGCTTTGCGCGGGATCGTCTTCGGCGCCGTCGGCACCGCCGGTCAGCGCTGCACGACGACTCGGCGCGTCTTCCTGCACCGCGAGATCGAGGCGGCGTTCACCGAACGGCTGCTCGCGGTCTACCGCTCGGTCGAGATCGGCGATCCCCTGGAAGACGGCGTCTTGATGGGGCCGCTCGTCAACGAAGACGCGGTGCATCGCTATCTCCGCGCCCTGGAGGAGATCAAGGAGCAAGGAGGCGAGATCCTCTACGGCGGGAAGCGCCTCGACCGGCCCGGCAACTTCGTCCAACCGACGCTGGTGCGCGCTCGCGCCGACATGCCGATCGTGGCGGAGGAGACCTTCGCGCCGATCCTCTATCTGCTCCCCTTCAGCGAACTGGACGACGCGATCGCGCAGCAGAACGGCGTCACGCAGGGGCTCTCCAGCGCGGTCTTCACGCGCAGCGTGCAGACGGCGGAGCTGTTCCTCAGCGCGCGCGGATCCGACTGCGGGATCGCGAACGTGAACATCGGCACCTCCGGGGCCGAGATCGGCGGCGCCTTCGGCGGCGAGAAGGAGACGGGCGGCGGACGCGAGTCCGGGAGCGACTCCTGGAAGGCCTACATGCGCCGCCAGACCTGCACGATCAACTACTCGAACTCGCTCCCGCTCGCCCAGGGGATCGAGTTCGGGGTCTGAGTCCCGGAAACCGGGAGTTGCTCCCGGCATCCCACCCGAGTCGCGACAGGCACGAACGAAAGCCGAGAGGAGTCGACACGATGCAGAAGGTAGACAGCGCGAATTTCACCACGTTCGTCGAAGGAGCAGCCGAGCCGGTCGTCCTCGACTTCGGAGCTACCTGGTGCGGGCCGTGCAAGCGGTTGGAGCCGGTGCTCGAAGAGCTGGCGGGTGAACTGACCGGCAAGGTCGCCTTCGGCAAGGTCGACATCGATCACTCGCCCGAAGTGGCGCAGCGGTTCGGCATCATGGCGGTGCCGACCGTGTTGTTCTTCAAGAGCGGACAGGTCGTCCACAAGTTCTCCGGCGTCGAGGCGAAGGCCAAGATCGCGGGGATGATGACCCAACACTTCGGGATCTGAGTTACGGCGCGGTGCGTGGCGGGTGGACCTCGATCCCATGGGAGACGACGGCCGCCCGCGCGACCATCGCCATGACCGAGCAATACTTCTCGGCGGAGAGGCGCACCGCCTGCTCCAGATCTGTCAGTGAGAGCCCTTCGCCGTAGAAGCGGTAGGTCACGCGAATCGTCGTGAAGACCTTCGGGTGGGTCGGCGAGCGATCCCCGTCCAGCGCGACTTCATAGTCATCGAGTCGAATCCGCTTCTTCGCGAGGATGGCGAGCACATCCATCGACGTGCAGCCGCCGAGGGCAATCAAGAGCAGCTCCAGCGGAGTGGCGCTGGCGTTCTGGCCGCCCTGGTCGGGCGCCGTATCCATCGGCACCCAGTGCCCCGAATCGGCGCGACCGACGAAGCTGATCCCCTCGCGTCCGATGCGCTTCACGATCGCTTGCACGGCGGGTTCCTCAGATCTCCTGGAAGAGGAACGGGCGGAGGCAGTCGAGACGCTTCTCGTAGCTCGTCGGATCCATGTGCCAGAGCGCGACCGCGACGCTGGAGAGGAGCGGATTCCCGTCCTGCGGCGTGAAGGCGAATCCGACGATCTCGTGATCGCGGTTGACCGCGAGACTCGGCACCACCACCACGGTCTGCGAGAGGATGCGGCCGTAGTGACCATGGTCGCGGCCGAAGGAGAAGATCTGATTGGCCGACTTCTTCTCGGTCAAGGCGATCCGACGATTCTCGTGCAGACGCTCGATCACCTGATTCAGGGTGACCGCTTCCTTCACCTTGATGCTGAACCAGAGGCAGTGCATGTACTGCGAGTTCAGCTTGATGGCCGAGGAGAAGAGGTTCAGGTCGTAGCCGAGCGTCTGGTAGAGGTGCCACGCGTCGCGCGCGTGATGCGTCCCGAAGCGCGGGTCGTCGTGCTTGCCCACCTTGGGCGCGGGGGCGAAGTCGTCGTCCTGCGAGATGTCGCTGGCTCGTCGCATCATCACGAACTTCGCCTCGATCAGATTCGACGGGTCGTCTTCCTCGTGGAGCGCGAGAGTTTTGAGCAAGACGGCGATGTTGTGCGTGTTGCAGCTCACCACCTGGATGAACTTGTCGCCCCGCGTGAGCGTGCGGTCGTTCACGCCGCGCGCGTACATCTTCCCGAAGCCGAACTCGCTGCCCTGCGCGATGAACCCGAGCGTGTTGTCGACGTAGCGCTCGTAGAACTTCTGCTTGTTGGCGTGACCGACGCCGGACGGCGTGCAGTCGATCACCACGGCGGCGCGGTTGATGCCTTCCTCTGTCTCCCAGGAGACCTTCAGTCCCTGGTCCTCGAACTTGGCGATCGCGTCCTGGTCGGTGCAGAGCAGCGCGCCGCGGTCCAGTAGGTTGCGCACCTTCGCCCGCTCGGTCAGGAGCGGCGTCCGCTTGTGGAAGGAGACGGTCTCGATCCCTAGTTCGTGCTTGTAGTCGGCCAACAGCCCGATGAGCGGCTCCCCGATCGTGCCGGTTCCGATGACGTGGACGTGACGGCTGTCCTTCATGACGCTCCTCCCGGCGCTTCTCGATGGGGAACGGGCCCGCCGCGAACGCAGACGCCCGCATCGGCCCGCCTTTTCAGGCGCCTCACGATACGCAGGCGCAGTTCCCGCCGTCAACGCGACGGCGCCCGGGCGAAGTCGCCGCGCGAGGCGGCAGGCGACGCGTGCGCCGCCGCTTGCTATAACGGCGAGACCCATGAAGCGCCGTCCGCCCATCCTGGTCGAAGACCTGCTCTACGTCGCGCTCCCGCTGCTCTTGATCTATGCGAGAACGGCCGCGCCCGACCTGGGATCGATCGACTCGGGAGAGCTGGCGGTTGTCTGCGCGCGCCTCGGCATCGCGCACCCCACCGGATATCCGCTCTACACGCTGCTCGGCCGGGTCGCGGTTCTCGCGGGCGATGGCCTGCGTCCGATCGTCGCTCTCAATCTCCTCTCGGCTCTCGCCGCGTCGCTCGCCGTCTGGGCGTCCGTGGCTGCGGCCCGCGCCGTCATCGGATCGGACCGCTGGGTCCCGAGGATCGTCGCTCTCGCTCTGGGACTGAATCCGGTTCTCTGGGAGCAGGCGACCGGCAACGAGGTCTACTCGCTCCATCTCCTCTTCGTCGCGTTGCTCCTCTGGACCGCGCTTCGCTGGATGGAACGTCCCTCGGAACGGACGCTCGTCGCGCTCGGCTATCTAGTCGGACTGAGCAGCGCCCACCACGCCACGGTCGTCTTCCTCGGTCCCGGGTTGGCGCTCGCTCTCATCGTGGGACTGCGCGGCGCGCCTTTTGCCTGGCGCCGCTTCCCGCGCGTGGCCGCGCTCCTGGGCGCCCCGTTTCTGCTCGGGCTCTCCGCGCTGGCGTACCTTCCGATCCGCTCTCGGTGCGAGCCACTGCTCGACTGGGGTGGGACCCACGCGCTGGCCGGATTCATGCGGCATGTCTCCGCCGCGCAATACCGAGTCTGGTTCCTGGAAGAAGGCGGCCAGTGGACGCCGCACGTCGCGAGCTATCTGACGTCGCTTCCTCACCGTCTCGGCTGGCCCGTTCTCGCGCTCGCGGTCATCGGCGCGGCCGCGCTCTGGAGACGGCGCACGGCCCATCTCATCTTTCTCTCGCTCGTCGCGGCGACCACGATTGCCTGGGCATCGGCCTATCAAATCTTCGATCTCGCTCCGTACTATCTGCCGGCCGACCTTGCGATCGTGCTCGTCGGGGCGGCGGGACTCTCACTGTCGTCGCAGTGGCTCGGCGCGCTCGTCACCTCGGGGTTTTTGCGCGGACAGCCGTCCGCCCGCACTCAGTCGATCGCCCGGAGCGTGAGTCTGGTCGCTCTCGCGGGTCTCGTGCTGACTCCGGGCCTGCTCCGCTGGCCGACGGCCGATCGGAGCGGAGATCGTTTCGTGCGGCTCCACGCCGAGATCGTGCTCGACGCCCTGCCGCCCGACGCGATCTTGCTCTCGCGGCACTGGGACGCGTTGGTCTCCCCGGCGCTCTACCTGCAAGCCATCGAGCAGAGGCGCACCGATGTCACGGTCGTCGATACGGAGCTCTTGCGGCGCACCTGGTACTTCCCCCAACTCCGCCGGTGGGATCCGACGCTGCTCACGCCGCTGGAGTCGACCCTGACGGCCTTCCTGGCTGATCTTCGGAAGTTCGAAGCGGGGGACCCGTACGACCCTGCAGCGATCGAGCGCAACTACCGCACGGTGATCCAGTCTCTCGCTCTCGCGCATCGGCCGGCTCGACCCGGTGTCTACACACTCGACACGTTGCTCGATCTGCCGCCCGAACAGGCCGCGAATTTCTTTGCACCGGCGATCACCGTCCCCGAGGGGGCTGTCTTCCGGCTCTACAACGATCCGTCGCTCGCGCCGGCCTCTTCACCGCCCGACTTCGAGCGGCTGTTCGCGGCGGGATTCCGACGCGAGGACCGGATCCACCAGCAGGTGCTCCAGCACTGGCGTTCGGTCGCCTCGAGTAGACTCCGGTTCCTGCGCGTGTTCGAACGCGAGGCGGAGGCGACCGAGTGGGAGGACGCGCTTCGCTTCCTCGACGCGCAGGCGCGCTGATCTCGATCGCGAGAGGATATGCAGTTGGAACAACGTCGAGTGGGCTACTTGATCGGCGCGACCGGCGGGCTCGGCCGCGTGGTCGCCCGGCAGTTTCGCGCCGCCGGCTGGTCGCTCGCGCTCTCCGGCCGCGCCGACCCGGAGATCGCCGAGCTGGTCCGAACCGTCGCGTCCGATGCGAGCGGTGCGCCCATCGTCGGCGACGCCTTCGACACTTCCGACGAAGCGGCGATTCGCGCTGCGCTCGATCGCTGGGAAGGCGCCGTCGGTCTGCCGGATGCCGTCTTCCATCTGGCGGGCAAGTACGCCGGAGGGCGCGCGGCCGATGGCTGGTCCGCCGCCGACTGGCGCGACCAGTGGGAGGCGAACACGCTCGGGCCGGCGCTCGTCTTGTCGCAGTGCATGAAGCGACTCCGCGACAGTGGTCGCCCGGGTGTTCTCGTGGCGATCGGCGCGGTCGCGGGAATAGAGAGTCCGGCGCAGAAGCTTCCGTACGGAGTCGCCAAGGCGGGTCTCCTGCATCTGCTCCTCGGCCTGGCCGACGAAGGAAGAGCCCACGGCATCCGCGCGCACGGAGTCGTGCCGTTCGTCATCGATTCGCCCGCCAACCGGGCGGCGATGCCCGAGGCGGACCGCAGTCGCTGGGTCTCCCCCGAGCAGATCGCATCGCTCCTGCTGGGTCTGACCGACGCGCGGATGGGCGCGGCGCGACACCTGATCGTGCGGGTATGATACGGGTATGAAAACAGCGAGGACAGATCCGGGTGGATCGGTCCTCGCTGCTCACTTCGATCGTGTCGGCTCGATCAGGTGCCGAAGAAGTAGGTCGTCTCGCGGCGCGGCTCTTCGGAAGGCGCCGTCTGCTCCTCGTAGATCAGCCGGGACTTCTCGAGGCGAACCCGTTCCGTCGACTCGAGGGTCACCTTGCGATCGGGCTGGAGAGCGCGATTCCGGTAGTAGTCGTTCAACCGCTCTGCTTCGCGCGCGGCCACGACCACGAACTCGTACTTGCTGCGGATCTCGCGGAATTCCCGGGCCGGCTTGGCGACCTCGGGCTCCATCTCGTCTTGCATGGCACTCTCCTCGCTGACTCATCGGACGAACGGGCGAAGGCGACACGCGGGAGGCGCCGCCATGGCGACGGTCCGGCTCCCGAGAGCGTCGGAGTCTACTTCGGCAGGCGCATTCCCAGGAAGACCTCTGTTCCGCCTCTCAGGACCAGGAACATCGCGGCCTGCCCCCCCGAGAATCGAGTCAGGGCTGCCTCGACGTCGCCGACCGCGTTGATCTGCTGATCCCCGACTTCGAGAATGACGTCCCCGGGGCGGAAGCCGGCGGAGGCGGCGGCGCCCACCGGATCGACATCAGAGACCACGACTCCCTTCGTCTGTGGGGCGAGGTCCAGCTCCCGCCTCGTCTGCAGGGTCAATCCCTCGAGCGTGAGCCCGAGATCGCTCGCCCGATCGCTTCCGCGCGCGGCCGGGGAACTGGAGGTAGGCCCGCCCTCTGCGGCCTCCGACTCGAGTTCACCGAGCTCGAGCGGGATCGTTCGCCGGCTGCCGTCACGCAGCACCGTCAACTCGATCCTCGTGCCAGGCTCGATCGCCGTGACCCGCAGGCGCAGATCCTTCACGTTCTTCACCGGTGTTCCGTTCAACGCAAGGATGACGTCTCCCTGCAGGATGCCCGCCTTTTCCGCCGGACTGCCGTCCATCGAGCCGCCGACCAACGCGCCCTGCGGCTTGTCGAGTCCGTGGTACTCGGCCATCGCCTCGTTCATGTCTTGGATGTTCACGCCCAGCCAGCCGCGAACGACGCGTCCGTTCTCGATCAGGCTGTCCATGATCTGCTTGGCCATGTTGATCGGAATGGCGAAGCCGACTCCCTGGTAGCCGCCGGTGCGAGTGGCGATCGCGGTGTTGATGCCGACCACATTGCCGTCCAGGTCGACCAGTGCCCCGCCGGAGTTGCCCGGATTGATGGCCGCGTCGGTCTGGATGAAATTCTCGTAGTCGGTCAGTCCGATGTCGGAGCGGCCGACGGCGCTGACGATGCCGGCCGTCACGGTCGAGGAGAGCTGGAACGGGTTGCCCGCGGCCAATACCCACTCGCCGACTTCGAGGTCGTCCGAGTTCCCGAGGCGAGCCGCATGAAGGTCGGTCGCCTCGACCCGGATCACCGCGACGTCGCTCTTCTCGTCGCGTCCGACCAGTTCGGCGCGGAGCGTGCGGCCGTCCTCCGTCACCACTTCGATCTCATCCGCGTTCGCGACCACGTGGTTGTTGGTCAGGATGTAGCCGCGCCCGTCGACGATCACGCCCGAGCCGCTGCCGCGGAACGGGAACGGGCGAGCCGGCCCGTCGAAGAAGCGATCGAGGAACTGATCTCCGAAGAACTGCGGCGACTGGCGGTCGCTCGCCGGAGTCACGTTGCGCGTGCTGTTGATGCTCACGACCGAAGGGAGGATCGTCTTTGCGATCTGGACGAACGCGCGGCTCTGGCTACGCAGGTTCTCCAGTCCTTCCTCCGCGGTCTGGGCCCGAGCCTGGCTCTCCTCCAGCGCCACGTGCACCTCTTGGGCGCGAATCGGCTGCAGGTCGAATTTCCACTCGAGCGGCCGCGCTGCGAGCGCCGCCAAGCCGAGGACACCGAAGACCAGCGCGACGCTGGTGACGGTCCTTCTCATCGTTCGCCTCCTCGTAGAGCTCAAGAAGCGACCCGCCTTCGCGGTCGGGTCGATCGGATCCAAAGTCGTTGGTGACTGGCGGGTCTCTACTCGCTCGAGCCGTTGAATGTTCCCACCCGGCTCCGGCGTCGTCCATCTCGCTGTTATCGGCGGAGGTCCAAGAGCGCGGCTACGCGATCCATCTCCCTGCGGTATTCGGGTCGAATCAGATCGAGCGAGGTGAGCTTTCCGCCGAGGAGTTCGAGCGCCGCCGGGTCGATGTCGATCGGCCGGCGCATCGGCAGGAAGGGGTTCTCCTGGAGCGAGATCACGCGCCCGAGATGCACCAGTGCGCTCGTTTCGCGATGGTCCGGCGCTTCCGCCGCCCTGGGATGGTGCGCCATCGGCACGAGCAGCCGTTCGGAGAGTCCCCATCTCTGACCGAGCCAGACGCCGGCGTCGGCGTGGGTGCATCCGACGATTCGCCGTTCCGCTTCCTCCATCGTCCAGGGTTGCGCCGCGATCACGGCGACGACCTTGATCAAGTCCTCCGTCACGGCCCGGTCCAGCACGATGAGTCCGACATCCGCCAGGAGCCCCGCCGTGAATGCTTCGTCCGCCGAAGCAGGCAGGAGGCTGCGGCCGAGGAGCTGCGCGGCGATCGCACTCCCCACGCAGTGGCGCCAGAAGGCCAGCCGATCGAAGCTGCGCGACTTCGGGGACCGGAGCAACAGTCCGGTCTTGACCACGATCGCGATCGAGAGGTTCTTCACTTCGCCGAAACCGAGGAAGTGAACCGACTCTCGGACCGTCGTGATCTTCCGGGAGAGGGCGAAATTGGCGGAGTTCACGAGTCGGAGCAGGCTCATCGAGAGTGAAGGGTCGCTGCTCACGATCCGACAAAGTTCGTCGAGTGTGGTCTCCGGATCGTCGATGATCCGCCAGAGCGAAACCATGGCCTCGGGCAGGGGCGGGAGGTGATCGATGTGGTCGAGGGTCGCGCGCACCTGGGCGTCCACGCCTTCCCGTCGCATTGCCGCCATGCAGAGCCCTCCCGAGGATTCGGCCTTCAAGGAAGATCGGCCGCTGCGGCGGGCGCCTTGACGGCGGGACTACTACAGACGGGCGATCTCGAAGTGACCGGCCGCCTGGCGGAGGGCGTCTGGGGCCTCGCGCTGTCTCCCGATTCGCCGACCGGGGTCGCCTTCCGGAGCGGACAGCATCTCTACCTCTCGCTCGACCCCGAGCGACCGGAAACGCTCTGGCCCGTCTCGATCGCCTCGTCGGCGAGCCGGCCGAGACGCCTGGAGTTCTGCCTGGCCGAGTCCGGCCTGGAGTTCGCCGTGGGGCCTGCGTTCTGCGAGCCACGGAAGGTACGCTTCGAAGGCCCGTCGGGGCCCCTCTGGCTGGACGAGGGTGCGTCCGGCCATCTCTTCGTCGCTGCCGGCGCGGGGATCGCTCCGATCCGTTCGATGTTGCTCGAGTGGTCCGAGCGGCGAGGCGGATCGCGGGCGCATTTGATCTACGGGCATCGGCGCCGGGCCGAGGCGGCGTATCTCGACGAACTGGCAGCCCTGGCCGCCGTCGTTCCCCAACTGGAGGTGACCGTCGCGCTCACGCGTGAGTCCGACCCCGCCCCGTTCCAGAGGGGCCGCGTCGGCGAGTGCATCGCGAGGATCGCCCCGTTCGATCCGACCTGGACGGCCTACGTCTGCGGAAGTCCCGGGATGGTCGAAGAGGCGGTCGGTCGGTTGGTCGCGCTCGGCCATCCCCGCGAGCGGTGTCGCCGTGACGGCGCCTGAGCTCGATCTCCGGCGGCGACGACGTCGCCTTCGACGCTCAGGTATCCTCCCGGCTCTCTCGTCGATCAGGGGTATCGGAGCAGGATGAACGAGCCAACCACACTGCGCGTGACCGAGATCTTCTACAGCGTGCAAGGCGAGTCGACGCACGCCGGACGACCTTGCGTCTTCGTGCGCCTCACGGGATGCCCGCTCCGGTGCCGGTGGTGCGACACCGCGTACGCGTTTCACGGCGGCAAGACCATGACGATCGACTGGGTCGTGGGAGAGGTGCGCGCGCTCCAGTGCCGTTTGGTCGAGGTGACCGGCGGCGAACCACTGGCCCAGTCCGCTTGCCTCCCGCTCCTGCGCCGACTGTGCGACGAGGGGTTCGAAGTGCTCTTGGAAACCAGCGGCGCGCTCCCGCTCGAGGCGATCGACCCGCGCGTGCGCGTCATCATGGATCTCAAGTGTCCCGACTCGGACGAGTCCGATCGGAATCGTTGGGACAATCTCGATCGTCTCCGTCCCGGGGATGAGATCAAGTTCGTCATCGCGTCGCGCGCCGACTACGAGTGGGCGCGCGGCGTCATCGACGAGCACCGTCTGGCCGATCGAGGGGCGGTGCTCTTCTCGCCGGTCTGGGGCGAGTGCGATCCGAGTGAGCTTGCGCGTTGGATGCTCGACGACAGATCCGCGGCTCGACTGCAGCTCCAGCTCCACAAGCTCCTCTTCGGCGATCGACCGGGGGTTTGATGCGGGCCATCGTCCTGTTGAGCGGAGGGTTGGACTCGGGCGTGACCCTGGCTCGGGCGCGGGCCGACGGATGCGAATGCTTCGCGCTGAGCGTCCGCTACGGACAGCGGCACTCCCACGAGTTGGAGTACGCGGCGCGCCTCGCCGCGACGCTCGGCGCCGCGCAGCATCGCGTCATCGATCTCGATCTGGCGGGCTTCGGCGGCTCCGCGCTGCTCGGAAACGACGGGGTCATTCCAAAAGACGCTGCTTCGCCCGGCGCGGGCGGCATTCCCACGACCTACGTTCCCGCGCGGAACACGATCTTCCTCTCGTTGGCCCTGGCCTGGGCGGAGGTCTTGGAGGCTGGCGCGATCTATCTGGGGGTGAACGCGATCGACTACAGCGGCTATCCCGACTGTCGGCCCGAGTTCCTTGCCGCGTTCTCCGCCCTGGCGTCCGTGGCGACGAAGGCGGCGATCGAGGGCCGGCCGGTGGAGATCCGCGCGCCACTCTTGCATTCGACCAAGGCCGACATCGTGCGACTCGGCGTCGCCCTCGAGTTCGACTTCGGCCTCACCTCCAGTTGCTATGACCCCGGGCCGAGGGGAGCGCCCTGCCGTCGCTGCGACAGTTGCGTGCTGCGGGCGCGCGGCTTCGCGGAAGCCGGCGTCCTGGATCCCGTCGCGGCCAAAGGAGAGATCGGATGATCGTCCGGCTCGCGAAGACGTTCGGCTTCGAGTCGGCGCATTTTCTCCCGCACGTGCCCGAGGGCCACCCGTGTCGGCGCCTCCATGGGCACAGCTTTCGCTTCGAAGTGCTGGTCGAGGGAGAGGTGGACGCGCAGCGCGGATGGTTCGTCGACTACGGGGACCTGTCGGGGTTGGTCGATCCGCTCGTGGAGCGACTGGACCACCGTCTGCTCAATTCGGTGCCTGGATTGGAGAATCCGACTTCGGAGCTGCTCGCCGTGTGGCTGTGGGAGCGTCTCGCGCGGTCGCTGCCGGGGCTCAGGCGCATCTCGGTCTTCGAGACCTGCGCCACACGTTGCGACTACGAAGGGAAGTGAGCCGTCTCAGCGACGGTCGTAGAGTTCCTTGATGAAGCCCCAGGTGCGCAGGTCGACGGTGCTCACCTCTTGCAGGTGCGTTTCTACGGACAGACCGAGGGCGCTCGCGTCGTAGGCGGTCGACTCGGGGCCTTCGCTGATGTAGCGGACCGTGCCTTCGGAGTCGACGAGGATGAAGCTGTTGTAGGCCAGTCCGCAGTCCTGGCCGAGGGCGACGCCCCCCATGAGGATCGGGTAGGTGACCTGGGTGAAGTCACGGAACGACTCGGCGTCACCACGTTCGCCGGTCCAGACCTCGACGCCGACGACCTTCAGACCTCGTTCGGCATAGCGCTTGTGGAAGTCGGCTTCCAGCCGCGGCGCCGCGCGTTGGCAGGCGTCGGAACCCGCCCCGAACAGATGGATCAGATGGATCGAACGGCTGGGTCCGCCGAGCGGATGCTGCGCGTCTTGGAGATCGGTTAGCTTGTAGAGGGGGAACGGATCTCCCAGCTGGAGAGCGAGCGAGCTGGAAGCACTGGCGGCCAGAGCGAAGTAACAGGAGAGGACGAGCAAGCCGATACGCATCAAGCACTCCTCCAGGGAACGTTCGAAACCTCCTCGAGGATACGCCCGTCCGCCCGCCCGTCACAAGCCGCGCTTGACGGTCCGGCCGAAGTTTCTCGATTCCTGTGTTAGGTTCCGGCTCGGCCCCCGCTGGAGCGACGTACGGGGCACGGGAGGAGCGATGCCGGTCGCGTGGGGCGGGGGTCGGGTGCGCGGAAGCACCCACGTCCGCGTCTATTTCGCCGATACCGATCAGATGGGCGTGGTCTATCACGGCGTCTACCTGACCTGGTTCGAGATCGGGCGAACCGAGCTGCTCAGAGACCGCGGGATGGCGTATGCGGAAGTCGAGCGACGAGGGATTTCGCTCCCCGTGACCGAGGCGTGGCTGCGAGTGCGGCGTCCGGCGCGTTACGACGACCACATCCGCATCGAGACCGAACTCGAGAGTCTGCGATCGCGTGAGATGACCTTCGAGTATCGCCTCCTGCGCGACGACCAACTCTTGGTCGAAGGGAAGTCGGTCCACGTCTCGGTAGCGAACCCGGGAGGCGCGGCGACGTCGGTCCCCGACTGGCTACGACAGGTCGTCTCCTGATCTCCGCTGCGCGGCTCCGCGGGCTGCTCTGCTCGGCGGCGCTGCTCGCCGGAACCTTCGTCTCATCGCCCGCCGGGCTCTTGGCCCCCGAATGGATCGCTCCGTCTGATCCGCTGTCGGATGATCTCCGCTCGCTCGCGCTGTTGGGTCTCCTTCCCACGCGTTTCGCAGAACAGCGGCCGGTCCTGCGTGGCGACGCGGCGCGGGCGTTGGCGCGCGCCGACGGTTCGAGGGGTCCGGGGGTGCGGCACCCACTCTGGGTGCGGAGCGCTCAGGCGCTCGCGGGCGAGCTGGCCGCCATTCCAGGCGCTCCGGCCTACCGTGAGACCCCGCCCTGGGCGGAGTTCCGCGGGGAGTCGGCCACGGTGCGGCTGCGTCCCTACGTGGATCTCGGCGGAACGTTGGCGCAGGGCGGCCGCTCGGAGTGGGCGGATGGCGCCCGGGCCGGCGTCGCGGGTGTCGCGCGGTTCGGCGACGTCGTTTCTCTGCATCAGGATCTCGCCGTCGGGTACGTACCCGGGGGACGGTCGTTCGCCGACGCTCTGGTGGCGCATACGGATCTGCTCGTCTTCGTCGAGAGCGTCTACCTCGGGTACTCCAGACCCGGCCTCTCCGTGCGTCTGGGGAGGATCCGCCGCCAGTGGGGACTGGCGCGCGGCGGGAATCTCTTCGTCGACCGGTCAGCCGCGCCCTTCGATCACCTGGAGTTCGCGGTCCCGCTGGGCGCGTTCCACTTCACCGCGGCGACCGGCGTGTTGTCGGTTCCAGAGGACAGGAACATCGCCCTCCACCGGCTGGAGTGGTCGCCGAGCGAACGCTTCACCTTGGGTTGGAGTGAGGGCGCGCTGTTCACCGGCTCCCCCTTCCAGCCGCTCTATGCGCTCGGGATCGTGCCCTACACGCTCGTGGAACGATTGGCCGGACAAGACGCGGGCCGGTCCGGCGTTCCGGAGGTGCGCAACAACGTCCTGTGGACGATCGACGCGTTCTTTCGGCCGGCGCAGGGGAGCTGGCTCTGGAGCGCGATGCTCATCGACGACGTCGCCACCGAGTCGAAGGAGATGCCGAGTCGCCTCGGCTTCCAAGTCGGCGGAGGCGCCGGTCTCGATTCCGATCGGCGCTGGTGGGCCGAGGCGGAGGCGACCAAAGTCTACGACTACACCTACAGCGTGAACTATGGCGACGCCTGCGCGTGCGACTGGAAGCACCAGGATCGTCCGCTCGGATTCCCGTCGGGGCCGGATTCCGAGGAACTCATGCTGACCGTCTACGCCGCGCCTTCCGTTCCGTTTTCATTCGAGTTCGGCGGCCGCGTGGCGAGGCGCGGCGAAGGGCGCTTGGGTGACCCTTGGAATTCGCCCGATCTGCCGCCCGTCCCTGATCGAGGGCCGGCCTGGAATCTGCGCGGGGTCATCGAGAGGCGAGAGGAAGCGCGCATTGGCGCGCGGTGGATTCCGCGGGAGAATTTCTCCGCCCTCGGAACGGTCCGGCTCGGCCGCGTGCGAAACCGCGAAAACGCTCCGGGGCGTTCGCAGACGGACTCTTCGCTCGAGCTGCGCCTGCTGTCGCACTGGTGAAGGGAAACTGGTGAGGAAAAAAGGTCGAGGGCCCGGAGCATCCTGCCCCGGACCCTCGCAGATGTAGCGGGGGCTGGATTTGAACCAGCGACCTTTGGGTTATGAGCCCAACGAGCTACCAGGCTGCTCCACCCCGCACCAAACCGTAGAGCGGACGCGCAACGTAGCCACCACCCTTACGAATGTCAATGACCGAATCGATCGGAGGCCCGCGGACCTGCCGTCAGCGCGCGCCGTGGATCGCCGCGGAATCCGCAAGCGGCGTAGTTCCAGGCTCTACCCGCTCGAAGAAGTAGACGATCTCGTCGGCGCGGCTGAGTCGGAATTTCTCGCGCAGCGTGCGTTCGCCGCGCACCAGCGCGGGCTCGTCCATCCTTGCGCGGAGATCCTGCAACTCGGCCTTGCGAACCGCGAGTTCGCGGTCGAGTGATCGCTCTTCTTGCTTCAGTTGCCAGAGACACAGCAAGCCGTGATCGCTCGCGATGGCGGCATACGATCCCCAGGCGACGAGGGCGAGGACGCAGATTCGTACCAGCGAGCGCCGCTTCGACTCCCAACGCTGTTGCAGGAGGCCGGCGCCTCTTGCGAGCGAGTCGGTGGATATCTTGTGCGCGGATCTCCTCGGTGACTTGTGCCAGCGTAGGCGCATGCGGGAGCGACCTCCTTGTCGTCCTTCTCGGCTTCCTTGCCGAGAGGGCTCGAGTCTAGGCGAATCCGGCCAGTGCTCGCCGCCCGAAGTACTCCGCTTGCGCCCCCAGCTCTTCTTCTATGCGGAGGAGTTGGTTGTACTTCGCGACGCGCTCCGAGCGACACATCGAGCCTGTCTTGATGAAACCGACGTTGGTCGCGACCGCGAGGTCGGCGATGAAGGTGTCCTCGGATTCGCCCGAGCGATGGGAGATGACGCTCCGATAGCCGCTCGATCGCGCGAGCTCGATGGTGTCGAGAGTCTCCGAGAGTGTTCCGATCTGGTTCAGCTTGATCAGCACAGAATTGGCGATCCCTCGACGCACCCCCTCCTGAAGTCTGCGGGGGTTGGTCACGAAGAGGTCGTCGCCGATCAGCATCACCCGCTTCCCCAACGTTTCCGTCAGCACCTTCCAGCCGTCCCAGTCGTCTTCCGCGAGGCCGTCTTCGATCGAGATGATCGGGAAGTCGTCGACCAGTCGCCGATAGAAGTCGACCAACTCCTCGGCCGAGAAGGCCCGCCCGCCCTCCGCGGCCAAGACGTAGTGACCGTCGACGTAGAACTCACTGGCGGCGCAGTCGAGTGCGAGCGCGACCTCGTCTCGCGGGCGATATCCCGCCTTCTCGATCGCCTCCATCAATACTTCGAGCGCCTCGCGGTTGGAGCGAAGATCGGGCGCGAAACCGCCCTCATCGCCGACCGAGGTGGGGAGTCCGCGTGCGTGCAGGATCTCTCGCAGGCGGTGGAACACCTCCGCACCCATCCGGACCGCCTCGGCCATCGACGCCGCGCCGACCGGCAGGATCATGAACTCCTGGAGATCGACGTTGTTGGCGGCGTGGGCGCCGCCGTTGACGAGGTTCATCAACGGCGTCGGCAGGATCCGCGCGTGGAGTCCCCCGAGGTAACGATAGAGCGGCATGCCGCTGCCATCGGCGGCCGCCCGCGCCGTCGCGAGCGAGACCGCCAGGATCGCGTTCGCGCCGAGGCGCGATTTCATCTCGGTTCCGTCCAGATCACAAAGCGCCCGGTCGAGCTCCAACTGCTCCCGCGCGTCGCGTCCGAGCACGATGGATGCGATCTCCCCTCGGACGTGCCCGACCGCTTTCTGCACTCCCTTTCCGAGGTACCGATTGGCGTCCCGATCCCTCAGCTCGACCGCCTCGTGTTCCCCAGTTGATGCCCCGGAGGGGACGATGGCGCGAGCCCGCACCCCACTGGTGAGTCCGACTTCGACCTCGACGGTAGGGTTGCCGCGCGAATCCAGGACCTCCCGAGCCAGCAGCGATTCGATCGTGAACATGGGTGTTCAGGCCTCCTTGTGGATCCGGGGCGTCTAGGAAAGGCATCGCCGACGCTACCGACCCCGTCTCGACAGCGTCAAGGAGGTCAGCCTCCGCCCAGTCGGCGCCCGCGCTGATTGACACTCCGAAGGGGCGGTCCTACGCTGCGGCCGCTGTCGCCTCGAGGAGCTGGCGCGCAACTCTGGCTCCGCCTGCGGCGTAGGCCGGCGATGGAGGAGGCCGCCTAACGCTCGCCTATGACCGCGTCCGATGCCGACATCATTCGTCGCTGCCTCCTCGGTGAGGAAGAGGCGTTCCGGGTCCTCGTCCAGAGGTATCAGGCCCCCGTGTACCACCTGGTGTGGCGCATCGTGCGCTCCGACGAAGACGCCAAGGATCTGACTCAGGAGATCTTCCTCAAGGTCTTCCGCGTGCTGGATCAGTTCGACCTGTCGCGGACATTCTCCTCTTGGCTCTACAAGATCGCCAGCAACCAGACGATCGACTACTTACGCCGTCGTCGTCTGCGCACGGTCAGCCTCGGGGCCGATCCGCTCGACGACGATCGCCCCCCGCTCGAGGTCGCCGATCCCGGCCCCACCCCGCTCGCCGACCTCGACGAGACGCGACGCCGGGAACAACTCGGCAACTTGGTGGGTCGACTTGCGCCGCACTACCGGATCGTGATCCAGCTCAGGTATGACCGGCAGCTGTCCTACGACGAGATCGCCGAGGCGCTCTCACTCCCGCTGGGCACCGTGAAGGCCCGGCTTCACCGCGCCCACCAACAAATGAAGGTCTGGTTGACCGGGGAACCGATGCCCGTGGGGGAGGACGCGCAGTGACGAGTCTCTCGCGCGAAGGACCGGACCGTGCCGTTCGCCGTGCCGCTCGCCCAGCCGGCCGCAACCAAGCACACCACGCTTGCGTAGCATCGAGCGCGAACCCGCAGTCAACTTCTCGGCCCCACTCGGGCGGGAGAAGCGCCCGGAGATCCCCCCCATGAACTGTCCCCTCGAGCGCGGCCCGCTTTCCGATCGGGAGCGCCTCATCGAATTCGCGTTGGGCGAAGGCGCCGATGACGAGCGTCGCGCGACCGCGGCGCATGTCTCCAGTTGCTCCAAGTGTGCGGCCGACGTCGCGTTCCACCGGTTGCTCGCGATGGATCTCCGTGCGCTCCCGCCGCCGCCCGTTCCGGCAGACCTGGAGGATGTCCTGGTCCGCGCGGGAATCCAGGCGAGGCGAGATGTCGTGGCGGCCCAGCGCGGCGCCGCCCCCGCACGGCGGCTCGATTGGATCGGGGTCGCTTGCGCGCTGGCGGGCTGCGCGATCGTCGTGGTCTTGGTCCTCCTCTTGGCGCCGGGCGGACCGTTTTCCTCCGGCTCGGTCGAGGACGTTGTCTATGGCCAGGCGGGGCGGGGCACCACGTTGCTGAACGATGCGCTGCAGTTCGCGAACAACGTCCGCCAGGCGTTCGGCCTGGTGCGAGATCTGCTGGAGTGGCTCGCGCCGGTCGGGCGAGCGTCGCAGGCAGCCCTCCAGGCCGTGGGAGCGTTGCGGTGGACGATTCTGGCAGGGAGTGTCGGCGCCGCCTTGTTCGTGCTCTGGCGCCTGACGCGAAGCGATCGTCGTGGACCGATCCGCGCGGCCCGCGCCCGTGGAGCCGGCCGATGATGCCGCCGGCCCGGCGCCTCACGAGCGGCGCGCTGGCGGCCGCGGGCCTGGTGATAGCGACGGTCGCGATCCTCTTCGGCGGTCCAGCGGACGCCAAGCTCACCCCGGGGCCGGCTTCGGAGCAGTCGGAGGAACGGCCGGCGCGCCGCCGCCTTCGTCTACTCGAGCCCGACTCCCTCGGCGGGTCGACCGTCGCGCGGGTCCACAAGAGTAGCGACGGGGCGGAGATCTGGATAGCCACGGGCCCAGACAGCGTGAAAATTTCCGTGCACCGCGGCGAGTCCCGACGCGGCGTCCGCACCGAGAAGAATTCGGAGGATCGCGAGGAGTTCTCTACCGACGACGCGCTCGTTCGATTCGGCGAAGACATCGTCATCGAAGCCGACCAGGAGATTGCCGGGGACGTGGTCGCTATCGGCGGGGACATCGAGGTATTCGGGCTCGTCGAAGGAGATGTCGTCTCCGTCGGGGGAGAGGTCTTCGTCCGGCCGGGCGGCGCCGTCGAAGGGGATGTAGTCTCGCTCGGGGGTGAGATCAAACGCGACCCTGGAGCGCGCATCCTCGGCTCGGACATCGACCTCCATGTCCTCCCGAATTGGGCCATGGATCTCCTCCGTCCCGGCGTCACTCATCTGCCGATCCGTGCGTTGGCGACGTTTCTCTCGCTCGGGGCACTCTGCCTGCTTGCCCTCTTCGTCGATCTCTTCTGGGGACGGCGCGCCAGCGGCCTGACCACCGTCGTCCGAGACCGATTCTGGAGCTCGCTGTGCATCGGCCTGATCGTCCTGCTGTTGGCGCCCCCCACCATCCTCCTCCTTGCCGTGACCTTGATCGGGATCCCCCTTGCCGTGCTGGCGCCGCCATTCCTCTTTCTCGGCCTGCTGATCGGCTTCGTCCTCGTCGCGCGGCAGGTCGGACAGCACTTGCTCCACGCGCAAGAGGGGGACCGCGCCGCGAGGTTGGGGGCGTCCGCCGTTGGGCTTGCGCTCCTGGTGGCGGTTCCCTTTGCGGGCAACCTCGTGCGCGCGGGGGGAGGAGTGGCGTCGCACTTCGGCTCGGCGCTGGAGATCTTCGGGATCACCGTCTGGTTCTTCGCGGCTGCGGCCGGGTTGGGCGCCCTGCTCCGGACTCGTTTCGGATGGCGCCTGCCCCCGATCGACGATCGCCGTGAGCGGGCGCTTCACGGCGAGCTGAACGTGTCTCACCAAGGCGAATTGCTCTAGCCAACCCCACCCCAGATCCGTGCCGCGGCTGCGCCCCAACTTCGGGGTCTATCCCCCATGTCGCGACAGGTCGAGCTCCCGAACGGCGAACAACTTCTGATCGGTCCGCTCGACCGCCTTCCCACTCCGGCGACCCGTCGAAGCCGCTACCGGTGGAAGCCACTCGATAACTGTCTGCCAGAGAAGGAGTTGAGGAAATTCCCCGGCAGGCGAGGGTCGCTATGCGGTATGGCGCATCGGGTGGAAATTCTTCACCGTCCTCGTGGCGCGCTCTTTGCGTTAGCTTGGCATCATGACGCTGCGCGCCACGGGCTCACGGAATTCTTTCTCTCTGGAGGCTGCTACCTCAGCCGCTCAGCCCGGACGCGGGCCCTTCCTTCCCGCGACTTTCGCGCTGTTACTCACCCTGGCCTGTCTCGCGCTGCCATCCGTCGTGTTCGCGGAGTACGTCGTCCCGGGCGCTCCTCGCATCAACATCCACGATGTCGAGACTGTGCTTCGCGAGCGGACGCGCGAGAACGAACTCGGACATCTCCTCTTCTTGGAAGCGAACGGCGCCGAGGTTCGATTGATCACGACGACCGACGACCCGGAGATCGTCAATCGAGGGGATGGTTCCTTCCATCCCGCCGACCCGTCCGCTGTCTTTGCCGCGCTGGACGCGATCGCGCCGCACCTGATCCGAGAGCTCGAGGGAGACGTCTTTCTCCTGCCGTTCCCGCGCTCCGGACGGCTGGCTTCGTCCGCGCACGAAGGGGCGATCTACATCACGCCCGGCGTGCGCGAGTACGACGAGGGGGAAGTGCACTTCCTCGTCGCTCATGAATTGGGGCATGTCTTCCAGCGCGAGTTCCTCCCGACAGGCGACCCGCGCTGGGCCGAGTACGCGGAGATGCGCGGGATCGGAGACGCGACGATCTATCACGAACACGCGGCGCATGCGGACCGTCCTCGCGAGATCTTCGCCGAAGACTTCCGGGCGCTCTTCGGAGGAACGCTCGCGCGAGGGAGCGGCGCCGTCGAGAACTCGTCACTCCGTTCGCCTGACTCGGTGGTGGGATTGAGCGCCTGGTTCGGGTCACTCGTCGACCCGGTGGCGTTCGTCGACAAGCTGCGGATCATTCCGAACCCCGCGGCGCCTGGCGCCGAATTGTCGTTGGCTGGCCTCGTTCTCGCGGCGGGTGAAGACGTCCGCGCGGATTTGATCGACGTCCAAGGTCGAGTCGCGACGCGATTCGACACGGCCCACGATGGCCGCGGGGGTCTCGTGCTGACCCCGGACATCCCGCTGCGTCCGGGCGCCTACTGGGTGCGCGTTTCTAGCGCCGGCGGCTCGCGTCACGTGCCGCTGCGCATCTTGCGCTGAGTCGTCATGACGCCGAACTCGCGGACTTCATTCAGTCCGCGCGCGGCGCGAACTCGACGACGACTCCCTCTCCGAGTCGCGAGACTCGAAAGGAGAGCGAGCGTGACTCGACTACCGTCGCGCCGAGCCCCGAAACGTCGCGCACCAGAGATAGGAGGGTGCGCGGGACGCCCAAGACCTCTCGCGACGCCGAGCTCGAGCCGCCGCCCAGCCATCGCTCCAACTCACGCAAGTCTTCCGCCGTGAGCGGTCGCACGATCGCGCTGGCGTGGACATGCCAGTGCGCCTGATTCTCGGCCCAGGCGGACTCGATCGGAACCGAGAGCCGCTGACGACCGAGGTCTCGGCAGAGTGTGGCGAGTGAGTCGCGCCGCATCGCGCCGCTCCCGTCCCTGACGACGAATGCGCCGTCCCAGGGATCACGCTCGAGCTGCACGATTCGTGCGAGCGATGCGACGGAACGATCGAACCACCCCGAGCGCTCGCGCCACAACTCGACCTCGAATCCGACGGTGACCGGAATCCCGCTCTCGAGACGTTCCCGCACTTCGGGGGAGAGCGGCGCCTCCCAGTCGAGCGCGATCTCGATCCCAAGACTGTCGCTCCCGCGCACGTCGACGGTGAGTTGGGCGTGCGCCGAACCGAATCCGCCCGTGAGTCCGAGCAGAGCCGCAGCGACGGCTGATTGGGCGACAAGGCCGCCCACGATCAATACGGAGTGGACAGTCGGACCGTGACCCTGGCGGAGGCGCGTTCCGCGCGGAGGTCGCGCGCGACGTCGATCCGCAGGCCGTCGTTGCCGACCCTCACTCCGACGCCGCCGTCCAGAGCGAGCCGTCCGCTGCCGGCGATGCCGCCTGAGCGATCGTTCGATTGGTCCCACGCCTTGCCGCTGTCGAGGAAGAGCGCAGTTTGGAACTCCGGGGAAAAATGCAGCACGTACTCCGCCGTCGCGAGCGCGAGGCGATCCCCTTGAAAGTGACCGTCCTTCGTGCCTCGAAGCGAACCGATGCCGCCCGCCTCGAACTGCCACTGACGCGGGAGACGACTGCCGTCCGATGGGGCGGCGCCTCGCGGCGTCATCCCCGCGGCGAAGCGATATCCGATCCCCTGCGCGGGTGTGAGCCGAGCCTCGCCTCGATGCTCCAGCCAGACGCGGGTGAAAGGCGCCAGCCCGCGCGGGGTCCGTTCGATCCTCTGCACATCGATCGAGACGGCCGCCATCGGCGAGGGTCCGCTCATCCTCCTTTCCTCACGCGCCCATCGTCCTCGAAGGCGGAGGCCGCGGTATTCGCCTTCGTCGATCTCGGGATTGAGCGGGAATCGCTTGCCGCCTCCGAAGAGACCGTACCGCGCGACCACGCGCTCGAGGCTTCGGTGCGTCTCGTCCATCCACGCGGCCTGGAGACCCTGGTTGGGCCGAGGACTCCACTCGAGCCGGTAGCTCACTCCTCTCCGGCGCAGATAGTCGAGCAGATCCTCGCGCAGGAGGCCCGCGGCGATGAAGTGCTCGGCCGCATCCAGCGGTTGACGCGGCAGCAGATGCGGACTCGTCTCATCGGACCATCGAGCGCCCACACTCCACGCACGGGATCCCGGATGCAGCCAGGTGTCGATCGCGCCGGACCACCGTTCGCTGGCGATTCCGTACCCCTCGTAGCCGGTCACGTTCGGTCCCCAGGCCCTCCGCCGGGAACGGATTGTCTGCCGAGCCAGGATGCTCAATCCGTCGACTCGATTGACCGCCGGTTCGACGCCGAATCCGACCTCGGAGGAAGAATCGAGACGGAACCAGTGCTGCGCCTGGGGCGACCACGGTGGGTCGAGGCCGGGGAGGAGGCGGTCGGGCACACGGACCTGCTCCGTCTCGCCCTCACGACCGATCTGCCGGCCCCATCGTCCCGGCACGGCGACGGCGCCCGACGCCGACGGGAGGGCTGTCGCGTCGAACAGGCTCACGGCGATCAGGACCGCCAACAGCGGGACTCGGCGGCTGGACTCTCCAGCTAGGCGGGACCGATCCATCTATCCTCCTCGGTTCCTGGCGTGGACGGTCTCGATGCGATCCTGCCCAATGTGACCGTCGCGTCACACGTCGTGACGGTCCCGCCTCACGGCGCGGATCGCCCGGGGCGGACGATTCCGAAGCTGCGCATCTTGCGATGCAGTGAGGCGCGATCGAGGCCGAGGCGCTCAGCAGCCGAGGTAACGTTCCAACCGACTTCACCCAGCGTCCGCTCGACCAGCTCTCGTTCCGACTCGCGCTGCCGGCCGCGAATTCCGGCGAGAGAGGGCTCATATGCCTCTTCTGGATTCTGCGGCGTGGGCAGGAGCAAGCCATGGAGATCCTCGGCGGAGAGGCTCGAACTCGTGTGCATGATCGCGATCCGCTCGGCCAGGTTGCGCATTTCGCGCACGTTGCCCGGCCAGCGATAGGAGTTCAACAAACGTCGTGCCGAAGGCTCGACAGCGATCTCGCTTCGCCCCGCGGTGAGGGCGGAGGCGCGCAAGAACTCTTCGAACAGCTCCAGGATGTCGTCCCCGCGGTCACGGAGCGGAGGGACGCGGATGGGGATGACCGCGATCCGATGGTAGAGGTCCTCACGGAAGCGACCGCCCCGCATCTCCTCTTGGAGATCGCGATTGCTCGCGGAGATCAGTCGCACGTCGAGCGGGACGCTCCGTGAGCTTCCGACCCGCTCGAGTTCGTTCGTCGAGAGAACGCGCAGGAGCTTGGCCTGCGTCTCGGACTCCATGTCCCCGATCTCGTCGAGGAAGAGCGTGCCGCCATCGGCGAGTTCGAACCGCCCCTTGCGCGCGCGGATCGCGCCGGTGAATGCCCCGGCCTCATGGCCGAAGAGTTCGCTCTCCACGAGATCCTTCGGCAACGCGGCGCTGTTGAGCTTGACGAACGGCCGGTCGGCCCGACGGCTGAGCCGGTGGAGCGTCTGGGCGACCAACTCCTTGCCGGCCCCGTTCTCACCCAGGATGAGGATGCGTGCATCGCTGGGGGCCGCGCGCGCGATCTCGTCCCGCAGGCGCGCCATCGGAGGGCTGGCGCCGAGGAACGCGTCGGTCGTCGTCGTCTCGACACGAAGGGCTTCGTTCTCGCGGCGGAGACGACGGTGCTCGAGCGCGCGACGGAGCGTGTGGACGAGTCGAGTCGAGTCGATCGGCTTGACCAAGTAGTCGTAGGCGCCTTCGCGCACGGCCGTCACCGCCGTCTCGAGTTCGCCATGCGCCGAGATCATCACGACCGGGAGATCCGGCCATCGGCGTCGGACTTCGCGTTGGAGCTCGAGACCGTCCATTCCAGGCATCGCGACATCGCAGAGGACCGCTGCCGGCTCTCGCGCCGCCAGCTTGGCGAGTGCATCCGAGGCGTTCGCTGCGCTCGTCGACTCGTGCGTTCCTTCTTCCTCCAAGATGAGCGCCAGCGCGGCACGTACGCCGGGGTCGTCGTCGACGATCAGGATCAGCGACTTCACGAACTTGCCCCCGCTCTCTCTGCTTCCGCGGCTTGATCCGGTTCGTCGGGATACGGATCCGCCGGCATCCGGATCCGAACGATCGCACCGTCCCCCGGAGACGACTCGATGCGGATGGCGCCACCCCTCTCGGTGACCGTGCGACGGACGAGAGCGAGTCCGAGACCGGAACCGCCTTCCTTGGTGGTGAAGCCGGGATCGAAGATGCGCGCGGCCGTCTCTGGGTCCATCCCTGCTCCGGAGTCATGGACCTCGAGCAGCACGTCGCCTCGGTCCGCCGCTGCGACGACGCGGATGCGACCTTCCCCTCCGAGCGCCTCCACGGCGTTGCGAACGACATTGCGGACGAGTCGTTCTGTTTCGTCGCGATCGCCTCGAAACGGAAGTGGAGCCTCGGGCAGCTCGAACTCGAGGCGAACCGAGGCCGGTGTCTCGACACTTGCGACTTCTCTGGCCAGGCGCGCCAGATCGATTTCCTCGATCCGGCGGGCGGGGAGATGCGCATACTCCGCGAACGCACTCGCCAAGCGGGTCATCCGCTCCGACTCTCGAAGCAAGAGCGCGAGCGCCTGCTCTGCGCGGTTGCGGTCATCGGTCGGCAACCCGGCGACCCGACGGGTGAGAACTTCGATCCCCACTTGGATGGGAGTGAGGCTGTTGCGGATCTCGTGCGCCACGAAGCGGGCGGTGCGGCGGGCGCCTCGCACCTGCTCCACTTCCCGCAGTCGGGCTTCAGCGTCCGCCAGACGCGTCCGCATGGCGGCGAATGCATCCCTCAGCTCGGCGATCTCGGGAAACGTCGCCTCGCTGGAATCGATCCTGCGCCGACCGAGGTCCGAGTCGGACATCGCTCGCGCGAGCGCATCGAGCGGGTGGGAGACGCGATCCGAGAGCCGACGAGCCAGCCAGACGGCCCCCAGCGTCGCGACCCCCGCCACCAGTGCGAAGCCCGCCCCGTACGCAGTTCCGAGAAGACGACCGACTTCACCCAGCCGCCGGTAGAGCTGTACGGCTCGCGCCGTGGACTCCATGCGTGAAATCGTCCGGGGAGGGAACACCATCCCGGTCACCAAGATGCCGTCCGGTCTCGGACCGGTGTTCGACGCGCGCGGCGCCGTCCAGAACGCGGTCGGCGTCGCCAGCCAGTCGGCGCGCGGCGACTCCACGCGGAGGAGAATCGGCGCCGCCGGTCCGATCTCCGAGTCGCGCGGATCGGAGAGGCGCGCGCTGAGATCCGGCTCGTACGACCCGTTGGCGAGGTGGTAGCCGGTTGAATCGCGAACGTACAACTGAGCCAAGTCGACCGCGGGGCTCGTGGACAATCCGTCCAGGCGGGAGCGCCACGCCAGAGAGTCCTCGGTGGGTGGAGGCGACACGAGTGCCTCGCGGGCCGAGTCCTCCAGGATTCTCTGCCACACGCGTGCGGTCGCTACCTGTGACGCGGCAGCATCGGCCAGGGCGACCTCCACTGAGGGCAGAGTCCAGACTCTGAGCTGCTCGCGAAGTTGGACCCAGCCGAGCAGCAGGACCGCGGACAGCGGAACGAGTGCGGACCCGGCGGTGAGAAAGAACAGAGCGGTCGAGAGCCGGGGCACGCGTCGATGCCGGCCTGGACGGAGCGACGGGTCCTTCGAAGGGTGAGCGCCGCGGGCGTCGTCTGTCATACCCGCGAGGTGTTTCGCACGGCCCCGGCTAGGCCGGCAGCCCCTTCGATGGCTCGGTGTCGGGCTGATCGCGCCACAGGGTCGAGAGCTGTCCACACGCCGCGAGGATGTCCCGACCCTTGCTGTAACGAATCGAGACCGAAGGCCCGACCGGAGCCATCGCCTGTACGAAACTGGCGATCCGCGCGGCGGAAGGCGGTTGGTACGGCGCCGCCGGGTGTGCGTTGTAGACGATCAGGTTCACCTTGAAATCGTGCTCGGTCGCGAATCCGACGAGGCGGGCAGCGTCCTCCGGCGAATCGTTGACGGCGTCGAGCAACACATACTCCAGGCTGACGCGCATCCTCGTGCGTTCTCGATAGTTCCGCAGCGCCAGGAAGACCTCGCGAAAGGGATACTTCTTGTTGATCGGCATGAGCTCGGTCCGCACCGCGTCGGTGGTCGCGTTGAGGGAGAACGCGAGCCGAGGTCGAACGTCCGACTCGGCGAGCGCGCGAATCTGCGGCTCCAGGCCGACGGTCGAAACGGTGATCCGGCGGCGGCCGATGCCGAGCCCGTCCTGCGACTCCAGGCGGCGCAGGGAAGCGATGAGGTGCTCGAGGTTTGCGAGCGGCTCCCCCATCCCCATGAAGACGACGTTGTGCGTCTCCGGGAGTCCGAGCGTCCGCATGTGCTTTCTCACGGCGACGATCTGCGACACGATCTCCCGCGGCAGGAGGTTTCGGCCGGGGCCCATTCGCGCGGTTGCGCAGAACGTGCAGCCGTAGGCGCAGCCCGCTTGCGAGGAAACACAGATCGTGCGGCGTCTCGGGGTGTTGATCAGGACCGACTCGACCAAGCGGCCGTCGCCCAGCCGGAACAGGAATTTGAACGCCTCGTCGTCGGCGCCCGACGCGAGCGTCTCGATTGGGTCCGGTTCGAGGGAGTACTCAGAAGCGAGGTCGCGTCGGAGCGCGGCCGGGAGATTCGTCATCTGCTCGAAGCTGGTCTCGCCGCGCGCATACAACCAGTGCGAGATCTGCCGGGCGCGGTAGGCCGGAATCGTGGCGAGGAGGCCGTCTCGTCGCATCTCGTCGGCGGAAAGCCCGAGCAAGAGGCGACGTTCGAGCGCGGGCGACTGCGGCGCGCGGTCGGACGGGGCGTCTGTGGGTTCGTGAGAGAGCATGCGCTCGAGTACGATACCACGCGGGTTCGAGTAAGCCGGGGAGGCGTATGGAGACGCGAGTGGAGGAGGAACTCTCCTTGGAGCGGCTGAGGGCCTGCTTGGCGGCCGCGGCCGATGTCCAACGGCTGCGGCTTCTCCAGATGCTGCGTGCCGGCCCCCGAAACGTGACCGAACTCGTCCTGTCCTCAACCCTTCGGCAGCCGTTGGTCAGCCACCACCTGGGAGTCCTGTCCCGGAGTGGTCTGGTGGAGACGGAGCGCGCTGGGAAGTATCGGATCTACCGAATCGCCCCTCGCGACAGCGCGGCGGCGGCAGTGCTCGCGTTGGTCGGGTCGCACTTCGACACCGCCCCGAACCTCCTTCCCTGGGAGATGGACCGCTCGCCGCGCGGCCGCGGAGTCGAGGGTTTTTCCTCCCCGCCTGCCGCGATCGAGGACTACCTGCTCTGAGAGGACTTGCGGCGAGCACACCCTGGACGTGAGCGGCCGCGCCCTGCTGCCGCGCGTTGAAGCAGCGCGTGGCAGCCGCGTTGCGGGTTGACGAGTCCTCAGGCGTGGGCATAGGCTCGACACGGACCCGATTCGCTGCTTGAACTCTGATCGTCCGGTCCGCCGCGCAGGAGCGGTGTGAAACGCGGAACGCGGGGCCTCGCGACGCCACGTTCTCGCGTTCGAAGGAGTCCGTATGTGTAAGCGTTCCGTTCGCCCACGGCGTCAGTGGGCGGGCCTCGTTCTGTTGGCGATTTTCGCCTCGAGCTGGATCCCCGCATCGATGCTCATCCCGCCCCCGGCGGCCGCGGCGGACCTGGTTGCGGCGCCTGCGCCGAACGGCGTTCCGCTTCCAGCCCCTCCGCCCGACGATCCACCAACCGGGACAACCGGATCCGGGAACAACGACGGGGATCCGAACGAGATCGACTGTAGGATCGATTGGTGGCTCTACCTTCTCTTCGGTCCGTCTCAGCCCGAGAGGACCGAGTGCGGCGGAGTGGCGCCCACCGCTGGATCCCGTCGCTAGTACCGAGAATCGCTGTATCCGATGTCGCGGCGTCGATCCCGATTGCGGGGCGCCGTCGCGCGCGACCGCGTGATGAAGAGCTGATCGGCAGGAGCCATGGACGAGCATCCCCCCATCCTCGGTCCAGCCCAATCGAGCGAACCCTCGTCGATCGGGCCGGTCGCGTTCGAGCCGGGTTCTCCTGAGGAACGGCGCGGCGACGAGGTCGATTGGTCCCGTCTGCTCGGGTTGGGTGACGTGCACCTGGCCGCGGACAACGGTGCGACCGCTCTCGAGTACTACGAGAGGGCTCGGTCGCTGCTCGCGGCTCCCTCCGCGGGGGGGGGCTCCCTCGCGGATCAACTGCAGGTGGAGTTCCGCATCGCGGAATGCCTGCGGCGGCGAGGCCGTCACCAGGAGGCGGCTGAGGTGCTGGCGGACCTCTTGGGGAGCGTCGACGGGCGAGGGGACCGAGTGGAATTGGCGAGGATCCGAGCACGGCTGGGAAGACTCGAGCTGAGTCTCGGACGTTACGTCGACGCTCAACGGCACTGTGCCGACGCCTATGAAGTGTTGCGTGAGACGAGCGCCAACGAGGAGATCGGCTTCCTCGAGCTCACCCTCGGCGGGATCGCGCTGCGATTCGGCCAGGTCGCCCGCGCCCGCGAACACTACGAGAGTGCGCTCTTCACCTTCCGACGGATCGATCATCGAGAGGGCATCGCTCAGTCGCTGAACAATCTCGGAGTGCTCCTCACGAATGGACCGCGATGGTCCGAGGCTCGGGAGTACCTCGAGCGAGGTCTCTCGGTCAGCGAAGAAGCGGGCAACTACTTTCGCATCGCGGCCGCGTCTCTCAACCTGGGAATTCTCTGCACTCGACGGGTCGAGTGGACGGCAGCGCAACAGAACCTGTCGCGGGCACTCCACGTCTTCCGTGAGATCGGCAACGCGTCGGGTCAGACGAAGGCGATGTTGGCGCTCGGGAATCTGCAATTGCGTCAGCGCAAGGATCGACTGGCCGAGCGGCACTATCGGCAGGCGCTGGCGCTGGCCGGGGAGCACGGGCACCAACGCGAAGAGGTGCTCGCGCACGAGTTCATGGGTGAGCTCCTGCTTCGACAAGGGGCCTATCGAGAGGCCGAGGTCGCGCTCGAGTCGGCGCTGACCCTCGCACTTCGTATCGCGCCCGAAGGTGATCTCGTGTCCGAGGTGCTCCGTCGCAAGGCGGAGATCGCGCTGGCGCGAGGAGACGCTGCTCGGGTGATCTCCGACGCGCTCGAGGCGGCAGCCATCGCCCACCGGGTGGGTGACTCCGTCGAGGCGGGGGTGAGTCTTCGTGTCTACGCCCAAGCGGTGATCGAGACCGGTCGTTTCGAACATGCGCAGTCGATCCTCGATCAAACCGTCGCCCTCCTCTCGGACACCCCCGATGTTCTCGAATGGCTCCGTGCTCGCTGGGCGCGCGCCCAACTCCTGCACCTTCGCAGCCAGATCGACGCAGCGGATCCCGCGGCGAGGGTCTGGCGACGAGAGGCCACGGTTTCGCTGGAGGAAGTCGCTGCGCGGCTTGTCGAGTTGGACCTGCCCGAAGTGGCGCTCGAAGTGCTCCGCGAGTTGGCGGCGGTTCGCGCCCTCGCGGGCGAACTGGACGAAGCGTTCGCCACCGTCGCGTCCGCCTTCGAGCTAGCCGAGCAGCGATCGCTGACCGAGTGGTGTTCGAAGCTCGAGGTGGTGCGCGCCGAGCTGGAGGAACGTTTCGCGGAGTCGTCCCTCGCGCGCTCCTCTGAGTATCGGGTCGTTCAGGATCTCGCAGGCTTCGGACCAGATGCGTCGTTGGAAGAAGGCGTCCGCCAGGCGATCGAGCGCTCGCGCAGTGATCGAGCGTTCTTGGCGTGGGGCGAAGTCGCCGACGCACAACCTCGGTTGGAGGTATGCCTCGGGTTCCCATCCGAATGCGGGGCGGGGTCGCTCGACCGATTGGCCGAACAGTTTCTCGGAGAGTTCCGGGCGGGCCGTAAGGTCTTCGTGTCGAACTCGCCGCGCACCGATCCCAGGTTTGCCGCGGCGCCGGAGTGGATTCGTGACGCGGACGCCGCCGTCGCGATCCCGTTGTCCCTGGGCGCGGATGGGTCGGTTGGACTGCTCTACCTGGACCGCGGACCCGGCAGCATGGTGGGGCCGTACCGAAACCCCGATCTCCGTCTTCTCTCGCTTTTCGCGGGGCTGCTCTCGGTCTTCCTGGCCGCGGAAGTGCGAGCGCGCCGCGCCGCTGATGCCAGCCGCACCTCCGCCGCGCCCGACCCCTATGACGCTTTCGTGACGTGCAGCAGTGAGTTGCGCCGCGCGATCGGCCTCCTGCGAAAGCTCGGCGACTCCGACGTCGGTGTCTTGGTCACCGGGGAGACCGGTACGGGTAAGGGTTTGCTAGCGCGGCTGATCCATCAGGCCAGTCGTCGGCACGCCGGGCTCTTCGTCCCCATCAACTGCGCTGCGCTTCCCGAAACGTTGCTGGAGAGCGAGCTCTTCGGTCATGTCCAAGGGGCATTCACGGGGGCCGTGCGCACCAAGCCCGGGCTCTTCGAGGAGGCCGAAGGAGGTAGCCTCTTTCTCGACGAGGTCGATCGGGCGCCGCTAGGGGTCCAGGCAAAACTGCTGCACGTCCTCGACCAGCACGAGATCCGCCCGGTCGGGGCCACGCGCTGGCACTCCGTCGATGTACGCGTGATCTGCGCCACCAATGCCGACTTGCGCCGCGCGATTCTCGAGGGTCGATTCCTGGAGGATCTCTACTACCGGCTGAACGATTTCCAAGTGAACATTCCGCCGCTGCGAGAGCGGCGCGAAGATGTCCCGCTCTTGATCCGTCGCTTCTACGATCAGTTCGTGGCCGAACTCGGCCGGTCCCAACTCGGAATTACGCGCGAGGCCATGCAGCTTCTCACCGACCACGAGTGGCGGGGGAACGTTCGGGAACTCGGCAAGGTCGTGAAGAGGATGGTGGTGCTCGCCGACGACGGCGAACGCCTGGGAGTGGACTCGCTCCCGAGGGAAATCTTGGACGGATCGGGACGTGGCGCCGACGCGCCGAAGGGAACTCTCCGTTCGGAAATCCAGCGGTTGGAGTCGCGGATGATCGGCGATGCGCTCGAGCGCGCGCGCGGTAACAAGTCGGAAGCCGCCCGGCAACTCCACCTCTCCTATCCGTCGCTCCTCTCGAAGATCCGGCAGTACGGATTGGAGCCCCGCGTTCGCGTCCCACGCTGATCGCGACTGCCCCCGCTCGCGCCCCAGGGGCCGGCGCCACCTCTAGGTCCTGGCATGATTCACTCGAAATAGTTTTTCCACTCGAATCCTGCTCTCCGGCAGCGGTTTACGCCCAATGCCTCGCGAAACTATCAAGAGATTTGTCAGATCGCTGTCCCAGGCCACTCCCGCGACATCCCGAAGCCGCCCACCGCGGATGGCGTAACATTATTTGTATTAACGGATTACGATGCTGCCGCTGTCGAGTGAGTGCCGGCGGTCACCTTGGCACGCGAATGAGCTATGGAATCGGTGGAGGGGGGACCTCCAGAAGCCAGAGCCAGGCCACCCGGCATCGTAAATGAGTTCAGCAGCGGGTAGCGTCAGTCGTCGTGAGAGTTCCGATTCGGGTGGCCTGGGCCTCTGGTGACTTGGTAGATCGTCATTCCGACCTGAGTAATTCCGAGAGTCGAGAGAGATCTCGACTCGGGAGAGTCCAGCCTCGATCGACCCCGAGAGACCGCTCGCCCCGGTCTCGCGGGGTCTTTCGTTTGGGTCGAGTGTGACGCCCTACTCACCGACTGACGCACGCGCGCGACAGTCCGGCGGGGACATGGGCTCCGCCCGTCGCTCCGGTGGGCTCCGACATGCAGATCAGGCTCGGCACGTTGCTTGTTCTCTCGGACGGAAGCCGCGAGTGGCCGGGTCCTCGATCGAGGGCCGACGCGCGGCCGGGGACCGGGAACGAGGAGCGCACGCCAATGAGAACGTGGTTGCTCGGCGGTTTGACCGCCGTGGCATTGGCCGGGTGTGATCATGTGCAGGACTGCCGCGATGGAGACGCGCGCGCGCCGGAGCCGCCGCGTGGCCTGATCTCTCGGACAGGAGATCGGCAAGTCGACCTTTGTTGGACTCCGAACGATGAAACGGACCTGAGTGGATACTTCGTCTGGAGGAGCGACGGAGGATCCAGATTCTCCCGGCTCGCGACGCTCCTCTGGGACGCGGAGGGATTCATCGACCGCGGGCTGGAGAACGGTCGCACCTACTCCTATGCGATCTCGGCCTTCGACGAGTACGGGAACGAGAGCGAACTCAGTGCTCGCCAGGTGCGAGACACCCCGAGACCGGAGGGTTTCGATCTTCGCCTCTGCAACGCACGGGTCTGTGGTGAGGACGCCGGCTTCGATTTCTCGAGGATGAAGGTCGTCGACGCCGTCGACATCGACGCCGACATCTACTTCTGGTCCTCGCCGGACGAAGGCGCGTGGATGGTGACCACGGAGCGGTCCGCCACGGTCTATTCAGACATCCAGGATGCCGGCTACCGGTCGCTCGACTCGATCGACCGTGCGCCGATCGACGGGTGGGCGCCGAGGGGAGAAGCGGCTCTCATCGAAGGCCACAGCTATGTCGTCTGGACCTGGGATGATCGCTACGCGAAGTTCCACGTGCTCGAAGTCAGCGGCGGCCGCGTCCTACTGGATTGGGCCTATCAAGAGGCGAGAGCCAACCCTGAACTGCGGCAACCCGCAGGAGCGGGGACAATCGGCGATAGCCTGGCGGTCCGGCGAGGCGGATTGCGCGCTCCACACGCAGTTGGCTTGGACACCGCGGGAGGTAGCCGATGAATCTGACGTGGTCCTACCGCAGCGTTCTCATCGGCCTGATCACCTTCATCGGAGGCCTGCTGTTCTGTGTCGCGAACGGGGGAGGCGCGCGCGCCGAGGGGTTGGAAGTACAGATCCAGGCCGAGGTCGGCGGTTGGATTCCTTTCCGTGTCGACGCCCGTTGTCCGGCCCCGATGAGGCTCGACCTCTGGTCCAACCCGTCCGATGGTTCCATCGTCCTGCCGGGAGAACGGCTGGAAGTCTACGTCCGGCCGTCGACCGCGTCCTTCATGGCGGTCTATTCGATCGATCCGGTGGGCCGAGTGCGGCGCCTCTTTCCCGATGCATACGGGGACGGGTGGGTGCGTGGGGGGGAGGTTCTGCGGCTTCCGGCGCGGGGCGCGGGATCGCTCTGCTTCACCGGACCCGCCGGGAACGAGGAGGTGTTCGCCGTTGCGTCGCTCGACCCCTGTGTGCATCCGACATGGGTGGATGAACGCTGGAGGGGCCGGCGCTCACACCGGGGATGTTCTCCTTGGCGCTGCGATGACCGGGGCTGCGGAAGCGGTCTGACACACTGCGCCGCGACTGGACGGTTCACCCGGGTGGAGGCTCTCTGCCTCGATCTAGTTTCCAGGCCCGAACGCCCGGAAAGGCAGATCGCGGCCCGACTCTCCTTCTGCGTGCGGGAGCGAGAGGGGGCGCGGCGGCCGTCCTGTATCGGACCGCGCGCGGACTGTGGCTGCGGGACTTGCCGGCCGGTGCGCGCGGTCATCCGGCTGCGCGTGGGTGGAGACGACTGTGATCGGTGCGACCGAGTCCACTCCCGCGGCATTCGATGCCATGCGGACGACCTCGACCGGAAGCGAACAAGAAAGTTGGACCGAGACCGCGACCGAGACCGAGACCGCGCCGGGCGGGAGAACAACAAGCGCGAGCGGGTCGATCACGACGATCGTGACACAAGACGGGAACGCGGCCGAGCTCACGAGGATCGCGACGCATCCCGGGAACATCGGTCGCGTTGACCCCTCCGCTGACTGTTCCTATCATCCGCGCTGCAGGAGGACCCGAGCAGGTTTGCGCCTTCTCGACACGCCTGATCTGTCGGGTCCTCGCACTTCCGGGTGGGAAAGGAAATCCATGCGCATCGACTGGCAGAGTGTGTCTCGCGTCGGCTCGGATCGATCTCGATTCGTAGACCTGACTGGTCGACTCGCGGCAGTGTGCGCGGCGATCGGCGTGCTCGCGGCGTGCCCGCCGCCGAATAGCCAGGCCGCGACCGGCCTCTCCTTTCTCGAGATCGGCGCCGGGGCCCGGGCAGTCGCGCTGGGCGACGCCGTCGTCTCCAACGTGAGCGACCCTTCGGCGAGTTACTGGAATCCCGGGGCGCTCGCGCTGATGGACCGGACTCGCGCGGAGGTCACTCACAACGAGAGTTTTCGCGATGTGCGCTACGAATTCGCGGGGCTGACGCACGGATTCGGGCGATCGGGCGCGGGGCTCGCGTTCCACGGCGTGTGGAGTGACGACATCCCGAAGACGGACGAAACAGGGCGCAATGTCGGAACGTTCGCCTATTACGGCGTGGTGCTCTCCGGATCGTACGCCTATGCGGTGACGGAACAGATCGGCGTCGGGTTCGGCGTCGAGTATCTACGAGAAATCGTGGACGAGTATGTGGCTGACGGGCTGGCCGGGAACGTCGGCATCCAGTGGCGTGAACTCCTGCCCCGGACAGACTTCGGTGCAGCGCTGCTCCACCTGGGATCGTCGCTCGAGTACGAGACCGAGTCGTTCGACCTCCCGCTCATCGTGCAGGGAGGCCTGACTCACACCGTCCCGCTCGCGGCCGCCGACGGTTCGGTCCGCGTCGCGTGCGAAGTCCGAGCCGTGCGCGACGACGATACATCGATCCTCTTCGGCACGGAGTACCGGTATCGAGAATTCGCCAGCCTCCAGGCCGGCTATCGGAGCGGACTCGACACGCAAGATGTGAGCTTCGGCTTCGGCCTCGGCGGGAATCGAGTGGGCGCGCAGTACGCGTTCGTGCCGTTCGGCGAGGACCTCGGGGAGCAGCACCGCATCTCGCTTCGTGCGACGTGGTGAGAGGGCGCTAACGAGCGCCGCGCGCGCGTTCCGACTCTTCGAACGGAATCGGCTGGAGTTCGGGTGGGAACGGCTCCGACGGGAGCGCCACGTGTCGGCCATCGACCCGTCGATAGAGCGTGAATCGCCCGTTCTCCATCCGCACATGGGTGAAGTTCCCGATCCAGTCGCCGATGAGCAGGAATTCCCTGCCGCGAGCGGCGAAGTGCGACGGCTCGTGGACGTGTCCCATCACCATCGCTTCCGTGCTCCCGACGAGACGGGGGAGCGCGATGTCGCGCAGGATCCTCGGCAGCAGGACCTCACGCTGCTTCGTGTGGTGTCGGCTCGTATTGGAGACCTTCCAGCCCAGCGGGATGCCCAAATCGGGGTGGATCGACCGGAAGAGCGCGATCGCGAGCCGGTTGCGCAGGACCGCCTTCAGAACCTTGTAGCCTGAGTCGCCAGGTCCCAACCCATCGCCGTGCGCGAGCAAGACGGAACGACCGTGCAGTCGCGCCAAGATCGGCTCGAGGAAGACGCGGACACCGAGTTCCTCCGACAGATGACTGCCGACCCAGAAGTCGTGGTTGCCGCCCAGATAAACGACGGGAACACCCGAGTCGACGATGTCGGCGAGCGCGCGGCCGATGCGGAAGCTCCCCTTCGGGATCGCGTGTCGGTACTCGAACCAGAAGTCGAAGAGATCTCCGAGGATGAAGAGCGCTCCTGCGTCGGCCGGAATCTCGGCCAGCAACTCGATCAGCCACTGTTCGCGCTGCGGAGGACCGATCCGAGCGCCGAGGTGGACGTCGCTCACGAAGACGATCGGACCTCGTTCGATGCTGAGCGCGGGTTCCACGGGCGCAGTATAGCGACGCGCGGGCTCGCGAGCACCGGCCACTCCCGACCACGCACACTCGACGCGAGCCCCCGGTGCGGTTGACACAACCGGAGGCCGCTGTTAGCTTTCCGCCCGGTCGTGCTCTCGACGAGGAGCCGCAAGGACTCGGGTCATCCGATCTTCACCCACACCGGGCCCGCCGTTCGTACTCGGCGGTCCAACCCGATCTGAGTCTCTCGTCATCCCGCGTGGGGTCGAATCTCGCCTCACGAGCTGTCGACTTGGTTCTGCGGCCGGGTCGCGGTGCTCGCTCAGAGCGGGAAGAAGGTTCGAGTCGGTTCGATACCTCCAGAACAGGCATCTCCAGGGAAGTCGCGCGTTCTCGGCGGGCAGAAGGCCCGAAGTCGGGATTGGGACGATGACGCGCGCGGAGACGGGGAGGAATTTCGAGCCAACGGAGAAGGAATGCCCAAACACCTGCACTTCACGGTCGTCCCCGAGGGCGGGGTCGTCCGTACTTTCAAGGTCTCGTTCACGGTGCTCGTCGCGCTCTTCGTCGGTCTGGCCTCTGGATTCTTCGCCGTGGCGGGATCCGGACTGCATGTCCTGAAGAGCCTGGGATTGCGGCACGATCTTTCTCGCCTGAAGCATGAGAACGACCGCCTGCGCGGTCATCTCGGGGAGACCGAGGATAAGCTCGTCCAAGTGGAGCACCTGGTCAGCGAGAGCGAGGAGATGGAGAAACGGGCGCGACTCCTCGCGGGACTCGATCCGGTGGACGAACAGACCCGACGCCTAGGGATCGGAGGACCGTTCGTCGCGCTGGCGGACCCGGAGCGGACGAGCGACCCAGGTCTCGATCGTGTCTTCGAGGATCAATCGCGTCGCCTGGATGAACTGATCCGCAAGGCGGAATTCCAACAGGAGAGCTACCAGGAGACCTTGGAGACTCTCTCCGAGCAACAGATACGTCTGGCGCATACTCCGACGATCAGTCCGCTGCGCGGAGATCACGCGGTCTCTAGCGGCTTCGGAGGACGCTCGGATCCATTCACCGGTGAGCATGGCGTGCACAATGGCATCGATCTGCGCGCGCCGCGCGGGACACCCGTGTTCGCGACGGCGGCGGGCACAGTGATCAGTGCGGGGTATGACGGAGACTTCGGCAAGTGCATACGCGTCCAACACGGCTACGGCTACGAGACGCTCTACTGCCATCTGAGCGAGATCTCGGTCGGAGAAGGCGATGACGTCGAGCGCGGCGCTCAAGTGGGCAGAGTCGGTTCGAGCGGCCGTTCGACGGGTTCCCACCTGCACTACGAGGTCCACCTCGACGGACTTCCGCGGGATCCCGCGATATTCGTCCTCGCGCCGAACGTGGTGGTCGACTGATCCCAGATTGACGACCCTCGAACGCGCCGAACCGGCCCGGTCGGGGCTGCTCGGTCTCCTGTTCCTACTGACGGTCTCCGGCGGTTCGTTCGTCGATAGGAGCCTGGCGCTGGCGGCGCCGGGGCGGGCGCCGATCGTCGTGCGTGATGTCCGCGTCGGCGCCACGCCGGAACGGACTCGACTGGTGCTCGAACTCTCCGGAGCGCTTCCTTCCTTCGAGTCGAGCGCCCACGGCGACACCGCACTGGTGCTGCTCCTGCCCGCCCTACGGCCCCCCACATCGAAGCTCAGCACTCCGCAGGGTCGACTCCGCCGGTTCGAGGCGACCGCGACCCCAGCCGCGAACGGCTCGGGCCAAGATCTGATGGTGCGAATCGTCTTCACCGCACCCTCCGAGGTCGAGGTCTTTGCGCTCCCATCGCCGGATCGCATCGTGGTGGACCTGTTCGCGCGAGGAGCCGCGGCGAGCAGAGGCGAGTCAGATCCGCGGGCGAAGCCGATCACGACGACGCCCGCCGCTCCCTCGGCCGCCGACGGACCGAGGGTCGTCGTCATCGATCCCGGGCACGGAGGAGAGGACCCCGGGGCGACCGGCGGCGCGCTCGAAGAGAAGGCGATCACGCTCGATGTCGCCAGGCGCCTCGCGGACGTACTGCGGGCTGACGCCGGACTCCGTCCGCACCTGACGCGGGACGACGATCGGCGTATTCCGTTGCGCAAACGGATGCGCACCGCGGAGGAAAAGGACGCGGATCTGTTCGTCAGCATTCACGTGAATGCGTCCACCAGTCGGGCCGCCGCCGGGGCCGAGGTCTTTTTTCTCTCGCTCGGCGCGGCGTCGGACGAAGCCGCGAGCGAGGCGGCGCGTTTGGAGAACGAAGCCGACCCCGAATACGTGATGGAAGAGGATGCCTCGTTGGAGGGGATCCCGTTCTCCGTGCAGCTCCGCCAAGCGGACACGCTGCGCCGCAGCAGCCGAGCGGCGGAGCGGGTGCTCGACGCGATGGGCGACCGCAAACTGGCGGAAGTCCGCGGCGTCAAGCAGGCCGGGTTCGCGGTTCTCAAGTCGTTCCAGGTGCCCTCGATCCTGGTCGAGGTCGGTTTCATCTCGAGCGCGACCGACCGAAAGAAACTGGCGGACCCCGAGCATCGCCAACGCCTGGCCGAGGCGATCGCCGCCGGCGTCCGCGACTATCTGCTCCATGACGCCCCCCATCGAGCCTCCGTTCCGCGCTGATTTTCCGGCGCCGACTCGAGATCAAGTCCGGGTCGGGGCCGGCCGATCGGTTGGGATGGCGGAGAGGCGCGCCCCAGGGAGGGGTGTCGCGCGGCGAACCCGCCAGGGGGAAGATCCAGGATGAGCAGCGCTCTGCCCGAAGATGTCGTCGATCCCGTGCTGCGTGAGAAGATCCGGCCGGTTCTGAATCGACTCGAGTCGTTGCCGACCCTGCCGGTGGTCGTCACGAAGATTCTGAATCTCGTCGAAGACCCCAAATCGACGGGACAACAGGTGGCCGAGGCGGTCGGAATGGACCAGGCGATGGTTGCTGCGGTTCTGAAGATCGTGAACTCGCCGTTCTACGGTCTGAACCGCCGCATCTCGTCGGTCAATCACGCCATCTTGCTGTTGGGCTTCCGGACCATTCGCAACATGGCGCTCTCGGCCACGCTCCTCACGAACTTCGGGAGCGCCTCGAGCAATCGCAAATTCGACCACGCGCTCTTCTGGCGTCACTCGATCGGCTGTGCCTGCACGGCGCGGCTCCTCGGCAAGAGGCTGCGGTTGGTCGACCCGGAAGAGGCGTTTCTCGCCGGTCTCATCCACGACATGGGACGCATCGTCTTCGATCACTATTTTGCGACCGAGTTCGCGCGCGTGCTCGAGCGGACGCAGGCGGGCGAACCGTTGCTCTTGGTCGAGCGCGAGGTCTTCGGCGTCGACCATGCCACCGTCGGGCGATTGGTCGCACAGAAGTGGAATTTCCCGCCGGGCGTGGCCGAGGCGATCGGCGCGCATCACGAACCGAGCCGCGCGGAGAAGGCGGGATCGCTGGCCGCCGTCGTCCACGTGGCCGATGAACTCAGCCATCGCGTGTTCTCCGGCGACGATACCCCCGCGATGCGCGGGCCGTTCGACCCGACCGTGATGGAGAGAATCGGCCTGAGCGCCGAGCTGGCCGCGTCGCTCGCGCCCGAACTCGAGGCGGAGCTGGAGAAGGCGCAGGTCTTCCTCGACCTCCTGCAGTGAGCGGTCGTCGGGTGGTTCTCAGCAGTGAGATTCACGGCAGGGAGGCCGTCGGATGAGCCAATCGAACTCGGCGGCGCTGGCCTGGCGGACCGATGGGGACACGCACTGGCTCGGTTGGCCGGAGAGCGTCATCACTGGGTTGCTGGCGGTCGACATCAATCTCCACCAGGTGGCGAGCGTCTGCGATGAGCTCCTCGCCGTGCGCCTCCTAGGATCGCTCGATGGGCCACGCCGCACGCGGCTCATCCTGGCGGAGGAAGGCGGCGCGACGTGGACTCTCGGCGCCTCTCTCTGTGACGGCGCCGCGGAAACGTCCGCCTTCGGCGAGACAGGAGAGACGGCCGAATCCGTCCACCGAACGCTCCAACTGCCGTTGACCTATGCGGGCGAGACGGTCGGCCGCTTGGAGTTCTCTGGGCTCCCGGACGTTCATCCGCTGCTTCCGGCCGATGGCTGGCGCCTGTTGACGTCGTTGGCGGGCGCGGCGGTCGCGCGGCAACGTCATCGTTCGCGCATCGAGCGATCCCAACTCGCGCTGGCTTCGACGACCCGATATCTCGATCGGCTCCTCGGGCTCATCTCGGACGGAGTCGTGGTGCTCGATCTCGAGGGTCAGATCCTCGCGGTCAATTCGACCGCGCAGGCCTGGCTCGACGCCGGGATCGACGCGATCGGGAGGCCGTTGCACGAGAGACTTGCTCCGGAGTGCGGTTCGGCAGTGCTCGCTCTCGTGCAGATGGCGGCGAGGCAGGCGAGTCCGGTCGTGCGCTCGATGCAGTGGCGGCTGGCGGGCGACGGCGGCGCTGCGGCCAGGATGATCGAGATCTCGGTCGAGCGCGTCCAGTCCGATCCGGAGTCGTCCGCGGGTCTCCTCGTCTGCTTGCGGGATCTCTCGGCGATGGGGGAGCAGGACTGGTTCCAGCGTGGGGAAGAGGTCAGAAGCGCGCAGATGACGGCGCTGGCCGACTCGCTGAGTCGACCGATGGCTGCGATGCGGGCGTATCTCTCGCTTCTGCGCGAAGAGATCCCCGGGACCGGACGCCCGGTCGAACTCTGGAACTCTCTCGACCTGCAAGCGGAGTGGCTGCAATCGCGACTCGACACGCTGGCCACGCTCGATCAGTTCCGGGTCCGGCAGCCGACCTGGCGCGACCTGCCGGTCGACCCGAACGTCCTCTTGGATCGCGCGCTCGCCCGCGTCCGAACGCGGCTCGAGCTACGCGGCGTTTCCTTCGACCTCTCCCTGACCGAGCCGCCGCTGCGCGCTTTCGTCGATGTCGAAAAGTGCGTGCTCGTTCTCTCGCATCTGCTCGATGAGCTGGCGCACCTCATGGGTGGCCCCGGCCGGATCACCGCCGAAGTCCGGCATCGGCGTTCTCCCACTTCGCGCGTGCAGCTCACGCTGCGCGGCGTCTCCGATCCGCTGCCGGCGGCGTCGTCGCCCCTGCAGCCCGACTATGCGCGGCTGGCGGCGGCGGCTGGAGTCGAGGAGACGCGATCGCTCTACGCCATGCCGCTGGCGCGCTCCGTGGTCCATCGATATGGCGGCACCCTCCTCTGGGACCGACCGGAGGCCTCAGTCGCCGCGATCACGCTGACCCTGCCGTGCGCTCCGGAAGAAACGCCGAGCTGAGGGGCGCGGGGTGGATCGCTCGACGATCGTCGGCATCCTCCTGGGAGTCGCGCTCATCGGAGTCGCGATCGTCCTCGGACCGACGCCGCTTTCTTTCCTCGACGCGCCCTCGGCGCTGATCGTGCTCGGCGGGACGATCGCGACGACGCTGATCAAGTTTCCCGCCTCGACCTGTTTGAGCGCGCTCAAAGTGGCGCGCCACGCTTTCGTCACGCAGCCGGCCTCGCCGACGCTCCTCGTGCGGTCGATCGGCCAATTGGCGGAGGCCGTCCGCCGCGACAGCCTGCTCGCGCTCGAACGCGCCAAGGTGACCGACCCGTTCTTGAAGCGGGCGACCGACCTCTGTCTCGATGGCGTGGCGCCGGATCTGCTGGAGTCGATGCTGCGCTGCGAGGTGGGGCAGAGTCTGGAGCGACATGATCGTGGTCAGAGGATCTTCCGCGGGATGGGCGCATCGGCGCCGGCCTTCGGCATGATCGGTACGCTCATCGGCTTGGTGCAGATGCTCACGCAGATGGATGACCCTTCGAAGATCGGGGGGTCGATGGCGACCGCGATCCTGACCACCTTCTACGGCGCCGTGCTCAGCTACATGCTCTTCAATCCGATCGCGGACAAGCTGTCGGAGCGGTCACGAGAAGAACTCCTGGCGAGAGAGATCGTGATCCAAGGGATCCTCTCGATCTTGGCGGGGCACCATCCGCGGATGCTGGAGCGTCGTCTCCTCGGGCTGCTCGATCCAACCACCCGACAGGCGGGCGCG